>NZ_JBAXGR010000027.1:0-44275 GCF_037139295.1 Aestuariivirga sp.
GGGCTTGTCCCGGCCATCTTTTTTGGGTGGCACAGAAAAGGATGCCCGGGTCGAGTGTTTGGACCTGGGACATGGTTGACGCCTGTTCGGAGACATGGCTGACACGTTACTGTTCCGTCAAGTCGATTGAAGCGATGAGGTGGGAGGCGAAGAAGACGCCGTAGTGGCCGTCTTTGCCGAGAGGCCGGATGGCGAGGCGCTCGCCCACTCCACAGGGGGACACATGCCGGAACACCGCACACGCCTGAAGCCCGCCGTGCTGGCGGCGCTGGGCTATATCGCCATCATGGGCGTCGCCATGTTCACCTCGGGCCCTGTCTTCGGCATTGAATATGGCACGCCGGAGATGACGCTGGTGCTGCTGCCCTTCGAGGTGGTGATGAGCCTTTATGCGCTGGTCATGGCGCGCCGCATCTTCGGGGACTGGCAGTGCGGCTTCGGGCCTGTGGACTGGCGCGGCATGTGGTGGCTGGTGCCGAGCTTCCGCGTCATCGCGGCGCTGTTCTTAGGCCTGTTCCTCACCGGCGCCATCTCGCTCTCCGCCCTGGTGCTGGCCGTCATCGTGACGACGATCCTCGTCGGCTTCTCGGAGGAGCTGGTGTTCCGCGGCATCGTGCTGAAGGGCGCACTGCCCGCGCTTGGCACGGGCCGGGCCATCCTGCTCTCCGCCGCGCTCTTCGCGAGCCTGCATTCGGTGAACGTGCTGGCCTTCCTGCCGCTGCCTAACATGCTGGCGCAGCTGGTGCTCACCTTCACCTTCGGCCTCGTCATCGCCTGCTTCGCCCTGCGGGTGAACAGCCTCGTGCCGGTCATCACCTACCACGCCCTGTGGGACATGGTGCAGTTCCTCGGCGGGCTGTGGTCCGCGGATTTCGGCCTGCTGATCCCGCTGGGGATTTTGGTCAACGTGATCGCGGGCGTGGCCCTGTGGTGGCGGGTGTTGCGGAAGCGGGGGTGAGGGGCCACCCCTGACGGGCGTCACCCCGGCGAAGGCCGGGGTCCAGCTTTGGGCGGCTGCGACGCATTTGGCTGGCACGCATTGAAATAAAATCGATTGCTCCGCTGCACGTAGATAAAATACTTTGACTTTAGCTGGAGCGCCCGACATCTGACTCTGATCAAGGTCGGAGCCTCCTGATCCCCATGAAGATGACACCCCGCATGAAAGCCGCACTACCGTGGCTGATCACCGTCGTTGCGATTTTTGGCCTGTGGCAGATGGTGAGCGACGTGAGCGTCCTCACCGGTGTCGATCTGAGGATCGCGGTTCTCCCGCTCGTGGCGCTCTACATCTACCTCAAGTTCTTCAGGAAGGCTGCGTAGGCATAGGTGTCGCCTTTGGCGAGTTGCTGTGACGAGGGTTAGCATGAAGTTAGAGGATGCTTCGATTCTGTGGTTCGCCCTAGGGCTCGCGCTCGGCGCAGTGAGTGCTTTTCAATTGGTAGCAATTGGAGGCCAGAACAATCCCAGTGAGTGGGTGGATCACTACCAAGCACTCATCGGCGCGCTAATAGCAGTTTTAGCCGCTGCAATAACTGTTTCAGCCGCTCTGTGGACGGAATCGAGAAGGCGCGAGGATAGGCTGCGTTCTACTAGGGCAATGCTCCCATTTTCCCTTAGCGAACTCACAGAGTATTCCCAATTAACAGTGATGAGGTTGCGGTCAGTATTACCGCCCGTGACTGGCAGTGATTTGAATGATCAAATTGTTACTGACCCATTTGACCCTGCAGAATTTCCTCACAACTCACTTGAGAAGATTCAAGAAGTCATCGAAGTTGCGCCGCTTCGCCTCACAAGAGGTCTTGCTGAGTTGATATCTAAGTTCCAAGTTTACCATTCACGACTCGACGACGCAAAAGTGGATGCTAAGATCCGGTTTTCTAGCTTTGTTTCAGTGGAGACTGTGAGGCGCTGTATCGTGGAGCATCTAGAATTGCAGGCGAGGGTCGCGCGCTGTTACGAATTTGCGAGATTTCTGGCGGATGATATCCGTCAGGGCCCAATAACTTATCCTGAACTAATGAGGGCCGCTCAACTCAATAAAATCTTTGATGATGATGAGCTCGAGTTACGCATTGCAGAGCATAGCAATGCTCATAAAATGAAATCCAGAATTTGATTGACCGCTCGCTACTTCCTCTTCGGCCCCCGATACGCCCGCGTCCCCGGCTTGCCTGCCGTCGAGCTCGCCCGGCGGTCGCCCGGTTTCGGCTGCGGCCATGAGGCGGTGGCGTGTTTGATCTTGGAATGGCGGGCGGTGGGGTTTTTGATGACGGCGGGTTTGAGGCGCTTGACCTCGTCGCGCAGTCTTGCGGCGGAGATCAGCCGATGAGCCGGTCATAGTCGGCGTGGGTGCCGATCCAGAACCAGATGAGGCCATCGGGCGACTCGACGGCCAGCGTGCGGTAGCTGTCTCCGATCCTCGTGGGACCAGTAGCGGCCGACTTTCTTGAGCCGGAGCGAGGGGTGGCGCGGGTCGGCTTTCAGAATTTCGAAGTTCTTGTCCGCAAGCCGCCTGACGTTTTCCGGCAACTGATCGTAGAGCCGCCAGAAATCCGGTGACGCGACATGCGTCACAGCGGGCGGGTCTTGCCTGCGTGGTGGGCGGCCAGTGCCTGGTCCGCCAGCCCGTCGAGACGCCCGGCCTCAACGTCGGCCGCAATCTGCTTGTCCCACACATCGGCGTGGAATTCGGCGAACCAGCGGGCGAGCTTGGCCACTTCGCCGGGGGTGAGGCTGGCGATGTCCTGTTCGATTTTCTCGAGCTTGGTCATGGAGGGGTGAATAGCACGGACGGTGAATGGTTTCCACCGGGTGAGGGCCGAAGCTGGATCCCGGCCTTCGCCGGGATGACGGGTGGAGGGGGTGGCGCGCGCGGAAGACGCTACTTCCTCTTCGGCCCCCGATAAGCCCGCGTTCCCGGTTTGCCCGCCTTCGAGCTTGCCTTCCTGTCGCCGGGCTTCGGCTGCGGCCATGAGGCCGTGGCGTCCTTGATGTTGGACTGGCGCACCGTGGGGTCGTCGATGACGGCGAGTTCGACGGCCATGAGGCGCTTGACCTCGTCGCGGAGCCTTGCGGCTTCCTCGAACTCCAGATTGGCGGCGGCTTCGCGCATTTTCTTTTCGAGTTCGGCGAGGACCTTCACGAGGTTGTGGCCGATGAGGGGGGCGCCGTCTTCCATCAGGCCGGCGTCGGCACGGACGTGGTCGCGCTCGTAGACGCTCTTCAGGATGTCGCCGATGTTCTTCTTGATCGACAGCGGCGTGATGTTGTTGGCGGTGTTGTAGGCCACCTGCTTTTCGCGGCGGCGGTCGGTTTCCGCGATGGCGCGTTCCATCGATCCCGTGATCTTGTCGGCATAGAGGATCACCCGGCCATCGACGTTGCGGGCGGCGCGGCCGATGGTTTGCACCAGCGAGGTTTCGGAGCGCAGGAAGCCTTCCTTGTCGGCATCCAGAATGGCGACGAGGGCGCATTCCGGAATGTCGAGGCCCTCGCGCAGCAGGTTGATGCCGATCAGCACGTCGAAGGCGCCGAGGCGCAGGTCGCGGATGATCTCGATCCGCTCCAGCGTGTCGATGTCGGAATGCATGTAGCGCACGCGGATGCCCTGTTCGTGCATGTATTCCGTCAGGTCCTCGGCCATGCGCTTGGTCAGCGTGGTGACGAGGATGCGATAGCCCTTCAGCGCCACTTCCTTGCACTCGGCCACGAGGTCGTCCACCTGGGTTTTCACCGGGCGGATGAAGACCGGCGGGTCGATGAGGCCGGTGGGGCGGATGACCTGCTCGGCGAAGACGCCGCCGGTCTGGTTCAGCTCCCACTTGCCGGGCGTGGCCGAGACGCAGACGGTCTGCGGGCGCATCGCGTCCCACTCCTCGAAGCGCAGCGGCCGGTTGTCGATGCAGGAGGGCAGGCGGAAGCCATATTCGGCGAGCGTGGCCTTGCGGTTGAAGTCGCCGCGGAACATGCCGCCGATCTGCGGGATGGTGACGTGGCTCTCGTCGATGAAGACCAGCGCATTGTCCGGCAGATATTCGAACAGGGTGGGCGGCGGCTCGCCGGGCTTGCGGCCCGTGAGGTAGCGCGAATAGTTCTCGATGCCGGCGCAGGAGCCGGTGGCCATCATCATCTCGATGTCGAACATGGTGCGCTGCTCGAGGCGCTGGGCTTCGAGCAGGCGGCCGGCATTGTTGAACTCGGCAAGGCGGAGCCTCAAGTCGTTCTTGATGCGGGAGACGGCCTGTTCCAGCGTGGGCTTGGGCGTCACGTAATGCGAGTTGGAATAGATCTTGATCTGCTCCAGCTCCGCCATCTTCTGGCCGGTCAGGGGATCGAACTCGGAGATCGACTCGATCTCGTCGCCGAACAGCGAGAGGCGCCAGGCGCGGTCCTCGAAGTGGGAGGGGAAGAGCTCGATCGTGTCGCCGCGCACCCGGAAGGTGCCGCGCACGAAGTTCCCGTCATTGCGCTTGTAGTGAAGGGCCACGAGGTCGGCCAGCAATTGCCGCTGGGGCGTGCGGTCGCCCTTCTTCAGCTGGAAGGCCATGGCGGAATAGGTCTCGACGTCGCCGATGCCATAGATGCAGGAGACGGAGGCCACCACGATCACGTCGTCACGCTCCAGCAGCGAGCGCGTGGCCGAGTGGCGCATGCGGTCGATCTGCTCGTTGATGGCGGATTCCTTCTCGATGTAGGTGTCGCTCCGGGCCACGTAAGCCTCGGGCGTGTAGTAGTCGTAGTAGGAGACGAAATACTCCACGGCGTTTTCGGGGAAGAAGCTCTGGAACTCGCCATAGAGCTGGGCGGCCAGCGTCTTGTTGGGCGCGAGGATGAGGGCCGGGCGCTGGGTGGCCTCGATCACCTTGGCCACCGTGAAGGTCTTGCCGGAGCCGGTGACGCCCAAGAGCACCTGGTCACGCTCATGGGCGTTGACGCCGTTGACCAGTTCCCTGATGGCGGTGGGCTGGTCGCCCTTCGGCTCGAACTCGGACACCGACTTGAAGGGGCGTCCGCCGTCCGACTTCGGGGGCTTGGGCGGCTTGACGGGGGTGAAGGTGGGCAGCGGCACGAATTCCGGCCGCAGGGGGCCGAGGCCCCCGGTGATGGATTCGGCGGAGTCGAAATCGAGCGGCTGCGGGGCTTCCGCGAATCCGCCTTCCTGGCGTGAATGTCCCATGATGGGGGGAATATAGGGTGGCGGGGCAGAGGGGGGAAGGGCGGCATGTCCGCCATCCCTGAGATATTTCTCACTCTTCGATTGACGCGGGTTGTGCTGAAATGCGCCGCTGGAGGCGCGATTCATGACAGCAGGCAAGACCCCGAAGACCATTACCGCGGCGGAGGCCGCCGCACTGGTGAAATCCGGCATGTGGCTCGACTATGGCGCGGTGCTGGGCCAGCCCGATGGCTTCGACGCCGCACTGGGGCCGCTGGTGACGGGCATGGAGGGGCTGAAGGTCAGGAGCTGCATCACGCTGAAGCCGCGTGCCGTGCTGGACGCCGACCCGGAGGCGCGGCACCTGATGTGGCTCAGCCTGCACTTCTCCGCCTATGACCGGCGCATGCATGATGCCGGGCGCTGCTGGTACATTCCGGTGAACCTGGGCGAGATCCCCGACTATTACCGCCGCTTCAACGATCCGGTGGACATTGCGGTGTTCCGCACCGCGCCGATGGATGCCGATGGCTATTTCAACTTCGGCCTCTCGAACCTATGGATGCGCGCCGTGGTGGAGCGCGCACGCGTGGTGATCGTCGAGGTGACGGAGACGCTGCCGCATGTGCAGGGCCCGCGCAACGGCGTGCATGTGAGCGAGGTGGACTACATCATCGACGGCGGCAGCGGCCCGCTGCCCGAGCTTCCCAACAGCGAGCCCAACGAGGTGGACCGCGCCGTGGGCCGCCGCATTGCGTCTGCCATCGAGGATGGTGCCTGCCTGCAGATCGGCATCGGCGCCATGCCGAATGCCGTGTGCAGCGAGTTGCTGGCCAGCGGCTTGAAGGACCTGGGCGTGCAGACCGAGATGCTGACCGACGGCATCATCGACCTCTACAGGTCCGGCCAGATCACCAATGCGCGCAAGCAGCTGCATCCGGGCAAGACGGTGTTCACCTTCGGGCTGGGCCGCAAGACGCTCTATGACACGGTGCACCGCAACGCCGATTTCCTCAGCCTGCCGGTGGACGAGACCAACCTGCCGTTCCACATCATGCAGAACCACAATGTGGTGTCGATCAACAACACGACGAGCATCGACCTTGCGGGGCAGGCGGCCTCCGAGTCCGACGGGCACCGGCACATCTCAGGCACGGGCGGCCAGGCGCAGTTCGTGCGCGGCGCCTATGCGTCCAGGGGCGGCAAGTCCTTCGTGTGCCTCGCGTCCACCTATGAGCGCAAGGGCCACCGCAAGAGCCGCATCGTGCTGGCGCATCCGTCCGGCACCACGGTGACCACCACGCGCGCCGACACCATGTATGTGGTGACCGAGTTCGGCACGGTGAACCTCAAGGGCATGTCCATCCCGGAGCGGGCGAAGGCGCTGATCTCGATCGCCCATCCGGACTTCCAGGAGGACCTGGCCCGCGAGGCGCGGGAGGCCAACCTGGTGCCCCGCCACGGGTTCCTGTAGCGACCTCGCTGCACTGTGGTTCCGCCAATAGCCAAGGCCCGCGGCTTCTGGCATGAGAGCGCCCCATGAAACATGCTCTTCCCGCCGTGCTGGGCCTGTCCTGCCTCGCTGCGTCCGCCGCGGCGGACGACACGCTGGTGCCCGCCACGCAGGCGCTGCCGGAGATGCGCGCCGCCTATGGCAAGCAGATCGACGTGCATTTCTCCGATGCCTTCGCCAAGGACCGGTTGGCCAAGGCCGATATCGACGGGGTGATCGTCTATGGCCTCAAGGACGGCAAGCTCTGCCTCTATGGCCAGGGCAAGGGGCTGGAGGCCGATGCGCCGGGGCTTTCGTCCTTCGCCTCGCCCGATGGCGGCGGCGACATCTGCGTGCCGCTGGCCGACGTCAGCGTGCGGGTGGCGCCGCATGAGCCGGTGGAGGGCGCTTCGCCGGTTCCCTTCCATTCGACCGACAAGACCGCCTGCAGCTGGGTGTGGCGGCAGGGCAAGGACATCGGGTTGTGGACCGAGACCTGCAAGTTCGACACCGGCATGTGGGGCGTCACCTATGACGAGAAGACCGACCGCTTCGCGCTGCGCGTGAATGATGGCGAGCCCTACACCGTGCTGCAGCAGTTCCATGAGGCTGGCGGGCCGCCAGCGCTTCTCGCCACGCTGAAGCAGCAGGGCCTGATCTTCGACAAGGACGAATGCCAGATGGCGCAGGTCAACGACCAGCCCACGCCCACGGGCTGGACCGCGTGGCAGGTGAAGCCCACCGGCAAGCTCAAGGAAGAATTCGACAAGGAAGTGCAGGTCCAGGTGCCGGAGCCGCCCTGCGGCAAGCTCGGCTACGACGCCGACTCGGTCGGCTTCTTCATGGTGAACAAGGACCACGCTGACCGTGTTCTCTACGCCAACCTCGGCCAGGACGGCACCATGATCGACCTCGCCTCCATCCGCCTCAAGTGAACGAAAGCTGAGCCAATGCCGTCCCTGATGTCGCCCTATGTGCTTCCCATCCTGATGCTCATCGCGTCGAACGTGTTCATGACCTTCGCGTGGTATGGCCACCTGCACTATACCAACAAGCCACTGTGGGCGGCGGTGATGGCCAGCTGGGGCATCGCCTTCTTCGAATACTGGCTGGCGGTGCCGGCCAATCGCATTGGCTATCAGGTCTATAATGCTGCCGAGCTCAAGACCATGCAGGAGGTCATCACCTTCGTCGTGTTCTCGATCTTCTCGGTGTTCTATCTGGGCCAGGCCATCACCGTGAACCACATCATCGGCTTTTCGCTGATCTGTGCTGGTGCCTTCTTCGTGTTCCGTGGATGAACTATCGTCACGCCTATCATGCGGGGAACCACGCCGACGTGCTGAAGCACGCTGTGCTGGCGCGCCTCATCGAGCACATGAAGAAGAAGGACAAGCCGTTCCGCGTCATCGACGCCCATGCCGGGATCGGGCTCTATGACCTTGGTGGCGTCGAGGCAGGCAAGACCGGCGAATGGGAAGGCGGCGTGACCAAGCTCGCTGAACCCTTCAGTGCGGAGATCGAGGCGCTGCTGGCGCCCTATCGCGCAGTGATCGCCGCGATCAACCCGGACGGCGCCTTGCGCTACTACCCGGGCTCGCCTGAACTCTCGCTCCGCCTGATGCGCGCCAATGACCGGCTGATCGCCAACGAGCTGCACCCGCAGGATGCCATCGCGCTGGAGCAGCAGTATCTGCACGACCCGCGCTGCGACGTCATCTCGATGGATGCCGAGACCTGCCTCAAGGCCAAGCTGCCGCCCGCCGAACGGCGCGGCGTCATCCTCGTCGACCCGCCCTACGAGGTGAAGACCGAACCGGAGAGAACGGTGCGCATGCTGGAGCAGGGCGTGCGCCGCTTCGCGCAAGGGGTGTTCGTCGTGTGGTATCCGATGAAAGCCGACGCCACCGCCGAGACGGTGCTGGCGGGTGCGAAGGACATCGGCCTTCCCGGCACGCTAAAGGTCGAGATGCGAGTGCGTGAGGCCTTCAGCGGCGGCGGGCTCGCGGGCTCAGGTCTCATCATCCTCAATTCGCCATGGAAGCTCGATGAGGAGCTGAAGCTGCTGGTGCCTGCACTGGCCGCGCGACTGGGACTGGGCAGCTGGGGACAGGCCGATGTCTCATGGCTCAATAGGCCGACTTGAGATTGCCAATCTCACCGAAACTGAATGTGACTGATGCCACATCGCGCTGGCCGGGTTTTTGCCGCCATGCTTATCTGCCCCGCAATCAAGGCCGCCGCAGAGTGGCCGGTTTCGGGGTGAATGACTGATGGCGAAGCGGCCAACATATCTGCAATTTGCGAACGACGAAACGCCGCCGCCGCTCTCGACCGCCATCCTGGCATTCCAGCATTCGGCCATCGTCCTTATCAACCTCGTCTACGTGGTGATCATCACCAAGGCGCTGAACCTCTCGGCGGCGGATCAGTTTGCTATGTTGTCGACCACGCTGCTGGTCTGCGGCCTTGCCACCCTGCTGCAGGCGCGGTTCGGATCGAAGCTGCTCATCGTCTTCCATCCCAACCCGATCTACATTCCGCTCATCATCGCGGCAGGGCTCACCGAAGGGCCCGCAGGCATCGCGGTGCTGCTGCTGTCAGCGGGTGTCGTTCAATTCGTCTTCGGTTCGCTGGTGCGGCGGCTGCGCGTGTTCTTCCCGCCGGAAGTGTGCGGCGTCGTCGTCATCATGCTCGGCGTCTCGCTGCTGCCCGGCACGCTGCGCGGCATCGTCACGCAGTCGGTGGACAAGACCTTCATGCATGTGGAGAGCGCTGGCCTCATCACGGCGCTGGTGACGCTGGCCGTGGCGTCGGCCGGTTCGGTGTGGCTCAGGGGCATGGCGCGTTTCTTCTCTCTGCTGCTGGGCTGCGTTGCCGGCATGATCGTCGCTTACGCGCTGGGAATCTGGCAGTTCGGTGAGACCAGCACGGCGCTCGATGTGCCTGCCTTCGCGCTGCCCTCGATCCACCTGCCGGGCTTCACCTTCAGCATCGGCCTCGTCTATCTCGCTGTGGTGGCGGCGCTCGTCAACGTGGTGGATGAACTCGGCGTGCTGATCGGCACCGAGCGGCTGGACGATGCCGAGTGGCGCCGCCCCGACTTCCGCAAGATGTCACTGGGCCTTCAGGCTTCGGGCCTGTTCACGGCAATCTCCGGCGCTCTTGGTGGCGCGGCCATGGGCATGTCGTCGGCCAACCTCAGCCTTGCCTATGCCACCGGTGTCACCTCGCGCGCTGTTGCCATGGCGGCGGGCGCAATTCTGATCGGCGTTGCCTTCGTGCCGCTGGCGTTGAAGAACGTGCTGTCGTTGCCGGATGCCGTGGTGGCGGGCATCCTGTTCTACGCTGCGTGTTACTTCATCGTGTCGGGTGCGGAGCTTGCATTGTCGCGCATGTTGTCGCCGCGGCGCGCGCTGGTGATCGGGCTCTCGGTTGGCGCGGGCGTGCTGCTGCAGTCGGTACCCACGCTGACCTCACGTTTCGCCGGAACCTCGATCGAGCATGTGCTGGCGCCGATGACCTTCGCCACCATCGTGGCCATCGTGCTGAACCTCTTCATGCGCATCGGCATCAAGCAGACGGAGAAGATGATCTTCGCGGGGCCAGGTGCTGGTGCGAATTCGGATGAAATCCTCAAGACCCTGGGCGAGCGCTGGGGCATGCACCGCCAGACGGCGACACGCGCCGCAGCCGCGATGAACGAGACACTGGAACTGCTCGACAACGTCGCCAAGGGCCCCATCGACTGCACCATCACCTACAACGAGCTCGCACTCGTCATGCGGTTTGCCTATGAGGGGCGCCCGCTTGTGCTGCCCGGCAAGATGCCCTCCGTCGACGACCTGACGGACAAGCCGGATGGCGTCATGCAGATGGGCGGATGGATCGTCCGCAAGCTGTCGGACTACTCCAGCGTCTCATTCTCCGGTGGCAAGCAACAGCTGAACATGGCCTTCGAGTGCTGAGGCGGAGGTCTTCTGCCCCCGTTCAGTGCGCTGCGGTGATCGCAGCGTTCAGCTCCTGGTATTCCTCGCAGGTCGTGCCGCAGCTCTTGGCGATCGCTTCCAGCTGGAGCATGGCGAGGTCGGTGCGGCCTGCCGCAAGGTAGCCTTCGCCCAGATATTCGCGCGCGAGGTTGAAGTTGGGGTCGATGGCCAGAGCCTTCGAATAATAGCTGATGCCGATCTCGAGGCGGCCCGCCTTGCGGTTGGAATAGCCGAGGTAGTTGAGGACGCGCGGGTCCTGCTGGTCCTGGATGGTGGAGAGCACCTCGATGGCCCAGTCATAACGTGCTTCCTTGGCCAGCGCGCGACCCTGCTGGTAAAGCTCCTCGTCGGGCAGGATGCCGGACTGGGCCTTCACGCACTTCTTGGTCTTCTTGTTCCACACCTGGCCCGCCTTGCAGCCCTTGGTGGTGGGCGAGGCGTTGCCGCCGCCGCTGCCTGAGCTGCTACCGCCGCTGCTGCTGCCCCCGCTGCTTCCGTCGCTGCCGCCAGCGGCGAAGGCCGGGGCTGCAAGTGCGATCAGGGCTGCAAGGGCGACTGGTACGATGCGAGACATGGTGTCCTCCCGGAATGTGGATCTGATCATGATACGCAGCCAGGCGCCCGGTCATTCCACACGATTTGGTGATCAGCCCGTGGCGTCCGGCGTCCAGCGGTAGATCCACTCGAGCCGCCCCAGCGCGAAAGAGGGGCCAGACAGGCGCAGCGTGAGGTTGCGGCCTGCCGCCACCACGCCCGAGGCATGGTAGATGCGGCTCATGCTGCGCGACTGCTCCTGGATCTTTGCCGTGCGCTCGCGGCGCTGGCGCTCATAGGCGCGGAAGGCTTCGGGCAGGTCTGGCCCGCGCGCGGTTTCGCGTGCCAGCACCACGGCATCCTCCAGCGCCATCACGGCGCCCTGGGCGAGGAAGGGCAGGGTGGCGTGGGCGGCATCGCCCAGCAGGGCCACGCGGCCCCTGGTCCACTGCGGCAGTGCCCCCAGGTCGGTTCCGGGCCAGCGTGTCCACGAGGCCGGTGCGGCCAGCAGCAGGGATAGTTCCCTATAGACGCCGGGAAGCCGCTTCGGCACCTCGCCCGAATGGGCAGGCGTCTTCCAGCCCTCGTCAGGGAGCGTGCCGTCCACTGCCACGACGACATTGAAGTTGCGCCAGTTGGAAACCGGGTAATGCACCACATGCGCGCCGGGGCAGAGCCACAGCGTCACGCAGTCGGCCTCGATCTCCGGCGGCACGCGCTGGAGCGGCATGAGGCCGCGATAGAGGATCACGCCGCGCTTGGTGGGGGCAACCTCACCCGCCACGGCGGCGCGCAGGGTGGAGCGGATGCCATCCGCCGCCACCACGCCAGCGCCCCTGGCGGTGGACCCGTCGGCGAAGCCGAGGCGGGCTGCCTCGCCCATGTCCTCAACGCCAGTGGCGCGCTTGCCCGTATTCAGTTCTATGGCAAAGTTGCGCTTGGCGGCGGTCACGAGGCCCGCCAGCAGGTCCGCCCGGTGGCAGACGCGATAGGGGGCGCCGAAGCGCTCCTCGAAGGTCTTGCCCAGCCGGATGCGCTGCAGGATGGCGCCGGACAGGCCGTCCCGCACATGGATTTCGGAGGGGATGACACAGGAGGGCTCCACCGCTTCCCAGGCGCCCAGCGCCTTCAGGGCCCGCACCCCGTTGGGCGACATCTGCAGGCCCGCGCCGATCTCCTCGAAGCCTGTTGCCTGTTCGAACAGCCGCACCGGCCGGCTCTGCCGGGCCAGACCGAGGGCTGCCGCCAGGCCACCGATGCCGCCGCCGGCGATGAGGAAGGGTTGGTCGTTCATGGGATGGGTTTCTAGCCCATTTCGGCCCTGCCGTTGATGCGGCGGATTGTGGCTTGCCCCGGGGCCTGCTTGAGCCTATTTAGCCCGAAAAATCGAAAGGTTATCGCCATGGGCTTCATCTCCGATTCGCTGAACCGCATCCAGCCGTCCGCCACCATCGCCATTTCCAACAAGGCGATGCAGCTGAAGGCCGAGGGCAAGAACGTGATCGGCCTGGCGGCAGGCGAGCCTGACTTCGATACGCCGCAGAACATCAAGGACGCGGCCATAAAGGCGATCCAGGCGGGCAAGACCAAGTACACCCCCGTCGACGGCATCCCGGAGCTCAAGAAGGCCATCGTCGACAAGTTCAAGCGCGAGAACAACCTCGACTACAAGGTCGCCCAAGTGTCGGTGGGCTCGGGCGGCAAGCAGGTGCTGTTCAACGCGCTGATGGCTACCGTCAACCCGGGCGACGAGGTGATCGTGCCCGCGCCCTACTGGGTGAGCTACCCGGACATCGTGATGCTTGCCGGCGGCACGCCTGTGTTCGTCGAGGGCAAGGTCGAGAACGGCTTCAAGCTGCAGGCCGCCGATCTCGAGAAGGCGATCACGCCCAAGACCAAGTGGCTGATCCTCAACTCGCCGTCGAACCCTTCGGGTGCTGCCTACTCGCGCGCCGAACTGAATGCCCTGACGGATGTGCTTCTGAAGCACCCGCATGTGTGGGTGCTCTCGGACGACATGTATGAGCACCTGGTCTATGACGACTTTGAGTTCACCACGCCCGCGCAGGTGGAGCCGAAGCTCTATGACCGCACGCTCACCATGAACGGCGTGTCGAAGTCCTACTGCATGACCGGCTGGCGCATCGGCTATGGCGCGGGGCCGGAACAGCTGATCAAGGCAATGAGCAAGCTGCAGTCGCAGTCGACGTCGAACCCGTCGTCGATCGCCCAGTGGGCCGCCGTCGAGGCGCTCAACGGACCGCAGGGCTTCATCGACGACAACAACAAGGTGTTCAAGGAACGTCGTGACCTCGTGGTGTCGATGCTGAACCAGGCAAAGGGCCTCTCGTGCCCGACGCCGGAGGGCGCTTTCTACGTCTATCCCTCCTGCACGGGCTGCATCGGCAAGACCGCGCCGTCGGGCAACGTCATCCGCAACGATGAAGACTTTGTGACGGAGCTCCTCGCAGCAGAAGGTGTCGCCGCCGTCCATGGCGCGGCCTTCGGCATGTCGCCCTTCTTCAGAATTTCATATGCAACGGGCACGGAAACCCTAGAAGACGCCTGCAAGCGCATCCAGCGTTTCTGCGGCAACCTGCGCTGAAGGAGCCAGACCCATGAACATCTATGACTCTTCCGTTCCCCTCTTCGTCCACTTTCTCGGCTCGCTTTCGGCGATCCTGAAGAAGGCAGAGGCCCATTGCGCGGCCAGGAAGATCGATCCGTCGATCATTCTCAACGCCCGCCTCTTCCCCGACATGTTCGCCTTCACCCGCCAGGTGCAGATCGCGTCCGATGCCGCCAAGGGCGCGGGTGCGCGCCTTGCTGGGATCGCCGTGCCGAGCTTCGCCGACGAGGAAAAGAGCTTCGAGGACCTGCAGGCCCGGATCGCCCGGACGGTGGAGTTCCTCGCCAGCCTGAAGCGCGAACAGTTCGATGGCGCGGAGACCCGGGACATCCACATCAAGGCCGGCCCTCGCGAGCTGGATTTCAAGGGCGCCGCCTACCTGGAGACCTGGGCCAAGCCCAACTTCTACTTCCACCTGACAACGGCCTATGCCATCCTCCGCCACAACGGGATCGAGTTGGGCAAGCCGGATTTCCTGGCAGGCGGTCAGTAAGCGTACCCGCAAGAACAAACCCCAATAGGACGTACCTCATGAAGAAAATTGCTGCATCAATCCTGGCCCTCGGCCTCCTCGCCCTTCCGGCCCACGCTGATGGCGGCGTCAAGCTCGGCGTGCTGGTTTGCGACGTGTCTGGTTCGATCGGCCTCATCCTCGGCGGCTCGGAAGCGGCGAGCTGCACCTTTCAGGGCCCCAACGGCGTGGAAAACTACAAGGGCCGCATCACCCAGGTCGGCCTCGACATCGGCGTGACGTCGGGCGCCGTCATGTCATGGGCGGTCTTCGCGCCGGGCCAGGTTGGCAAGGGTGCGCTGGCCGGAACCTATGTCGGCGCCACGGCAGATGCCTCCTTCGCGGTGGGCCTCGGTGCCAACGTGCTGGTCGGCGGCTCGCAGAACTCCATCGCGCTGCAGCCTGTCAGCGTGGAAGGCTCGGCGGGCGTGAACGTTGCGGCAGGCCTTGCCTCGTTCAAGCTCGAATATCTTCCGTAAATCGTGAAAAAGGCAGTTAACCTTGGCGGTTAACTGCCATTCTGCTCATCGCTACCGGATTTGTCCAATTCCTGACACAATACAGGCCTCTAGCCTAGACCTTCCAATAGGAGACGAAGACACATGAAGAAACTGGCCATTGCGGCTCTGATCACCCTGGGCCTCGCGGCCTCCCCGGCCTTCGCCAAGACGAGCGGCGTCAAGATCGGCGTCCTCAACTGCAACGTATCGGCTGGCGTCGGCATGATCATCGCCTCCTCCCGGACGCTGAAGTGCAAGTTCGACCGCGCAGTCGGCGGCACCGAACGCTATACCGGCACCATCGAGCGTCTTGGCGTTGACGTCGGCTTCACCGGCAAGGGTGTCATGTCGTGGGTCGTTTTCGCCCCCGGCCAGATCGCCAAGGGCGCCCTCAAGGGCAAGTATGCCGGCGCTTCGGCGCAGGCTTCCATCGCGGTTGGCCTCGGCGCCAACGTGCTGGTCGGCGGCGGCAACAAGTCGATCGCCCTGCAGCCGCTCTCGGTTGAGGCCCAGACCGGCCTGAACATCGCAGCCGGCGTCGCCGCGCTGAGCCTGACCCCCTCCAAGAAGTAATCCCATTCGGGACTGCTGTGAACGGGCCTGGCGGAAACGCCGGGCCCTTTTGCATTTCTGAATTCGCTTGCCGGGCGTTCTGAACGGAGTCAGTCTTGACGTTGTGGAACCGCCCCGAAGTGGTGACACTGGTATTCGAGAAGGGCGGTCCTTCGCTGCACTGAGTTTCAGCAGTCAAAGGAGCATTGTCCATGGATACCCAAACCGGCAGAAGGCCATCGGGCTCGCGGTGCATCGCACTTGTGGGCCCCTATCTCAGCGGCAAGACCACACTCCTCGAAGCCATCCTGTTCCGCACCGGCGTCATCCCGCGCCAGGGCAGGGTGTCCGACAAGTCATCGATCGGCGATGCGGCACCCGAAGCGCGCGCCCATGGCATGAGCATCGAGCTCAATGCCGCCACCACCACCTATCTGGGTGACAGCTACACCTTCCTCGATTGCCCGGGTTCGGTTGAATTCGCGCAGGAGCAGCGCGCCGCACTGTTGGGTGCCGATGTGGCAATCGTCGTCTGCGAGGCGGAT
This sequence comes from Aestuariivirga sp., assembly GCF_037139295.1. Classification (GTDB taxonomy): domain Bacteria; phylum Pseudomonadota; class Alphaproteobacteria; order Rhizobiales; family Aestuariivirgaceae; genus Aestuariivirga. Next base: position 15,914 of record NZ_JBAXGR010000027.1, read on the forward strand.
GACAAGAAGGCGCCCGCCCTGCAGCTGATCCTGAAGCAGCTCGACGAGATCAACCTGCCGCGCATCCTGTTCATCAACAAGGTCGACAAGTCCGATTCCTCGCCGCGCAACGTGCTCGAATGGCTGCAGCCTGCCTCCTCGAAGCCGCTCATCCTGCGCCAGCTTCCAATCATGAAGGGCTCGATCGTCACGGGCTTCGTCGATCTCGCCCTCGAGCGTGCCTTCGTCTACCAGGAACATCTCGAGAGCAAGCTCATCGACATGCCCGCCGACATGGCGGAGCTCGAGAAGTCGCAGCGCTTCGCCATGCTGGAGCGCCTCGCCGACCATGACGACGAGCTGATGGAGCAGCTGCTCTCCGACATGGAGCCGCCGCGCGACCGCATCTTCGGAGATCTCGCCAGCGAACTGGCCGACGGCTTCATCACGCCCGTGCTGTTCGGCTCCGCCGAGCATGGCACGGGCATCGAGCGCCTGCTCAAGGCCCTTCGCCACGAGGCGCCGGGCATTGCCGAGACGGCAAAGCGGCTTGGACTCAAGCCCAACGGCGCCACGGTGCAGGTGCTCAAGACCTTCCACACGGCACATGGCGGCAAGCTGTCGCTGTCGCGCGTGCTGTCGGGCGAAGTGGCCGATGGCGCCGTGCTCCATGGCGCGCAGGGCCAGGACAGTCGGGTCGCCGGCGTCTTCACGCTGATGGGGTCAACGCCAGCCAAGGTGCAGAAGGGTGTCGCCGGAGACACGGTTGCGCTCGGCCGCGTCGAAGGCGCGCGGACGGGCGAGACACTCGCCACCACCAAGGGCAACACGCCGCAGCTGGTGAAACTCGAAACGGCGCCGGGAGTCTATGGCTTCGCCATTTCGGTGGCTGACCGCAAGGACGAGGTGAAGCTCACCAGCGCCATCGCCAAGCTGGTCGAGGAAGATCCTTCGCTGTCGCTGGAACACAATCACGACACGCACGAGATGGTACTGTGGGGCCAGGGCGAAATGCATTTGCGCGTGGCGCTGGAAAAGCTGCAGGGCAAGTTCGGCGTTCATGCCAGCGCCAAGCCCCGGCGCATCGCCTACAAGGAAACGATCAGGAAGCCCGTGCAGATCCGCGGCCGACACAAGAAGCAGTCTGGTGGGCACGGGCAATTTGGCGACGTGGTTGTGGAGATCGCACCCCTGCCGCGCGGCTTTGGCTTCCAGTTCACCGACACGATCACCGGCGGCGTGGTGCCGAAGCAGTATATCCCGGCGGTGGAGCAGGGCGTGCGCGAGTGGATGGGCCACGGGCCCCTGGGCTTCCCCGTCGTCGATTTTGCGGTGAACCTGTCGGACGGCTCGTATCACGACGTCGACTCCTCCGAAATGGCCTTCAAGACGGCGGCGCGCATCGCCATGGCGGAAGGCATGCCGCAATGTTCGCCCGTGCTGCTCGAACCCGTCGTACAGGTCGAGATCCATGTGCCCAGCGATGCGACTTCGCGCATCAACCAGATCGTCACCGGCCATCGCGGCCAGCTTCTGGGCTTCGACGGGCGCGACGGCTGGCCCGGCTGGGACACGGTGAAGGCGCACATGCCGGAGTCGGAAATGGCCTCGCTCATCATCGAACTGCGCTCGGCCACGTCAGGCGTGGGCACCTTCACCTTCACGCTCGACCACATGGCGGAACTCACCGGCCGCGCCGCCGATCAGGTGGTGGCGGGCCGCAAGGCGGAGGCGGCCTAAGCCTCATCACCAACACCTCATCATCGCCGGGCTTGAACCAGTGACCCAATTTGGGTGACTTTGCGATTATCCCGCGGGCATGATGAGGAAATTGAAAGGTCAGGTCTTCCCCTAAACGTGATCGGGGCTTGATTGGCCTGCGTTACAGGAAGGGGGATAGATTGCCCCCTCAACAGGAGACGATTCAAATGCTGATCAAGCGCACTCGGGGCTGGGAAATTCCGGAGGCGCGCGTCACCCCGGAGCATGTGTTCCTCAACCGCCGCAGCTTCATGGCGGCCAGTGCAGGTGCGCTGGCGCTTGCCACTGTTAACCCGGCGCGGGCGGAGACCGACCCTTCTGCCTCGCTCTATCCCGCCAAGCGCAACCCCGCCTATGGCGATGCGGGCCGGCCGGTGACGGATGCTGCCGACAACACGACCTACAACAATTATTATGAGTTCGGCACCTCGAAGCAGATTTCGGAGGCCGCCGCCGCGCTGCCCATCCGCCCATGGTCGATCGTCATTGATGGCGAGGTGGAGACGCCCACGACCATCGCCATCGACGACCTCTTCAAGCAAGTGACCTTCGAGGAGCGCATCTATCGCCACCGCTGCGTGGAGGCATGGTCCATGGTGGTTCCGTGGACGGGCTTCCCGCTGAAGCGGCTGGTCGAGATCGCCAAGCCCAATTCCAACGCCAAGTACCTGCGCTTCGAGACGTTCAACAAGCCGGATGTAGCCGTGGGCCAGAAGGATGGATTGTTCACCTCCTTCCCCTGGCCCTACATCGAGGGCGTCACCATGGCAGAGGCAATGAACGACCTGCCGCTGATGGTGACCGGCGCCTATGGCAAGCCGCTGCCCAATTCCATGGGCGCACCGCTGCGCCTGCACCTGCCGTGGAAGTATGGCTTCAAGTCGATCAAGGGCATCGTCAAGGTGAGCTTCGTCGCCGAGCGCCCGGTGAGCTTCTGGGAGCAGTTGGGACCGGCGGAGTATGGCTTCTGGGCCAACGTCAACCCGGAGGTGGCGCACCCGCGCTGGAGCCAGGCGACCGAAGAGGTGCTGGGCGCCGGCGAACGCGTGCCCACGTTGCTCTACAACGGCTATGGCGCGCAGGTGGCGGAACTCTACAAGGGTCTCGAGAACGAGAAGCTGTTCATGTGAAAGAAAAAGGCCAGTCGAAGGACTGGCCTTTGAAGTTACCCGTTCCCCCTCGTCTTCGAGGGTTTGGTCCCGTCCGCCCGGTCAGGGGTGAGAGGGCGAGGACCCAATCGGCCACTCCGCAAGGGGAGACAGAGGAGCGGCGAATTCCGCGCCGGACTGCGCGGCGAGGGGAAGTTTGGCCTTGAAGTGGCCAATCGGCAAGCAGCGCGCGTACATGGGAGCCATGTGACGGGGGTATGTGCCGCGCACCGCTCTCGCGCATCGTCATGGCCGGGCTTGACCCGGCCATCCCTTGTGGCGGCCGCAAAAAAGATGCCCGGGACGAGCCCGGGCATGATGAGGTAACGCGTGACGCGTGAGCCCTCAGAAGCTCCACTCTTTCGCCTTGGCAACCAGGAAGTCGCGGAACACCGTCACGCGCTTGGTGTCCTTCAACTCTTCCGGATAGACGAAGTAGGTGTCGAACTCCGGCGTCTCTACCGGCACGTCGATCTGCACCAGGCCTGAGTCCTCCGGCACGATGTAGTCGGCGAGCGAGGCAAGCCCCATGCCCGCCTGCACGGCGCGGCGAAGCCCATAGGCGTTGTTGACGCGCAGCGCCACCGGGCGCGGGTCGCCCTCGGGCCGGCCCACGAACTCGAGCCAGTTTACCGGGGTGAGATAGTTGGGCGCCTGGCCGTGGGTGAGGATCTTGTGCTTGTCGAGATCTTCCAGCGACTTCGGGATGCCGTGCTTCTTCAGGTAATCCGTCGAGGCATAGAGGTGATGATGCACCGTGAACAGCTTGCGCTGGATCAGGTCGGGCTGCGTCGGGCGGCGCAGCCGGACGGCCACATCCGCTTCGCGCATGGAAAGGTCGAGCTCGCGGTCATCGAGCAGCAGCGTTACCGCGATGTCCGGGTAGATCTCCGAGAATTCCTTGAGGCGCGGGGTCAGCCACACGGAACCCAGGCCCACCGTGGTGGTGATGCGCAGTTCGCCCGACGGCTTCTCCTTCGAGTCCATCAGGCGCGTCTGCGCGGCGGTGAGCTTGGTGAACACCTCATGCGCGGTGCGATAGAGCATCTCGCCCTGCTCGGTGAGGATGAGGCCGCGCGCATGGCGGTGGAACAGCGGCACGTTCAGCGCGTCTTCGAGTGCGCTGATCTGGCGGCTGACGGCGGACTGCGACAGCCCAAGCTCGTGACCGGCATGGGTGAAGCTGCCGGCATCCGCCACCGCATGGAAGATGCGCAGCTTGTCCCAGTCCATCACCGAGTTATTCAGCGGCATGGCGCGTCTCCGTCTGTGTATGGAGCCAACGCTCCGCTTCGAGTGCGGCCATGCAGCCCATGCCGGCGGCTGTCACCGCCTGGCGATAAACATCATCCGTCACGTCGCCTGCCGCATAGACGCCGGGAATGGCTGTCTGCGTCGAACGCGGTTCGGTGACGAGGTAGCCACCCTGCTTGAAGGGCAGCTGGCCCGCGAACAATTCGGTTGCCGGAGAATGGCCGATGGCGATGAAGATGCCGTCGACGGCCACGTCCTGCGTTTCGCCGGTCTTGACGTTCTTGATGCGGGCGTGGGTCACGCCCTTCGGATTGTCCGTACCCAGAACATCCTCCAGTGCCGAGTCCCACATCACCTTGATCTTGGGGTGATTGAACAGGCGGTTCTGAAGAATGCGCTCGGCCTTGAATTCATTGCGGCGGTGAACGACGATCACTTCGCTCGCGAAATTGGTGAGGAACAATGCCTCCTCCACGGCGGTGTTGCCGCCGCCGACCACCACGACACGCTTGTTGCGATAGAAGAAGCCGTCGCAGGTGGCACAGGCCGATACGCCGAAGCCGCGGAAGGCCTGCTCGGAGGGCAGGTCCAGCCACTTGGCCTGCGCGCCCGTGCAGATGATCAGCGCGTCGCAGGTGTATTCCTGGCCGGAGTCACCCTTGAGCCAGATCGGCTTGTCCTTGAGCCGCACCTCGGTGATGGTGTCCGAGACGATCTCGGTACCCACGTGCTCCGCCTGTGCCTGCATCTGCTCCATCAGCCATGGGCCCTGGACCACGTCCGCAAAGCCGGGATAATTCTCGACGTCGGTGGTGATGGTCAGCTGGCCTCCCGGCTGGATGCCCTGCACGAGGATCGGCTTCAGCATTGCACGTGCGGCATAGATCGCGGCGGTATAGCCGGCGGGTCCCGATCCCAGGATCAGCACTCGGGCGTGGCGGGCGGACATGGGTTCCTCCAGTTGCTATGAGAAAACAGCATAGCTTAAGTGGGGTCTATGGCAAAGCCACTACAAGCGCTTGTGAACAGCTGGCACCGTGAAATTCGCAGCGGTGGCCTGACAGCCGGAATTTGCGTTGTTCTTCCAAAGGTTGCGCCTCAACGTTATGCTGCCATGCAGCAATCGCGCTGCGGCACTGCACTTGGCAAGACCTGCAGATTTTGGAAGGTTTGGCCTGGCTGCCCCCACCCCGCACGCTCGCGGGGCGAGGGGAACCGAAGCTGGTGCATCCGCCGTCATGATGAGCTAGAGCGACCTTCATGGATCTCGATGCCACAGACTGGAAGATTCTGCGCGAATTGCAGCGCCATGGGCGGCTGACCAATGTCGAGCTGGCGAGCCGCGTCGGCCTCTCGCCGCCACCCTGCCTCAGGCGCGTGCAGGCGCTGGAAAGGGCGGGTGTGATCGCCGGCTACCGCGCGCTGCTCGATGCCGCGAAACTCGGTTTCGACGTGACGCTCTTCGTCTTGATCGGGCTGAAGAGCCAGTCCGATACCGAACTCCGCGCCTTCACGGAGCGGGTCACCGCCTGGCCGCTGGTGCGCGAGGCCTATGCGATTTCTGGCGAGGCGGACTTCCTCCTCAAGTGCGTGGCGCGCGATCTGTCGTCGCTGCAGGATTTCATCATCCGCGAGTTGACCGCCGCGCCCAATGTCGAGAACGTCAAGACCACGCTCATGCTACGCGTGGCGAAATACGAGCCCGGAGTTCCCATCACGTGACCGAAACTGCCCTGAAGCGCGACCACGCCGGCTGGTTCAGCATCATTTCCGCGACCTTGACCGCGGTGGTCATCGGGTTTGCCTCCACCATCCTCGTCATCATGGAGGCTGCGCGTGCCGTCGGCGCTTCGCCCTCGCAACAGGCCTCATGGGCGGCGGCACTGTGCTTCGGCATGGTGGCAACGACCTTCTTCCTGTCCTGGCGCTACAAGATGCCGATGATCACCGCGTGGTCGACGCCGGGTGCGGTGCTCATTGCCACCTCCGGCACTGGCGTCACCTATTCCAATGCGCTCGGTGCTTTTCTTGCCGCCGGCATTCTCATGATGGTGGCGGGCCTCATCAAGCCACTGGAAAAGGCCATCGAAAGCATCCCGGCCCCTGTTGCCGCCGCCATGCTGGCAGGCGTGCTGTTGCGCTATACGCTGGGTGTTCCCGGTGCCGCCATGGCCATGCCCTGGGCGGTGCTGCCGCTCATCGTTGTGTTCTTCGCACTTCGCCTCTCCTATCCGCTCTTTGCCGTGCCGGTGGTCGTGGTGCTGGGCGTGGTTCTCGCCGCCTTCAGTGGAGGCTTTGCAGGTGATTGCTGCAGCTTCGGCATAACGTCGCTTGAATGGACCACGCCGACCTTCGACTGGCAGACGATTCTGTCCATCGGCGTTCCACTGTTCCTCGTCACCATGGCCTCGCAGAACCTGCCGGGCTTTGCCGTGCTGCGGGCGAGTGGCTATCAGCCCCCGGTGCAATCGGCACTGCTCGTCACCGGCATCGGCTCCACGCTGATGGCGCCCTTCGGCAGCCACGCCATCAACATGGCGGCAATCACCGCCTCGATCGTGACGGGCCCGGACTGCCACCCGGACCCGAAGAAGCGGTGGCTCGTGGCATTCCCTTACTTCGTGCTCTATGGCCTGATTGGTCTCATGGCGGCGAGCTTCGTCCATGTGCTCGGCGCATTGCCGAAGGACGTAATCGTCGCCATTGCGGGCCTGGCCCTGTTCTCGCCGCTGATGGGCGGCATCATCGCCATGATGAAGGAGCCGCGCGACATCGAGAGCGCGCTGGTGACCTTCCTCGTCACCGCGAGCGGCCTCACCATTCTGGGGGTGGGTTCGGCCTTCTGGGGGCTGGTGGCGGGCCTCGTGCTGTTCGCGGCGCGGCACTTGATCCACCGCAGGCGCGTCTGAGCAACAAATCCGCCGGACGGTTGCGTGCGTTTAAACGGCATGCGACAGATCATCCTCACGCTTTTCGCCATTTTCCTTGCGAGCACCGCTGCCATGGCCGAGACGACCGCCTATGACTTCACCCTGACCGGCATCGACGGCAAGCCGATGCCGCTTTCGCAGTTCAAGGGCCACCCCATGCTGATTGTCAATACGGCATCGGAATGCGGCTACACGCCCCAGTACGAAGACCTCGAAAAGCTCTGGCTGGCCTACAAGGACAAGGGCCTCGTCATCATCGGCGTGCCGTCGAACGACTTCGGCAGCCAGGAGCCGGGCACCTCCGAGGAGATCGCCACCTTCTGCAAGGTGAACTACGGCGTCACCTTCCCGCTCGCCGACAAGACGGTGGTGAAGGGCGACAAGGCAGACCCGTTCTACAAGTGGGCAGGCGAGCAGGCGGGCGTTCTGGGGCGACCGAAGTGGAACTTCCACAAATACCTGATCAGTGCGGAGGGCCGCTTCATCGACTGGTTCTCGACGCCGACCAAGCCCATGGGGCCCAAGATCACGGCGGCGGTCGACAAGGCGCTGGCCACCAAGTAGGGTTCACTTCGCTCCCCGACACGTCATCATGCCCGGGCTCGTACCGGGCATCTTTTTTGGGTCACCAAAAAGGATCGCCGGGACAAGCCCGGCGATGATGGACCTATGTGTAATGCTTCAGCGCCTCAGCGCCATGCGACCTTGGCGATCTCATAGGACTTGCCGCCGCCAGGCGTATTGACCTCGACCGAGTCGCCCTTCCGCTTGCCGATTATGGCGCGGGCAATGGGGGAGGACACGGAGATCTTGCCCTTCTTCACGTCAGCTTCGAACTCACCCACGATCTGGTAGGCGGTCTTCTCGTCGGTTTCCTCGTCGATCAGCGTCACCTTGGCGCCGAACATGACGGTGTCGCCGGAGAGCTTCGAGATGTCGATGATCTCGGCACGCGACAGCTTGTCCTCGAGTTCCGCGACGCGGGCCTCGGTCCAGCCCTGCTGCTCCTTGGCCGCATGGTATTCGGCGTTCTCGGAGAGATCGCCGTGGGCGCGGGCTTCCTCGATGGCCTTGATGATGCGCGGGCGCTCCACGGTCTTGAGGTGCTTCACCTCAATCATCATGGCGGAGTGGCCTTCGGCGGTCATTGGCACTTTGTCCATCGGTCTCGTCCAATCTATTCCAGTTTCTGCACGCCCCCGGGATGGCCCGGAGGCAAAATTCCATCCGTGTATGGGAAAAACGACACCCGGCGATACGGGCGATCCGTATCCTGCCGGGCGAAACAGAATCATGGCGCAACTCGACCCAAAATTCAAGGGGAGCGGGTGAGGACTTGGTATGTTATTGATTTCATTGAGTTTTCCAATTCGCATGACCGCGCGTCATGAATCCACTAGAGTTTCCGGCCATGCGCAAACTCGTGAAAGCCGTCGCAGCCCTCATAGCTGCAATTATCCTCGCCGCCGCTGCGGCTTTCTTCATCCTCGGCCCCGAGCGGCTGTGGTCGCAGTTCGGACCGTCCGACCTGGGCGACGTGGACTTCGCGACGCTCGTCCGCCGCGACACGCCCAATGATGCGCTGGCCTGCCTGCCGGAATTCTGTGCCGCGAAGGCGGACATCGCGGCCCCGGTCATCGCCAGGCCCTTCGGCGACGTCTTCCTCGCCGTGCAGGACGCGGTGGTGCATGAGCCGGGCCTCGAGCAGGTCAATGCCGACTCCGGCCAGGGCACGCTGCGCTTCGTCCAGCGCAGCAAGCTGCTGGGTTTTCCCGACACCATCAGCGTCAAGGTCGTGCCCACCGCGGATGGCGGTTCGGCGGTGCTGATCTATTCCCGCTCGCAGCTGGGCGAGTCCGACATGGGCGTGAACCTGGCGCGCGTGAAGCGCTGGGCGGAGCTGATCGTGACGACGGCCAAGAAGAATGCGCCGTGAGCTCGGGTCTTGAGCCTCAGAAATAATCCTGCAGCGGTTTCACGTCGAGGCGGCCTTCCTTCTGTGCGGCGATGGCCTTGGTGACCGCAAGGATGCCCGGCAGCGTGGTGTAGTAGGGCACCTTCTGCATCAGCGCCGTCTGGCGGATGGGTTTCGAGTCCGACTGCGAGGAGCGCGTCTCGGTGGTGTTGAGCACCAGCTGGATCTCGCCGTTCTTGATGGCGTCCACCACATGCGGGCGGCCTTCCAGCAGCTTGTTGATCTTGGTGGAGGGCACACCCTTGTCCTCGAAGTAGCGCTGCGTGCCGCCGGTTGCCACCAGCTTGAAGCCCATCTCGACGAGCTTCTTCATGGCGGGCAGGATCTTCGGCTTGTCGGCGTCCTTCACCGAGATGAACACGGTGCCCGCCTGCGGCATGCGCATGCCGGCACCGAGTTGGGCCTTGGCGAAGGCCATGTCGTAGGTCATGTCGAGGCCCATGACCTCGCCGGTCGAGCGCATCTCGGGCCCCAGCAGCACGTCGACGCCGGGGAAGCGGTTGAAGGGGAACACGGCTTCCTTCACCGCCACGTGGGCAAGCTTCTTCTGCTTCAGCTTGAAGCTGGCGAGACTCTCGCCCGCCATGACGCGCGCGGCGATCTTCGCGACGGGAAGTCCGATGACCTTGGCCACGAAGGGCACGGTGCGGGACGCACGCGGGTTCACTTCAAGCACGTAGATGTCGCCGTCCTTGATGGCGAACTGCACGTTCATCAGGCCCACCACGTTCAACGCCAGCGCCATCACCTTGGCCTGCCGTTCCATCTCGGCGATGGCGGGGCCCTTCAGCGAATAGGGCGGCAGCGAGCAGGCCGAGTCACCTGAATGGATGCCCGCTTCCTCGATGTGCTCCATCACGCCGGCGATGAACACGTCCTTGCCGTCGCAGATCGCGTCGACGTCCACCTCGATGGCGTTGGAGAGATAGCTGTCGATCAGCACGGGTGACGAACCCGAGACCACAACGGCCTCGGTGATGTAGCGCTCAAGCTGCGCGTCGTCCTTGACGATCTCCATGGCACGGCCGCCCAGCACATAGGACGGGCGGATGACGACGGGGAAGCCGATCTTCTTGGCGATCTTCTTGGCTTCAGCACCGGAGTAGGCCATGCCGTTTTCCGGCTGGCGCAGCTTCAGCTTCTTCAGCAGCTTCGAGAAGCGGTCGCGGTCCTCCGCGAGGTCGATGGCATCGGGCGTCGTTCCGAGGATCGGCACGCCGGCCTTTTCAAGCGCGCCTGCAAGCTTCAGCGGCGTCTGGCCGCCGAACTGCACGATGACACCCTTCAGCGTCCCGTTCTTCTGCTCCGTGTGGATGATCTCCAGCACGTCCTCGGCGGTCAGCGGCTCGAAGTAGAGGCGGTCGGAGGTGTCGTAGTCGGTCGACACCGTCTCGGGGTTGCAGTTGACCATGATCGATTCATAGCCTGCGTCATGCAGCGCGAAGCAGGCATGGCAGCAGCAGTAGTCGAATTCGATGCCCTGGCCGATGCGGTTGGGCCCGCCGCCGAGGATGATGATCTTCTGCCGATCGGAAGGCCGTGCCTCGTCCTCGGCATCATAGGTCGAATACATGTAGGCGGTGGGTGATGCAAATTCGGCCGCACAGGTGTCGATGCGCTTGAACACCGGGCGCACGTTCAGCTTGTGGCGATGCTTGCGCACCTTGTCTTCCGACAGCCCGACGAGTTCGCCCAGCCGCTCGTCCGAGAAGCCCATGGACTTGAGCTTCTTCAGGTTCACGGCATCCTTCGGAAGCCCGCGCTCCCTGATCTTCTCTTCCGTCTGCACGACCTCTTCGATCTGGCGGAGGAACCACGGCTCGTATTTGCAGGAGTCGAACACCTGCGCGACGGTGGCGCCCATGCGGAAGGCCTGCGCGATCTTCAGCAGCCGGTCGGGCGTGGGTGTGCCGAGTGCGGCGCGAATGGCGTTCTTGTCGTCGCCTTCGCCGGCACCGGCAATCTCGACTTCGTTGAAGCCGGTGAGGCCCGTCTCGAGGCCGCGCAGCGCCTTCTGCATCGATTCCTGGAAGCTGCGTCCAATGGCCATCACCTCACCCACCGACTTCATGGCGGTGGTGAGGTTGTTGGATGCGCCGGGGAACTTCTCGAAGGCGAAGCGCGGAATCTTGGTGACCACGTAGTCGATGGTCGGCTCGAAGGCGGCGGGTGTCGCACCACCCGTGATGTCATTGGCCAGCTCGTCGAGCGTGTAGCCCACCGCAAGCTTGGCCGCGACCTTGGCGATGGGGAAGCCGGTGGCCTTCGATGCAAGGGCGGAGGAGCGTGACACGCGCGGGTTCATCTCGATGACGACGAGGCGGCCATCGGCGGGGTTCACGCCGAACTGCACGTTCGATCCGCCCGTCTCGATGCCGATCTCGCGCAGCACCGCGATCGAGGCGTTGCGCATGATCTGGTATTCCTTGTCCGTCAGCGTCAGCGCCGGCGCCACGGTGATCGAGTCACCCGTGTGAACGCCCATCGGGTCGACGTTCTCGATCGAGCAGATGATGATGCAGTTGTCCGCCGTGTCGCGGACCACTTCCATCTCATATTCCTTCCAGCCCAGCACCGACTCTTCGATCAGCACTTCCGCCGTGGGGGAAGCGTCGAGGCCCTTCTCGACGATGTCGAAGAATTCCTCGCGGTTATAGGCAATGCCGCCGCCGGTGCCGCCCAGCGTGAAGGACGGGCGGATGATGCAGGGCAGGCCCACTTCCAGCATGGCCTCGAAGGCCTCGACCATGGCGCGGTTGCGATAGTTGCGCTGGCGCTCCGGCTCCTGCGCGGCCCATTGCTTCTCGAAGGCCTCGATGTCGCCGCCTGATTCCATCAGCCGCGCCATTTCGGCGGCGTAGAAATCCTTGTCGGCGTCCTTGGCGTCGGAGGCGTTGGCCAGCATCGACTTCGGCGTGTCGAGGCCGATCTTCTTCATGGCCTCGCGGAACAGTTCGCGGTCTTCCGCCTTGTCGATGGCGTCTGCCTTGGCGCCGATCAGCTCGACGCCATACTTCTCGAGAACGCCCATCTTGTTGAGCGAGAGTGCCGTGTTCAGCGCCGTCTGGCCGCCCATGGTAGGGAGCAGCGCGTCAGGGCGCTCCTTCTCGATGATGCGGGCGACGACTTCCGGCGTGATCGGTTCGATGTAGGTGGCATCCGCCAGGTCCGGGTCCGTCATGATGGTGGCCGGATTGGAATTGACCAGGATGATGCGGTAGCCCTCGGCCTTCAGGGCCTTGCAGGCCTGGGTGCCGGAATAGTCGAACTCGCAAGCCTGGCCGATAATGATCGGTCCAGCCCCGATGATGAGGATGGATTTGATGTCGTCGCGTTTTGGCATGTGAGGGGAACCCGAATTTGGGTTTTCCTACACACTGATGAAGGAGATTCCAAGCCCAATCGGCCCGCCTGTGGACCAGTGGAATTTCCTTGGCCCCAAGCCTACCCTTCAAATCAGGGCGTCATCCCGGCCTTCGCCGGGATGACGCCCTGGAAAGTGATTGTAGGTGCCCTGTCAGAGCGCCGTCTTGGCCACCTGCAGATCGCTCCGTTCGGTGAAGCACTTCACCTGCCTGAAGGCGGTGCAGTCGCCGTCGCAGATCTTGTCCGAATCGATGGTGCGGGCCGAAGCTGACCGCTCGCGCTGGAACAGCATGGCCTGGTCATAGCCCTCGACCTTGCAGAAGGCGTCCGCCGCCGGCTTGCCGCAGGCGCCAGTGGCGAGGCAGGCGTTGATGCGCTGCCCATCCAGTTCCGGCGTGAAGTAGTTCCGCACCTCGGAGGCCTGTGCCTGGGAAAGAAGCGTCAGAAGCGCAAGTCCGGCTAGCAGCGCGCGCATGTCCCTTGTCCTCTTGTCAGATGGCGAAGCAGCGGGCGCGGCTGCAGGGCTCGACCGAGATCTGCCCGGCCGGCGGCCATGCCGCGTTCTTTGTGACGACGGTGACGTTCGCGGGGTTCGCCTCCGAGACGATGACCGGCTGCACGCCGCGGTTGGAGCTGGCGAAAGCTCCCGCGGAGAGGAACATCGCGCTCAGGATGATCGATGTGGTCAGCGTCTTCATTGCCTTGCTCCGTTCAGGAGAACGTCCGTTGGAGGGATTGGTTTCGGTGAGGAGAAATGGTGGCCCGGGGAGAGTTGACCCGGGGCCGCCAAGTTGTGGGAGGCCGTTTTGCAGGGGATGGGGGGAAGTGGCCGCCCAGGGAAATCGTCAGCTGCGAAGCAGCGTGCAGTCGTCGTTGATGCATTCCTGAACGGTGAACGGTCCCACCAGCGGGAAGGCCTGGTTCTTTTCGATCACCGTCTCGTTGGCCGAGGCGGGTTCGATCTGTGTTACTTCCTTGGGCGACACCGAAGCGAGCGCGCTTGCGGCAGTGCCCAGGGCGATCAGCAGGTAAAGGGTGGTGCGCTTCATGTCCGTCTCTCCGGTCCGTCTTGATGGTCCGTTTGTAGGCCACGCTCCGGGTGCTGACTGTAATGCGCGTCACACCCGTTAAGTTTTTCGAAACCATGTCGAGGGTGAGAAAAAAACCCCGGCGCAGTTGGCGACCGGGGTTGAGGTACAGGCAGTGTTTGCAGGGGATGGGGGGGAAGTACTGCCTGGTGATGGTCAACATGTTGGGAGCAGAATGTCATTATTCAATGCCGTTTCGGGCGGCGCCGCATGAATTATCCGTTAGGAACGTCAGAGCAGTCGTCGAGCTTGCACTCGGTGACCACCAGCGGGCCCAGCACCGGGAACGGGCTGTTCTTCTCGATGACGGTCTGGTTGAGCACGGGGACGGCTTCCGCGGCGGGGGTGCCGGCGGGCGCTTCCTGGAAGGCGGCGGCAGCAGCGAAGGTGCCCACGGCGCCGAGCAGGACAAAAGCGTATCGGATCATGTTATTTCCCCTCTCTCGATCTCGTTGATGATCGAAATCTAGGGGACGATCTGTCCAACCGTAGGACGGTCTTGTAACCAGTTTGTGGTAGGTTGTGTTTAGTTTGGGGCAATTGCGGCGGCTGCCACAATTGAAAAGGGCCGCGCTCCCGGGGGAAGCAGCCCTTTAACCGGCGAACCGGGATCGGGAATTACTGGGGGCGCGGGCCGCGGCCGGGAAGCTCGACCTTCTTCGGCATCGGCAGCAGGCCTTCGCGCTGCAGCTTCTTGCGCTGCAGCTTGCGGGCGCGGCGCACGGCCTCGGCCTTTTCGCGGGCCTTCTTCTCGGAGGGCTTCTCGTAGGCTCCGCGCAGCTTCATCTCGCGGAAAATCCCCTCACGCTGCATCTTCTTCTTGAGCGCCTTGAGGGCCTGATCGACGTTGTTATCGCGGACTACGACTTGCAAGTTCTACCTCTGCAAACAGGGTTGGGTTGTTAAGAGGGCCTCCAAGGTCCCTCAGCGTGGGCGGCGGATTAGCATAGAGTCTCAGGCCTGTCGAGGGGTGATCCTGTTGAAATGGCCCATTTTGCGGCCCGGCCGGGACTCCCGCTTGCCATAGAGGTGGACGTGCACCCGGGGTTCGGCGGCCAGTTCCTGCCAGCGGTTGGCCTCATCGCCCAGGAGGTTGGTCATAACGACGTCGGCATAGCGCTCAGGTGCCCCCAGCGGCCAGCCGCAAACCGCCCGAATGTGCTGCTCGAACTGCGAAACCGCGCAGGCATCCATGGTCCAGTGCCCGGAATTATGCACGCGGGGCGCGATCTCGTTGACGATCACGCTGTCTCCGGCCACGAACATCTCGACGCCGATCACCCCCACATAATCCAGCGCCGCGATGATGCGGCTGCCGAAGTCCATGGCCGTGCTGGCCACGGCGGGGGAGATCCGCGCCGGAACCGTCGAGGTCTTCAGGATGTGGTTCTCGTGGTGGTTTTCGGGAACGTCATAGACCCTCACTTCGCCCGACCAGCTGCGCGCCGCGATCACCGAGATTTCCTTCTCGAAGCTCACGAAGCCCTCGAGCACGGCCGGCTGGCGGCCGATCTCGGCGAAGGCGGCCGCCGGGTCCGTGCCGTCATGGATCTTGGTCTGGCCCTTGCCGTCATAGCCGAAGCGCCTCGTCTTCAGAACCGCGGGCCGCCCGATGCGGGCCAGTGCGGCCTCCAGCGAGGCGAGGTCGGAGACCTCGGCAAAGGGGGCGACGGGAATGCTCAAGCCGGTGATGAAGGTCTTTTCCGCGATCCGGTCCTGCGCCGTCTTCAGTGCCGCCACACCCGGTGCCACCGGCACCAGCGCGTCGAGGAAGCCCGCCGTGTCGCCCGGCACGTTCTCGAACTCATAGGTGACGACGTCCACTGCCTTGGCGAAGGCCTCCAGCGCCGTGAAGTCGTCATAGGCCGCCACCGTCTTCGCGGCGGAGACAGCGAAGGCAGGGCTGTCGGCCTCGGGTGCATAGATGTGGCAGTCGAGCCCAAGGCGTCCCGCCGCCAGCGCCAGCATGCGGGCCAGCTGCCCGCCGCCGAGGATGCCGACGGTGGAGCCAGGCGGCAGGGGAGATGTGATCTTCTTCATGCCTCGTCCTTCGGGCGCTCGGCCACGGCAGCCGTCTGCTCCGCCCGGAAGGCATCAAGGCGCTTGGAGAGAGCGGGGTCGTTGAGCGAGAGCACGCTCGCCGCCAGCAGCGCGGCGTTGACGGCACCAGCTTTGCCGATGGCGAGTGTTCCCACCGGGATGCCCGCCGGCATCTGCACGATGGAGAGAAGCGAGTCCTGGCCCGACAGCGCCTTGGATTCGACCGGCACGCCCAACACGGGAAGCGAGGTCATGGAGGCTGCCATGCCGGGCAGGTGGGCGGCACCGCCCGCGCCTGCGATGATCACCTTGAAGCCCTTGTCGCGCGCCGTGGTGGCGAAGTCATAGAGGCGCTTGGGTGTGCGGTGGGCGGAGACGATGCGGTCGTCGTGCGCGATGCCCAGCTTGTCGAGGGTTTCGGCGGCGTGCTTCATGGTGGCCCAGTCGGACTGGCTGCCCATGATGATGGCGACGGGGGATGTGGTCACGGGGGTCTGGTCCTCAGGCGATGATGTCGGGGATGAGTATGTTCTCGATGGACTGGATCTTGTCCTTGATGTCCAGCTTCATCTTCTTGAGACGGCGCAGCTGCAGCTGGTCGCCGGTGCCGGTCTCGGTCAGGGAATCGATCGCGGTGTCGAGGTCCCTGTGCTGCTGGATCAGGTTCTGCAGCTGGGTGCGCAACTGCACCTCCTGTATCAAGTCCAGCTTCGGCATTCCGTCCCCAACAGTTTACGAATTTGTTTTTGGTGTTTCTTCACTAAGGCCCTTTGCGAGCGTTCGACAAGCCCCCAACTCTGTGTAATGATGGTGTCAATCCATCGGCAAACAGTGGAGGATCGCATGAGCATTCAAGCGCATCTTGGCGAACTGCAGGCAAAGCATAAGGCCCTCGAGGCCGCCCTCGCAGACGCCATCAACCATCCGGCGTCATCCGACGCGGAAATTGCCGCACTCAAGCGCAAGAAACTCAAGCTCAAGGACGAAATCTCACGGATCGAGCACCAGCACGCCGCCTAAAGGCGTTCTGGATCAACAGCCTGGAGGCCTGGTCTTGTGCCAGGCGGTGGCACGTTCATAGGCGTGGGCGGCGTTCAGCACTGTCCTCTCATCGAACATGCGCCCGACCAGGTGCAGGCCGGCGGGCAGGCCCTTCTGCGTAAAGCCGCAGGGCACGCTCGCCGCAGGCTGCTGCGTCAGGTTGAAGGGATAGCTGAAGGGCGTCCAGTTCACCCATTTACCCGTGTTGTCGGGGGCGGCAGGCGCCAGCTTGCCGGCCTCGAATGCGGGGATGGGAAGCGTGGGCGTCACCAGCAGGTCGTAGTCTTCCATGAACTGCCGCATCTGGCTGCCCAGAACGCCTCGCGCCTTCACGGCGTCCTGATAGTCATCGAGGCTGATCGACATCGACTGCTCCACCACGTCGGCCAGTGCCGGGTCGAGCAGCTTCTTCTTGTCGTCGGGAAGCTTGCCGAGCAGCGCCCGCGCACCGCACCACCACAGCACCCGGAAACAGGCGGCAGGGTCTGCGAAGCCGGGGTCGACCTCCACCACTTCGGCGCCCAGTTCCTCGAGCACCTTGACGGCATTCTTCACCAGCTTGGCGATCTCGGGGTCGACGTCGACGTAGCCCAGTGTCGGGCTATATGCGATCCGCAGGTGCTTCACGCCCTTTTCCAGTTTCGCCGTGTAGTCGATGCCGTCCCACGGCAGCGCGGTCCAGTCGCGCGCATCGGGCTGGGAGATGACGTTCATCATCAGGCAGGCATCTTCCACGCTGCGGGTCATCGGCCCCACATGCGCCACCGTACCGAAGGGCGACAGCGGATAGGCCGGCACCCGCCCGAAGGACGGCTTGTGCCCGAAGATGCCGGAGAAGCCCGCCGGAATGCGGATCGAGCCACCGCCATCGGTGCCGAGCGTCAAGGGCGCATAGCCCGCGGCGGCCGCAGCGGATGAACCGCCCGACGAGCCGCCGGGAGTTTTCGTCGTGTCCCACGGGTTGCGCGTGATGCCGGTCAAGGGCGAATCTGTCACTCCCTTCCAGCCGAATTCCGGCGTCGTCGTGCTGCCGAGGAACACCGCGCCACATTCGCGCAGGCGGGCAACGCTCGGCGCGTCCTGGTCCCACGGCTGGTTCTTGTCCACCGTGCGCGAGCCGCGCAGCGTCGGCCAGCCGCGCACCAGCAGCAGGTCCTTGATGAGGGTGGGAACGCCGTCGACGGGTCCCTGCGGCTCGGCCTTCATCCAGCGCTTCTCGCTGGCCTTGGCCTGCGCGAGGGCTTCTTCCGCGTGAACGGCCACCATGGCGTTCAGTTGCTTGTCATGCCGCTCGATCTGGGCGAGGCAGGCATTGGCCACCTCGACGGGGGAGAACTTTTTCTTGGCATAGCCCTTCACGAGCTTTGCCGCTGACTTCCAGTGAAGGTCGGTCATGGTGTTCTCCGTGTCGTGGGTTTACTTCTCCCGCGCCTTGCTCAGCGCGTCCTTGAATTGCGGCAGGAGGTCGGCATTGGTGGCGAGGATGTTGCCACTCTCCATCGGGTTCTTGTCGCCGTCGGGATCGGCCACGAAGCCGCCCGCTTCCCTCACCAGCAGGATGCCCGCCGCCATGTCCCAGGCCTTGATGTTGCGGCAGACCATGGCGTCGAAGCGCCCCGCCGCCACATAGGCCAGTGAGAGCGCCGCCGAGCCGGTGCCGCGAATGCCGACGACGCGCGCCTGCAGCACCGAGATCTCGGCGCGTGACAGCGGCAGCTCCTGGCCGCCGCGGTGCGGAACTTCATAGCTCACCAGCGTGTCATGGATGTCGCGGCGCTGGGCCACGCGCATGCGCTTGTTGTTGAGGAAGGCGCCGCCGCCCCTTTCGGCGGAATACATTTCATCGGTGATCGGGTTGTAGGTGATGGCCGCCACCAGCTCGCCCTTGCGCTCCAGCGCCATGGTGATGGCGAAGAACGGCACCGAGTGCATGAAGTTCATCGTGCCGTCGATCGGGTCGATGATGAAGCGGTGCTCCGGGTCGGTGCCGGGAACCGCACCCGTCTCCTCCGTCAGGAAGGCATAGCCGGGGCGCGCCTTAGCGAGTTCCTCGCGCAGGAACTTGTCGACCTTCTGGTCGGCGGCGGTGACATAGTCGCCAGGCGCCTTCTGCGACACCTGCAGGTTGGCAAGTTCGCCATAGTCGCGCTGCAGGGTGCGGGCCGCCTTGCGTACGGCGGCGGTCATGACGGTGAGGACGGGGGAGGACACGGGCAAAACTTCCTTGCAAACCTGAACGGATGAGGCCGGATAGCAGGATATGCGGGTGAGGGGAAGCTTGTGGCCCCTATCCCCCGAACAGCGTGGTGATGAAGGCCACCACCGCCGCATAGAGGGCGGAGGATACGGCCGCGAGGATCGCCACCGAGGCGGCTGACAGAACATAGCCCAAGATCACCGCCAGACCATCGCGCTCGGCCAGGCCCAGCGCCAGACAGGCGATGGCGGCGGCGGGCGGAATATTGCCGAAAGGAATGGGCAGGAACAGGATCAGCGCCAGCGGAAAGGCCACGAGGCCGATCAGCCGCTCGGCCAGGTTGGAGCTGACGATGAAGCCCAGCCTGGGCTTCAGCACGCGCTCGAGCTTTGCCATGATGGGCGTCACCTTGCTCACGAAACTGTGCAGCATTTCCTTGGAGATGCGGCGCTTTCGCACCACCTCCGGCAGCCACAGCGACTGCCGCCCCACCAGCACCTGCCATGTAAGGATGACCAGCGGCAGCCCGAGGATCGCCGAGGTGCCGGGCGGCGTCGGGATCGCATTGGGGACCGCGAAAATGAACATCAGCGCACCGAAGGCCCGTTCGCCCAGCGAATCCGCCAGGTCGCCGATGGTGGTGTCCTCGCTTGTGTCCATCGACCGGACGATGTCCGAAAGCCGGGCCGGCTTCTGCGGGCCGTGAAGGCCGCCGTCGTAGTCCGGTGGAACGTCCTGCTGCACGTGATCTCCAAGAATTCGCCCCCGTCGAGGCAAGCGCCAGCGACTATATGGGGAATGGGTGACGATTGTCCCACATTTCGCGCCGGGGTGGGTGGCGCCACGCGCTCCCCAAACCATCATGCCCGGCGATGCTGAGTGGAGGCGGCGTCAAGCCCCGGTATTCGCATACCCCGCCTGGTCCAGCGCCTTGGCCACCGTGGCGGCCGGCATGGCGCTCTCCACCGTCACGGTCTTGCCCGCCAGGTCGGCCTTCACCTCGGCAGCGGGGTCAACCGCCTTCACCGCCCTGGTGATGGTCGCCACGCAGTGGCCGCAGGTCATGTCAGGAACGTTGAACTTCATCGTCGTGATCTCCTCTTGGCACTTGCCTGCCACATCACATGGGGCTTGCCAACGTCGGAAGGTCAAGCTCTGTTGCAAAGCCGTCGCATGAGACGGCCAACCATGTGACGGAAACCGACGATCGGTTCGAGGAGCAGGCGACATGACCGACGAGAAGGATGAGCATCCGCAGGCTGCGCGCATCCGCGAGCGCGCTTACATGATCTGGGAGCGCGATGGCCGCCCGGATGGCCATGCCCTGATGCACTGGGTCAAGGCCCGGGAGGAAGTCGAAGCCGAGGACAAGCAGGCCGCTGCGGACAACACCCCCGCCAAGGGCAACAAGGCCGGTTAGACGCCTTCCGGCACCGGCGCGAAATGGGTGCTGGATGCCAGCCTCCACGGCGCCTCGAACAGCGTGTTCTTGGCGCCGCTCAGCAGTTCGCCCGGTTGCAGGGCAGGGTAGATCTGGCTGAAGTCGTGAATGCGTCCGTCCGCACCGCGCCGCATGATGTGTTGCGGCCTGAGTTGCTTCGGCGTGTCGAGCCCTGCTGCGGCGATGATCTCGGCCAGCGACTTCACTGTGTCCTGGTGGAAGCGCGCCACGCGCTCCGCCTTGTCGGGAACGTCGAGCGCGCGCTGACGCATCGGGTCCTGGGTGGCGACACCCGTGGGGCAGGCGCCGGTGTGGCAATGCTGCGCCTGGATGCAGCCGACGGCGAACATGAAGCCGCGCGCGGCATTGCACCAGTCAGCGCCCAGCGCCATCACGCGCGCCATGTCGAAGCCGGAAATGATCTTGCCTGCACAGCCGAGCTTGATCTCGCTGCGCAGGTTGGCGCCGACGAGCGCGGCATGGGCGAAGGACAGCCCGTCGCGCAATGGCATGCCAAGGTGATCCATGAATTCGAGCGGTGCCGCCCCGGTGCCGCCCTCCTTGCCGTCGATCACGATGAAGTCCGGCCGGAGCCCCGTCTCCACCATCGCCTTGACGATGCCGAGGAACTCCCATGGGTGGCCGATGCACAGCTTGAAGCCAACCGGCTTGCCGCCGGAAAGTGCGCGCAGACGGTCGAGGAATTCAAGCAGCCCCACCGGGCTCGAGAAGGCGGAATGGCAGGCGGGCGACACGCAGTCGCGGTCCATCGGCACGCCACGGATCGCCGCGATCTCCGGCGTGATCTTGGCCTTGGGCAGCACGCCGCCATGACCGGGCTTGGCGCCCTGGCTCAGCTTCACCTCGATCATCTTGATTTGCGGGTCGCTGGCTGCCGCCGCGAATTTTTCCGGGTCGAAGCTGCCATCGGCCCCCCGGCAACCGAAGTAGCCCGAGCCGATCTCCCAGATCAGGTCGCCGCCGGCCTCGCGGTGATAGGGGCTGACGCCACCTTCGCCGGTATCATGCGCGAAGCCGCCAAGCTTGGCGCCACGGTTCAGCGCCCGGATGGCGTTGGACGACAGCGCGCCGAAGCTCATTGCCGAGATGTTGAACACCGAGGCGTCATAAGGCTTGCTGCAGGCCGGTCCGCCGATCGTCAGGCGGAAGCCCATGGTCGCCGGGGACTTCGGCGCGATCGAGTGGTGCAGCCATTCGAAATTGTCTTCGTAGACATTGTAGTGGGTGCCGAAGGGCCGCTTGTCGAGCTGGTTCTTGGCCCGCTGATAGACGATGGCGCGCTTGTCGCGCGGAAAGGGCATGCCGCTCTTGTCGTCCTCGAAGAAATACTGCCGGATCTCGGGCCTGATGTTCTCCAGCAGGAAGCGAAGGTGCCCGATGATCGGATAGTTGCGCAGCACCGCGTGCCGGGTCTGGACCAGGTCACGCATGCCGATCAGCGACAGCAGGCCAGTGACCACCAGTCCTGCCAGCGCGGGGCCGCGCCACGCCGGCAGCCACAGCGCCAGCAGGGCGAGCATGATCGCCCCGGCAATGGCCAGTGTCAGGGTCAGAAAACGCTTCTCGAAGGGCAGCATCAAGAGATCACGACGGCCTTTTGTTGCAGTTTGTGTGCAGTATATGACGGTTGGGTAAAGGCGCAACCTTGCTCGCGCCTGCCACATCACATGGGCCTTGCCAACGTGGAAAGGTCAAGGGGCGTGATGTCTTCTCCCGCTTCCTCAGCGGGAGAAGAAGGGACCCGTTTCGGAACGAAACGGGGAGATGAGGGTCGGCACGCAACGCATTCGCGTCGGCGCCCGCGTTCCCTCACCTTCCCCGACTTCGTCGGGTCCCGTTCCTCTCCCGCGATGCGGGAGAGGACCTTAAGCAACCCGCCGCATCAGTTGCCCGCCGCGTCCAGCAGCATCTGCGTGCCGTCGGGCTGGTTCGCGATCTTGGTGAAGTCCACCGAGACCGGTTTCTTCAGCACGGCCAGCTTGTCGATGTCGAAGGTCGTGAAGTTCATCGCATCGATGGTGCGCAGGTAATAGCGGTTGCGCGCCTTGTCGTTCATCCAGGTGAAGACCGTCACCTCGGAGGAGGTGTCCCACATGGCGGGGCCGTCGCCCGCGGTGCCCGCCGGGTCGGCGGAAAGGTCATAAGGCCGGTCGAAGTTGTTGAGGATGTGGGCAAGCGTCACCACCGCCTCGTCCGCATTTTTCGCCTTCTTTACATAGGTCGTGTAATAGGCAGCCTTCACGAAGCGGGCGTAGGAAATCTGGCTCGATGGCAATCCCGCCAGCGCATCTCCGCTGTCAGGTGCCGTCACCTTCAGCTTGCCGAACTGGCCGTCGTTTTTGTCCTTGTTGCTGAGGAAGGCATAGTTGTTGAGGTTGGCGAGGTGCCAGGGGAACTCGGGGCCATTGGTCACCACGCCAACCGGGTTGTCATACACGTTCATCTTGCCGCCCATGAACTCGATGACGATGCCTTCGCCCGTCTTGTCGAAATAGATGTAGTGCATGGGCATTTCCACGCCGCCCACGAAAGCGAGCTTGGGCAGCCACACCTTCATCTCGCCGCTGGCCAGCGCGGCCTTCAGTTCCGCCACGGTGGCGAAGCTGCCGAGCGCCCAGTTGGACAAGTCCGTCGCTGCAAGCTGCATCGTCTTGTCGCCGCCGAAGTCGGCGGGAGTCTGGCTGCCGTTCAGCTGGTTGGTGCTGACCGAGAGGCCCTGGTCATTCGCCGCCTCCACCATCATGCCCTGGTGCGCGCCGGGCTGCAGTGCCAGAGGCGTGGCGCCGCCCAGCACGGGGTATTTTGTGGTGAAGCTCATGCCGTCAGAACCGTCGGCGGCGAGCGACACGACCTTGGTGCCCGCCGGCATGTAGGTCATGGCCAGCGGAATGGGCTCGGAATACTCCATGGTCTTGCCGCTATAGGCCACGCCATTCGCGTCAGTGATCATCAGCGCGGTGCAGGCCGATGCCGGCCCGGCGATGGCAGCCATGAGGGCGGCGAGCGAGGTAGCGCAAACCGCACGCCAGGACGAGGCGATGTTCATGATGATCTCCAAGGGTTCCAATATGTGGGGCAGGCATGCCGGAAACTGCTGCCAACTCTCCATTCGTGTAAATGCTGCGGCGGCGCAATGATCGGGATCAATTCCGCCGGTCGGCCAGGAACACGTCCACTGTCGCGCTGAACCTCTGGTGCGACGTGAACAGGAAGGCGCGGCCGCCGGTGAAACAGGCGGCCCACGCGAAGGGAACCTGCGCGCCAATGACCGCGGCAGACGTTGGCGGGTCGATGATGTCGTCCTTCGATGTCTGGGACCGCCGGGCGGGGCCTATCTCTGCACTGCCCGGCACTGGGCGGGCATGTTATAGGCCTCTGGTCTGTTGACATCATAGCCGTCCGTCAGGGTGCACATGAACGCGACGATGTCGCGGACGTCCTGCTGGCTCAGCCGCGGCTGTCCGGTGGGGAGCGGCCGGAACGGAGCTCTCTGCTCGATGTTACCCTGAAACTGGACAGGCAGGTCATTGTACTTGGCATCTGCCGCGCCTGACTGCGTGAGGTAGATCTGTGACGGGTTGGCTTCCCGGTTGTTGTAGAAGTTGACCACCTCGAACAGTGTTCCGAACACGCCATTGTGCTCATAGGAATGCTTCAGCGCCACGTTGCGCAGTATCGGAACCCTGAACATTCCGCACAGGCCCGGATCGAGCACGGAATCGCGGCGGAAGGGCCCGCAGACACCGAGATCGTAATAGGCGTGGGGAGCCCCGGCGGCTGCTCCATTGGCAAGCCATGAGCGTCCAAGATCGGAAAGAGCCTGGAGGGCGAGGGAATCCCTGTTGTAGGGCAGGTTCCAGTTCCGCGGCACACCGATCGCGCGATATGACTGATCGCTGAAAAACTGCGGAACGCTGGCTGCCTGTTTGGCCCCGACCGAACTGTGGCAGCCCGCACATCCGCCTCTGGTGGGATCAAAGAACAATGCCTGGCCGTTCTGTTCTTGCGGCGTGAGAGAAGCCTGTCCTGCCTGGGCCCTGTCATACTTGCTGGTGAATGGCCGGAAGGACAGGTCTTCCCGCTCGAATATCGCCACTGCGTCGGCCATGCGCGCGACAATCACATCCGGGTTGCTGCTGGGCGAAATGCGCCCGTAGGCGTTCACGAAGGCCGCCAGATATGGCCGCGCCAGCATCTTGTTCATGACGCTTCTGTTGTTGGCATTGGCCATTTCATGCGGTTCGGTGAAGGGGCCGCGCGCCTGGTCTGCGAGGGTCGGTGCACGGCCGTCCCACATCAGGCCGGCATGCGGGGTGCCAAGCCTGCCGACTGTCCCCCTGGTCCCGGGCTTCAGCCACCTGAAGGGCGGCATGAAGGCCATGTAGGAGGCAGTTGGCGCCGCTCGAAAGCCAACGGCCTGGGCGGATGCTCCGCCCAGCGGTGTCTGCGTGGTGGTTGGTGCGTGGTAATTGTTGGCAGGCGCATGGCAACTCGCGCAGGACATGGTTCCGGAAGCAGACAGCGACGTGTCGAAAAAGATCGAACGACCGACGAGACCTCTTGTGGACAGGCTCTTCTGGCTCGTCACATAGATCGAGACGGCGGAGACAAGGCCAGGACTGCCCGCCACCGTGGCCGTGACCTGATCAAGTCCCGCGCAGCCTGAGGGTTGGTAGGTGACCGACGCGATGCCATGGATCGTCTCGGCAGACGACCCTAGCCTGGCCAGCCCGGCGGACGCACAGTTCGATGAAAAGGTAACCTGCAGCGGCGCACCATCGTAGATCGTGCCATCGACATTTCTCACGATCGCGTTGACCCCCGTCTGGCTGTCGGAGGCAATGGACGTGGATGTTGCACCGGCAATCAGGCTGCTCGGCGAGGCGTGCGCTGCTCCGGCGAAGGGCAACGCCGCCCCGCACAGGGCAACGAGAGCGATGACGGCGTGTCTGCGAACCTTTCTTGCCATGGCGAACTCCTGACCAATCGGTCTCTTGCATCTCCGGACAATCGAGCCTTGCGGTTCTCTTGCCCGAACTCGGATCACGTCGACGCTGCGTCACCAGGGTGGTGTGGATCGTCAGCACGCTCTTGGTATCACCTCGCGCGAGATACATCCTGAGGTTTTATTAGTGATGCTTTACAACCTTTTATAGATTTTCCGATAAGTTTCGATCCTTGGCGGAAATCAGCAGTTTCGCCGGGTCCGAAGCTATTCTCCGCCGGGATGCATGGGGTCAGGGGAGGGACTGTCTCGGGAATCGAGCGTTGGCGCGGGGGCCCCGTTGCGACTGGGCAGCTGTCGAACAAGGCCAGCCACCGGTGACCAGAGCGGGTTCTCTCGAAGCTTGGATTGAGACTTTCAGCTGGATCGCGCTGCAGGGCGTGTACACTCGCGGCTCGAACACGCCCCTTGACCTTCCCATCATTGGAAGGTCCATATGACAACTCATGCCTTCCTGTCGTCCTCTCCCGCTGAAGAAGCGGGAGAAGACGCGTTTTGCAGGGGAGGCACTGAAAGGACGACCGTGAACCAGATCACGCCACGGCCACTCCAGAGCTTCCCCGTCGAGGGCATGACCTGCGCCTCCTGCGTGCGCCGGGTGGAGAAGGCCATTGCCGCCGTGCCGGGCGTGGAAAGCGCCTCCGTCAACCTCGCCACCGAGCGGGCTGATGTGCGGCTGTCTGAACCGGCAACATCGGAAGCCGTGATCGCCGCCATCAAGGCTGCTGGCTATGACGTGGCGAGCCAGACCATCGATCTCGGCGTCGAAGGCATGACCTGTGCCTCCTGCGTGCGCCGCGTGGAGAAGGCAATCGACGGCGTGCCGGGTGTCGTCTCCGCCGCCGTCAACCTCGCCACCGAGCGCGCCACGGTGAAGCTCGTCGCCGGAACGCCGCTCTCCGCCATCGAGGCCGCCATCCGCAAGGCGGGCTATGCGCCGCGCCGCCTCGACCATGTCGACGCGGATGCGCACCAGGCGGCAAAGGATGAAGAGTACAGGAAGCTGAAGCGCGACTTCCTCATCGCCGCCGTCTTCACCCTGCCGCTTTTCGTGATGGAAATGGGCGGCCATCTCATTCCCGCCGTCGGTCACTGGCTGCACGGGCTGGATCGCTTCACGCTTTATGTCGTCTATTTCGTGCTCGCCACCATCGTGCAGTTCGGCCCCGGCCTGCGCTTCTATCAAAAGGGCGTGCCCAACCTGCTGAAGCTGGCGCCCGACATGAACTCGCTGGTGGTGCTCGGCTCCACCGCCGCCTGGGGCTATTCGGTCGTCGCCACCTTCTGGCCGTCTCTGCTGCCGGAGGGTACAGCGAATGTCTATTACGAGGCCTCCGCCGTCATCGTCACGCTCATCCTGCTGGGCCGCCTGCTGGAAGCACGCGCCAAGGGCCGCACCAGTGCGGCGGTGGCCAAGCTCGTGGGGCTTCAGGCCAAGTCGGCGCGCGTCGAGCGCAATGGCGAAATCGTCGAACTGCCGCTCGACCAGGTGATCGCCGGCGACGTGGTGCAGGTGCGCCCGGGTGACCGGCTGCCGGTCGATGGCGTGGTGGTGGCGGGCCATTCCTTCGTCGATGAATCGATGATCACCGGCGAGCCGGTTCCCGTGGTGAAGGAGCAGGGCGCAGAGGTCGTCGGCGGCACCATCAACAAGACCGGCAGCTTCACCTATCGCGCCACCAAGGTTGGCGCTGATACGCTGCTCGCCCAGATCATCCGCATGGTGGAGCAGGCGCAAGGGGCGAAGCTTCCCATCCAGGCGCTGGTCGATCGCATCACCGCCTGGTTCGTGCCCGCCGTCATGGCGGTGGCCGCACTCACCTTCCTCGTGTGGCTCGTCTTCGGGCCATCGCCCGCGCTCACATTCGGCCTCGTCAATGCGGTGGCCGTGCTCATCATCGCCTGTCCCTGCGCCATGGGGCTTGCAACACCCACCTCCATCATGGTCGGCACCGGCCGCGCCGCCGAACTCGGCATCCTGTTCCGCAAGGGAGAAGCCCTGCAGGCCTTGCGTGACGTGCAGGTGGTCGCAGTGGACAAGACCGGCACCCTTACCGAAGGCCGCCCGGAACTCACCGACTTCGAGGTCGAGGGCCTGCTGCCTGATGAAGCGCTGGCTCTCATCGCATCCGTCGAGAGCCCGTCCGAACATCCCATCGCCGCGGCCATCGTCAGTGCCGCGAAGGCCAAGGGCCTCACGGTTCCAGCCGTTGAAGGCTTCGAGGCCATCCCCGGCTTCGGTGCGCAAGGGAAGGTTTCGGGCCATGAGGTCGCCGTGGGGGCTGACCGCTACATGGTGAAACGCGGCCTCGACGTCTCGTCCTTCGCCGCCACCGCCGAGCGCCTCGGCAGCGAGGGCAAGACGCCGCTCTATGCCGCCATCGACGGCCGCCTCACCGCCATCATCGCGGTGGCCGATCCGGTGAAGCCGACCACACCTGCCGCCATCGCGTCGCTCCACGCCATGGGGCTCAAGGTCGCGATGATCACCGGTGACAACCGCCGCACCGCGGAGGCCATCGCGCGCACGCTCGGTATCGACGAGGTGGTCGCCGAGGTGTTGCCCGAAGGCAAGGTGGAGGCCGTCGCACGCCTCAGGGCCCAGGGTCGCGTCGCCTTCGTGGGCGACGGCATCAATGATGCGCCAGCCCTTGCCGCAGCCGATGTCGGCATCGCCATCGGCACCGGCACGGACATCGCCATCGAGAGTGCGGATGTCGTCCTCATGTCGGGTGACTTGCGTGGCGTGCCCACCGCCATCGGCCTCTCGCAGGCGGTGATCCGCAACATCAAGGAAAACCTGTTCTGGGCCTTCGCATATAACGTGCTGCTCATACCCGTGGCCGCCGGCGTGCTCTATCCGGTCAACGGCACGCTGCTCTCGCCCATGATCGGGGCAGGGGCGATGGCGCTGTCCAGCGTCTTCGTCGTCAGCAACGCGCTCCGTCTGAGGGGCTATCGGCGCAAGGAGGAAAGGCCATGAACATCGGTGACGCTGCAAACCTTTCCGGCGTGTCCGCAAAGATGATCCGTTACTACGAGGAAGTTGGTCTCATCCGGCCACCCGCGCGCAACCAGAATGGCTACCGCAGCTACGATAAAAGCAACATCCACGA
>NZ_JBAXGR010000028.1:0-44078 GCF_037139295.1 Aestuariivirga sp.
TATCACGAGGCAGGACACGCGCTGGTCGCGATGAACGTGCCGAAGTCCGATCCGGATCGGACTTCGGCACGTTCATCGCGACCAGCGCGTGTCCTGCCTCGTGATAGGCGGTCAACCGCTTCTCGTCCTCGGACATGGCCATGGAGCGGCGCTCCGCACCCATCATCACCTTGTCCTTGGCCTCTTCGAATTCCGACTGCGTGACGATGCGCTTGTTGCGGCGCGCCGCAAGCAGGGCTGCTTCGTTGACGAGGTTCGAGAGATCGGCGCCAGAGAAACCCGGCGTGCCGCGCGCGATGGTCTTGGCGTCGACGTCAGGTGCCAGCGGCACATTGCGCATGTGCACCTTGAGGATCTTCTCGCGGCCCTGCACGTCCGGGTTCGGCACCACGATCTGGCGGTCGAAGCGGCCGGGGCGCAGCAGCGCGGGGTCGAGAACGTCGGGGCGGTTGGTGGCGGCGATGAGGATCACGCCTTCGTTTGCCTCGAAGCCGTCCATCTCGACGAGCAGCTGGTTCAACGTCTGTTCGCGCTCGTCATTGCCACCGCCGAGGCCTGCGCCGCGATGGCGGCCGACGGCGTCGATTTCGTCGATGAAGATGATGCAGGGCGCGTTCTTCTTCGCCTGCTCGAACATGTCACGTACGCGGGACGCGCCGACGCCGACGAACATTTCGACGAAGTCAGAACCCGAGATGGTGAAGAAGGGCACGTTGGCCTCGCCCGCGATGGCGCGTGCCAGCAGCGTCTTGCCGGTGCCCGGAGGGCCGACGAGCAGCGCACCCTTCGGAATCTTGCCGCCAAGACGCTGGAACTTGTGCGGGTCCTTCAGGAAGTCGACGATCTCAACGAGGTCGTCCTTGGCTTCCTCGACGCCGGCCACATCCTCGAAGGTCACGCGGCCATGGCGTTCGGTGAGGAGCTTTGCCTTGGACTTGCCGAAGCCCATGGCCTTGCCGGAGCCCGACTGCATCTGGCGGATGAAGAACACCCACACGCCGATCAGCAGCAGCATGGGCAGCCAGTAGACGAGAGCGTTGGTCAGCACAGAGTCGTTCTGCGCCGTGCGGAAACTGATGGAGACGTTCTTGCCGCGCAGTTCCTTCAACTGGTCCTCGAAATACATCAGGGGACCGGTGGTTTGCACGCTGTTGCCGTCGGAGAGCTTGCCGGTGATGCTGTCGCCGGTGATCACGATCGACTGGATGGCACCCGAATTCGCCTTGTCGAGGAATTCGGAATAGCTGAGCTCGGAACTCGAGGGGCTGCGGACCTGACCCTGGAACACGCTGAACAGCGCGAAGAGCAGCAGCGCGATGACGATCCAGACGGCGAAATTGCGGAATTGGTTCACGTGATCCTCACAAATGGCCGTCCAGCCAGACCGGCGGACGGCAACTCAGTCCCTAGATTGCCCAATAACATAGGTTGGGTACGAAGTATTTCCAAGAATGGCCTTAGCGTAAATTGCTCAGCCAGCCGAATTGAGGCGAAAGAAGCGGACGCGCGGCGCCGGAGCCCCCGGCGGCTGCTCGACCCATGGGCAGGCACGCTGGGCATAGACCGGTACGCCCGGGATCGCCGGAAGCTTCCGGGAGGCACTGGCCGTCACCCTGCTACCCGGCACGGCTTCGACAGAAAAACGATTGTCCCACAATAACTTACCTGTTTCAGGGACAATTTCGGGGTCAGCCGGGATGCGCGCAAATTCGCGCGTTACCCAGAACCCGGTCTTCCGGCGGCCCAACAGGGCGCCCCCCAGCGTGCAACGCACAGGTCCCTCCGCACTGCAAGCCCAACGCGCGATGCGGCGCAATTCCTCAGCCTCAGGAACCGAATGCCCGCCGCCATAGCGTTCGATGACGATGGCGAGGATATGCTCCTGCAAGGCAGCGGGACAGCCGCGGAACTCGTCCACCGCAACATGGCAGATGCCGGTCTCATGTTCCCGAAGCGACAGTGAAATCCAGCGCCGCGCCAGGCGTTCCAGAAGCGCGGTTGCATGGGCACACCGGTCGGCCAGTGTCGCCAGCCGTTCGCTGCTCTGCGGGCCCATCGTGGCAAGCGAGCGACGCACCCGCACCCGTTCGAAACGGGCATCTTCGTTCGACGGGTCTTCGATCCACGCCTGATCAATAATGGTGAGCCAATCGCGCAAAGATTGCCGTTTGACGCGAAGCAATGGCCGGAGCAGCCGTAAGCCCTCCCAGTCGCCAACCGGGCGAATGCCCGCAAGACTGTCGGGGCTGGTTGTGCGGGCAAGGCGCATCAGCACGGTTTCGGCCTGGTCGTCGAGGGTATGGGCGGTGAGCAGCGCCGTGGCGCCGTGAGCCCGGCACCACTGCGCCATCAAACCATACCGGGCAGCGCGCGCCAGGGCCTGGATGCCGGTAACGGGCTTCGGTTCCTCCACCCAGCGCAAAACATGATGGGCAAGCCCAAGACCGGCGGCCCACTGGCCAACGCGCGCGGCTTCCGCTGTCGCCCCGGCGCGGAGGCCGTGGTCAACGGTGAGCACGGTCAGTTCAAGTCCCGGATGGTTGGTTCGGGCCCAGTCCGCCGCCAGGCGCATCAGTGCTGTTGAATCGGATCCGCCTGAAACGGCCAGCGCCACGTGGCGCTCGGGCACCAGCGGCGCAAAGTCAGCCGCGATGTCAGGAGGCGCAGCCGGCACGCTTGGCTTCCGCCTGGGCGCGCTTTCGGGCATCCACTGCCTTCGGATACTCGGTGCTTACGGCGGCGAAGGCCGCGCAGGCCTGCTCTTCCTGGCCGAGGCGGTTCAGCGAGACGCCGAGCTTCAGCAGGCTGTCAGGCGCGCGGCGGCTGGTCGGGTATTTCTTGTAGCCCTGCAGGAAATTAGCGGCGGCGCGCTTGTAGTCGTTCTGCGCGTAATAGGTCTCACCCAGCCAGTATTGGGCACTGCCTGCGAGGCTGTGGTCCGGATATTTCTGCAGGAAATTTGAAAATCCCGTCTCCGCCTCGCCGAACTGGCGGCGTAGCAGGCTCTCGTTGGAGCGTTCGTAGAGCGATTCTGGTGTTTCGGTCTGCGTGGCGGCGTCGGGCTGCAAAGACACGGTCTCAATCGCGTTATCGCCTGCCGGGGGCTGCGGTGCGGCGCTGCCCTGCTGAACATAGTCTTCGCCCGGCTCCTGCTGTGAGGGCGGTACCAGAACCTGGCCCTGGAAGCCGCCATCATTCGGTTGGGCTGCCGCATTGTCGAGTGCACCGAAAACCTTCGCCGTGGGTACGCTGCCCGGAACGTCCTGCTGCACGGCCTCTCCAGAAGGAGCGGGGGCGGGCACGGGAGCCATGGTGGTGGCGGGCGGCTCGAGAGGTGCCTGCTCGATGGTCTCGACATCGTTGCTGTCGGGAATCGGCGCACCAGCCGAGGCTGCGGCGAGGCGCTTCTGTTGCGTTGGCTGGGGCTGGGAGGCAACCGGCGCGGCGGCAACGGCCACGGAGGCTGCAGGCTTCAGCGGCTGGGCCTCACCGCTCTGTTGCGGAACGGCGGCGCCCTGTGCACGCATTTGCTTCACCTGAAATGAAAGCTCCTGCACCTGGCCGGTGAGCTGGCGAACCTGCTCTTCGAGCTGCTGCATGCGGACGGCCATTTCGGACGCGCTCTGCGCCAAGGCCGGCGACATGAGGCAGATGCCCAGAAGGGCGGCGGCGGCGGCGGATTTCACGAACTTCAGCATGCTCTGCACCCAGCGGCCCTCTTCGGGGGCGGATTGTTCTCGTCAGCCCCGCAACTGAACCGGAATCACGGTGAAATTGAGGCTCCGGGAGGCATGATCCGCAGTGCGTTCACCACCGGCTACTGGTTTGCGCCACCGGTGATGACGGTTACAGCACGGCGGTTCTGCGACCAGCACTGTTCAGCGTCGCACAATGCCGCCGGGCGCTCCTTGCCATAGGCGATGGACGAGATTCGCGAACCCTTCACCCCTTGGGCGATCAGGAACTCGCGCGCGGCCGTGGCGCGGCGGGCGGAGAGCGCAATGTTGTATTCACGCGTACCGCGTTCGTCGGCGTGGCCTTCGACCTGCACCGTGACGCGGGGGTACTTCTGCAACCAGGCACCCTGGCGGCGCAGCGTTTCCTGGGCCTCAGGAGTGAGCGACGACTGGTCTTCCATGAAGAAGACGCGGTCGCCGACATTTGTGGTGAAGTCCTGCTCGGAACCGGGAACCGCCACGGCACCGGGACCGGTGTTGGCATTGAGGTCGGGCGTATTCTTCTTCGAACAGGCGGCCAGCGCCAGGAAGCAGCCGAGAACGGCAACGAACTTGAGGCTCGCCAATCGAGAAATCATCTACCCACTCCTTGTACCGGGGCCGCTCCACCGGCCAACGTAAACCTTGAAAGTCCCGTCGCCGGGACTTGCACAACTGCCACTCTGACGCAACAGGGTTAACATTCCCTCACCGCAAGATTCAGCCCCCTTCCCCGGTACACATCCGGGACGGGGCGAAGCGCGATGCGCCAGTTACGACGTCTTTGCACCGCCAGTGATGACGGTCACCGCGCGGCGGTTCTGTGACCAGCACTGCTCGGCATCACACAGCGCTGCGGGGCGCTCCTTGCCATATGCGATCGAGGAAATGCGCGAGCCCTTGACGCCCTGTGCAATCAGGAATTCGCGTGTCGCCGTGGCGCGGCGGGCGGAAAGCGCGATGTTGTATTCACGCGTGCCGCGCTCGTCGGCGTGGCCTTCCACCTGCACGGTCACGGCCGGCCACTTCTGCAGCCATGCCGCCTGGCGGCGCAGCGTTTCCTGCGCTTCAGGCGTCAGCGTCGACTGATCTTCGAGGAAGAAAACGCGGTCGCCAACATTGGTGGCGAAATCCTGTTCGGAACCCGGAACGGCCGCTGCACCCGGGCCGGAATTGGCGTCGAGGTCGGTCTTCTTCTTCGAGCAGGCGGCGAGCGCCAGCAGCGAGGCGAGGCCAGCGGCCATCTTGAAACTGTCACGTCTGTTCATTTGTCTTCACTTCCCGTTTTATCGTGGTCATCAGGCCACCGTTTGCATCCCCTGCAGCCGGCCGCCGCTGTCTTAGGGCCCCCGAGCCCCGAATTCAGATGTCAGTCACATCGGCTCAGTTGAGCTTCGGCGACCATGCGGGATCGGAGCCGAAGCCCTCGACCGGCACGCGCTGCTCGTTGTAGCCGGTGATGTCCACCGACCAGAGCTGCGGTCCGCCGCTCTCGCCCTGGGTGTCGCGGAAGAACATCAGCACACGGCTGTTCGGCGCCCAGGTCGGACCCTCGTTGTGATAGCCCTCGGTGAGGATGCGCTCGCCCGAGCCATCGGGCTTCATCACGCCGATGGCGAACTTGCCGCTCGACTGCTTGGTGAAAGCGATCCACTGGCCATCGGGCGACCACACCGGCGTCGAATAGCGGCCGTTGCCGAAGCTGATGCGGTTCTGGTTGGAGCCGTCAGCGCTCATCACATAAACCTGCTGGGTGCCGCCGCGGTCAGACTCGAAGGTGATCTGGCTGCCATCCGGCGAGTAGCTGGGCGCGGTGTTGATCGACGGCTCGTTGGTGAGCTGGCGGAGGTTGCGCGAGCGCAGGTCGAGCTCGAAGATATTGGCGTTGGCGCCGTCCTGCAGGCTCATGATCACCCGCTGGCCATCGGGTGAGAAGCGCGGCGCAAAGCTCATGTTGGGGAACTGGCCCACGATCTCGCGCTGCTTGGTATCGATGTTCATCAGGTAGACGCGCGGCTCTGCATTGCCGAAGGACATGTAGGTGATCTCGTTCGTCGACGGCGAGAAGCGCGGCGTCAGCACCAGGTCCTTGCCGTCGGTGAGCGCGCGGATGTTGAAACCGTCCTGATCCATGATGGCGAGCTTCTTGATGCGCTTGTCCTTCGGCCCCTCTTCGGTCACGAAGACGATGCGCGTGTCAAAATAGCCATCGATGCCGGTGAGCTGCTTGTAGATGATGTCGGCGATCATGTGGCCGATGCGGCGGTCGTTCTTGGGGCTCGTGGTGAATTGCTGGGCCGCAAGCTGCTGGCCGGTGTTGACGTCCCAAAGCCGGAACTCGACGCGCATCTTGCCGCCGTCATCGAAAGCCTGGCCAGTGACCAGCGCCTTGGACTGGATCTGCTTCCAGCTGGCGAAATCCGGCGTCTGGTCGAAACTCGCGATCTTTTCGATGAAGGTGGCCGGGTCGAGCGGTGCGAAATAACCCGAACGACCGAGGTCATTGGTGATCACCGCCGAGATCGTGGCCGCCGATTCCTCCGCACCACCCCCCGCCAGGAATGGCGAAATGGCGATCGGCAACGGATCGACACGTCCACCGGTGATGTCGATTTCGGTTTGCGCCACGGCCGCGTTCGTCAGTCCGAACATGGCGAGCATCACGAACACCGCGGCAAAGGAGCGGCGCATCTGGCTGAGATGGGAAGCGATCGAATTCATGCTGGTCGTGTTCCGTGTGCCCATCACTGCGTCGCAGTGTCAGGGAACATGTTGGGGTTGAAGTTGAGGACGAGATCCTTCCACACGTCGTATTGTTCCTTGGGAAGGAAGTCGTAGTTCTGGCAGCCGAGAATGGCGGTAACGGTCGATTGCGCGGTGGTGCTGAACAGATAGTCGCCAGGCCCGTTCATCACCTCGGGCTGGCCGTTCACCGATCCATCCTCGTTGAGGAGGATGTGCACCTTCACCGTGATGTTGCCCTCACGCGCGCCGGGCGGAATGATCCAGCATTCGCGGATCTTCTGCACGAAGGCGGCAATGGCGGTAGCCGACAGTGCCTGGTCCTTGCCCTGCAGCGTCTTCTCGCCCTTGGTGGGGTTGCCGTCGGTTGTGGCCTCGGAGGCATTGGTTGTCTTCTCGTCGTTCTCCTTGTTGAGGAGAGCCTCGAGTTTGTCGGTGTCGAGCTTGGCCACCTTCTTGGGCGGCGGCGGCTTCTTTGCAGGCTTGGGCGGTGCAGGCTTCGGCGGCTGCGGCTTGGGCGGCGCAGGCGTGTCCTCGACCTTCTTCAACAGGTCGGCCAGGCTGGCGTCATCCGGCGGAGGCGGCTCGGCCTTGGGCGTTTCCTTCGGCGGCTCTGGTGTTGCCTCAGGTGGCGGTGGCGGCGGCTCCACCACTTCCTTGGCGGCGGTCACTTCCTTTTCGGCAACCTTCAGCGTCTCGTCGGCCTTCTTGATGATCTCGGCCTTCTTGGGTGCCGGCTTCTCTACCTTGTCGGGTGCATCCGGCGCGGTGGCGGCCAGCTTGTTGGAGTCGGTGATGTTCGAGATGTCGACGTTGATCGATTCGACAGGTGCCGGGTCGTAGTGCGGCTTCGGCAGCACCACCAGCGCCGCGGCGAGGATCGCCGCGTGGAAGGTGATGGATGCTGCGAGCCCGCGCTTCATGGTCAGTTCTGACCCTCTGCCGGGTCATCAGCCTTGGTTGCGCCCGTGTCGTCGGCAGGCGCAGCAGGTGCACCACCGCCGGCACCCGGCAGTGTCTCGAGGCCGATCTTCTTGAAGCCCGCGGCATTGATGGCGCCAAGCACCTGCGCGATGGGGCCGTAGCTGGCAGCCAGATCACCACGCACGCGGATCTCCTTCTCGGGGTCAATGCCATAGAGCGCCTGGAGCTTGGTGGTAAGCTCCTCGATCGTCATCGCCTGCTCCATGAGATAGATCGAGCCATCAGGCTTGATCGACACGGACAGCGGTTCAACCTGGCTGTTGAGCGGCTTGGCATCAGTCTTGGGGAGGTCGATGGGAACACCCACCGTCATCAGCGGGGCCGCAACCATGAACACGATCAGCAGCACCAGCATGACATCGACGAGCGGCGTCACGTTGATCTCGCTGATCACGCCGGCGGACGAGCGCCGCCTTGCGTTGCGCCGCTGGTAACCGCCTCTTGCGCCCCCTGTTGAAGCACCCATCCGCTACACCCGTTCATCCAGCTGGCGGGAGATGATCGCGGAGAATTCATCCGCGAAATTCTCGAGCCTGGCGCCGATCTTGCCCGCATCGGCCGAGTACATATTGTAGAAGATTGTCGCCGGTATGGCCGCAACGAGGCCGATGGCCGTGGCAAACAGCGCTTCCGCGATGCCCGGCGCCACGACGTTGAGCGAGGTGTTCTGCGAATTCGCAATGGCCTGGAACGACACCATGATGCCCCATACCGTTCCGAACAGCCCGACGAAGGGCGCTGCAGAACCAGTCGTGGCGAGGAACAGCAGGCGTGATTCAAGATCGTGCATTTCCTTCTGGATCTGCACATCCATCACCTTCTCGATGCGGCGCTGGACGCCCTGAAAGCCGGCGCGCAGTGCTGCGTCCTGGCTGCGCTTCCACTCGCGCATCGCCGCCATGAAGATTGCGGCCAGACCGATATTGTTGCGGTTGCCCATGGAGGCGAACAGGTCCTCCAGTGACTGGCCGGACCAGAAATACTGTTCGAAACGGTCGTTGGCGGCGTTCATTTTGCGGACCGCGAAGAACTTTTCGATGATGATCGCCCAGCACCATACGGATGCGGCCGCCAGGCCGAACATCACGAGCTTCACCACCCAGCTGGCCTGAATGACCAGATGCCAGAGTGAGAGTTCGCCTGCCGGTGCCGCCGTCACTGCAAAAGCTATCATCCTGTCCTTCCAATTGCGCCGGAGGCCCCTGCCTGAGCCGGCCCGGCGTCCCTGCACTGCCCTCATTTGAGAAGAGCCCGTGCAAACATGCCAAATCTGTCGAAACTGCGGCGATTCGGGGCCGTTTCCCCGAGCCCACGCAGCGGCTCACCCCACCGGGTGGAGCCTGACCCCACATGAATCAATTATGGTTAAGGGATTGTTACGATTCAGCTTTCGGGCATATGCCGGAAGCGGTCTGCCATGCTTTCAGGCAGCCTTTTTGGCCGTCCACGACCGTCGACCAGCGCCACGGTCACGTCAGCCTTGAACACGGTGTTGCCATTGAGCATCACCTCCTGCCCGATCTCGATGCGCGCCCCGGCCATGTCCACGAAGCGGGTATGGACTTCCAGCAGGTCGTCCAAACGGGCAGGCTTGAGGAAGTCGCAGGTCATGCGGCGGACGACGAAGTTGATGTCCTGGAAGGTGGATTGATGGATGCCGAGAAGCCTGAGGCAGTCCGAACGGGCGCGTTCGCAGAAGGCCACGTAGCGCGCGTGGTAGACCACGCCGCCGGCGTCCGTGTCCTCATAGTAGATGCGAATTGGCATGATGTGGATGCCGTTCTGGATGCGGCCCGAGATGCCCGGCCATGCCGTTTCAGGCATCGGATTCGTCCAGCGGAAGGATGCCTTGGGTGATCTCCGGCCGTTGCGGCACGGCGAAGCCCATGTGGCGGAAAGCATGCGCCGTGAGCAAACGCCCACGCGGCGTGCGGTTGAGGAATCCCATCTGCAGCAGATAAGGCTCGACGATCTCTTCCAGCGCGTCGCGCGATTCCGACAATGAGGCAGCAATGGTATCGATACCGACGGGGCCGCCGCCAAAATTGAGCGCAATGCATTTCAGGTAGCGATGGTCGAGCGAATCGAGGCCCTTCGAGTCGACGTCGAGGGCAGAGAGCGCCCGATCGGCGAGCTTCACGTCGATGACCGCCACCCGCTCCACCGCCGCGAAGTCGCGCACCCGGCGCAACAGCCTTCCGGCAATGCGCGGTGTGCCGCGGGCACGCCTAGCGATTTCAACCGCGCCATCTTCCGAAATACCGATCTGCATGACGCGGGCGCCGCGCTTGACGATCTCGAGAAGCTCCACCTCATTGTAGAAATCGAGGCGGACGGGAATGCCGAAACGGTCACGCAACGGCGTGGTGAGGAGCCCGGTGCGCGTGGTGGCGCCAACGAGCGTGAACTTGGCGAGGTCGATCTTCACCGAGCGTGCGGCAGGGCCTTCGCCGATGATGAGGTCGAGCTGGAAATCCTCCATCGCGGGATAGAGCACTTCCTCCACCGCCGGGTTGAGGCGGTGGATTTCGTCGATGAACAGCACGTCGCGCTCTTCGAGGTTGGTCAGCAGCGCCGCAAGATCGCCCGCCTTGGCGATGATCGGGCCCGAGGTCGCCTTGAAGTTGACGCCCAGCTCGCGCGACATGATCTGCGCCAGCGTGGTCTTGCCAAGGCCGGGGGGGCCCGCAAACAGCACATGGTCCAGCGCTTCGCCGCGCGCCTTGGCAGCCTCGATGAAGATGCGCAGGTTCTGCTTGGCCTTGGACTGGCCGATGAATTCCTCCAGCCGCTGCGGGCGGAGATGCGTGTCGATCGCGTCTTCCGGCGTTTTCTCGGGTTCGCGGATCGGCGTGCTCATGCCAGCGCCAGCTCCTTGAGCGCCAGGCGGATCAGTTTCTCCGTAGGCTGATCATCGCCCGCCTTGCGCATGGCGGCGGACACGGCAGCACCGGCCTGCGCCTGCCCGTAGCCAAGATTGACGAGAGCGGAGACGGCATCGGCCGCAGCGGTAGGCCGCGGTGCGTCGAGTTCGGCGGCAAGCTTCGCCACATCCTGCGAAAGCGGTGCGAAGGCAGGCGTCTTGTCCTTGAGCTCGAGCACGATGCGTTCGGCCAGCTTCTTGCCCACGCCATTGGCCCGACCGATCATCGCCTTGTCCTGCAGGGCAATGGCGTTGCCGATCTCAGGCGTCGACAGCGTGGAGAGAATGGCCAGCGCCACCTTGGTGCCCACCCCCTGCACGGACTGCAGCAGCCGGAACCATTCGCGCTCGTTGACCGTGGCGAAGCCGACGAGGCGGATCATGTCCTGGCTCACCAGCATCTCGGTGTGGATTTCGGCGAATTCACCGGGGCCCGGCAGTGAGGCCAGCGTCCTGGACGAACAGGCGACGTGGTAGCCCACGCCGTTGACATCAATCACCAGCCAGTCCGCGCCCGCGGCATCGATCCGGCCCTTCAGCTTTGCAATCATCTGGTCGCCCTTCTCAAGGACTTGCTAAGGGCTGGAAGAGAACAAGTCAAGAACGCGCCAGAATGTCGGCCAGCCGCTGCGATCCGCGATAGTGCGCATGGCAGATGGCAACCGCCAGCGCGTCGGTCGAGTCCGCCGTGCGCATTGTGGCCTTGGGCAGCAGCAGTTTGACCATGTGCTTGACCTGCGCCTTCTCGGCATGGCCAGCGCCCACCACGGCCTTCTTGACGGTGTTCGGGGCATATTCCGAGACGGGCAGCTTCAGCATGGCAGGTGCCAGCATAAGAACACCCCTCGCCTGCCCCAGCTTCAGCGTGGCGCGGGCATCGGTGTTGACGAAGGTCTCTTCTACCGCCGCCTCGTCCGGGTCGAATTGCTTGAGAATGTCGATCAGCTGGGCGTGGAGTTGCAGCAGGCGCTCGGCCAGCGAGACGTCACCATCCGAATGGATGGCACCATCGGCGATATAGGTGAGCTTGGTGCCCTCCTGCGAGATGACCCCCCAGCCAGTGTTGCGCAGGCCGGGGTCGATGCCGATGATTCTGACCATGGCCAGAATCTAGCACATCACTCGCCGTTGAGCTTCGCCATCACGTCGTCGGGGATGTCGGCGTTGGAGAACACCACCTGCACGTCGTCATCCTCGTCCAGCGAGTCGACGAGCTTCATCAGGCTTTCGGCCTTCTCGAAATCGACGGGGGCCATGGTCTGGGGCTTCCACACGATCTTGACGGAGGTGGCATCGCCGAAGGCCTTGGCGAGCGCGGAGGACACCTCGCCGATGGATTCGAAAGCGCAGGTGACGGTGTGGCCGGCCTCGTCCGAGACGACGTCGTCGGCCCCCGCATCGATGCCGGCTTCCAGCATCGCGTCGCCGCTGGCCTTGGAGGCCGGATAGACGATCTCGCCGACGCGCGTGAACATGAAGGCCACCGAGCCCGATTCACCCAGGTTGCCGCCGTACTTGGCGAACAGCGAGCGAACGTTGGAGGCGGTGCGGTTGCGGTTGTCGGTGAGTGCCTCGACGATGACGGCAACGCCGCCCGGGCCATAGCCCTCGTAGCGGACGTTGTCATAGTTCTCGGCATCGCCGCCGATCGCCTTCTTGATGGCGCGTTCGATATTGTCCTTGGGCATGCTTTCGGCCCGGGCGTTCTGGATGGCCAAGCGCAGGCGGGCATTGGCATCAGGGTCCGGCAGGCCGGCCTTGGCGGCGACGGTGATTTCGCGCGACAGCTTGGAGAAGGCCTTGGCGCGCACCGCGTCCTGCTTGCCCTTGCGGTGCATGATGTTCTTGAATTGTGAATGGCCGGCCATGGAACCCTCGGGAACGAATGAAAAACATGTGTCGGGCCGCCTTATAGACAAGCCACCCCGGGGGAAACAAGCCGCTTAACCATCTCTTAAACCCGGCCCGGCCAAGCTCTGCCCGTGAGTTGTGTGGAGTTCTTGAGAATGAAGGCGGGACGCGGAATGCTCGGTGAACTGTGCTTTGCGGCGGAAGGGCTGTCCGGAACGGCCGCCTCCGCGTCGCTCCGGAAGCTCGGCTCGATCATGGAGAGCGCGCCCTCCGGCCGCCTTTTCGGGGCGATTTCCACCCTTTCCGACATGTCCGCCAAGGCCGCCCGGGCGCTGGAAGAAGGCGCCCAGGACATCGGCAAGAACGACGACAATGCCGCCAACCGCATCAGCGAGGCGCTGCTGCACATGGATGGCCTGGCCGAAATCTCCGAAGGCGAACACATTCCGGTGCCGAAGAAACGCCGCGCGGCGCGCTGAGACGCAAGCCCCACGTCCCAAACGAGCGTCTTCTCCCGCTCATTCAGCGGGACAGGATCACGGGTCTCACACCACCTCGTCGGGTGCAAAGGGACAGGCGTGCGTCGGGTCCGTCTCGATCTGGAAGGTCGGGTGGCCGATGCGGAAGTGCTCCTTCAACTCCACCCCGGCCGCGACGAGCCAGGCATCTCCCGGATGGCCCGTAGGCATCACGAGATGGCACGACAGTGCCGTCTCGGTTGTCGACAGGGGCCAGATGTGCAGGTCGTGCACGTCCGTGACGCCGGGCATTTCGGCCAGGTGCCGCTTTACCGCCGCAAGGTCAATCGAGTCCGGAACGCCCGCCACGGCCATCGTCACCGACTGGCGCAGGATGCCCCATGTGGCAAAGACGATCACCGCATTGACGACGAGGCTGACCACCGGGTCGACCCACAGCCAGCCGGTGAATGAGATGACGAGCCCCGCTAATACAACGCCCGCCGATACGCCGGCATCAGCCAGCATGTGCATAAAGGCAGCATGGACGTTGAGGTCGCCCTTGCGGCCAGAGGCGAATAGCATGGCCGTGGCGCCGTTGATGAGGATTCCCACCGCCGCCACCGCCATGACGATGCCCGCCACGACCGGTTCGGGATGGATCAGCCGCTGCACCGCCTCCCAGGCGATGGCGCCAACGGCGACCAGCAGCAGCAAGGCGTTGAACAGTGCAGCGAGGATGGAGCTCTTGCCCAGTCCGAATGTGTAAGCGGCGGTGGGCCGGCGCCGCGACAGCACATAGGCACCCCAGGCCATGACGAGGCCGAGTCCGTCACCCAGATTGTGTCCGGCATCCGCGAGCAGGGCCACCGAATTGCCTAGGAAGCCGAACACCGCCTCGACGACGACAAAGCCCAGGTTCAGGGCAGTGCCGATGGCGAAGGCCGTGCCGTAGGAGGCAGGCGCATGGGCGTGACCGCCATGGGCAGTGTGATCGTGGTCGTGGTGATCGTCGGTCAAGGGCGCGGTTCCTGCATGCCAATCCTCATCGGCTTGCCGGGCGGGAAAATCAACCGATCCGCTTCATGGCAGGGTTGCGATCATCCTTGCGTGTCATCCAGTTCCTGCCGTGCATCATGGCCGGCGCAAGGCCATCTTCGCGTAAGCCTCAGATCGGCGCCACGCCCCTCAGACGCTCGGACCTCCGGCGCAGCAGTTCCAGCGTGACCAGCATCGCCGTGGAGATCAGAACCAGCACGGTGGCTGCGGCGGTAATCGTCGGCGAGATCATCTCGCGGATACCTGAGAACATCTGCAAGGGAAGCGTGCGATCTTCGGGGCTGGCGAGGAAGAGCACCACCACGACTTCGTCGAAAGAGGTGACGAAGGCGAAGAGCGCACCCGAGATCATGCCCGGCAGGATGAGCGGCATCACCACCTTGAAGAACACGGTGTGGGGAGCAGCGCCACAGGACGCGCCGGCGCGCATCAGCGTCTTGTCGAAGCTCGACAGTGTTGCCGTCACCGTGATGACCACGAAGGGCGTGGCGAGGGCAGTGTGCGCGAGGATGATGCCGAGCCGGGTGCCCACAAGGTCCATCGAGGCATAGAACTTGAACATGCCGACGGCGGAGATGATGACCGGCACGATCATCGGCGAGATGAGGATTGCCATGATGGTGGCCTTGGCCGGGAAGTTGGTGCGGGCGAGGCCCAGTGCCGCGAGCGTGCCGAGGGCCGTCGCCAGGATGGTAGTGGCGATGGCGACGAGGAAGCTCATCTTCACTGCCCCCGACCAGCGCGGATTGAAGAAGAAGTCCTCATACCATTTGAGCGAGAAGCCCGGCATCGGATAGGTGAAGAAGCTCTCCGAGTTGAAGGACAGCGGCATCACCGCGAGGATGGGTGCTATCAGGAACAGCAGCACCAGCGCCACGAAGACGCGCACTGCGTAATACATGACGGTTTCGCCGCGGGTGTAATAGGCAGGAACGGCCATGGCGCTTAACCCAGCTTCATGCGGTCGATGCCGACCAGCTTGTTGTAGACATAATAGAGGATCAGCGTGGCGGTGAGCAGGATGACGCCTAGCGCCGAGGCCTTGCCCCAGTTGTTTTCGGAATTGATCGCGCGCTCGATGAAACCGGAGATCATCTGGTCGGTCGGGCCGCCGACGATGGCAGGCGTGATGTAGTAACCGAGACATAGGATGAAGGTGAGAAGGCAACCTGCTGCCACGCCGGGCAGTGTTTGCGGCACGTAGACACGCAGGAATGAATAGAACGGCGTGCCGCCCAGCGATTTCGCGGCGCGCATGTAGGTGGGCGAGATGGTCTTCATCACCGAATAGATCGGCAGCAGCGTGAAGGGCAGCTGGATGTGCGTCATCGCCACGATGGTGGCAAAGCGCGTCTTGAACAGCTCCGGCTCGCCGTTGAGCAGTCCCACGAGATTGAGGAACCAGGTGATGCCGGTGAAATGCATGAGGCCGGCGAACACGCCGCCATCCGTCATCAGCACCATCCAGGCGGTGGTGCGCACGAGAAGCGAGGTCCAGAATGGCAGCAGCACGAAGATCATCAGGATCGATGCCGTCTTCTGCGGCGAGGTGGCGAGCAGATAGGCCACCGGATAGCCCAGCACCAGGGTGAGCACGGTGACGAACAGCGAGATGCCAAGCGTGCGCACCAGGATGCTCTTGTAGATGGCGCGGTCGGCCGGCACGTTTTCGATCGAGCCGTCGGGGCTCTGGCGCAGGTCCAGCATGGAGAGGATGTAGAAAGGCGTATAGTCCGAGGACGAGCGCTTGATGGTGGCCCAGGTTTCGGGGTCGCCCCACACCTTGTCGATGCCGATCACCGCATCGCGATAGGGCGGCTGATCAACCGCGGCCACCTTGCGGCCGGTGGCAACCACCTTTGAACGGATGCCTGACATCTCATAGTTCAGGCGCTTGCCGATCAGCGCCGTCTGCTTGTTCTTCTGGGCCTCCTTCATGTCGGCGACGAAGGCGGCGAACACCTCCTCGGAGGGCACATCCTTGCCGTCCCAGGTTTTCAGGGCAACGACCGTCTGCGGCATGTTCTCGGCCACGTCCGGATCATAGACGGCGTTGTAGAGCATGAGGATGATCGGAACGACGAAGGAGAAGATGATGAAGGCGAAGAGCGGTAGCACGAGGGCCATTGCCTTGAGCTTCTCGCGGCGCTCGGCGCGGGCCAGCGCCACCTTCAGCGGCGTGCCGTCCGCAGCGCGCATCACGCCATCATTTGGGAGTGCCTGGGCCATGGCCATGTCGGAACGCCTTCGATCACGAAATCACGAATACCGGGGAGGGAGATCTCCCTCCCCGGCCTTGGTTCTGATGCTTACTGGGCGAGCCAGGCGTTGAAGCGCTCACGCAGCTCGTCGCCCTTGTCACCCCAGAACTGCGGGTCCGGATAGAACACGGTCTTGAGGTTGTCGGGAGCCGACGGCAGGTCCGGCAGGATGGCCGGGTCGATCAGCGGAGCAGAGTCCTTGTTGGCCGGGCCATAGGAGATCCACTTGGTCTGGTCAGCCATGCGCTGCGGGTCCGACGCGAAGGTGATGAAGCGGTAAGCGCCATCGAGCTTCGGCGTGCCCTTCGGGATCGCCCACCAGTCCCAATCCGGAGCCTGGCGGTCCCAGATGATCTTGAAGGGCTTCTTGTCGGTCTTGATGGCATTATAGAAGCGGCCGTTCCACGAGGTGGCGAACACCACCTGGCCGTCAGCCAAGAGCTGCGGGCCCTGGGCGCCCGATTCCCACCAGACGACGTCCTTCTTGA
Source organism: Aestuariivirga sp. (assembly GCF_037139295.1). Taxonomy (GTDB): domain Bacteria; phylum Pseudomonadota; class Alphaproteobacteria; order Rhizobiales; family Aestuariivirgaceae; genus Aestuariivirga. Next base: position 16,483 of record NZ_JBAXGR010000028.1, read on the forward strand.
TGGTGTCGAGCTTCTTGAAGGCGCGGGCAACGCCCTCATCGGTGCCGAGCACCTTGTAGACGTCTTCCGGAGCAACGCCGTCAGCCATCAGCGCCCATTCGAGGTTCACGAAGGGGCTCTTCTGCAGGGCGCGCTTGCCGGGGAACTTGGCGGTGTCGAACAGCGCCTCGAAGAGGTTGGCCGGGTCCTTGGTCTTGGTCGTGTCATAGGCAGCGACCGTCGAGTAAAGGATGTTCGGCACGGCGCATTCGGTCACGTCGCCGCCAATGAACTTGGTCTTGTCGAGGCCGAGCTTGGCCCAGTCGATGGTCTCGAAGGTGCCTTCGGCGCAACCAGCGAGAGCCGTCTGCGTGTCGACGTCGACGACGTCCCAGGTCACGGCCTTGGCTTCGACCATGGCGCGGATCTTGGCGATTTCACCGTTGTATTCGGCTTCCGTCACCTTGTTGCCGGCAGCGACAAAGGGGGTGAAGAAGGCATTGCGCTGGCTTTCCTGATAGGCACCGCCCCAGGAGGTGATGGTCAGTTCGTCAGCCGCATAGGCCTGCGAGGCGCAAAGCGCCGAACCGGCCATCAGGGCCGCGCCGAACAAAGTAGCAAATTTCTTCATACGAGAGCTTCCTCCAGTGTGCCGGTCAGCCCGGCTTGTTGACATCGGGGGAGGATAAGCGCTCGTTGGCGCGCAAACGCATGGCGCGTGTCAAAGCTTCAAATTCCTCCCCATTTATACGCTTGTTATCGGTGAGGAGACGCTGATCGCAACGCTGTGCGGAACGCCGGCCGACCCGTTTTTTTATAAGCGCTGCAACAGATACTAACGGTTTTTTGCGGCGCGTCACTAGAGTTTTTCTACTAGCAACCGGGAAATTCCGTCATCCATCAGCCTTCCCATGCGGAAACCATCGCGGGAGACAAGCGCCCGCCGATGCGGATGGGGGCAATCATGGTCGCAAGGCCAGTGCGGTCATCGGTTTCCACCGCAACGCCCGCCACGGTTGCGGGCCCTTCGGCGGGGCGCATGCGCTCCACCGGCAGCTTGCGCAGGAAGCGCTGCAACGGCTCTTCCTTGCCCATGCCGATGACCGAGTCATAGTCGCCGCACATGCCGGCGTCGGACATGTAGGCGGTGCCGCCCGATAGGATCTGGTGGTCGGCGGTGGGCACATGGGTGTGGGTGCCGACGACGAGGCTGGCGCGGCCATCGCAGAAATGGCCGAAGGCCATCTTCTCGGAGGTGGCCTCGGCATGGAAGTCGATCAGCACCGCGTCGCAGGCGGTGCCCAGCGGGCAGGCCTCGAGTTCGCGGTCAACCACCGGGAAGGGGTCATCCAGCATTGGCTCGATCATCACCCGGCCCATCGCCTGCATCACCAGCACGCGCTTGCCGCTCTGGCTATCGATCAGCGCCGAGCCACGGCCCGGGCAGCCCTTGGGCCAGTTCACCGGCCGGAGCAGGTTGGGGTAGCGCTCAATGAAGATCAGCGCCTCGCGCTGGTCGAAGGAGTGGTTGCCCAGCGTCACCGCATCTGCCCCCGCCGCGAGGAAGCCGAGGAAGATTTCCTCTGTGATGCCGAAGCCATGCGCCGCGTTCTCGCCGTTCACCACGACGAGGTCGGGCCTGTAGCGTTCCCTGATCACTGGGAGTTCGCGCGTGATGGCATCGCGCCCGGCCCGGCCCACCACGTCACCCAGGAAGATCAGGCGCATGCGAAGCTTTCCCGCTCGGTCATCACATAGTCGAGCGGCGCATCATGGATGCCGACCGGAACCTCATCCACCATCTGCGCATGATAGGCGACGCCGATCGCCACGACTTTCTTCAGCATACGGAGCTTTTCCAGCGTGCGGTCGTAGAAGCCGCCGCCATAGCCCAGCCGGAAGCCCTTGTGGTCGAAGGCCAGCATCGGCACCAGCAGCACGTCGGGCACAAGCTCGGGCGCCGTCTCGAGTGGAACGGGAATGTCCCAGGCTCCGGGCACCAGCGGGTCACCGGGTGCCCAGGCGCGGAACATCAGCGGCTCCTCCTGCGCGATGACGATGGGCAGGCAGGTCTGCCAGCCGTCGCGGCGCAGCCGGTTCAGCATCGGCACCGTGGTGATCTCGCTCTTGTAAGGAATGAAGCCGGAAACGATGCCGGAGGTGATGCCGATCTCCGGTGGCAGGCCGCGTTCGGCCATCATCACGCCGGCGGTATCCTTCAGGGCCTCGTGGGCCTCCGCGCGGCGCTTCGATGCGGCGGTGCGCGCCTTGCGCTTCACTTCGGCGATATCCATCAAATCCTCAGGCCAGGGACGAAAACTGTGGCGAGCCACCATGGGCCGTGAGTGACTAACGATCCCGGGTCCCTACAAGTGTAGGTGGGCGCCGTGTGAGCAAGGCCACGGCCAAGCCCAGGGACAGCTCCCATTCAGAATCGCATAGGCCCCAGGGAAAAAATGTCAGCTCACGCACCGGGCAGCCCGCCGGGGTCTTATTTAGGTGCGATGGGGCTGGATGTCCATGAAAGAGCACGGCGGAAGCAGAATTGGAGGTTTCTACTTCCCCAGCGCCTGCGCCAGGACCTCGAGCCGCTCGGAGGCGAGCATCAGCCGCTCCCCCAGTGCCGCCTGCACTTCGAGTGCTTCCAGCTGGGCGTTGTTCTTCGCCTCGCGCAGGCCGTTCACCTGCTCTTCGAGGGTTTGTATCTTCGAGATCGCCTCGGACAGGCGGTCGGCGACCATCAGCCCCGCCATCACCAGCATGCGGATGTCGCCCACATTGCCGACAGTCGACTTTACGCGCTGCACCTCGTTGTCGAGAAGTTCGGCCAGGTCCCGGAGATGCGGCTCCTCACCTTCAGGGCACTGCATGGTGTAGGGACGGCCGTTCACCTGGACGATGACATGCGCCATTCAATCACTCCGGCGTGTTTGAGTGCAGAACTGCACGGATGCGGGACATCGCGGCATCGATCTTTCCGGCCGCCGTCTTGGACGTGTCGACGAGCTCCCCGGCCTTGCTGCGCACCAGATCAAGCTCATGCGCAAGGCGCGCCCGGTCACGCTTCAGGGATTCGGCCTCGCTCTCCAGTTCGACGATGCGCACCCGCCCGTCAGACTTGTTGCCGACCGCCTGTTCGACACGGCCGAGGGCCGCCTCGAACCGCTGGAACGCCTCATCCAGTTTCTGAATGTCCGACATCAAAGCCTCTGGTATAATTGCGGAATTTGACGCCCGTTACCGTCACGCACCATATGCCGAATGAGCGACTCACGCAACGCCCCCGATAGGCCGGGGCACAAGCCATGCACAAGCCATGGTTCCAATTGACTTGAGAGGCCAAGGCGCTATCACCTCGCCCATCTTTCAGCGCTCCAGAGGGACCCGCCCAGGCCATGACCCATTACACCGCCGAACAGACCCGCCACATGGCCAACGCCATCCGCGCCCTGTCCATGGACGCCGTGCAGAAGGCCAACTCCGGCCACCCTGGCCTGCCGATGGGTGCGGCAGATGTTGCGACCGTTCTGTTCACGCAGTTCCTGAAGTTTGACGCGTCTGACCCGCACTGGGCGGACCGTGACCGCTTCATCCTCTCCGCCGGCCACGGCTCCATGCTGCTCTATTCGCTGCTCCACCTCACCGGCTACGCCGACATGACGCTGGATGAGGTGAAGAACTTCCGCCAGATGGGCGCCAAGACTGCGGGCCACCCAGAGTTCGGCCACGCCACCGGCATCGAGACGACGACCGGCCCGCTCGGCCAGGGCATTGCCAACGCGGTTGGCTTCGCCATCGCCGAACGCCACCTCAATGCCGAGTTCGGTGACGACGTCGTCAACCACAAGACCTATGTGCTGGCCGGTGACGGCTGCCTGATGGAGGGCATCAGCCAGGAGGCGATTGCGCTCGCTGGCCACCTGAATCTCAAGAACCTCATCGTGCTGTGGGACGACAACGGCATCACCATCGACGGCAAGGTGTCGATGTCGGATTCGACCAACCAGCTTGCCCGCTTCGCGGCATCCGGCTGGACGGTTTCGGCCTGCGACGGCCACAACGCGGGTGAAATCTCCGCCTGCCTGTCGGCAGCACAGCACGCCGACCGCCCGGTGCTCATCGCCTGCAAGACCACCATCGGATATGGCGCGCCGACCAAGGCGGGCACGTCCGGAAGCCACGGCTCGCCGCTGGGGCCCGACGAGATCGCCGGCGCCCGCAAGGCGCTGGGCTGGAACTACGAGCCCTTCGTGATTCCGAATGACCTGATGGACGCCTGGCGCAAGGCCGGTTCGCGCGGTGCTACCGAGCGCGCCGCCTGGGCCGCACGCCTTGCCGCCAGCCCGAAGAAGCAAGAGTTCACCCGCCGCATGTCTGGCAAGCTGCCCGCCGATTTCGACGCGGTGATCGCCGGCTACAAGCAGGAGCTGGCCAAGAACCCACCAGCGCTTGCCACCCGCAATTCATCGCAGAACGCCCTCGACGTGATCAACGCCGCCGTGCCGGAGACGGTTGGCGGCTCGGCCGACCTCACCGGCTCCAACAACACCAAGTCGAAGGAGATGAAGCCGCTGGACGCCCACAATTATGGCGGCCGCTACATCTACTACGGCATCCGCGAGCATGGCATGGCCGCGGCGATGAACGGCTTGGCGCTGCATGGCGGCGTCATCCCCTATGGCGGCACCTTCCTCGTCTTCACCGACTATTGCCGCCCCTCGATCCGCCTCTCGGCCCTGATGGGCACGCGCGTCATCTACGTGATGACGCATGACTCGATCGGCCTCGGCGAGGACGGCCCGACCCACCAGCCGGTGGAGCATGTGGCCGCACTTCGCGTCATCCCCAACCTCGCCGTCTATCGCCCCTGCGACGCGGTGGAGACTGCCGAGTGCTGGCAGCTGGCCCTGAAGGACGAGACCCGCCCCTCGGTGCTGGCGCTGACCCGCCAGAAGCTGAAGCCCGCACGCATCGCCTACACGGCAGAGAACCTCTGCGCCAAGGGCGCCTATGAGATCGCTTCGTCGGACAGGAAGACGGACGTCGTGATCTTCGCCTCGGGTTCCGAGGTCGAGATCGCCATCGCCGCCAAGGCAAAGCTCGATGCGGCGGGCAAGCCCACCCGCGTCGTCTCCGTGCCGTCGATGGAAAACTTCGCTGCACAGGACAGGGCCTACCAGGCGAAGGTGCTGGGCACCGAGAAGCACCGCATCGCCATCGAGGCGGGCGTGCGCACCGGCTGGGACCGCTTCATCGGCGTCGATGGCACCTTCATCGGCATGACCGGCTTCGGTGCCTCCGCACCCGCCGAGCAGCTTTACGAGCATTTCGGCATCACCGCCGACGCGGCGGTGAAGGCAGCAAGCTAAGGGAGGGATCACATGCCCGGTTTCCGCACGCTCGACGACGTTAATGTTTCCGGCAAGCGCGTGCTCTGCCGGGTCGATCTCAACGTTCCCATTGCCGACGGCAAGGTGACGGACGCCACGCGCATCGAGCGTGTGGTGCCCACCCTGCGCGAGATCATGAACAAGGGCGGTGCCCTCATCGTGCTCGCCCACTTCGACCGGCCCAAGGGCAAGGTGGTGCCCGAGATGTCGCTCAAGCCCGTCGCGGCGGAACTGGAGAAGCACCTCGGCGTGCCGGTGAAGTTCGTGTTCACCGACTGGCAGACGGCACCGAAGCTTGACGTGAAGCCCGGCGAATGCGTGCTGATGGAAAACACCCGCTACCATGCGGGCGAAGAGAAGAACGACGAGGGCTTCTCCAAGATGCTCGCCTCGCTCGGCGACATCTACGTGAACGACGCCTTCTCGGCCGCACACCGTGCGCACTCCTCGACCGAGGGCATCGCCCACTTCATTCCCGCCTACGCGGGCCGTGCGATGGAAGCAGAGCTCAAGGCGCTGCAGCTGGCGCTCGAAACACCGAAGCGCCCGGTGATCGCCATCGTCGGCGGTGCCAAGGTGTCGACCAAGCTCGACCTGCTCGGCAACCTGGTGAAGAAGGTCGATGCGCTGGTGATCGGCGGCGCCATGGCCAACACCTTCCTGCTGGCCTATGGCCACGGCGTGGGCAGGTCGCTCGCGGAGCGTGACCTCGTCGATACCGCGCGCCACATCCTGCAGGCTGCCGAAAATGCCAAGTGCGCCATCATCCTGCCCGTCGACGGCATCGTGGCGAAGGAGTTCAAGGCAGGTGCCGCCTCGCATGATTATGGCGTCGACGCCATTCCCGCCGACGGCATGATCCTCGATGTCGGCCCGATGTCGGTCGACCGCATCAATTCGGCGATCGACGACGCCCATACGCTGGTCTGGAACGGCCCGCTCGGCGCCTTCGAGATCGACCCATTCGACCAGGCGACGGTTGCGGCCGCGAAACATGCCGCCAAGCGCACCAAGGCGGGCAAGCTCGTTTCGGTGGCAGGTGGCGGCGACACGGTGGCGGCACTGAACCACGCTGGCGTCGCGCAGGACTTCACCTACATCTCCACCGCTGGTGGCGCCTTCCTCGAATGGCTTGAAGGAAAGCCGCTGCCGGGCGTCAAGGCGCTGGAGAGTAAGTGATGGCACCCCGCTTCTTCCTCGCCGCACCGGAGGGCATCACGGCGCCCGCACTTCTCGCCTGTCTCAAGGCCGCCTGCGAAGCGGGCGACGTGGCGAGCCTGCTGGTGCCGGCATCCGTCGCCAAGGATGTGACAGCCGTGGCGCAGGAACTCGGCGTTGCCGTGCTGGTCTCGGGCGAGGCCCGCGATGCAGCACGTGCCGGAGCCGATGGCATCCAGGTCGAAGCCGACACCGAGGCCGTGGCCGCCGCGCGCGAGCAGGTGGGCAAGGACCGTTTCGTCGGCGCCCATGCCGGTGGCTCACGCCATTTCGCCATGGAGGCCGCCGAGGCCGGGGCCGACTACGTCGCCTTCGACCAGAAGGCCGCCTCGATCGGCGGCGAGCCGATCATCCGCTGGTGGTCCGACATGATGGAAATCCCCTGCGTCGCCTTCACGCCGGTGGAGCCTGAAGACCTCGACATATTGCTGCCGCAGAAGCCGGACTTCATCCGTCCGTCCGACGCGATGTGGCAAGGGGCGGATGATGCCCGCCGCATCGTCTCGGCGCTGTCGCAACGTCTCGGATAAACATGAAACGCACGGCCGCCGCCCTCGCCCTTCTGCTCCTCGCCACGCCGGCCGGAGCGGCCACCATCGCCGATGTCCAGAAGGCCTATGACGCGGGTGACTTTGCCACGGCCCTGACAGAGGTGAAGCCTCTTGCCGAAGCAGGCGACGTCACCGCCATGCGATTGCTCGGCCTCATGTACCGTCAGGGCCAGGGCGTGGCAGCTGACACCGACACGGCCATCACCTGGCTGAAACCCGCCGCCGACAAGGGCGATGCCGAGGCGCAATATGCCCTTGGCCTCATCTGGCTGAACCAGAAGGACGCGCGCTACGATTATGCCAAGGGACTGGGGCTGATGCGCCAGGCTGCCGAAGCGGGCCTTGCGGATGCGCAATACAACATGGGCCTGCTCGCCTCCGGCGCCTTCGGTGACGCGCCCGACTACGTGAATGCCGCCGACTGGCTGCAGAAGGCGGCGGCCCAGGGCCAGGTTGCCGCGCAATATAACCTCGGCGTGCTCTATCTCGAGGGCCAGGGCGTTCCCAAGGATCCGGTGAAGGCGGCAGAGCTCATTGGGGTAGCCGCCGACAAAGGCAACCCGGATGCCATGCTGGACTATGGCGTGCTGGTCTTCCGCGGCGAAGGCGTGCAGCAGAACGAGAAGATCGGCGCGCAATGGCTGATCCTCGCAGCGAAGCGCGGCAACCCCATTGCCCAGAACCGCGTCGCGCGGCTCTATGTCTTCGGCAAGGGCGTGGAGCAGGACCCGGTTGAAGCCATGAAGTGGAACATCCTTGCCGGCAAGGCAGGCCGCGCCGATGCGGAACTCGACTCGATGCTGGCGAAGCTCACCGATGCCCAGAAGCAGGAGGCCCAGGCCAGGGCTGACGCCTTCAAGCCGGTGGCGGTGAAGTAGGTCAGCGGAAGACCCAATTCATCATCATGGCCGGGCGAGACCCGGCCATCCTTTGTCGTCGCCACAAAAGAAGATGCGCGGGTCAAGCTCGCGCATGATGAGTGTTCAAGAAGTGGCGCGGTGGTCCAGCGCCCCTCAAACCTCCTTTGGAAAGTCCCTCAGCTTGAACTTCTGGATCTTGCCGGTGCTCGTCTTCGGAAGCTCGGTGAACACCACGTGCTTCGGCGCCTTGAAATGCGCCAGACCCTCGCGGCACCACGTGAAGATGTCTTCCGACGTCGCGCTCTTGCCGGGCCGCAACTCGACGAAGGCGCAGGGCGTCTCGCCCCACTTCTCGTCAGGCCGCGCCACCACGGCGGCCGCCTGGATCGCCGGGTGCTAGTAGAGAATGTCCTCGACCTCGATCGAGGAGATGTTCTCGCCGCCCGAGATGATGATGTCCTTGGATCGGTCCTTGAGCTGGATGTAGCCATCCGGGTGCAGCACGCCCAGATCGCCTGAGTGGAACCAGCCGCCGCGGAAAGCTTCTCCACTGGCCTTGGGGTTCTTGAGATAGCCCTTCATCACGATGGTTCCGCGGAACATGACCTCGCCCATCGTCTCGCCATCGGCTGGCACGCGCTGCATGGTGTCAGGGTCCATCACGGTCAGGTCTTCCAGCGCGTGGTAGCGCACGCCCTGCCGCGCCTTCTTCTGCGCGCGCTGCGGGCCATCGAGCAGGTCCCAGTCCTGCTTCCAGTCATTCACCACCGCGGGGCCATAGGTTTCGGTGAGGCCATAGAGATGGGTGACGTTGAAACCCGCCTCCGACATGGCTGCCAGCACCGGTTCCGGCGGGGGTGCCGCGGCGGTGAAGAAGTCCACCTTCTGCGTCAGCTGTTTCTTGTCTTCCGCCAGTGCGTTGAGGATGGTCGATATGACGATGGGTGCACCGCAGAGATGCGTGACCTTGTGCTCAGAGAGCGCTTCCCAGATCAGCTTGGGGCGCACCCAGCGCAGCGTCACATGCGTGCCGCCCACCACCGACATCGACCATGGGAAGCACCAGCCATTGCAATGGAACATCGGCAACGTCCAGAGATAGACCGGATGCTTCGGCATCGAAGCTGTCAGCACATTGCCCTGGGCCAGCAGTTAGGCGCCGCGATGATGATAGACGACGCCCTTCGGGTTTCCCGTGGTGCCGGAGGTATAGTTGAGCGAGATCGCCTCCCACTCATCCACTGGCCACAACCATTCGAACGCCGCATCACCGCTCGCCACGAACGTCTCATAGTCGATGGAGCCAACGCGCTCGCCTTCAACCGCGAACTCCGGGTCGACATAGTCGATGACGATGGGGTGGTGCCCCTGCATCAGCGCCAATGCATCCTTGGCGAGCTTCGAGAATTCCTTGTCGACGATCAGGATCCTGGTTTCCGCATGGGCGAGCGAGAAGGCGATGGTCGCGGCATCGAGGCGCGTATTGAGCGTGTTGAGCACGGCCCCCGTCATCGGCACGCCGTAGTGGCACTCCAGCATGGCAGGCGTGTTGGCGAGCAGCACCGACACCGTCTCGCCCTTCCGGATCCCCGCCTTGGCGAGCGACGAGGCCAGTTGCCGGCAGCGCGCATAGAATTGCGCATAGGTGGTGCGCTGTTTGCCATGGATGATCGCCGCCTGGTCCGGATAGACGGCGGCGGAGCGCGCCAGAAAGGTGAGCGGCGTCAACGGCTGATAATTGGCGGCATTCTTGTCGAGATCGGTCTCGTAGACGGACATCCGGGCACCCTTTGGTTCTTGTGCGGTTGTTCTAGCCCACACCATTCCGCCGTCAAAGCGAAGCCGAACTTTGGGCGAAGGCGTTGCGGAAGCGCGTGGCGGCAGCTGTCGTCTCCCAGCGCCGGGCGAGCCGGCCCGCGGCCCACCACATGGCAAGCGCCAGCGCCCAGCCTGCATAAGCATCCACCGCATAATGATAGGCAAGATGCACGGAGCCGACGAAGATCACCCCCACATAGGCCCACAGCACGCGCCTGATCCAGGCGGGCCATCCGGCACTCGCCAGCGCAAACAGCAGCGTCGTGCCATTGTGCATGCTGGGCATGGCAGAGACGCTCGCTTCCGCCGAGCCCTCGGCATGGAGTCGCCACAGCTCTTCCTGGGTGCTCACTGCCCAGATCGGCACGATATCATTGGCGCGGTGCAGATAGGTCATGAGCGCCGCGTAGGGGTCGGGCGTGAGGCCGAGATAGCCAGGCCCGTAGAAGCAGGGGCCGGCGGAGGAGAAGAGCACCGCGCACAGTCCGCCACCCACCATCCACAGCAGCATGAAGGCGAAGAAGAACCGGGTGCGTGGAGCGCCGGGCGCGGTCCTGAAGGCGTAGTGCAGCCATACGCTGAACATCACGACGAACCACAGGTTATAGAGCACGTTTAGGACGAAGGTGATGGGCCAGTGGCCGAGCAGCGGCTGCAGCCACTCCCATGGCCGCCGCCCGAAATGCAGCACCATGTCCAGGTGGTCGAGCGTGGAGTCCCAGGCAAAGGGCTGGAGCACCGGAATGTTGCCCTTCACATTCGAGAAGGCATAGATGAACACCACAAGGCTCGCGAACACCGGCAGCCCCAGTGCCGTCGTTCGCGCGTCGCGCAGGAAGCGCCAGATCATGCCGAGGAGATGCAATGTCGGGTGCTTTGGCCGTTCCGTCATCGCCATCTGCACGAAGAGCGTGGCGACAAGCACGATGGCCACTGTCAGCAGCGTCGAGATCAGTACCAGCAGCACTGCGCTTTCCGCCGGCATGTCCATGTCCGGATAGTAGCTGCCCAGCAACAGCTGTGCTGCGGCGAACAGCAGGGCGAGCCCCAGAAGCGGGGCCTGCGCCCGCGTGCTCAGCCACAGCAGAATCCACAAGCCCGCGCCCATACCCCCTCCAAAGCGGAGCCATGATACGACCCAGAGTTTTAGCGGAGCTTGCCGCCGGAACGTGGAAATGGATTACGCCGACCCATACCAAAAGACGAGGCGGCGCCCCTTGCCAGAAGCGGGGCAGGATGGAGATAACCCCCTCACAATTGTTGCGAAAGGCCGCCGCCATGAGCCGCTATCACCAGACCTATGCCGCCTGGAAACAGGACCCCGACCGCTTCTGGGCCGAGGCCGCAAGGGGCGTCGACTGGATCAAGCCATGGAGCGACGTCTATGCCCGGGTCGACGGGCTCGACCGCTGGTTCGTCAATGCCGAATGCAACACCTGCTGGAACGCGGTGGACCGCCACGTGAAGGCCGGCCACGGCGAGCGCCTCGCCGTCATCTATGACAGCCCGATCACCGGCGCCAAGGCCAGCTATACCTACAACCAGCTCCTCGACGAGGTGGCGACGCTTGCCGCGGCGCTGGAGGACTTAGGGGTCCGCAAGGGCGACCGCGTCATCCTCTACATGGCGATGATCCCGCAGGCGCTGTTCGCCATGCTGGCCTGCGCCCGCCTCGGCGCCATTCATTCCGTCGTCTTCGGCGGCTTCGCGCCGCCGGAACTCGCCACCCGCATCAACGATGCCAAGCCCAAGGTCATCATGACCGCCTCCTGCGGCATCGAGCCCAACCGCGTCATCCCCTACAAGCCGCTGCTCGACCAGGCACTCGACATCGCCGCGCACAAGGTTGAGGCCTGCGTCATCTTCCAGCGCGAACAGGTGGCAGCCGAACTGAAGACCGGTCGCGACCATGACTGGGAGGGCATCTGCCATGTCGCCAGGGGCTTCGGGCGCAAGGCGGACTGCGTGAGCGTCAAGGCCACCGACCCGCTCTACATCCTCTACACGTCGGGCACGACAGGCCAGCCCAAGGGCGTGGTGCGTGACAACGGCGGCCACATGGTTGCGATGAAGTGGTCGATGGACAACATCTACGACATCAAGCCGGGCGAAGTATTCTGGGCGGCGTCCGACGTGGGCTGGGTGGTGGGACACTCCTACATCGTCTATGCGCCGCTGCTGCACGGGGCCACCACCATTGTGTTCGAAGGAAAGCCCGTCGGCACGCCCGATCCGGGAACCTTCTGGCGCATCATCTCGGAATACGGCGTCTCCGCACTGTTCACCGCCCCCACCGCCTTCCGCGCCATCCGCAAGGAAGACCCGGAAGGAAACTTCATCCGCAAATATGATCTCACCGCCTTGCGCACCCTGTTCCTCGCCGGCGAGCGCGCCGACCCGGACACGGTGAAGTGGGCCGAGGAGATGCTGAAGGTTCCTGTCATCGACCATTGGTGGCAGACCGAAACCGGCTGGACGATCGCAGGCAATCCGCTGGGTCTCGGCATGCTGCCGGTGAAGCACGGCTCGCCCACCGTGGCGATGCCGGGCTACGACGTTCAGGTGCTGGACGAAGGCGGCCACGAAGTGCCGCGCGGCACGCTGGGCGCCATCTGCGTGAAGCTGCCGCTGCCGCCTTCATGCCTGCCCACGCTGTGGAACAACGACGAGCGCTTCCGCAAGAGCTACCTCTCGCACTTCCCCGGTTATTACGAGACGGCGGACGCGGGCTACATGGACGAGGATGGCTACCTCTACATCATGGCCCGCACCGACGACATCATCAACGTCGCCGGCCACCGCCTCTCCACGGGCGGCATGGAGGAAGTGCTCGCCGGCCATCCGAACGTCGCCGAGACGGCCGTGATCGGCATTGCCGATCAGCTCAAGGGCCAGGTGCCGGTCGGCTTCGTCGTTCTGAAGTCCGGCGTCGACCGTCCCGCCGCCGACATCGAGGCCGAATGCGTGAAGCGCATCCGCGAGAAGATCGGCGCCGTGGCAGCCCTCAAGACCGTCGTCGTCGTGCCGCGCCTGCCCAAGACGCGGTCGGGCAAGATCTTGCGCGCCACCATGCGCAAGATCGCCGACAAGGAAGAGTTCAAGACGCCGGCGACGATCGATGATCCGGTCATTCTGGATGAGATCCGCGCCGCGCTGGGAGCGAAGGGAATCGGGGTCTAGGGACGCGTTCCCGCAACTCCCTCATTCATCATCGCCGGGCTTGACCCGGCGATGATGAATGGAGGGTAGTGATCGGACGGCCACCTCACCTCTCCGGCGCCACCACCGCCTTGTAGAGGTGCCACGTTGCGTGACCAAGCACCGGAAGCACCACCAGCAAGCCCAAGAACATCGGCAAGAAAGCCAGGAAGGTAAGCACCACAACAATGATGCCGAAGCCGATCATCGGCACGGGGTTCTGGAACACCGCCTTGAAGCTGTAGATGGAAGCCGTGATGAGGTCGATCTCGCGGTCCAGCAACAATGGGATGCCGACAACCGTGGTGCAGAACAGCACGAAAGAAATGCCGGCACCCACCGCAGTGCCCACGCAAAGGAAGCCAATTCCCTCCGGTGTCGTCGTGATGACGTTGATGAAGGCCTCCACCGACGAGAACGACTTGAAGCCAAGGAAGACAGCCAGCAGCATCCGCACCTCGTAGAGCCACATCCAGAAGATGAACAGCACGGCGAAGGCCATCCATGCCACCTGCCGCTTGCGTTGCGCGAAAATCACCAGGAGGATTTCACTGAGCTTCAGGGGTTGTCCCGCCGCGATGCGGCGGCTCGTCTCATAAAGACCAACCGCCACGAAGGGGCCGATAAGCGGAAAACCCACGGCAATGGGAATGATCCACCACGGCTCGTGATAGACCTTCAGCAGCAGGAAGATGGCGATGCCGCCGGCGGCATAGATGCCGCCGAAGAACAGCCCGATCAGCGGCGCCTTGAGGAAGTCCCGCCAGCCTGCGGCAAGTGCCGCCCGCACATCCGCGAAACCGATGGTGTTGATCTTCACGGCCGGAGGCCGCGGGGACACAGTGGTGTCTTCGGTGACGCTGTTCATGCCTTCTCCCATGGGCGGCCGCCTCGCCCCATCCGCACGCCGCCGTTCCCCAACCTCGACGCGCGATGGCAGGAGAATGCCGTATGGCGGCCCACGCCGCAATCCGCTAGGGATGCAGCGCAACATAAGATGCTGAATCGATGTCTCCCGCCTCCCTGGTCCGCGCCCGTTGGGCCATTATTGCTCCCTTTCTGGTCATGGGCCTGGTGATTGGCGCCTGGGTTCCGCATGTGCCCCTCATCAAGGAGCGGCTCGCCGTGGGGCCCGGAATCTTCGGCCTGGCACTGCTGTCGATTGCGGGTGGCGCCGTGGTGGCCATGCCCATTGCCGGAGTGCTGATCAACCGCCTCGGAAGTGCGGTGATGACACGGATCACCGGCGTCCTGTTCTGCGCGGCCTTCCTCGGTCCGGTGCTGGCGCCCAACCTTGTCGCCTTCGTCATCGGTGGCGCGCTCATGGGCATGTGCATTGGCAGCATGGACGTGTCGATGAACGCCCATGCCATCGCCATCGAAAAGGCGCTGCGCCGCCCGGTGCTCTCCATGCTGCACGGCGTCTACAGCCTTGGCTGCGTGTTCGGCGCCTTCCTTGGCGGATACCTGATCGAGGCGCTTGGCGGGCGCAACCAGGCCTTCATCATGGCGGCACTCTGCCTGGTACTGCACCTTGCCGCCGCGCGGTTCTTCCTGCCGGGCAGCGTCGACAAGGGGCTCTCAGGCTCGCACTTCGCGTGGCCAACCCGCGCCACCATCGGGCTGGGCCTGCTCTGCTACCTCGCCCTGATGATCGAGGGCTCGGTCATCGACTGGGCGGCGATCCTGATGCGCGAGAAATTCCTGGTCGAGGCCGGCGTCGCCGCCATGTGCTTCGCCACCTACCAGGGCGGCATGGCGCTGTCACGCTTCACCGGCGACTGGATCCGATTGAAGGTGGGTGCAGTCCCCATGGTGTTCGTCAGCGCGCTGTTGACGGCACTGGGCACGACGCTCGGCCTTGTCGCCCCCTCGCCCACCCTCGCCATCGTCGCCTTCACCTTCGCCGGCATCGGCATCGGCAATATCGCGCCCGTCATGTTTGCCGGCGGTGGCAGGCTGGAGCCCACGGCACCTGGCCGCGGCATCGCCGCGGTGACGACGCTCGGCTATACAGGCTTCCTCTCCGGCCCGCCCCTGATCGGCCTTGCAGCCCAGGTAACGAACCTCAACACAGCCCTCTTCCTCACCGTCGTCGCAGCGCTTATCATCGCCGTGTTTGCACGCGCAGTGAAGGCAGCTGACACCTATTGAGGGAGAGACGGCCATGACATTCGACGGCAAGCGGATCATTATCACGGGAGCCGGCCGGGGCCTCGGCGCGGCACTGGCGATCGTGCTGGCGGACAAGGGAGCGAACCTGCTGCTCACCGGCCGCAGCCGCGAGAACCTCACCGCCATTGCTGAAGCAATCAAGCAGCGCACCGGCCGCAAACCGGACATGCAGCTCCTCGACATGGCCGATGCCTCCGAGGTGACACTCTTCGCCAAGGCGCTGCGCGACCTGGGAAAGCCTGTTGACATCCTCATCAACAATGCCGCGCAATGGCTGCCGGGCCTCATGACTGAGCATGACGCACTTTCGATCAGCCAGACCATCGCCGCCAACGTCACCGGCACCATGCTGCTGACGCGCGGCCTCGTGCCGCTGCTCGAAGCCTCGGGCGCGGGCGACATCATGACGGTCGTCTCGATCTCCGGCCTGCCCAATGCCAGGCTGCAGACGGCCTCGGTGGCCTATGCCGCCAGCAAGCATGCGCAGGCCGCGATCAGCGATGGGCTGCGGCAGGAACTGAAGGGCCGCCCGGTCCGCGTGCAGGCCGTCTTCCCGCCCTACATCGAAGACCTGTCGCCGCTGGACCCTGCATGGAACACAGCCCGCGATGCCAATTCGGCGGTCACCAACCGCGACATCGTCGACACCATCCTCTTCGCCCTCGAGCGCCCGCGCCACGTGACGCTTGCCTCGATCATTATCGACCCCGATAACGGCGGCCTCACCTGAGCCCGCCAGTAGGAGCTGACACATTGAAACTGAAGAAGCGCATCGCCATCGTCACCGGAGCGGCCCGCGGCATCGGGCTTGCCATCGCCGAAAGGCTGACGAAGGATGGTGCCACGGTGGTGCTCGCCGACGTGCTCGACAAGGACGGCAAGGCCTCGGCGAAGAGGCTTGGCGGCGCCTTCAAGCACTGTGACGTCTCGAAGACTGCCGACGTCAAGGCGCTCGTCGCCTTCACGGTCCGGAAATTTGGTGCCATCGACATCCTCGTCAACAACGCCGCCGTTTCCGCCAACAACGACTTCCTCGATGTCACGGAAGCCGAGTTCGACCGCGTCATTGACATCAACCTCAAAGGTTCCTTCCTCATGCTGCAGGCCTGCGCGCGCCACATGGTAAAGCAGGCGCAGGCAGGCCGGAAGCCCGGTGCCATCGTCAACATGTCGTCGGTCAATGATAAGCTCGCCATTCCCGGCATCGTCACCTACTGCATGTCGAAGGGCGGCGTCTCGCAGCTGACGGCCGCCACCTCCATCGCACTCGCGCCTCATGGCATCCGCGTCAATGCCATCGGCCCCGGCACCATCGACACCGACATGGCGCGTGGCGTGCTCGCGGACAAGGCGGCGATGGACCGTGCCATGTCGCGCACGCCCCTTGGCCGCGCGGGACTGCCATCGGAAGTCGCCGCCATCGCCGCCTTCCTGGTGTCCGACGACGCAAGCTATGTGACGGGCGAGACGATCTATGTCGATGGTGGTCGCATGCCGCTGAACTATACCGTGCCCGTCAAGGGATGATCCGGCCCGGACAGGTCGCCGATCTTCCCGCCATCATGCGCATCCGCACGGCGGTGACCGAGAACCATCTGTCGGTTGAGCAGATGGCGGAGATCGGCATCACCGAGAACTCGATTGCCACCGAGATGACCGAAGGCGACCTTGGCTGCTGGGTTGCCATAGATGGCGGCGAGGTCACCGGCTTCTCCATGGCCGACCGGCGCGACGGCAGCATCTTCGCGCTGTTCATGGATGCCGCCCACGAGGGCAAGGGCCATGGCAGCGCGCTACTGGCCGCTTGCGAGACGTGGTTCAGGGAGCAGGGCCACGCCAAGGCACGCCTCACCACAGGGCGTGACACCAAGGCCTTCGCCTTCTACCGCCGCCGGGGCTGGCAGGAGACGGACGAGACGGCCGGGCATTTCGCTGAGGACGCCGTGCTCAGGAAGGGGCTCTAACGCCTGACGCACCACCATGCGCTGTGAGATTCAGCCCGGCCTGTGTGGCGAATCTCACAGACGCCCGGGCATCCTTCGCCTTAGGTTCCCCTGCCGCCCGTACCTCTCACCCTTGGAGAACCCGGTCATGAACGTGACAGTGATCCGCATTGCATTGGGTGCCTCGGCTCTGATTCTGTCGGCTGGCGCGGCATTGAGCGATGATGGCACGGCCAGCGGCAAATGCCCTTCCACACAGGCTCAGCCCGCGAACCTGCTGCTGTTCACGAGCAGCACAACGACCCGTCACACCAACGTCAGCCGGGTTCGCTACACAGCCGCTCATGCCATGCCACCTGCGCGTATCGCCGCCGCGACCGGCGCGGTGGTTGCTTTCGCCACGTCCGTCCAGTCGGGAAGCGCGAACCTCAATTGATAGCGTGTGTCAGGCGAGGGGACGTTCGCGCCTGACCATCACCTCATCCTCGCCGAACTCGCGCGCCAGCTTGTGACCGGCATAGACGGCATGCACGATCAGGCCCGGCGCGCGCGCATCGCCGATCAGTGACAGCGTGGCCAGTCCCCTGCCCTTCAGCGCATGATACAGCGCATCATCGCCATCGCGCGATGTGATGGGCACGAAGCAGCCCGCCGCGATCTCCCGCTCCGCACCTGAGTAGACGCAGCGCAATACGACACCGCCGGGCCTGAGGTTCGAAACCAGCGAATTGACGATCACCGTCACGCCAAGCTCCAGCAGGCGGGCATGGGTGCGCGGTTGCTCGGCGGTAAGGTCCGACCACTCGGCCACCTTGCCGCCACTTGTCACATAGGTGACGGGCACGCCGCGTTGCACCAGCTGTTCCGCGATGGCGGCGCCGAGGTAATAGTGATCATCGTCGAAGATGACGGCAGGCCCCTTCACCTCGGCCGTCAGCACCGACTCCGGCGCCAGCGTGCGCGGGTCGGCGAAGGATTCAATCGGCGCTCGGATGCTGCGCCCACGCCCGTCGGTCCGCCAGTGGCTACCCGTTGCCAACACGACATTGGCGATGCCGAGCTCCATCACGTCATCCGCCTTCATGCGGCTGTCGCGAAAGATCTCGACGTTGGAGAGCTTGGAAATCTGGTGCAGGCGCCAGTCGCGCACGCGCGCCCACTCGGCAAGGCCGGGAAGCGTCGTCTCCCACTGCAGGCGCCCGCCGGGGGATTTGCCGGCATCGGCGATCTTCACCTCATGCCCGCGCTTCGCCAGCATCAGGCCAGCCTCGAGACCTGCTGGCCCCGCCCCCACCACCAGCACCTGCTCGCGCTGCCTTGCCAGCGCGATCCTCTCCGGGTGCCAGCCGCGCCGCCATTCCTCGCCCATTGTCGGGTTCTGGGTGCAGCGGATGGCGGCCGCCCGGCTGTTGTGCGCATAGCAGATGTTGCAGCCGATGCACTCGCGGATGTCGTCCTCGTGGCCATCCCTGATCTTGGCAGGCAGGAAGGGATCGGCAATCGACGGCCGTGCCGCGCCAATGAAGTCAACCACGCCACGCTTGACCTGCGACAGCATGGTCTCGGGTGACGTGAAGCGGCCCACACTCACCACGGGTTTGCCGGTGATTTTCCGAACATGTGCGATGGACGGCTCCAGCGAGGCTTCCTTCACGAAACGCGAGCCGCCCATCTCCTGCGAATAGTCCGCGATGGTGACGTCGAAGAGATCGACCATCGGCGCCAGCGAGGCGAGCAGTTCGGAACGTTCCTCGAAGCCGCCGCCATCCTCGTTGTCCACCTCGATCCTGAGGGCAACGGCGCACTTGTCGCCGATGGCATCGCGCGTCTCGGACAGAACCTCGCGCAATAGCGTTGCACGCTGCTGGAGCGTGCCGCCATATTCATCCGTGCGCGTGTTCATGTCGGCGTCGAGAAATTGCGCCAGGAGATAGGTGTGCGCGGCATAGACATAGACGATGTCGAGGCCCGCCTGCCTCGCCCTCAGCGCCGCCGCGCGGTGCCAGCCGCGGAAGGTCCGGATGTCATCCAGATCCATCTTCGCACATTGCCAAGGCGACTCGGCGGCGGGATAGCTCGACGGTGCCAGCGCCACCTCGCGCGAGAGATGGTTGGAGGAGCGGACGCCTCCATACCACAGCTCGGTGCCAGCCAGGCTGCCGTGCGCATGCACCGCATCCGCCATCGCCGCCATGTTGCGCACGTCGCCCTCGTCCCACAGGCTGGCAAAGGGATGGGGAATATCGTCAGATGACGGATGAATGGAGCAATACTCGGTATTGACCACGCCCCAGCCACCCTCTGCCTTCACGCCGCGCATGATGGCCAGCGTGTCAGGCAGCTGGTATCCCATGCCGGTGCAATGCGGCACCTGATAGAAGCGGTTGGGCGCAGTCACGGGCCCGATCTTCACGGGCTCGAAGAGAATGTCGAAACGGCTGTCACGGGGCATGAAAAAGCCTCTCCCTTTTGGGGAGAGGCTAACAGTCTTCGCAGCGTTCAGGCAATCAGCCGGCGCAGATCACCTGGCCGGTGAGCGCACCATCCACACTCTTGGCATAGGCGAGGCCGACGCGCGCCGCCGAAACGGGTTCGTGGCCGGGGAAGAAGCCGTCATATTTCGCGACGGAATCCTCGAGCAGGCCAGGGCTCACCGCATTGATGCGGATGCCACGCGGCATCTCGATCGCCGCACCCTTCACGAAAGCGCCGATGGCGCCGTTGACGGCAGCGGCATTGGCGCCGGCCCGCACCGGGTCACGGTCAAGGACGCCGCTGGTCAGCGTGAAGGAACCATTGTCGTTCACATTGTCCATGCCGAGAAGCACCAGGTTCACCTGGCCCATCAGCTTGTCGTTGAGACCTTTCCGGAACTGCTCCGGCGTCATGCTGGCGACGGGGCCGAAATGCACGTGGCCCACGCAGGTGACGACGGCGTCCACCTTGCCGAGCTTGGCATACATGGCCTTCACCGAGTCCTCGCTCATCACGTCGACCGTGAGGTCACCCGAGGTGCGGCCCGCGCGGATGATCTCGTGGCGGCGGCCCAGTTCCGCTGCCGCGGCCTTGCCGACCGTTCCCGATCCACCAACGATGAGAATGCGCATCTTATTCCTCGTCTTCCTGGCCGCGGCGGAGCGGCTTCAGCTTGGCGAACACCGAGTCGGCGTCATAGCGGGGCTCTGCCTCACGGGCCTTGGGCTCGGAGGGCGCGAAGGTCGGCTGCGTCTCGTCAACCTGCGAGGCGGCGTGAGCCGCCGTGCCCTCGACTTCCGACGCCGGGATCAGCGTTCGCACGGGCACGGCTTCATTGGCAGGCTTGCCAGCCTTGCGGGCGGCCTTCTGCACCGCGAAGTCAAGGTCGAGCTGCGAGCAGATGCCGAGCGACACCGGGTCCACCGGCTTGATGTTGCCAGCGTTCCAGTGGCTGCGGTCGCGCACCGAGGCGATCGTCGACTTGGTCGTGCCGACGAGCTTCATGACGGCCGAGTCCGACAGTTCCGGGTGATAGCGCAGCAGCCAGGCGATGGCGTCCGGGCGGTCGCCACGGCGCGACACCGGCGTGTAGCGCGGGCCGGCGGTCGACTTCTGCACCTGGATGTTGACCTTGGATTCGAGGATCTTGAGGCGATAGTCGGAATCCTTTTCCGCCTTCTCGATTTCCTCGCGGGTCAGCTGGCCGCCGGTGATCGGGTCCATGCCCTTGATGCCGGCCGCCACGTCGCCATCGGCGATGCCCTTCACCTCAAGCTCATGGAGGTGACAGAATTCGGCGATCTGGCGGAAGGTCAGCCCGGTGTTCTCGACGAGCCAGACGGCGGTGGCCTTGGGCATCAGCGGTATGCGGGACATGGCTTTCAACTCCTTGAGAACCGGTGTTTCAGGTTCCCTGTCTTTACGACAGCTTGTTTGGGATATCCCTGATATAGAGGGGGCCGCCGCCCGGTGCAATCCCCGAATTTCAGCACCTGCGGGAGCCGTTCCGGGCGCTTGCCTGGGGCACGCGGCAGGTGCAAATGGGCCCATGACCCGAACTGCTTTCGCTGCCGGATTGATTCTCCTGTCCTCCGCCTTGCCCGTGGCGGCAGGAACGCCGTTGAGCGAACCCCGGCTGACGCTACCCCATGCGGTGGCACACCAGCAGCCGCATGTGGCGCTCACGCTCGATGCCTGCAGCGGCAAGGCCGATCAGCGCATCTTCCAGGCGCTCGTCGCCAGCAAGATTCCTGCCACGGTCTTCGTCACCGCCCGCTGGCTGCGGCGCAATGGCGACACGGTAAAGCTGATGCTCGCCCACCCCGACCTCTTCCAGATCGAGAACCACGGCGCGAAGCACGTGCCGGCGGTGGATGTGCCGATGAAGGTCTATGGCATCGCCACGGCTGGCTCGCCGGATGCGGTCAAGGCCGAGGTCGAGGGCGGCAAGACTGCGATCATCGCCGCCACCGGTCGCGCGCCCTTGTGGTTTCGCGGCGCAACGGGCCGCTATGACACGACCGCCATGGCGCAGATCCGGGGCTCGGGCGAGGCCATCGCCGGCTACTCGATCCGCGCCGATGACGGCGCCACGCTGCCTGCTGCCGCCGTAGCCCGGCGCATCGCTGCCGCGAAAGACGGCGACGTGATCATCGCCCATGTGAACAAGCCGGACCGCACATCGGGTGCAGGCGTGGTGCAGGGCATCGTGGCGCTCCAGGCCAAGGGCTATCTCTTCGTGAAGCTGGGCGCGCCGCCAAAGCAGGCAGCCCCGCACGCCAGCTAAGTCACGCGGCCTCCTTCTGCGCTTCGCCGAAGGCGAAGCTCGTCATGCTGATCGAGCCCCAGGAGAAGCTGCGGTGGATGGCATGGCCCGTGCCGCCGCCCGCACCCAGCGCCACATAAAGCGGCATCAGATGCTCCGGCGTCGGATGGGCGATGCGCCCGGCCTGTGTCTCCGGCACCTTGAGCAGCGAGGCCTCGTCGCCCGTCTCGACGGCGGTGACGATCGCATCGTCGAGGGCCTTGGCCCAGTCGGGTGCAGGCGTCCCCTCGCGGGCGATGGCGCGCAGGTTGTGGACGATGGCCCCGGAGCCGACGATCAGCACGCCCTTGTCACGCAGCGGCGCCAGCGCCTTGCCGAGTGCCACATTCTCCGCCGCCGACGCGCCATGGCGCAGCGACAGCTGAACGACCGGCACATCCGCCTTGGGAAAGGCCAGCATCAGCGGGATCCACACCCCATGGTCATAGCCACGCTGCGCATCCTCGGCATAGGCGATGCCGGCGGCCTTCAGCGCGGCGGCAACCTCCGAAACGACGTCGGCAGACGTCCGCGCCGGATAGCGCATGGAATAAAGCCGGTCGTCGAAGCCGCCGAAGTCATGGATTGTCTCGGGCGCGGGAGCGGTGCCAATGGTGGGCACACGCGCCTCCCAATGGGCGGAAATGACGAGGATCGCCTTCACGCCCGGAAGGCGCTGACCGAGGCCCTCGGTGAAGGCGCGGGCCGGCGTGCGCGACAGCGGCAGGTCGGGTGCCCCATGGGCGATGAACAGGACGGGCAGCGTCATGAGCGTGTTCCTTGTGATCACATCTATCTAGGCAACGCCGCGCAAGAAATCATCGGCCGGCCGGGAAGCACACTCCTTCCGTGGTGGGAGCAATCCCCTAATCATTCACCAGCACGATCTTGCCGATGTGCTCGCTCGACTCCATCAGCGCATGCGCCGCCGCGGCCTCCTTCAGCCGGAAGGTGCGGAAGATGATGGGCTTCAGCGTCTCCGCCCCGAACAGCGGCCAGACGTTGCGTTCGAGCGCGCGGGCGATCTCCGCCTTCTCGGCAACGCTGCGGGCGCGCAGGGTGGAGCCGGTGAAGGTCAGCCGCTTCATCATGATCGGCATCCAGTCCACGTCGACACGCGAGCCCTTCTGGAAGGCGATCATCACGATGCGGCCATGCATCGCCACCGCCTTCAGGTTTTTCGCAACATAGTCGCCGCCAACCATGTCGAGGATCACGTCGGGCTTGATGCCCTTCTCGGCCAGCACCGTCACGAAGTCCTGGTCGCGGTAGTTGATGGCAAGGTCGGCGCCGAGGTCACGGCACGCCTGGCACTTGTCCTCGGAGCCCGCCGTCACCACCACGATCGCGCCGAAGGCCTTGCCCAGCATGATGGCCGTGGTGCCGATGCCGGATGACCCGCCATGCACCAGCAGCGTTTCGCCCTCTTTCAACCGACCGCGGTCGAACACATTCGTCCACACCGTGAAGAAGGTCTCGGGGATGGCCGCCGCCTCGGTGAAGGACAGGCCGGGCGGAACCGGCAGCGCGTTATCCTCATGCACCACCGCATATTGGGCATAGCCACCGCCGGGAACGAGCGCGCAAACCCGGTCACCCACCTCATAGCGCTTCACGCCGTCGCCCAGCGCCACCACCTCGCCGGCAATCTCGAGGCCGGGCGTATCAGGGGCGCCGGGCGGCGGGGGATAGCCCCCCTGGCGCTGCAGCACATCTGGGCGGTTGACGCCAGCCGCCTTCACCTTGACCAGGATTTCCCCCGGCTTCGGCACCGGCACGGGGATGGTCACCGGCTTCAGCACCTCGGGCCCACCCGGGGTGGTGATGGCAATGGCGGTCATGTTCTTCATGGGCACGTCCTCTGAGGCACTTTGGGAGTTTGCAGTTTGTGTTGAACCCCATGGCCCCGCAATGACAAAATGGCTACCGTCAGTGAAGGAGCACCGCCATGAGTTTCGAAGACCTGCCGAAGAAGCCAGCCGGTGTCGCGCTGGGCGAGAACCTCGACCTGCTGTCGGTGTCCGAATTGGAACACCGGGTCAGCCAGCTCGAGTCGGAAATCCTGCGGGTAAAGGCGGCAATCCAGTCCAAGCAGGCATCGAAAAGCGCCGCGGACGCATTTTTTCGCAGTTAGGCCGCTCAATTTGGCACAACCCAAGCCCTGCGGTTGCGCGTGTTAAGGATTGAGTAAGGAATTAACGATATTTGTGGAAGTGTAATCCTTGACCGGATTGCTCCGAGTGGTACTCCACCACTCTGTTTGACGCCTCCCTGTTTGAAACTTTCAAGCCGCGCGACTACTGCGCGGCTTTTTTTGGGTCGCGCTCTGGCATCGCTCTTGCTTAGGGATTTCGGGGGTGGCGCTCGATCATTGACCTCGGGTGGAACCCGGTTCATGATCCAGCGAAGCTCCGTACCGAGATAAACGAGAGCCCCGAGGAAATGCCCGTAATGCCGCCTGCCAAAGCCTCCCCCGTCACTGTCGATTTCATGTCACGCTTCACGGCGTCCGAGCAATTCGACAAGGTGTTCAAGGAAGGCATGGGCCTCGTCGAGGAAACCGCCAATTACCTGGATGGTCCCGGCCGCCAGGATGCCCGCCTGCTCGACCGCCATGGTGCCGTGGCCTACGCCACCGAAAGCATGCGGCTCACCACGCGCCTGATGCAGCTGGCCTCGTGGCTTCTGCTGCAGCGCGCCATCGGTGCGGGAGAGATGACCCAGGACGACGTCAGGAAGGAGCGCCATCGCATCAGCCTCGCCGACATCGGTCGTGGCAAGCCGCTGAATGGTTCCGAGCAGCTTCCCGTCGCCCTCAACGACATTGTCGAGCGTTCCCTTTCGCTGCACCAGCGCGTCCTGAAGTTCGATGCCATGCTCAACATGCAGGCCAAGGCCGAGGTGTCGCCGCCTGCCCCCAGCCCGGTGTCGAGCCAGATGGACCGCCTGAACGCGGTATTCGGCGCCCGCTCCTGAATTTTTTCCAGCTGTTGCCTCATCCGCGCGTAACCGGCAGAAGCAGTCTGCCCAATGCCCGGATATGCCCTTGCGCCAGCGACTGACCATTCTTGCCGCCCTGTTGTTCCTGCTGCCCCTCGCAGCAGGCGCCAACACGCCGCCGCCGCTGCCGCAGAGCGAGGATGACCGCAAGGCCTTCGCCGAGACCGTGTGTACCGAGATCGACACGCGCGCCACCGAGCATGGCCTGCCGCAATCCTTCATCGCCCGATTGATCTGGAAGGAGAGCCTGTTCGATCCCGGCGCCGTCAGCCCCAAGGGGGCGCAGGGTATTGCGCAGTTCATGCCCGGCACCGCAAAGCTCCGCGGCCTGGATGACCCCTTCGATGCGAAGAAGGCGCTCGCCGCCTCCACCAGCTATCTCGCCGAGCTGCGCACCACCTTCGGCAATCTCGGGCTGGCCGCAGCAGCTTACAATGCGGGCGAGGACCGCGTGCGCAAGTGGCTCGCCGGCAAGGGCAGCCTGCCATACGAAACGCAGGACTATGTCTACTCCATCACCGGCCACGGCCATGAAGACTGGAAGGTCGAGACTGCCAGCTTCGACATCCCGGCGCTGGGCAAGGACGGAAGCTTCACCGACCAGTGCAAGAGTCTGGTGATGCGCGAGCTTTCACCGCAAGCGGTCGAGGTGAAGCAGGCGAACTGGAAGCCATGGGGCGTCGTGCTGACGGCAGGCTTTTCACAGGCCCGCGCGCTGCAGGCCTTTCGCGTCATCCGCAACCGCTTTGACATCATCAAGGACGAAGACCCGCTGGTGGTGAGGAAACTCAATCGCTCGATGGGTCGCCGCAAGATGGTGCGCGTGATGATCGGCCGTGACAGCCGTGCGGAAGCGCAGAAGCTCTGCCGTGATCTCACGGCGCGTGGCGGCACTTGTCTCGTGGCGCGGAACTGAACCACGCCGGTTTGCGTCGCTTCCGCGCCTATGGTCTAGTGCGCAACCGCAGTGATTTGATGAAGAGGCAGCCCGTGACGACCAGCACCACCTTCAAAACCATGGCCACGGCCCTGTTCCTGTTTGCGATTCCCGCACTGGCCCATGCCGGCGACATCGATGACTGCCGCAGCAAGGAGCAGGTCCCCAACGAGGCCCGCCTCAAGGCCTGCACCGCCGTGATCGACGGCAAGCAGACGAGCACCACCGACACGGCCTACGCCTACTACAAGCGGGCCATGGTCGGCTCCGCCAACCCGAAGGCCGACCAGGCACTCGTCATGGCGGATGTTTCCAAGGCCATCGAACTCGATCCGAAGCTGATGGAGGCCTATGCCTTCCGGGCCCTCGGCTACAACCGCGCCATGCAATATGACAAGGCCATCGCCGACCTCACCATGGCGATCGAGCTTGCGCCGGAACGTTGGGGACTTTACTCGCTCCGCGCCATGGTCGAGGCCCAGAAGAAGGACACCAAGGCGGCAATCGCCGATTTCAAGGCCGCCCTGGACCGCAACCCGCCGGCCACAAGCGCCGAAATGATCCGCCAGAGACTCACCAAGCTGGAACAGGGCACCGCCCAATAGGAAAGGGCCCGGCTGCCGCTTGATCTGTGAATAAGTGGTTTTACCTACAACCAGCGAGAGTTACCGACACCTGTGAGAGGATACTTAAAGCCGGTTTAAGCTTTTTTCTTGCATTTTACGTGCATCGCTGTCATTGAAAGCTAGTAATTCATATATCAAGGTTACTAGTGGCGGGCAGACGCCCACCGCAGTGAGGGGCCGGCAAGTGGAAAAGAAACTGAAGACATTTCGAGTTGCGGCGCTGCTGAGCGCAGTCAACGGTGTGTCGATACTTCTCATTTCTGGTGCGACCCCTGCAAAGGCCGCTGAAGAGCGCCTGCACAACTCCTCCTACGTCGTCTATGGCCTCGTGCCCCTGAGCGAGAGCTCCAAGGACAGCGGCAAGCGCGCTGGCAACACCACATCGGTGAAGTCGGCCTTCGTCTCGGTTGGCACCTCCAAGCGCGGACCGAAGGGCGCTTCGTCCAACGAGCCCAAGATCGAAGATCCGCCGCTGCCGACCTATGACGGCCCCAGCACGGGCGGCAACACCATGGCCAGCAATGAAGGCGGCAGCCAGGTCAGCAGCAACTGAGCCTGAGCCACGGCCCAAACATCCAAGAGCGCCCCGAACGGGCGCTCTTTTGCATTGTGGCAGGCGCTTCCGGGCAAACGAAAAAGCCCGGCCACCGGGGCCGGGCTTCCAAAATCCGCTGAAGCCGAAGTTACTTGTTGAGGAACGAGAACTTCTGGTTGAACTTGGACACGCGACCGCCGCGGTCGAGCAGCGTCTGCTGGCCGCCGGTCCATGCCGGATGCGACTTCGGGTCGATGTCGAGGTTCATGGTGTCGCCTTCCTTGCCCCAGGTGGTGCGGGTCTTGAAGGTCGAGCCGTCGGTCATGACGACGTTGATCATGTGGTAGTCGGGATGGATGCCTTGCTTCATGGCGAATACTCTCTCGATGGCGGGAAACGCCCCGCACAGGGACTTCCGAATTCCGGGTTCGGCGGGGCTATACAGGAGATGCCGGGGGGAGGCAAGCCCGGCTGACCGGGCGTGGAAAAGCCTGCGGCGGCCTGCCCCTGCGCCGCTCCGCCGCTTCCATTCTGCTCGTCATCGGCTAGAACTCACCCCATGAGCAACCCGTACGAAGACGAGGCC
>NZ_JBAXGR010000029.1:0-42777 GCF_037139295.1 Aestuariivirga sp.
GACTAAGCCGTCTCCTTCTCGATCCTCTTCCAGTCCGCGAGGTCCTTTGCACGCGGCACTGCCATCACGGCGCGGCGGAAGGCTTCGCGTTGCTGCACGGCTTCGAACCATTCCATGAGGTGCGGCATCGGTGGCCTGATGCAGTCCACGCCCGTGTAGCGCCACAGCGAAGCGCCCATCACGATGTCGCCGAAGCTGAAGTCCTGGCCGGCGAACCAGTCGTGGCGCGCGATCCATGCATCTGCCACGACGAGAACCTCGGCGGCCTTCTTCTCCGCCGCGGCCGCCGCCGCCACATCGCGGTGTTCCGGCAGGCTGCGCACGCGATTGACAAACAACGTGCTGACAGCGGGCGCGAAATTCACCTGCGCCCACTCCATCCACTGCTCCGCCATGGCGAGGCTTCGGTGTTCCGCGGGCCTGAGCACCCCTGCCCTGAAGCGCGCCGCGAGATAACGCACGATGGCGTTGGACTCGAACATGGTGACATCGCCATCGCGGATCACCGGCACGAGGCCCATGGGGTTCATGGCGAGGTAGTCTGCATCCTGGTTGGAGCCGAAGCTGCCGCCGACGTTCTCGCGGGTATAGGGCACGTCGAGTTCCTCGAGCGCCCAAAGCACCTTCTGCACATTGACGGAATTGCGCCGCCCCCACACGGTGATCATGGCCCTGCTCCTCGCTGATCGCCCGAGCATGCGCCAACAGCGCGCAAAAACAAGAGGCCCGGAGTTGCCTCCGGGCCTTGAGTTCGACTTGGGTGATCGATCAGTTCGCGGCAGCGGTGTTCTGCGAGAGGAACTTCATCGGGTCGAGCGCCACGGCACCCTTGCGCACTTCGAAGTGCAGCTGCGGGCTGGAGACCGAGCCCGTCTGGCCGGCCTTGGCGATCACGTCGCCGCGCTTCACCGTGTCGCCGCGCTTCACGAAGAGCTCGCTGGCGTGGGCATAGGCGGTCACATAACCATCCTCGTGGCGGATGAGCACCAGGTTGCCGTAGCCCTTCAGCTCGTTGCCCGAGTAGGCGACGACACCGTCCGCGGCGGCGCGGATCGAGGTGCCTTCCGGCACTGCGATGTTGATGCCTTCGTTCTTGAGACCATTGGCCTTGGGGCCGAAGCCCGAGATGATCTTGCCGCGCACCGGCCAGCGCATGCCGGGTGCTCCGGCAATCGGCGCGCCTTCGGCCACCTGCTGGCCACCCGTTTCGGCAGCGGGCGGCGTGGTCTTTGTGGCGGCAGCCGTGGAGCCGGGGATCGGTTCGGGAGCCGGCGCTGCGGTGTTCGCAGCCGCCTGCTGGCCCGTGCTCTCCTCACCGGTGGCGGCGGGCATGGTGTCGGCGGCAGCCGTGGTGGTCTTCGGTGCTGCGGGTTTGGCGGCGGCGACCACCGGAGCGGCCTCGCCACCAGCCGGGATCCTGACCTTCTGGCCGAGAACCAGCTGGGCATTGTGCGGCAGGCCATTGGCATCGGCGATGGCGTAGGGCGAGATGCCGAACTTGCGGCCGAGCGAGAACAGCGTGTCGCCCGTGGCCACCGTGTGCAGGTCACCCGTGCCGGAGGCGGCAACCGACGGGCCGGCCTTGAAGGGCTTGGGTGCGGCCGTCGCATTCACCGGCGCGCCGGGCTTCGGCGCGATCGGCGTGGTTGAGGGCTCCGCGAAGGACGTGTTGTCCGGCGGGACCGCGTTCTGCGAGGCAACGCGCGGTGCTGCTGCACCACCCGCACCCGGCAGGCGAAGGACCTGGCCGGTGTGCACCGAGTAAGGCGCCTGGATGCCATTGACCGCCGCGAGTTCTGCGACGGAGAGGTTGTTTGCCCGCGCAACGGAGTAAAGCGTCATGCCCGGGCCCACCGTGACGGTGTTGCCGGTGGCCGGTGCTCCGGTGGCGACCTGCGGCTGCGGTGCCGTGGGCTGGCGATACTGCGGCGCCTGATAGGACTTTGAGTAATCATAGCTCGGCGGCTGCGACGAGGCGCTCGCCAGCGGCTTCGACGCGACACCCGTATCTTCGGTGCCGACATTCGAGGCATTCACGTTCTTCGGCACACTGGCCGTATAGACCGGGTCTGCATCCGATGGGTTGGTTGCGAAACGCTCGGTATCTGCGGAGCAGGCCGTGAGCATCACGGCGGCGGCGGCGGACACCAGAAACTGCGGCTTGGTGAGAGAAGACCAAGCAGTAAAGCTAAGTTTGGACGACATGCCCCGAACTCCAGAACAAACTGACACACGCAAAAATGGCTTGGTTAGGTTAAGGGAGCGTTATCGCTGACGAAGTCTTGTTCATTTTGGAACAGAGCGGGAACGCGCAGCCTCAGAGCAAGCGGCCTTCGCCCTGCTGGTCGAGCCGCTTCAGCATCGCGGCGGCGGTGAGCTTGCTCACCGGGTGGCGCCACTGCGGCGCGATCTCGGCGATGGGTGCCAGCACGAAGATGCGCTCGGCAATGCCCGGGTGCGGCAGCAGCGGCGGCACCGACCGACGGATGAAACCGTGATAGTCGATGAGGTCGAGGTCCAGCGTGCGCGGCCCCCAGCGCAACGTGCGTTGTCGCCCTGCCAGACGCTCAATGACGTGCAGCCGCAGCAGCAGGTCTTCCGGGGGCAGCCGCGTATCGATTTCCGCAACGGCATTGATGAAATCCGGCTGGTCGGTGACCCCGAAGGGTGCGGTGACGAGAAGCTGCGAGGACTTCTTCACCTTGATGCCGCTGCCATTGAGGCGGCGCAGCGCCTCCTCCACCGCGTCTCGCGGGGTTCCCCAGGGGCCGTTGCTGTTGGAGCCGAGGGCGACCAGAATCATTTCACTTGAGCGTCGTTGGGTGGCTGTCTAAATCGATCACATACACGAGAAGGAATTTTCAGACATGCATTTTTATCAGGATGAACGCGTTGCGCTGTTCATCGACGGCTCCAACCTTTACGCCACGGCCAAGACGCTGGGCTTCGACATCGACTACAAGCGCCTGCTCGGATATTTCCGCAAGCGCTCGCGCCTGATCCGCGCCATCTATTACACTGCCCTGCTCGATGATGCCGAATACTCGCCGATCAAGCCGCTGATCGACTGGCTGGACTACAACGGCTATCGTGTCGTCACCAAGCCCGCAAAGGAATTCACCGATGCCATGGGCCGCCGCAAGGTGAAGGGCAACATGGACATCGAGCTCGCCGTCGACGTGATGCAGCTGTGCGACCAGCTGGACCACATCGTGCTGTTCTCGGGCGATGGCGACTTCCGCTCGCTTGTTGCCGCCGTGCAGGCCAAGGGCCGCCGCGTCACCGTCATCTCGACGCTGACCACGAGGCCGCCGATGATCGCCGATGACCTGCGCCGCCAGACCGACCAGTTCATCGACCTCAGCGACCTGCGTGACGAGATCGGCCGCGACCCGTCCGAGCGCCGCGAGCGCACCCCTGCAACTGCACAGCGCGAGAGCTTCGAGGACTTTGCCGACATTTGACAAACACAAGCATGAGCCGGGCCGCGACTGCCCGCTGTGCCCGCGCCTCGTTGAATACCGGCTGGCGCAGCGCAAGCTGCACCCCGACTGGTTCAACGCGCCGGTGCCGTGCTTCGGCACGGACGACGCGCGGCTGCTGATCACCGGCCTTGCACCCGGTGTGGCGGGCGCCAACCGCACAGGGCGGCCCTTTACCGGCGACTTCGCGGGGGAGCTTCTCTACGGCACGCTCGTCCACTTCGGTTTCGCCAAGGGCGTGTTCAAGGCCGACCCCAATGACGGATTGACGCTTAAGGACGCGATGATTGCCAACGCCGTGCGCTGCGTGCCGCCGCAGAACAAGCCGCTGCCCATCGAGATCAAGACCTGCAACGCATTCCTCAGTGTACGGATCGATGCGTTGCCGCAGCTGAAGGCCATCGTGGCGCTGGGCCGCATTGCGCATGACGGCGTGTTGTCGGCGCTGGGTGCGAAGAAATCGGCTCATCCCTTCTCGCATGGCGGCGAGCACCAGGTCGGCGGGGTTCGCCTTTTCGACAGCTATCATTGCTCGCGCTACAACACCAACACGCGCGTGCTGACGCCCGAGATGTTCAGGGCCGTGTTCGGGCGGGTAAGAGGGTATCTGGACTCATTGTAGGGGTCTTGCAGCAGCCCACTCACGCCATCATGCCGGGCTCGTCCCGTGCATCCTTTTCGCGGCAACAAAGAAGATCGCCGGGACAAGCCCGGCGATGATGAAACTGAAGGAGCAGCGAGAAACCCTAGACCAGCGCGGCCAGCACCTCGGCGGCATCATTCTCCGGGTCCGGAACAGGAAAGCGCACCGAGGAGATGATCCCGTCATGCAGGATGAAGGTGATGCGCTGGAGATAAAGCCCGCCGCCCGTTTCGAACATCGGCAGGCCAAGGCGCGACTGGAACAGGCGGCCGTGATCAGAGAGCAGCCTGTAGGACAGCTGGTTGCGCGCCACGAAATCCTGCTGCCACTCCGCATCGAGAAGGCTGAGGCCAAAGAGCTTCACGCCGAGCCGGCGGAACTCGCCATAGAGTTCGGAATAGGCCAGCGCCTGCGGTGTGGAGCCGTGGGCACCCTTGATGTGATCCCAGTTCGGCGGGTTGGGGTAGCCCGGGCGCCCGGTGAAGGGATAGCAGAAGATCACTGCCGGCCCCTGGATCTTCGCCGGATTGACGGGAGCGCCCGACGTCGCCTCGAGTTCGACATTCGGCATTCCGCGCCCGAGCAGGTGCTGCATGAAAACCATGGTTTTGCCTCAGCCCTTGTCGCGCATGAGGCGGGCTCGCTCACGGTCCCATGAGCGTTCCTTGATCGTCTCGCGCTTGTCGTGGAGCTTCTTGCCGCGGGCCAGCGCAATGTCGACCTTCACGCGACCACGCGGGTTGAAGAACATCTTGAGCGGAATGATGGTGAGGTGCTCCTTCAGCACGCCGGACGAGAGCTTGTTGATCTCCGACTTGTGGAGAAGAAGCTTCCTTGGCCGCTTAGGCTCATGGTTGAAGCGGTTGGCCTCGCGGTATTCCGGGATGTTCGAATTGATCAGCCACAGCTCGCCGTTCTTCATCGCGGCATAGGATTCGCCAAGGGTTGTGTGGCCGGTGCGCAAGCTCTTGACCTCGGAGCCCTTGAGCTCGATCCCCGCCTCGAAGGCCTGCAGGATCTCATAGTCATAGCGGGCGCGGCGATTGTCGGAGACAATCTTGATGCCGTCTTCCTTGCGCGACGCCTTGGCGCCGCCGCTCTTGGAGCTCATCTCAGTTCAGGAGCCCCGCATGAAGCATCGCCTCGCGCACCGCCGACTTGGTGGACTCGACGACGGGCACCATGGGCAGGCGCGCCTCGGGCGTGCACAGGCCAAGCAGGCTCGCGGCATATTTCACCGGGCCGGGGCTGGTCTCGACGAACATGGCGTGGTGCAGCGGCATCAGCCGGTCCTGAAGCGCCAGTGCCTTGGCATAGTCGCCCTTCAGCGTCGCTTCCTGGAATTCGGCACAGAGGCGGGGCGCCACATTGGCCGTCACCGAGATGCAGCCAACGCCGCCATGGGCGTTGAAGCCAAGGGCCGTGCCGTCCTCGCCCGAGAGCTGGATGAAGGCCTTGCCGGAGGCAAGGCGCTGGCGCGAGGGGCGCGTCAGGTCGGCGGAAGCATCCTTGGTGCCGATGATGTTCTTGCAGTCATGCGACAGGCGGGCCAGCGTCTCGACCGAGATGTTGGCAACCGTGCGGCCCGGCACGTTGTAGACGATGATCGGGATGTTCACCGCGTCGGCGATCGCCCTGAAATGGGCATAAAGCCCGTCCTGGGTGGGCTTGTTGTAGTAGGGCACGACCACCAGCGCGGCATCCGCACCGGCTTCCTTGGCATGCACGGTATAGTCGATGGCTTCAGCCGTCGAATTGGAGCCCGTGCCGGCGATGACGGGAACGCGACCGCGCACCTCGTCGATGCAGATCTCGATCACGCGCTTGTGTTCATCGGGGTCCAGCGTCGGGCTCTCGCCGGTGGTGCCGACGGGCACCAGGCCGTGGGAGCCCTGCTCGATCTGCCAGTTCACGAATTTCCGGAACGCCACCTCGTCAACCTTGCCATTCTGCATGGGGGTGATGAGCGCGGGAAATGAACCTCTGAACTGCACGTGAGCTTCTCCGGTAATGACTTGAAGGTAAGGACTTGGAAACCATGGCGAGACTAGTTTGGGAACCGGTTTTACCGCCAGCCCGCAAACGGCGCGGAACCATAGACGCTTGGCCGCACAGCGGCAAGCGGGGATGGTTCCACCTTTGAGGTCATGTTCTGGGCACAATTGAGCCCTAGCGGCGGTTCTCGGCGATTAAAGGATGTGATTGGATCGTTCATGCGTATCAACCGGTTCCTGCGTATCAGCCTGATTGCCCTCGCCGCCACCACGGCGATGGTCTCGCCCGGATTCGTGTCACACACCGGCATGGTGTTGGCCGCTGCCGAGCCGTCCTCGGCGGCGGTCGAGGCCGCGAGGCTGGCGATCAAGGGCGACTTCGTGGGCGCGGGTGAAGCTGCCCGGCGCTCCGGCGACCAGGCGGCGATGAAGCTCGTGGAACTGATCTTCCTGCGCGACCACCCCAATGACGCAGGCTACCAGCGCATCCTCGCCTTCCTTGACTCGGCGCCCAACTGGCCGCTGTCGGAGGCCCTGCTCAAGCGCGCCGAGCGCTCGCTCTATGTGAACAAGGAATCGCCCGAACTCATCCTGTCGCACTTCGCCAAGCGCAAGCCCGTCACCGACGAAGGCTCGCTGGCGCTGGCCCGCGCCCTGATCGCCACGGGCGACACCGCGGGTGCCAAGGCCCAGGTGCAGAAGGTGTGGGCCGACCCAGAGGCCAGTGCGGAACTCGAATCACAGGTATCGTCGGAATTCGGCAAGCTGCTGACCGTGGACGACAACAAGCGCCGCATGTGGCGCCTCGTCTATGCGCAGGAAACCAATGCGGCGATCCGCGTCGCCAAGCGCCTGCCAGCTGACTACCAGAAGGCTGCCGCCGTGGCCCAGAAGCTGGTGCGCGGCGAACGCGGTGCGGACAAGCTCTATGGCGGCCTCTCCTCCGACATGCGCAATACACTGGGCATGCGCTATGCGCTGGCCCGCTACTACCGCCTCAACGACAATTACGCCAAGGCGCGCGACGTGCTCCTCACCATTCCGGGCGACGCCGACAAGATCGGCGACGCTGAGGCCTGGTGGATCGAGCGCCGCATCGTGGCGCGCCGTTCGATCGGCCAGGATGACCCGAAGGCGACGCGCAAGGCCGCCTACAAGATCGCCGCATCACACGGCTTCGCGGAGGGCGACGAGGCGGTCGAGGGCGAGTTCCTCGCCGGCTGGATCGCGCTGCGCTACCTGAATGATCCCGAGAGCAGCCTGAAGCATTTCCAGCGCCTTGCGGCGATTGCGCCGTCGCGCACCGAAAAGGCGCGCGCCGGCTACTGGACAGGCCGCGCCTATGAGGCGCTGGGCGACAAGGGCAGCGCCAAGGCCGCCTACAAGCAGACAGCTGCCTATTCCACCATCTATTACGGCCAGCTGGCGCGCGAGAAGATCGGGCTCGGCAAGGTGCCGGAGGAAATCGAAAGCGGCGAGGCTTCATCCGCCGCGCAGGCCAAGGTCGCCAAGGACGAAGTGGTCCGCGCCTTCAAGATCATGGACGAGGCCGGAACCAAGGCCGACCTCTACATGTTCCTGTGGTCCTTCGCCAACCGCTTCGACTCGACCGACGAGATGAACGCGGTCGCATCGATCGTGTGGGATGCAGGCGGCGCCACCATGGCGGTGCGCCTGGCCAAGGCTGCCGCACAGCAGAATATCGACATCGACTCCTGGGGCTATCCGGTGCGGGCCCTTCCCGACTGGAAGCAGGTGGGCAAGCCCATCGAGAAGCCTCTGGTCTATGCACTGGCCCGCCAGGAAAGCGAATTCAACCCCAACGCCGGCAGCAAGGTGGGCGCGCAAGGCCTGATGCAGATCATGCCCGGCACGGCAAAGCTCATCGCCAAGCAGCACGGCATCAAGTACAACCCATCGCAGCTGATGAACCCGCAGCTCAACGTCACGCTGGGTGCTGCGCATATGGGCGACCTCGTGGCCGATCACGACGGCTCTTATGTGCTGACGCTGGTGTCCTACAACGCCGGCCCGCGTCGCTCGCGCGAATGGATCAAGCAATATGGCGACTTCCGCGCCGGCGAAGCGGATCCCATCGACTGGGTCGAATCCATTCCGTTCCAGGAAACCCGCCAGTATGTTCAGAAGGTCATGCAGAACCTGCACGTCTATCGTTCGCGGCTGGCGCCAAAGACCGTGCGGCCAATGACAGCGGACCTGATGCGCGGTGCGCGCACCGACAGCCTCAACGTGGCCTCCACCACGCCCGCAACCGAAGCCTCGGCTGAACCTGCGGCAGATCCGGCACAGGGCTGCTCCAAGTCCTCGATCGCCTCGCTGATCAGCGGCTGCGACTGAGGCATGGACTATGCCGAGCATTTCGTCACCGCCGCTGACGGCACGCCGCTCTATGCGCGTGACTACGCAGCGGGCCGCAATGGCCTGGTTCCGATCGTCTGCCTTCCCGGCCTGACGCGCAATTCCAAGGACTTCGAGACCATCGCGCCGCGCCTGGCGCAAACGCGCCGCGTGCTGGCCTTCGACTTCCGCGGTCGCGGCCGCTCAGGCCGCGCTGATCCCGCAACCTATCGCCCGGACCAGGAAGTGGCGGATACGCTGCACGTGCTCGACACGCTGGGGATCGAGCGCTTTGCCATCATCGGCACCTCGCGCGGCGGCATCGGCGCCATGGTGATGGCAGCGCGCGCCCTGCCGCGCATGGCGGGCGTGCTGTTCAACGATATCGGACCGAAGATCGACAAGGCGGGTTTGCTCCGCATATGGACTTATCTCGGCACGGATCCGCAATTTGCGGACTGGGACGAGGCCGTGGTGGCCCTCAAGTCATCGAACCCGGGCTTCGAAACACTGAGCGCGGCGGAATGGCTGGCCTTCGCGCGCCGCGTCTACCGCGAGGTGAACGGCGTCCCTCGGGCTGACTATGACCCTGCCCTGGCGCAGAACTTTCCCGGTGTGGCGGAAATCGAGGCGGGCAAGGTGCCTG
Source organism: Aestuariivirga sp. (assembly GCF_037139295.1). Taxonomy (GTDB): domain Bacteria; phylum Pseudomonadota; class Alphaproteobacteria; order Rhizobiales; family Aestuariivirgaceae; genus Aestuariivirga. The sequence continues at coordinate 9,124 of NZ_JBAXGR010000029.1, forward strand.
AACTCTGGGCGCTGCTCGACATGATGGCGGACGTGCCCTCGCTGGTGCTGCGCGGCATTCATTCCGACCTGCTGAGCGCGGAGATCGTCGCCGACATGCATGCGCATCACCGTCGGCTTGCATCCGTCACGGTCATGCAGCGCGGTCATGTGCCCTTCCTCGACGAGCCGGAAAGCCTCGCCGCCATCACCGAGTGGTTGAAAGTGGTCGACGCCGCCTAGGCACCGGCTCTCTTTTTGTCGAGCAGGCGGCGCGCCAGAGCGCCAAGCGGACATCCGATGAAGAACAGCGCCGACATCCACAGGGCGATTTCGACATAATAGTGGATCATGCGCCAGCCTCCGGCGGGGCTTCGGTGGTGCCCTCCCCAGCGGTGCGCCAACCGACCCAAACACCAAGACCCAGCGCCACCAGCATCCAGAACCAGTGGAAACGCAGCACAAACAGCGTGCCGGTGAAATTCAGCGGATCGTCCATGCTCAGCCCTCCGTGCCCACGTGCATGTTGACGCGGCGCACACCAAACGTGGCCGCCGCAGCCGCCCGCGCGGCCTCCACCGCCGCCCGGTTGGGTGCAATGCCCCTGATCTCGACGTCGCGGCCCATGGCGATGGGCTTGGCCCACTCCTGACCCGCGACGGCAAGCGCTGCGGTCACCTGCGTCTGGACGGTTGTCTTGACGCCTCGCCCTTCGACCGCCTTGGCCGCCAGGAACGGCAGAATGACCAGCGGCAAATGCGCCAGCCAACGAAGGGGCTTCATATATGAGCGAGACTGAACCATTTCCGGACGACTCTGCAACTCTTGCGGTGAGTCGGGCAACCCGCTTGTGACGTCGACATTCCGCGTCTCGACTGCAATCCATTTCATTGAATCGGCCTTCTATGCAAATGATTTCATTGGGTCTTCTTGGACCCAAACTGTGGCAAAGCGGTAACAGAGGTCGAAATTAACGGCAGTCTTCTCTCGCAGACATTGACCTTTATCCGGATAGCGCAGACAACTGGTGCGTGCTCGACCAGATCGTGCATTTACCTCCGGATCCGGTTGCAGGGGATGGGGGATGTCTCAAACTCCAAGACTTGGGAGATCAAGAATGAAGACTTTGAAGATGGCGCTTATGGCTGGTGCGGCGGTTGCTGTGTCCGCCGCCGTCGCCCACGCCGACGAACTCAGCGACATGAAGGCTCAGATCGAAGCCCTCAACGCGCGCGTTGCCTCCATGGAAACCGCTCCGTCGGTTCCGTCGGGCTACCAGCTTCTGGCCGTGTCGAAGGGCGAAGCCCTTCAGGTGCCGGGCATGCTCGGCTCCGACCGTGACCGCGTCACGAACGACCGCGCCACCATCATCTCCGTCATGCCGACGGCTGATGCTCCGGCCGGCGCCACGATCTCGTGGTCGGGCTACGTCCGCGCTGCCGTGATCTACTCGGGTGAGGACCAGAGTGGCGAACTCAAGCAATATGACGCCAATGGTGATGTGCAGAAGACCAAGTTCTCCTACACCAACGACGACGACTGGGACGTGAAGGCCCGCGGCCAGCTCAAGGTCGTGGCCAACACCGACACCGCCGTGGGTGAAGTGGGCGTCTTACTGAAGATGCGCGCCGACTTCAACGGCAACGGCACCGGCAACGTCTACATGAAGGAGGCCTGGGGCTACTGGGCGATGACCCCGGAACTGACCTTCGGCGGCGGTTACTCGGGCTCGCTGGGCAACATCGGCTACGGCTATGATGGCGCCTGCACCTGCTACTACACCGACAACGCTGACGTCGGCTTCGATCCGGGTGACACCACCCAGCTCCGTCTGTCCTACGAATCCGGTCCCTTCTCCATGGCTGTCGCCCTGGAAGACTCGGGCCTGAACAACCGCTACGGCAACGACAACAAGTACGTCAACGGCCAGAACATGGGCGTTGCGGGCGAGATCAAGTACTCGGGCGACGCCTTCTCGGGCGAAATCTCGGGTGTGTATCGCACGGTCAACAGCGACGACTACTCCTTCGGTGGAGCGGGTGTGAACGTTGTCTCAAAGACGCCCTTTGCATACGACGCCGGCATCGACTCGCTCTGGCAGGTCGGCGCTGGCGTGGGCTTCTCCCTCGGCGACATCGCGAGCCTCTCGCTCGCTGCCGCCATGGGGTCGGGTCCTTTCGAGGAAGTCAGCAGCTCGGGCGACATCGTCTCGTCCTACCCGGTCCAGAACGACTGGTGGGGCGTGTCGGCCCTGGCTTCGGCCAACCTGTCCGACACATTCCACGCTGAAGCTGGCGTGGGCTACAAGAACCGCGAGGGCGACAGCCACGACGGCGTGAATTGGGAAGACACCGGTCCGGTCTGGAAGTACTCCGGCTTCGAATACGACACGTGGGCTGTACTCGGCGGCATCTACTACGACCCTGTCGACCAGCTGACCATCGGTCTCGAAGGCGAGTGGTACACCACCGACGCCAGCATCAGCCGCAAGGGTGTCGATGGCGAAGCCACGGACGGCCAGACGGACAAGTTCGACTACTCGACCAACAACTGGACCGTCGACCTCGTCTCGGTCTGGCGCTTCTAAGCAAAACAAGGTCTTACGACCGGGGGGAGACGGCCTGCTTCGGCGGGCCGTCTTCATTTTTATGGGAGATTATCGGAGAATCGCCTGGTTCGGCGAATTCGGGCAGCCTGCCCCATGCGTGGCAGGATGGCGGACAACTCTGGCACCCTTTCTGCTTCCCATCACCGGTGATTTCATTTACGATCTGTTAACTTATTGATCTCGTTCTCCGAATTTGCCTCGCCCTGGCTGCCGCCACCTGTGGTAATTGTGTTACAGGAGGCAAAATTCCAATCGATTGCAGTGGGTCTTCGTTGACCTTTGGGGGTTTCGGGGCGACAAGAACACCGTGCCGGATGAATTCGCGCATGGCCTTCCGAAACCGTTTGCAGGGGATGGGGGGCTCCTCAACTCCAAGAGACTTGGGAGAACAAGAATGAAGACTATGAAGATGGCTCTGATGGCTGGTGCGGCTGTTGCCGTTTCCGCCGCCGTCGCCCACGCCGATGATCTGAGCGACATGAAGGCTCAGATCGAAGCCCTCAACGCGCGCGTTGCCTCCATGGAAACCGCTCCGTCGGTTCCGTCGGGCTACCAGCTTCTGGCCGTGTCGAAGGGCGAAGCCCTTCAGGTGCCGGGCATGCTCGGCTCCGACCGTGACCGCGTCACGAACGACCGCGCCACCATCATCTCCGTCATGCCGACGGCTGATGCTCCGGCCGGCGCCACGATCTCGTGGTCGGGCTACGTCCGCGCTGCCGTGATCTATAACGGTGCCTCGGGCGATGCGACCCTGACGCGCTACTACACCAACGACCTTGGCGCCAAGGTCAAGTACGGCGAATTCAAGCTCTCCGCCCAAAGCGATGACGATTGGGACGTGAAGGCCCGCGGCCAGCTCCGCGTTGTCGCCACGACCGACACCGCCGTCGGCGAAGTCGGCGTCGAACTGAAGATACGCGCCGACTTCAACGGCAACGGCAACGGCGACGCCTACATGCAGACGGCCTGGGGCTACTGGGCGATGACCCCGGAACTGACCTTCGGCGGCGGTTATGCTGGCTCGCTGGGCAACATCGGCTACGGCTATGATGGCGCCTGCACCTGCTACTACACCGACAACGCTGACGTCGGCTTCGATCCGGGTGACACCACCCAGCTCCGTCTGTCCTACGAATCCGGTCCCTTCTCCATGGCTGTCGCCCTGGAAGACTCGGGCCTGAACAACCGCTACGGCAACGACAACAAGTACGTCAACGGCCAGAACATGGGCGTTGCGGGCGAGATCAAGTACTCGGGCGACGCCTTCTCGGGCGAAATCTCGGGTGTGTATCGCACGGTCAACAGCGACGACTACAGCTTCTCTGGTCCGTCCTTCGCCACCGGCGTGTCGAACGTCTACAACTCAGACATCAACTCGCTCTGGCAGGTCGGCGCTGGCGTGGGCTTCAACATGGGCGACATCGCGAGCCTCTCGCTCGCTGCCGCTTTGGGTTCGGGCCCCTTCACCAACGTCAACAGCTCGGGCGATATCACCGGCTCCTACCCGGTCCAGAACGACTGGTGGGGCGTGAGCGGTTTGGCCTCTGCCAACCTGTCTGACTCGGTCCACGCTGAAGTCGGCGTCGGTTACAAGCATCGCGAAAGCGACAGCTTCACCGGCCTGGCCGATGCCGATGGCAACGACTGGGACTACTCGGGCTTCGACTGGAACCAGTTCGCAGTGCTCGGCGGTGTGTACTACACCCCCGTCGACCAGCTGACGATCGGTCTGGAAGGCGAGTGGTACACCACCGACACCAGCATCAACCGCCGTCAGTTCGACGAAACGGGTGAAGCAACCGGCCTGAAGGACGACCTCAACGTCACGCAGGACAACTGGACCGTCGACCTCGTCTCGGTCTGGCGCTTCTAAGCCTTATCCCTGCAAACGATATAGAGAGACGGCCCGCTTCGGCGGGCCGTTTTTCGTTTTGGGGTTTCCCCTGCCCCGCTGTTTTTCGGAAATGCGTGTTCCGGGCCATTCTGTGGCCTGATTCTGTGTTATGACGCTGACGAACAAGAGAGACAGATGTTGCGTTCCCTTCGCCCATTGCTTTCACTGAGCCTTCTCACGGTGGCGCTCGCCGCCTGCGAATCGACGTCCAACGTCGATCTCGAAAGCCGCAACTTCAATGTGCAGCAGACCTCGGTGCCGCCTGGTGAGGCGGTTGCCAGCACCGAGCAGATCACCAGCCTCGTGCGCCGATCCGGCCCCACCTATGTGACGCTGATCGTGTCGCAGCCGACAAAGTCCGACAATGTGACGAAGGAAACGCGCAAGGGAACACCCGTAACCTCTGGCAGCGGCTTCGTGGTCGATGGCTCGGGCTATGTGATGACGGCGGCGCATGTGGCCAAGCGGGTCGGCAACACGGTTTCAGCCAAGGCCGCCAATGGCCGCGTCTATTCGGGCGACGTCGTCGCCGTGAAGCCGGAAAACGATATGGCCGTTATCCGGCTGCGGGGCTTTTCCGGCAAGGCCGTGACGCCAGCCGACAATGCCTGCCTCGCCAAGGGCAACATCGTTTATTCGCTTGGCCGCCCGCATGCGCAGGGCGATACCGCGCGCCTCGGCGAATTCGAGTCTGCCAGCTTCGGCCAGGCTGTCCATTATGCGGGCGCCGACGCCAAGTTCGGCTACCCTGATGCCATGGTGCTCCGCCTGTCGACCCAGAAGGGTGAATCAGGCGGCCCCCTGTTCGACCAGAGGGGCGATCTCGTGGGCATGGTGGTCAGCACGCTCTATGACAATGCCGGCCAGCCGCTGAACCTGGCCCACGCCGTGCCCTCGCGCACGCTGGCGGGTTTCCTGTGCAGCACGGTGCAATGCTCAACGCAGTGGCGTGCGGTGGCGAGCGGCGGCGGCCGCTGCCAATCCTAGAGGCTTTCGAGGATCGGCCCGAGGTGCCGCTCATAAGGCTTCCAACGCGCCACTGACGCGGTGTTGATACCTGATCTCACCTGCAGGCGGCTGAATGTCGTGACAGCAGACGCGTTACGCTCCGGGTGCAGGCAGGCCTCTTCCATCGTGAGCCCCAGATACTCCAACAGCCCGGCGATTGCAGGCTCCGGCTGCGAGACGAGCGCCTCGTAGGACAGATGGAACACGCGGCCCGGCAGCACCTCGTCCCAATGCGCCATGAGGCGCCGGTATTCCCGGTAATAGGCCGCGTAGTCGGCGGGATCATAGCTGTAGGAATGGGCCGCGTTCATTTCCGTCTGCAGCGCCGAGACAAAGGTATCCGCCGGATGTCGCATGCAGTTCACAAAGCGCGCATCGGGGAACAGGATGGCCGCTTCCGCGATGAAACGGAAGTTCAGCGGCATCTTGTCGACGGCCAGTTCCTTGTCCGGCACCACATGGCGCATCGTGGATTCATAGAGCGCGGCGAGATCGGCAACGCCATTCCCACCCAGCTCGGCAAGCGCAGTCCCGATCTCCGCGAGCGGCTTGCCGCGTGACAGCTTCGCGGCCACATAGGTCATGGTTTCCAGCTCTCCGGCATTGCCCGCCCTGCTGTGCGCGGAGATAATCTGCGCCGCAAGTGTGGTGCCGGAGCGCGGCAGGCCGACGACGAAGATCGGTCGGTAGCCGCTTCGGCCATGCTCCGCAGCGAGCGCTTCCAGCCTTTCCCTGCCGAAGGCGGCGATGCGCGCGTCGACGTCCTGACGAAACGCGGTGGTGACGGAGGGCGCACGCAGCAGCTTCTTGCCTTCGGTGAAGCTGGCAAAGGCTTCGTCATGGCGGCGGCTCGCCTGCAGCATCACGCCGCGCCTGACCATCAGGTCGCTTCTGTCGACGGCAGAGATATCCTTGCGCGCAAGTTCTCTCTGGATGCGCTGGAACATCTCGGAGTCTGCATCATGCTTGCCGATCGAAGACAGAAGGCACAGGTATCGCGCATGAAACGGCGTGGCGCTGATGAAGCGCCCGATGTGTTCTTCTGCTTCCACGATGCGACCCAGAGAGAGCAGGCAATCGAGCACTTCGAGACGGATTGCATGCTTTGCGCCATCGGGCGCGCGCTCCAGCGCCTTTGAAAGCGCGGCGAGTGCGGGTTCCATGTGGCCGATACGGGCGAGGAAGGAGCCGTTGCGCCACACCGCCTCGAAATTCGAGGGCGCCACGCTGCGCGCCTTGCCATACTGCACTGCTGCCTCGGAAACGCGGCCCATGCTGAGCAGGCAGAGGCCGTAGTTGAGGAGATAGCTGACATTGCGCCCATCAAGCGTCACGGCGCGGGCGAAATGCGGTTCAGCCTGCTCGAAGCGACCCTGCGACTGGACGGTGATGCCGAGCATGAACTGGGCATGTGCGGACAGCGGGTTCTCCGCCACGAGGCGACGCGACAGCGCCTCCGCCTCGCGCAGTTGCCCGCGCCGCAGCAATTCATCCGCCTGGTGGAGCGCCAGCTTGATGCGCTCCGCGCGCCCTGCCGTCATGGCATCAGGACCGTGGTGCCCGTCGTCTTGCGGCTTTCGAGATCGCGGTGCGCCTGCACGACGTCCACCAGCGCATAACGCTGGTTGACGGGGATCTTCACCTTGCCGCTGGCGACAACGTTGACAAGATCCTGGGCCGTTTCCTGCAGGTCAGCGTCAGATGCGGTATAGGTGTTGAGCGTGGGCCGCGTCACGTAGAGCGAACCCTTGGCGGAGAGCAGCAGCACGTCGAGCGGCGGCACCGGGCCCGAAGCATTGCCGAAGCTGACCATCAAACCGCGCGGCTGAAGGCAGTCGAGCGAGATCATCAGCGTGTCCTTGCCCACGCCATCATAGACGACGGGCACGCCCTTGCCGCCTGTCAGCTCGCGCACGCGCTTCACCGTGTCTTCGGTTGAATAGTTGATGACGTGATCGCAGCCGTGGGCACGGGCAACCGCCGCCTTGGCGTCCGAGCCCACAGTGCCGATGACAGTGGCGCCCAGCGCCTTGGCCCACTGGCTCATGATGAGGCCAACGCCGCCCGCTGCGGCATGCAGCAGAATGGTGTCACCCGGCTTCACGACGTAGGTGGCGCGCAGCAGGTAGCGCGCCGTCATGCCTTTCAGCATCATGCCCGCCGCCGTCTCGTCCGAGATCGCGGCCGGCAGCTTGACCAGCCGGTTGGCCGGCAGGTTGCGAATATCGGCATAGGCGCCGATGGGGCCGGTGCCATAGGCAATGCGGTCGCCCGGCTTGAGGCTGGTCACCCCTTCGCCCACCGCTTCCACGACGCCTGCCGCCTCGAGGCCCAATCCTGAGGGAAACTGCAGTGGATAGAGGCCGGAGCGGTGATAGGTGTCGATATAGTTGAGGCCGATCGCCGTCTGGCGCACCTGCACCTGACCGGGGCCGGGCGGACCCACCTCGACATCGACCAGCTTCATGACCTCGGGTCCGCCGGTCTCGGCGATACGGATCGCTTTCATGCTTGCACCTCCTGACGGGCCCCGGCATGTTCCGACGCAACCCGCATTTTCAAGCCCTTGGTGCCTCATCATGACCTATGCCGTCAATCCCGCCGTCAACCGGATCGAGGCGCCACCGATCATGGAAGCGCAGAGCTGGGTCAGGCCCGGATTGCGCAACAGGAAGCTGCTCAATCTTTGCCAGGCGGTGCCAAGCTGGAAATGCGCCGAGGAACTCGACGACGAGGTGGCCCGCCTCGCGCATGAGCCGGGCATCAGCCTCTACACCGACATCTACGGCATCCACGAACTGCGCAGCGCCATCGCGGAACACTTCTCAGCCGACTATCGCGGCAAGGTGGCGGCAGAGAATGTCTGCGTCACGGCAGGCTGCAACCAGGCCTTTGCCGCAGCGATCATGGCCATTGCCAAGGCGGGCGACAATGTCATCGTGCCGGTGCCCTACTTCTTCAATCACACCATGTGGCTTGGCATGCTTGGCATCGAGCCGCGCTATGTGCAGGGGATTGGCGAGCCTGACCCCGCGGAGGCAGCAAAGCTCATCGACGACAGAACCCGCGCCATCGTGCTGTGCTCGCCCAACAACCCCACGGGATCCATCTATTCATCAGAGACGATCAGGGCACTGTTCGAACTGGCGCGCGCCCGCGGCATCGCGCTGGTGATCGACGAAACCTACAAGGACTTCCGCGACGGGGATGCGCCTGCCCACCCCATCTTCGCGATCGACGGCTGGGAGGACACCTTCATTCACCTCTACAGCTTCTCCAAGGCCTTCGCGATGACCGGTTACCGCGTAGGTGCGATCACCGCATCGGTGCGCGTTCTGGCCGAGATCGAGAAGATCATGGACTGCCTCGCGATCTGCACCACGCATATCTCACAGCGCGCGGCTCTCTTTGCCCTGACCAAACTGGACGCGTGGAAGCGCGCCAAGATCGCCATGATGCATGGGCGCCTCTCGGCGCTGCGCCAGGCCTTCAAGCGAGATGGGCTGAACTATGAACTCGTCAGTTCCGGCGCGCTCTTTGCCTATGTGAAGCACCCCTTCGCAGATGAAACGGCCAAGCAGGTGGCAATGCGGTTGGCTGGCGAGCATGACCTGCTCTGCCTGCCGGGCTCGATGTTTGGCCCCGGACAGGAGCAATACCTGCGCATCGCTTTCGCCAATGCCGAGGCAAGCGACATGGAAATGCTGGTGGACCGGCTGATCGAAAGCCAGAAGCGCGGCTGAGATCAGATCTCGGCCATGTCCTCGAGTTCCTCAGGGCGCGCGATCACATAGAAGTTGCCTTCGCGCGTGAGGATGCCGTCGCGCAGCAGGTCGTTGATGGCGCGGCTGGCGTTTTCACGCGCTACGCCCGCCATGCCGGCGATATCGTTCTGGGTGATCTTGTTGGGCAGCAGGATCGTGCCATTCGCCCTGCCCTCGCCCAGACCCTGAGCCAGAGACGCAAAGGCTCGGGCCACGCGACCGGCCACGCTGACCGTGCCCTGGGCCACCACGGAATCGTTGGTCTGGCGCAGACGTCGCGTGAGGATCTTCAGCGCCTCGCGATAGACCTGCGGGTTGGCGTCTGCCAGCCGGAAGAACGACCCCTTGGACACGTGCAGCAACCTGCACGGCTTCAGTGCGGAGATGGTGGCAGAGCGCGGCTGGTCATCGAAGAGCGAGAGCTCGCCTATCAGGGAGCCTGGGCCGAGGACGGCGAGAAGCCTCTCCTGCCCATCCTTGGCGACCACCGCGGCTTTCACCACGCCGTCCCTCAGGAAGTAGCAGCCATCACCGTCATCGCCGGCGTGGAACAGTACCTCGCGGGCCTTGAGCCGCACTTCATTGGCGGCGGAGAGCAGCGACTTCCTGACGCTCCATGTCATGAGCGGCGCCGTGGCGCGCTTCTTCGCCTTGCCTGGTCCGGAGGGTGTGCGCAGCATATGACAGCCCCTGTGTTCGAACATCTGTAACACAGGCAGGAACGGCTGAGAATGCCGAGGCTTCAGATCAGTCGTGGTAAGACGAGGAGATGTAGGTGTAGGGCGGCTGCCAATATGTGAACATGGTGCTCGCCGCCATGCCCGGCAGGGTGTCAGCCACCTCAGGTGCCTCGCCGAGCAGTTCGTTGAGGTTCAGTCCAACGGCCACATAAGGGTTGCGCGTCGGCTCCACGCCCGCATCGCGCGACTGGTCGGTGTAACCCTCGGTAAAGTAGCCGGCTTGCAGTTCCACGAAGCGCAGTGGCGTCTGCTCCAGCTTCTCGAAGCCAGACAGCTTCAAGGCAAGCACATAGCGCTGGCCGTCATAGTCGGTGAAGGGGTCCCAGTCGTGATAATCAGAGGCGCCCCAGTATTCCATCCGGAAGTCGACCTTCTCGGCGAGGCCCGGAACGGTGTTGCGCAGGAAGGAGAACCCGGCGCCAATGCCGTCGGCAATCAGGTCCTCGTATGAGAAACCATGCTCACCCGCAACGCCGTCAAAGATTTCGATGTAGGTCTGGAAGCCCATGCCCAGCAGCGCGCCGGTGATGGCGGCGTTGGTCGGATCATCCACCGAATGCGCGATGCGCTGCGTTAAATATTGCGAGACGACATAGCCGGTATAGGCATGGCCAAGCTTGTCCATGCCGCCATACTTGGTGTCCTTGCCAAACCAGCCCTCACTCTCGAAGTGATAGCCGGAGCTGCCCCAGTCCCAGTTGTTGATACCGAACAACGTGATGCCGCCGTAAAGCGCCAGCAGGTCCCACTTGATGGACTTCGTCTGATCCCAGAACACCTCGAAGCTGTAGTCGCCATATTGCGACACATCGATGTGCTGAAGATTATACTCGATGCCGTTGATGAAATTGGCGGCGGGCGAGTTGGTTCGTTCCGGACGGATCGGATCGGCGGCGGCCGAGGCTGGAAGAATGTCAAGCCGGTCCTGCTTGTCCAGGGCGGCGATCTCATCGCTGCTCAGCAAAATGTCGCTGCTCAGCGGCACGAAGGGCTGGAGGGTGGCAAGGTTCATGGCGGCGGCGCTGGTGGCCGCGATTTCGCCAGCCTCCGCCGCACCACACAGCGCCACGGAGAGCATGCATCCGATTGCGATCGCCCCGCCCTTGTTCATGCTGAGAGAGTTACTAGAAACTCTATCCGTGGCCAAGACTCTTTCGCATCAGGCGTCCACATCCTGAACAAAAGGTTGCAACGGGTGTTGTGGGAAACCGCCCCGATAATGGCAGGCCAGACGCCCGGCCTCCGCTCCTGCATTCAAACACTCTATTAGATTCAATTGCTTGGCGTGCGCATCGAGGAATCCGGCGATGAAGGCATCTCCCGCACCGGTCGAATCGGTCACCGTGGTGGGACGAGCGCCGATTCTCAGTATTTTCCCACGGTCATTTGCAAGGCTACCAGCCGCCCCGAGGGTGACGACCGCCAGCCCGGCACCCGCCGCCAGCAGTCGCCTCGACTCGGCCTCGCCTCTTTCCGGGCTGACGGAACTGAAGGCGATGTCGAGGCCAGCCGGATCGAGTTCCTCCGCCTCATTGTTCACCGAGAGGTCCTGCGACAGCACCACACCGGAAGTGCACAATTCCTGGCGCAGCGCGGCGGCGCCCCGCAACCAGCCGATGTGGACATGCCCCATGCGGCGGAGATGCGCGATTTCGGCTGGCCCCGGTCGGTAGGTCGCACAGGCGCCGAAACTTTCAAAAACGAAGCGACGGTCGCCGTCGGCCAGGGTTTCGATGTCGGTGCGTGCCGTCACTTCTCCGCGCGACCGGCTCATACCCGTGACACCCACCTTGTTGGCTACCAGAGCCGCGCGAACTGCCTCGCCCGCCTCATCTGCTCCCACGGCTCCGAAATAGGCCACGCGGCGTCCAAGCAGCGACAGTTGCACTGCCACGTTCACGGCATTGCCACCCACCAGGCAGTCACCCACCGGCGGCAGGAAGCGGTCGATGCAATTGTCACCCACCGTGGCGAAGACTGTCTCAGGCACGATCGGCTCCTCTATCGCCGGAACACTGCCGTGAAACCCAAACGCACTCAAGCTTGAGACAACATTGCTGCCATAGCGTCGGCAACCAAACCAAACCAAACCAGGAACCGTCCATGCCTGCCGATGCCATGCGCGTGGCGCCTTCACCTCTCGACCAGCGGCGCCGGTCCGAGCGCCGCCCATGCCCCCTCGCCGTGACCGTGCGCTGCAACGCAGGTGATCATCCTGCTCGGCTGATCGATCTCTCGTCAGGAGGCGCCGGCATTCGCATTGACACCCTGGTGGCCCTGAAGCCAGGAACTCGCTTCTTCCTCATCCACCCGGCACTGGGTGAGGTGCCCTGCATTCTCCGCTGGGCAATGCATCCGCGTTACGGCGCGGAATTCCAAATGGGCAACTACACCCTTTCCCGCATCGGGGCGCTGTATGACAGCCTGCCACCGGGGCCTGGCGACATCATCTGAACCAACCCACAAAAATGGCGGAACCACGCATGAAAAAAAGCTTCTTCACCATCCAGCGCCTGATGATCGTCTTCGGCCTCATCATCGCGGGCCTCATGGCCTTCCTCGGCATCCAGACTTATTCTTCGTTCAGCGACAACAAGATCGGCAGCCCGACCTATGACGTGATCGTAAAGGACAAGGACCTGATCGCCGACATCCTGCCGCCGCCGCTGTATCCGGCAGAGCCCTTCGCCTATGCCCAGATCATCGAGGGCGAACCCGCGCTGCTGCCCAAGCTCACCGCGCGCCTCAATCAGATCCAGTCTGACTACAAGACCCGGCTGGAATACTGGAAGGAACGGCTCACCTCGCTCAACGTGATGAGCGATCAGGAGGCAGCCTCCTTTCTTCAGGAGATCGAGAACCGCAATGAACGCTTCTGGACGAGCTTCCAGAATGATCTGATTCCGGCGATCCAGCGCAACGACACCGCCACGTTCAAAACGGTCTTGGGCAACCTCAGCCACGACTTCATCGACCTCGGCGAATTCATGAACAAAAAGGCCCAGGAAATCTCGGCCAAGGCAGCCGCCGTCGAGCAGGAAAGCATCGCGCGCTCCAGCGCCGAACTCAATCTCGTCACCGGCTTCAACATCGGCATCGCCATCATCATCATGCTGATGCTGCTTGGCGCCCACCAGTTCGTGATCCGCGCCATCACCACCATATCGGCAACCATGGCCCGTCTTGCGAGCGGTCACCTCGAGGACGAAGTGCCTTACGCCCAGCGCGGTGACGAGGTGGGCGAAATGGCGCGCGCGCTTGGCGTGTTCAAGGACCAGGCGGTGCAGAACCGCAGAAACGAAGAAAACTCGAACCATATCATCACCGTTCTCGGCCATGGCCTGGAGAGCCTCGCCAAGGGCAACCTCACGCACCGCATCGACATCCCCTTCCCGGATGCGCTGGACAAGCTGCGGAAGTATTTCAACTCCGCTGCGGACAGTCTTGCGGATACCATCAACACGGTGAAGCGCGGGTCCTTCGGCATCAAGTCTGGCACCGAGGAGATTGCGCAGGCCTCCGACAACCTGTCGCGCCGCACCGAGAACCAAGCCGCGAACCTCGAAGAGACCGCCGCGGCCGTGGCCGAAATCACGTCGACCGTGAAGAAGACCGCCGAAGGCGCCCAGCACGCGCGCAACATGGTGACCGCCGCAAAGGAGGATGCCGACCGTTCCGGCGTCGTCGTCAAGCGCGCGGTCGAGGCCATGCAGGGGATCGAGAAGTCGTCGCAGGAGATCACCCAGATCATCGGCGTGATCGACGAGATCGCCTTCCAGACCAACCTGCTTGCCCTCAATGCCGGTGTGGAAGCCGCGCGCGCAGGCGACGCAGGCCGCGGCTTTGCCGTCGTGGCATCGGAAGTGCGCGCCCTCGCCCAGCGCTCGGCGGAGGCGGCGAAGGAGATCAAGGGCATCCTCTCCACCTCGCGCGACCAGGTGCAGGAGGGCGTGCAACTCGTGGCCGAGACCGGCAGCTCGCTGCGCCAGATCATCGACCGGGTGAACGAGATCAACGGCATCGTCACCGAGATCGCCCGCAGCGCGGAACAGCAGGCCACAGGCCTGCAGGAAGTGAACACCGCGGTGGACCAGATGGACCAGGTGACCCAGCAGAACGCGGCCATGGTCGAGGAAGCAACCGCCGCAACCCGGACACTCACCCAGCAATCCACCGAACTGGCCCAGATCGTGGCCCGCTTCACCACCGCGGCGGGCGCCATCATCGCGCAGGCCGAGGAGGCCCGCGAAACCCACCGCCCGGCGCCGCGCGCCCCGGTGCGCAAGGCCAAGGCGGCGGCAGCTGGCGGAAGGGCCGAAGCCGCCGAGACCGGCTGGGAGGAGTTCTGATCCACGCAGATTGCACGCGACAAGCCGCCATGACCTCCGGTAGACATCTTCTGCTCATGCAGGATGGAGAGGGATGTCATGGCGGCGAAACAGCCGGTAGCGATCGGCATTGTGGGATGCGGCTTCTATGCCCAGAACCACCTCAATGCCTGGGCTGACCTGAAGCCCGAGGGCGCGCTCCTCTCCGCCGTCTGCGACCGCGACGAAACCCGCGCCGCCGCGGCCGGCAAGGCCTTCGGTGTGCCGCACTTCACTGACATGGGCCGCATGCTCGACACAGTGAAGATCGACCTCCTCGACATCGCCACGCGCATGGACACCCACCGTGAGCTGGCCGCCATCGCCGCGGAACGTGGTGTCGCGGCCGTCGTCCAGAAGCCATTCGCCCCCACCTGGGAAGACTGCGTCGCCATCGTCGAGACAGCCCGGAAGCACAATGCATGGCTGGCCGTACACGAGAACTTCCGCTTCGCCTCCGCCATGCGCGCGGTAAAGAATATCCTCGACCAGGGCACCATCGGAACGCCCACCTGGGCCAGGCTTTCCTGGCGCACGGGCTTCGACGTCTACCGCGGCCAGCCCTACCTCGCGGAGGAGGAGAAGCTGGTAATCCAGGACGTCGGCATCCACATCCTCGACCTCGCACGCTATTTTCTCGGCGAGGTGGCACATCTCTCGGCCGAGACGCAGAAGCGCAACCCGAAGATCCGGGCAGAGGACACCGCCACCATCCTCATGCGACATACCTCGGGTGCGGTCTCCGTGGTCGAGGCAACATATGCCGCCAAGCGTGGCGACGATGCCTTTCCCGAAACCATGCTGGAGATCGAAGGCGATGGTGGCTCGGTGATCCTCACCAAGGGCGAGAAGGTGATCGTGACCACGCAGGGCCTCTCCTTCGAGGACCAGGTCGGCGGCCCGTTGCTGCACTGGACCAGCCGCCCATGGCATGTCTCGCAGGAAGCGGTGCTGCACACCAACCGCCACATGTTCGAACGCTTCCGCGACGGGCTTCCGGCGGATACCTCGGGAGAGGACAATCTCAAGACCTACGCGCTGGTGGAAGCCGCCTACGAAGCGGCACGCACGCATGCTGCGGTGAAGCCCGTGCAGTGGTCACCCAAGACCTGAGGACCAACGCGCGAAGCGGAGCCGCTCAGTTGCCCACGCCGTCGGCCTTGTTGCTTACCTTGGTCATATAGCCCGTAAAGCCCAGGCCCTTCAGCTTGCCGGACATCTGGACGGGCAGCCACAGCTTGCGGCCATTGTCGAGCTCGGCAACCGGCGCGAAGGCCACATCATAGCTGTCGCCCGGCACGCCCTTGTCCTTGGCGCGTCCGGCAATCGGCGTCCAGCGCACCGAACAGTTCTGAACCTCGCCCTTCCATGCCACGCCGTCCGTGTCGAGGGTTGACTTGCCCTTGTCGGTGAGCGCCAGTTCAAACACCTCGCGGCCGTCGAACACCTGATGGGTAGAAGGGCACGGGCTTTCACCCACTGTGCCCATGCGCAGCACGGCGGTGACAGGGTCGACAACGCCGCCCGCCAGAGCCGCGTCGAGCCTGGCCCTGCGCTCGGCATTCTTGAGTGGCGGATCATAGCTCGGTGCACCAGCCTGCCAGCTGACCGTGGTCACCTTGCGATTGTCGGACTGGTCACGGGTGATCTTGTAGCTCAGCGGTTCGGGGGCAGTGCCGCCGAACAGGGCTTCGCCTTCGGCCGTTGCGCTAAACTCGGAAAAGGCCCTGCTCACACCCGCCGCACGGATACGCGCCTTGGCATGAACCTGTTCGCCCGCGACATCGAGGCTGAGCTTGACCTCGGTCACCGTCATGGGCCCGATGTCGACATTGTAGTTCACGGTGACGCCACCCGCCTGGGCGGCCTGCGGGGCGAAAACCGCGAGCCCGAAGGCGAGAAGACTGACTGAGGCTTTGCGCATGGCGCGGATCCGTCCTGAATTGCCTGTTTGAGCGGACTCTTCCCGCGCTCTATGGCGAGAGTATGATGGGATTTCGCATCCTTCAGCTTTCAGGGAAAGGCCTCCATTGCCGCCTCCGTCACCTGCATCATGGTGTACTGGTGCTTGCCCTTGTTGGCCCGGAGGTCTGGGTTGGCGGGCTTCTTGCGCATGTCTGCAGTTTCCTTGGTCATCAGGCTGCCAAGTCAATCACATCGCCCTCCGACACGGAATACTTGTTCTCCGGGTCCGGGAAAGATAGGTTTTGTTCCATCCATGAGCCGCAACCAGGACAACATGATGGATACCGCACTGTCGACGCCCCATGACTACAGCCTGACCGGCCCATCGAGCCGCTATGCGCTGGAGCATGGGCTCGCCAATGCCGAATGGTATCGCGCGCCTATTCCACGGACGAAGATGAAAGAGCTGATGAAGCGCTCCGATGGACCGGCCATCCGCGACACCATCATCTGGATTGCTGCCTTCCTGGTGACGGGTGGGCTGGCCTTCCACTTCTGGCCCACCGCCTGGTGCATTCCGTTCTTCCTCGCCTATGGCGTTCTCTACGGCTCCTCCACCGACTCGCGCTGGCACGAATGCGGCCACGGCACGGCTTTCAAGACCGCATGGATGAACGACGTGGTCTATCAGGTCGCATGCTTCATGATCATGCGAGAGCCGACCGTCTGGCGCTGGAGCCACACCCGGCACCACACCGACACGATCATCGTGGGCCGCGATCCGGAGGTGGCGGTGATGCGCCCCACGGTGATACTAAAGGTCATTCTGATGTTCTTCGGCGTGCCGCAGGTGTGGGGCGCCATCAAGAGCATGATCCGGCACGCGCTCGGACACCTGACACCAGATGAGGCCGACTACATTCCGGAGATGGAGCGGGCGAAGGTCTATCGCACGGCGCGCATATGGCTGGTCATTCATGTCGCGGTGATTGCCTTCTCGATCTACGTCGGCTCAATCCTGCCGATGCTGTTCGTGGGGCCGCTTCCCACCATGTATGGCGCATGGTTGCACATCGTCACCGGTCTCACCCAGCATACCGGCCTGCCGGAAAACGTGCTTGACCACCGCCTCAACTGCCGCACCGTCTACATGAACCCGGTGATGCGGTTCATCTACTGGAACATGAACTATCACATCGAGCATCACATGTTCCCGATGGTGCCCTATCACCGCCTGCCGGAGCTTCACGCGGAGATGAAGCACTATTGCCCGCCGCCCTACCCCTCGACCTTCGCGGCCTATGCCGAGATCATCCCGGCCATCATCCGGCAGATCAGGGAGCCAGGCTGGTCGGTCGAACGCTCCATCCCGCGCGACTACCCAGCGCAGGCCGTTCCGGCAGAATGACTGGAGAACAACACGACATGCCCAATTGGATTGCTGCCTGCAACGTCGGAGACATCGACGCCGAGGACGTGATGCGCTTTGACCATGGCGGCCGCACCTTCGCCATCTACCGTTCTCCCGATGATGATTATTTCGCCACCGACGGCTTGTGCACACATGAGAAGATCCACCTCGCGGACGGCTTGGTGATGGACAACATCATCGAATGCCCAAAGCATAACGGTCGCTTTGACTACCGCACCGGCGAAGCCAAGGGCGCGCCGGTCTGTGTGAACCTCAAGGTCTATGAGGTGAAGCTCGAAGGCAGCAAGGTGATGATCGACATCGGATAAGTCGTCTGTTCGTCATATCAAGCGCTCAACTGATGGCCGATCACGCATTTTGCTCGATCGATGGAAGGCCTATCGGAGTCATTTGCCAGCGTAAACTTAAATTGGTAATTGTACCGATTGGTTGCAAGCAACCTTAGTTGTTACACTCACTTAGTCGTTTCAATGAGCGTCCAAAAGCCATCAAGGAGAGAGCCCATGTGCCAGTCCTGCATCGACCAGTCCCGCCGCCAGTTCCTGGCGCTTACCGCAGCCGGGGTCGCCGCCGGTGCGCTGGCACTCGGCGCCATCCCCGCACCTGCCCGCGCTGCAGGTATAATGCCAACCTCGCTCGATCCGGACGCGGCGCTTGCCAAGCTCAAGGAAGGCAATGCAAGTTTCGTAAAGTCTCCGGATCTCTGCGCAAGCGCTCTTGATAAGCGGCGGACGGAGCTCGTGGAAGGCCAGGCGCCCTGGGCCACCATCCTGTCCTGCGCAGACTCCCGTGTGCCGCCGGAACTCGTCTTCGGTGGCCTCAGCCTGGGCGAACTCTTCATCTGCCGGAATGCCGGCAACATCGCTGACACCGATGTCCTCGGCACCATCGAATATGGCGCGGCAGTTCTCGGGTCACCGCTCGTCGTCGTGCTGGGCCACTCGAACTGCGGTGCCATCAAGGCTGCGTGCGACGTCGCCAAGACGGGCGCTGTGCTGCCCGGTTTCATTGCCCCGATGATCGATTCGATCCTCCCGGCTGCAAAGGCCGAAATGGGCAAGGATGGGGACTTTGTCGCCAACACCATTCGCGAGAGCGCCAAGATGACCGCTGAGAAGATCGTTCGGCTGAGCGGGATCGTTAGACAGTTCGTCGAGGAGAAGAAGGTCAAGGTGGTCTATGCGGTCTATGACATCGAATCCGGCAAGGTAGACTTCATCGGCTGAATGGTTCACTGAGCCAGGAGACACGGCGCAGGTTCTCTCATGGAATGGGTGTTTCAATACCTTTCGGATTCGATGACGGCCTTGATGGCAGCAGCGGGTTGCGCCGCAATCGCGCTCGCTGCCATCTTAATTTGCGTCGCCGACCTGCTGCGCAATCGATACGGCGAGAAGAGCGGCGCCCTCGAATGTGCCTGGAGCAAAGACAACAACCAGCTGCACGGGGGCGCGCCCCGCTGGGCCTGTGGCCGCTGCGGTGTCTACGCTTTCGGCAAGGGCAACAACCCGCCCGTCTCCTGCCGCAGATATGAGCCCAAACTGGGCATTTGAACGGAAGTCAAAAAATCAGAAGCAGCGACTGACGACCTCACACCGTTGACAGCGGTGGGCGTGAAGCCTATTCAGAATATATCCGAGTAATTTACTCGGATACTTTTGAATCGTTCTAGAAAGGACTGTCCCATGCTCCGATTTGCTACCGCCGCCCTTGTCGCAGGCTATCTTGCCATGGGGTCCGGGCTCTGCCTCGCGGCGGAGTATCCGGCGGGCGATCCTGTGTTCGCCAACGGTATGGAGATCGGCGCGGTTTATCTGCAGCCCATCGAGATGGAACCGGCCGGCATGATGAAGCCCGCCGCCGAAACTGACATTCACCTCGAGGCCGACATCCACGCTGCCCAGGACAACACCAGCGGTTTCGCCGAGGGCGACTGGATTCCGAACCTTGCCATCACCTACGACCTCGCGAGCGAGGACGGCAGCTTCAAGGTGTCGGGCAGCTTCATGCCCATGGTGGCGAGTGATGGTCCGCACTACGGCGATAACGTCAAGCTTGGTGGCGAGGGCAAATACAAGCTCACCCTGCACATCGCGCCGCCGGGAACCGGCTCGCATTTCGGTCGCCACGTCGACAAGGAAACGGGTGTGGCCGAATGGTTCGCGCCCTTCGATACAAGCCATGACTTCATCTATGCCGGAACCGGCAAGAAGGGAGCCTAATGAAATGAGGCTGCGCGCTGCCGCCCTCGTGCTCACGTCACTGGCCTGTTCATCCATGCCCGCCCTTGCGGATGACCCGACCTTCAAGATCGACATCAAGGATGGTGTCATCACGCCGCTCGAAATGGATGTGCCTGCCAACACGCGCATCCGGCTCGAGATCACCAACTCCGGAACATCGCCCGCCGAATTCGAGAGCGTGCAGCTGAAGAAGGAAAAGGTGATCGCCGAAGGCAACACGACGGTGATGGTGATCCGCAATCTCGACCCCGGCACCTATGACTTCTTCGACGATTTTCACATCGACCTCCCGCACGCCAAGATCACTGCGGAATAGGCTCATCCATGCTCTGGCAAACCGCCGTCATCATCTGGCGCGAGTCGGTCGAGGCGCTCCTCGTCATCGGCATCCTGCATGCGTGGCTCGTCCATGAAGCAGGCGAACAGGGCCGCAGCCGAGGCACGCTCTATCTGTGGGGCGGTGTCATTGCGGGGCTTGCCGCAGCGGTGGGCCTCGGCGCGGTGCTGGTCTTCGCCGAAGACCTGTTCGGTGACGAGGGCCAGGACTATTTCCAGGCTGCCATGGTGCTCGTTGCCGCGGTGCTGATCGTGCAGATGGTGGTGTGGATGCGCCGCCATGGTCGCACGCTGAAGAAAGACATCACCTCCGGCCTCACCCAGGCTTCGCAGAGCGAACACTGGTGGGGCGTCTTCGCGCTGGCCCTCATTGCCGTGGCGCGCGAAGGCTCGGAAACCGCGGTATTCCTCTATGGCAGCCTTGCGGGTGCTTCGGGCGCCACCTTCTGGGGTACGGCACTCACAGCAGCCCTCGGCTTTGGCGCCGCACTTGCCACCTATTTCCTGCTGCAGCTTGGCAGCAAGCTGTTCTCGTGGCGCCGCTTCTTCGTCTTCACCGAGGTGACGCTTCTGCTGCTGGCCTTCTCGCTGCTGCTCACCGGCGTCGACCGGCTTGCGGGCCTTGGCCTGCTGCCGTTTTCGACCGCACCGCTATGGGATAGCTCCGCGCTGCTTAATGACACGAGCACGGCCGGCAGCCTGATCGCCACCCTCACCGGCTATCGCGCCAGGCCTGATGCGAGCCAGCTTGTCGTCGCAATCCTCTACTGGGGTCTCATCGCCTGGCTGCTGCGCGGCAAGCGCAGTCCGCAGGCCGTCAAGGTGGCGTGATGGCGACGCTGATCGCCAAGGTGCCACGGCGCAGCGCTGCGGCGCGCCATGACCGCGTCGCGGCCATCGGTGATGTTCTGCTGCGCCACCGCACGGCAATTTCGCGCCTGCAGTGGGCGCTGGTCGCGGTCTATGCCGTGCTCATCATCGTGCCGGTGCTGCTGCCGCTTCCCGCACGTGCCGACCATGTGTGGAACAACATGACGCTGTTCGCGCAGTTCGTGTTCTGGGGCATCTGGTTGGCCATTCGTGCTGATCTCGATGGTGATGGTGGGCCGCGTGTGGCGCGGTTTCATGTGCCCGGAGGGAACACTCACCGAAGCGGCGAGCCGCCATGGCCTCAAGCGCGCCATTCCCCGCTGGGTGCGCTGGGGCGGATGGCCGTTCGTCGCCTTCGCGCTCACCACGATCTATGGCCAGATGACGAGCGTCTACCAGTATCCGGGGCCTGTGCTGCTGATCCTCGGCGGATCGACGGTGGCGGCCATCATCGCGGGCCTGCTGTGGGGCGAGGACAAGCGCGTGTGGTGCCGCTTCCTGTGCCCGGTCAACGGGGTCTTCCGCGTGCTGGCCAAGCTCGCGCCGTTGCACTTCGCGGTCGACACGGTGCAGTGGAATGCCTACCGCCTGCCGCCGGGGGACAAGTTCCAGCCGGTGCGCTGCGCGCCGCTGATGCCGATCCGCACCATGGCGTCCAACAGCAACTGCCACATGTGCGGCAACTGCTCGGGCTTTCGCGGCGGCGCGGTGAAGCTGGCGCTGCGCTCGCCCAACCATGACATCGTCAACGTGGCGGGCCTCAAGCCCAAGCCTTGGAAAAACGTGTTGATCGTCTTTGGCCTGCTCGGCGTTGCCATCGGGGCCTTCCTGTGGAGTGCCAGCCCGTGGCTGGTGAAGGCCAAGATCGCGTCAGCCGGTTTCCTCGTCTCGCATGGCCTCAAGGACCTGCTGCACGTCACACTGCCATGGTGGATCCTCACCGACTATCCCCAGCGCAATGACGTGCTGACCCTGCTTGACGGCGGCCTGCTCATTGCCTTCATCCTTGCCTTCGCGCTGGTGAACGGCGCCGTCGTCTCGGTGTCGCTGGCGGCAGCATCCTTGGCCAGCGGCTGGTCGGTGCCTCGCTTCCATCACTTCGCACAGGCGCTGATCCCGCTGGCGGGTGCGGGCATGTTCCTGGGTTTCTCTGCCCTGACCGTCACCTTGTTGGCACAGGACGGCCTCCGCTTGGGCTGGGTGGATGAGTTCCGCATCGCCATGCTGGCGGGTGCGGCGGCATGGAGCCTGTGGCTCGGGTGGCGCATCGCGTGCGTACATGCCCCAAATGCGATCCGTCGGGGTCTGGCTCTCGTGGCGCTTTTGTCCGCCTGCCTCTCTACCCTGGGTTCATGGTACCTGCTGTTCTGGATCTGGTAACATGCCGCAACAGTCGATTGCCGGAGTGGCTGCGTGATCAAGCGACACCATTTGCAGGCTAAATGAACGCACAAAATGGCGCAGCTGCCGCAGCACGGGCCTCATCGAGGCCTAAACCGGGGGTAGTTACCCACACCGACTCGTATTCGGGGTTTTTTACCTTCTCGAATCAGCCGTTTGCGGGCAGTTACTTAAAGGTTAACGGTGACGATTCCCGTCTGGTTCGGGAGCTAGGATCGCGTTGGTTATGGTCTCATCGGCGGTTCACCGCATAAGATGGGCCGGAATGTATTTCCGGCTGACGGGACCGCTAGCCCTGAGCCTCGTCGCCGTTCTGCTTGCAAGCTGCAATACCCCCTCTTCGCTGCTTGAAACCACGGGGCAGGTCGATCTCAATCCGAAACATCCGCGAAGGATTACCAACCGCAACGACGGGCAGGTCCAGGTGCCAGCCCAGCGTGGCCGTTACGAGGTCATCCCCGGCATGAGCGCCGCCGAGTTCGCCGACGGTGGCATCGGTGACCCGCCCGTCGGCGTGGGCGCCCTCGACGACGGCAAGTTCACCGTCAACGTTGACCAGGCCAGCCTGCCTGAATCCGCCAAGCTCATCCTGGGTGAAACGCTGGGTTACAACTACACCGTCGACCCCCGCGTCCAGGGTACCGTGACCCTGGTGAGCAATCGTTCGCTTACAGGTCGTGAACTGCTGAGTGCCTATGAAGCCTCGCTGCGGCTCGCCGGCGCCTCGCTCATCCAGCAGGACGGCAACTACAAGATCGTGGCGCTGCAGGAAGTGCTCGATGGCGAAATGGGCACGGCCGATCTCGGCAAGGGTGTATCGCCCGGCTATGGTGTCAACGCCATTCCGCTGCGCTATGTGAGCCCAGCCAGCGTGATGGAGCTAATCGACGGCTTCATTGCCAGGTCTGGCTCGGTGCGCGCCACCAAGATCGGCAACATGATCCTGGTCCGTGGACCGTCGTCGGAACGCCGGCAGCTCGTCGACGTCATCCTGTCCTTCGACGTCGACTGGATGCGCAACCAGACGTCCGGCATTGCCCGTCTCGAAAATGCCCGCGCCGATGATGTGGCAGCCAAGGTCGAGCAGGTGTTCTCGGAAGATGGCGCCGTTTCTGGTCCCAACGCGCTGAAGGTCATTCCTGTCCCCAACATCAACAGCGTCATCGTCATCGCCCGCACCCGCGCCAAGGTGAACACCGCGATGAACTGGATCCGCCGCCTCGACCAGGAGAGCGTGGATTCACCCAACTACTATGTCTATGCCGTGCAGAACGGCAATGCCGTGGAACTGGCGCGCATCCTCAACGCCACCTTCGGCACGGGCGGCGGCGGCGGTGCGGGAACCACGGCTGACGTTGCGCCCGACAACCAGCCGATGGATGTGTCGATCGCCGCCGACACCTCGGGGCAGGAAAATCCCACCCCCGATCCGCAAGGCTCTGCCGAGCAGCTGGGCAAGACAGACCTGCAGACTGGAAGCACCGATGGCTCGGGAGCGGACTCCGGCGGCACTGGCAGCAGCGCAAGCACTGGCGGCGGCGCCAGCGTGGGCACCGATAGTTCGTCCTCGATCCGCATCACGCCGAACCCGGCCAACAATACAATCGTCATCAGCGCGACGCCGAAGGACTACCGCAAGATCCTGGCCACGCTGCACCAGATGGATGCACCCTCCACGCAGGTGCTGATCAACACCACGATTGCCGAGGTGTCTCTCAACAACCAGCTGCGCTATGGCGTGCAGGCCTATATGGAGAGCAACAACTTCAGCATCGCCCTGGCTGGCAGCAAGCCTGCTCCGACGGGCCCAATACTCAGCCCGCAATTTCCCGGCATGAACTTCCTGTGGGGCGGCATCAGCAATCCCAAGGTGGTGATCGACGCGCTCGCCGGCATCACCAACGTGCGTGTCGTGTCCTCGCCTTCGGTGCTCGTGATGGAGAATGAAACCGCGACCATCAAGGTCGGCGACCAGATCCCAATTCAGACCCAGGCCGCGGTAACGGATGGCGCCGTTGCCGTCAACTCCTATGAATATCGCGACACTGGCGTCATCCTGAAGGTTCGCCCGCGCGTCAGTGCAACGGGCGTCGTCACCATCGAACTCGGCCAGGAACTCTCCGCCGTGCAGAAGGACGGCTCAGGTGTTGGCGACAATCCGCGCTTCACGCAGCGCTCCGTGACATCCAAGGTGTCGGTCAATGATCAGCAGACGGTGCTGCTCGGCGGCCTGATTTCGGGCATCGAGGACCGCACGCGCAACACCGTGCCGGGCGCCGACAAGGTTCCGATCTTCGGCAAGCTGGTCGGTACCACAGACAACAACGCCCAGCGCACCGAACTCATCGTCTTCATCACGCCCAAGATCATCCGCAGCGGCGAGGATGCCGCACGCGAGTCCCAGGACCTGCGCGCCAAGATGAGAAACCTCAACTTCAACTGAGCGGCTGCCGGCAGGCAGACATAATGAAAATGGCCGGGCTTTCGCCCGGCCATGTCGTTTGCGGCTTGCCTTTTGAGATCAGGGTGCGGGCGGAGCGGCCACCACCTGGATCTTGGCCATCATGCCGGCATCCTCATGCTCGAGGATGTGGCAGTGGTAGACGAACTCGCCGAGCTGGGAGAACGGAATATCCACACGTGCGGGAATGGTGACGCAGGTATGGTCGCGCCACTGGTCGATCGTGCAGTAGCCGTTCTGGTTGTTGGCGATCTCCTGCGCCTTGATGCTATTGGGCACAACGGCAATCTGCAGTGTCGCCTCATCCTCCATCACGCCAGGACCGGTGTGCGGATGCAGCGTCGGCGCCAGTGGTGAGGTCGAATCCGGCGCAAGCGTCGGATCGACAGCACGGAACTTCGTCTGGTGGATGTGGAAGTTGTGGTTCTCGGTGGCGAGGTTGACAAGTTCCCACGCCTCACGAACGGGCATCTGGCCCGGCCCGAGCGGCAGACAGATGAACGGGTTCATCGGGTCAAAGGCCGCCACGGGTTGCTCCGTGCCGGGCACGACATCGCCGTTCTCATAAACCTCTTCATAGCCAAGGCCGAAGACGCTCGGATTTGTGACGTCGACAAGACCGAAGAAGATGCGGCGACGGTGGCCGGGAGCGAGCGCTTCGCAGCCAGGGGGAAGGTTGGCGGGTTTGGCGTAGGGCACCTTGGCAAAGAAGATGCCCTGCGGACCATTCAGCTTCAATGCCTCGCCCTCGAGCTTCAGCGCAACGAGCGTCGGGTCGGTATAGGTTCCGCTGAAGGTGACGTCCGCGAGGTTCACCTGCGGCCACGGATCGCCCACGCCGGCTTCGCCCGTGGTGATGCCCGTCGAGCGCAGCTTTGCCGAAGCGCCCGGCGGCGGCGTTACGATGTTGCCATCGGCATCACGGTAGGTAACCCATACCTCGGCGCGCGAACCTGGCAGCAAGACCATGCTCTTGATGCACATCGGCTCAGGAAAATTCGCCGGCCAGGTGCCGGGGCACTTGACCACGTCGAAGCGGTCGCCACCGAGCTTGATCTGGTCGGCAATCGTGGTGCCGGGCGGCAGATAGGCGCTGATGCCGTCAACCGAGATCAGCTGGGTCAGCATCGCGTAATCGCCGGTGTTGCTGCGGAGTTCGAGGCGATAGGTGGCGCTGGCGCTGTTGTTGCTGAAGCTCCACACCTCGCCCTTCGGCCGGTTGACGGGGATTGTGGGGTAGACCACGCCGCTCACCGGGAAATACCACTGGCCGCCGGTATAGTCGTTGTCATCGGCAACGTTGGTGCCCGGGCAGCTGCCAAGGCGGGCCTCCGACGGGCTGCCCGGATACTGCGTGCAGAACTGCGGGTCCTGCTGGTCGTCCAGGACTTCGCCATCGGTAACGGATTGGGGATAGGTATTGGTGCTTCCCTGCGCGAAGTTGATGGTGCCTGCATCAAGCACCTGCATGTCCTTGAGGATGAGGTGGCGCACCTGGTTCTTCGGGAACGGCCTCTTGCCATCACTCAGGTATTTCGAATGCTGGCCGATGCTGATGATGCCGGAGAGACCGCTCGACAGGCTGTCCGAGGTGATGCCATGCACGTGGGGATGGAACCAGTCGGCACCCGAGGGTTCATTGCGCGGGATGTTGATGACGTAGTCGAGCACGCCCGACGTCACCACTGCGCCATGATCCATTGGCTGGTTAACGGGCATGCCGTTGGCGGGGTTGTAAAGGTCCACATAGATGTCGTCGCCCCACGTCGGGTTGGTGTTCGTCGCGGCGCGCGCCTGAACCACGAGGCCGTGGGTATGGAGGTTGGTGGGGGTCAGTGGCAGGTTGATGCCGTTTGGATCCGGCTCAGGCGTCGCAATCGTGTTGTTCCAGTAGTGCCAGACCTTGTCCTCGTCCTGCTTCGGCAGCTTGTTGATGAGGCGGATCTTGAGCGTGTCACCCGGCTGCAAGGCCAGCCTTACACCGCCGAATTCGGAAGTCGTCGACTTGCCCGGCAGGCAGGTGTTGTTCAGTGATCGGTTGCGGTAGCACACCTCATAGACCCACCCCACCGGGTTGATCGGCGCGGCTGCCCCGGTCGGCTGGAAAGCGATTGCCGTCACCGGCTTTGCCTTGGCGATCAAAAGGACGTCGAGAACACCCTTTTTGCTCGAAAAGACCGGCGGCTCGACGAACGGGGCCGCACCCGCCGTACCACACAGGGCCGCCGTCATAAGCGCGGTGGCCACCACCGAGCGAGTTCGTATTGCCATTGCCGTCATCTCCATCGGAAAGGCCAAACCATGCCCGGACCAATTGGCGGGCTCGAGGCCGATTCATCGCCTGCGGCTATCTTATCCTATCCTGAAAACCATTGAAGATAGCGAAAATGCCTAGGGCCACCGGCGCGCCACACGCAGCGCGGGAATTAGTCCTCGGCCGGAAGCCGGCAGCCCAGACCAGGCGCCCTCACGTAAGGATTGACTTTATTGAGCCAAGGCTGCTTTTATTGTGCCCGCGGCACCCGAACGTTTCGGGTACTCCTACTATGAAAGTGAGAACATATTTTGGCTACAGGCAAGGTTAAGTGGTTCAACGAGACCAAGGGTTACGGCTTCATCGCGCCGGATGACGGCTCAAAGGACGTATTCGTTCACATCAGCGCCGTGGAACGCGCCGGTCTGCGTTCGCTCAAGGAAAACCAGGCGGTTTCCTTCGAACTAGTGACCGACCGCCGCTCGGGCAAGCAGTCCGCCGATCAGTTGCGCGCTCTTTGATCCGCGTCTGATGGCAAAGAAGGCGAAGAAGAAGGTTGCCGCAAAGTCGGCAACTCGCAGCAAGAAAACGAAAAAAGCCATCGTTGTGAAATCGGTTAAGGCCCGTAAACCTGCTGCGAAGAAGGCGCCCCGCAAGGTGGCCCGCCGCAGCACGGCAGATGTCGCCAAGCTGCGCAAGGCGGTCGTCTCCGGCCTCAAGTCCGGCAAGTCCGCAGAGGTCGTTGCGAAGCAGCTGGGGATTTCGCGTCCCTATCTCTACCGCCTCAACAGCAACAGCTGAAGCCCGACGCTCACGCCGACGGAATTGGAATTACGAGTTTGCAGAGCGCCCCGGAAACGGGGCGCCTTGTCGTTTCAGGGCTCCCTTCAGCCGCGCTGCGGCAGCAGGATGATGGCGCTGCCAGCGAGGCACACGGTCATGCCGATCACATCCCAGCGGTCAGGACGCTGCCCTTCTGCCAGCCACAGCCACATAATCGATCCGACGATGTAGATGCCACCATAGGCGGCATAGGCACGCCCCGCTGCATCGCTTGGAACAAGTGTCAGCAAATAGGCAAAGACGGCGAGCGAGGCCATTCCGGGCACCAGCCACCA
This sequence comes from Aestuariivirga sp., assembly GCF_037139295.1. GTDB lineage: Bacteria > Pseudomonadota > Alphaproteobacteria > Rhizobiales > Aestuariivirgaceae > Aestuariivirga. The sequence continues at coordinate 37,503 of NZ_JBAXGR010000029.1, forward strand.
CACGGGCTTGTCCAGCCTCAGCCAGGCCCAGAAGGCGAAGCATCCGGCAATCTCACCCAGGGCCGCAGCTGCATAGATGACATAGACCATGAAGCGGTTGTCTCATGCCCGCGCGATGGATTCAAACGCAATGCCACGCCCCTGCCCGCGACCCATGGCGGCGAGACTAGATATTATCCACAAGGCGGCGCACCAAATAATCCGCTGACGTTCGTTGAAAACGAGCATAATAGACCCCAGCAGAAAGTCCGATGCCAACTCACGGGAGCCTGTCATGTGCCGCTGGTGTGAACGTTCCGAACTGTCCGACAGGCTCACAGCCGGCGTCTCCACGAACCGTCGGACGTTCCTGGCCTATGCGGCCTCGCTGGCATTGGTGGGAGGCACTGGCGCCACTGCCCAGGCTGCGGCGGCACTGGCCGACGTCATCTTCCACAATGGCAATGTCTATCCGATGAGCGCACCCGGCGCCAAGGCCGAGGCGGTGGCGATCGCCGGCGGGCAGATCATTGCAGTTGGAACAACCGCCGACATCATGGCGTTCAAGGGTCCGGCGACGCAAATCGTCGACCTTGCCGGCCGCACGCTACTGCCGGGCCTCATCGACCCGCACAATCACGTCACGCTGACCTCGATCTTCAACACGTTGCTCACCAAAATGGGTTTCGCGCAGTTCAAGACCAAGGCAGATGTGTTGGCCGGGATGAAGAGCGCCGCCGCCAAGGCCAAGCCCGGCGCGTGGCTTGTCTTCGGCTTCTATGACAACCTGCTGCAGGGCGGCGATTTCTCGATGGCCGAACTGGATGGCGTGTCCACCACCAGCCCGATCTTCCTGCTTTACGTCAATGGTCACGTCGGCTGCGCCAACACCCTGGCCTTCACCCGCGCCAATGTCACGGAAGCGGTTGGCGACTTTCCGGGCGGCGGCTACTTCGGGCGCGGCGCCGACGGCAAGCTGAACGGCATGGTCTACAACGAGCCTGCGCTGCTCAAGTTCCTCGACATCGCCGTTGCCAAGCCAACACCGGAGGTGCTGGTCAAGGCCATCGAAGCCTATGCCCAGCAGGCAACAGCGGCGGGCCTGACGGCCCTGCACGAGCCTGGCACGGTGAAACCCGAATGGATCGAGATGCTGGCCAAGCTCTCGAACAGCCTTCCGATACGCCTGAGCGCCAGTTTCAGCACCGACATGGTGGAAGCGAGCAAGCCCTTCGCGGCGCTCGGCCCGTCCAGCAAGGCGCGTCACCTGCCCAACAGCCGCTTGTCCCTCTACGGCATGAAATACTGGGGTGACGGATCGAACCAGGCCGAGTCAGCAGCACAGACCCAACCCTATCTGAACAGCGACAAGAAGGGCAGCCTCGGCTACACCTCTGCACAGGCGATCGAACTCTGCACCAAGGCGAAGGACGCAGGCTGGCCCATCCTCGTCCACAGCCAGGGAGATGCCGCCGTTGACCAGATCCTCGACACCATCGAGGCAGTCTATGGCGCCAACTCTCCCGTTGGCCTGTGCCGCATCGAACATGCCACCATGGCCCGCCAGGACCAGATCGACCGCATGAAGACGCTGGGCTGCGAACCGAGCTTCATGATTGACTTTGTGCATCTCTACGGCGCCGATTACCGCGACAACCTGTTTGGCGCGCCGCGCGCCGAGTTCATGGTGCCGGCAGGTGCTGCCGCAAAGGCTGGCATCGGCTTTTCGTTGCATAGCGACAATCCGGCGGCAGGCCTGCCCCTGAACCCGCTGCGGCTCGTCGAAACCTCCGTGACGCGCCGCTGCATGGTCGACAATTCGGTGGTGGGTGCCGATCTTGCCCTCACCGTGGACGAAGCGCTGCGTGGCATCACCGTTTTCGCCGCCCGCCAGATGGGCCTCGACGACATGATCGGCACGCTCGAGGCAGGCAAGCAGGCCGACCTTACCATTCTGGCCAGCGACCCCTACACCAGCGCTCCCAATCAGATATCAAACATCCCGGTGAGCGAGACCTGGCTGGCTGGAGAAAAGCGGTTTGGATAGGTCACCAGCCGCAACGAACACTGATTTGCGATTACGGCTCTGCAAGAAGCTCAACGGACCAGGCGTCATTTGATCCGCATCAAATGCCGGCGACCTTGTTGCGGATAAGTGAAGTGTGGTTCAGCCGAGAACGTCCAAACACTTTCCGCAATAGCCAGGAGCCCCGCCGTGTCGAGCCGATTGCCATCCCTGTTTGCAACCCTCGTCGTTCTGGTCGCTCTTCCCGCCGTTCCGGCCCAAGCCGGATTCGTATCCGGCAAGGACCTGCAGGACATCTGCCTGGCGGATCAGCAAGGTTCCGGAAGCTCGCTGAAGGCAGCCGAATGTCTTGGCTTCGTGATGGGTGTTGCCGACACCTTTGACTGCGTCGAGAAACACCATGGCTTCAACTGGGACAGTTCAGCCAAGGTCAATCAGCAACAGATGGTGAAGCTGGTGGTGACGTGGCTGGACCTGCATCAGAATGCACTGCGCTACGAGGCGGACGGCCTCGTAGCGGCAGCGCTGGCAGAGGCCTTTCCCTGCAAGTGAGTTTCGCGTCGGGATTTCCGCTCGTTCAGAGCCCGCAATAGCCGCGGCAACCGCGCTGGTGAGCAATGCCACCAACTCCGTCCATTGCAGCGTAGGTCGTGCGATCGACCGATACACCCTCAAATGACACGGTGCAGCCTGCCACGGTGAAATCCCTTATCTCTCCCGCTAGGCTGATGCTCGGTGCCTTCTGCCCAGCCCCCGCGCTTCCATCCGGCAGCACGATGTTCACCGCCACCACCTGCCCTGAAGTCGCCATCCCAGACGGGCAAGTGCTGCTGGCGCCAGTAAGCGCAATCTGTCCGCTGAGCTTTTCGCCGCTCACGGCCGCCGATACCACCAGCGACAAGAACGCGAAACCGAGAGCCAGTTTCAGAGCATTCCTTGTCATCGCAGCCTCTTCCCATTGATGGACGCAGACATCCCATCATAGGCCGCCGCAGGAAGCTGTGCGTTTTGCCACGCAGAACCTGCTAAGTTACTGTCAATAATGCCTATTTATTCGGCATAGTTGCCCAATTCACTGGCAGGGAGGGGGTATCTCTCGATGATCTGTCCAGCGTCATGCCCATAACATCACCAGCGCAACTCTCCGCCAGCGCCAAACTGGTAACCGTTGCTGTTCAGCGCGGCCACCGCGCCGATGCGTCCGGCGAGGCCATTGGCGGCCTCGCCTGCAATGCCGAGTCCGAAGCTGCTCAGGATTGGCCCCATGTCGGCGCCCACCTGGTCGAAGGAGCCGAAGGTGGCGCTGGTGGCCGTCACCGAATGCGCAGCATCGTCATCGGCGAAGAAGTCATAGCCGACCCGGGCAAATCCAACCACCGCCCAACCATCATTGCCGGCGAACGATACTGGCGCGTTGAACTCGCCACCGATGAACGCCACCGTGGTGTAGGCCGACGCATCGGAAATCGTGTAGTTGAAGTCGCCGCCGCCGCTTTCCTTCGCATCATCCGCCCAGATCCGGGCATAATACGCACCGATGAACGGCGTCACGGTGGCATCGCTCACGACGATCGACTTGGACAGCTTGAGCGAACCGAAGGCGCCGTTGGAACTAAAGTCGCTCTCGGCCTCTCCGCCAGTGAACAGGCCGATGTCCGCATTGTCGCGCGACGCCTTGTTGCGGCCATAGACATAGCCGGCAGAGCCCGACAGCCGGACGTCCGAAGCGAAATCCTGCCCGCCATAGAAACCGACGAAGTAGTTGTTGGTGCTGAAGTCCTGAGGCACGTATTCAGACTCGGTCATTTGGGAGTAGCCATAACCGGCGAATACGCCGAGGCCGCCGGTACTGGTCCTCAGCAGGTCTCCACCGACCAACACGTTGTACAGGTCATAGTCGAAGCCGCTCAGGCCATCATAGCCATTCACCTTGCCGCGCGTCGCCGAACCATCGACCCAGATGTGGCGGGACGGTTCAACCTGCTGCGATCCCGACGGTCGTGCGCGGATGCGATCCATCACGGCATCCGAGATCATGCCCATCTGCTGAAGGCCGATGGTCAGGTTGGAGGAGTATCCCTCCGCATTCACATCAGAGAATTGCTGTACCTGTGTGGGCGTGAGGTTCTGCGCCGCTTGCTGCAGTGTTACGCCGCTCTCGAGCACCGGGGCAATTGTCCCGGGCGGTACTTCGTCGGAGGCATAATAGGTCACCGTCGAGACGATGGCGTCCGCGAGGCTTTCGCCGGCTGGCGTCTCCACGCTCGGAACGATCGGCTGGCTTGTCAGGGTCAAGTCCCATTGCGAAGGAGCGCTGGAGCTCAGAACCCATGTGTTGTTGAACAGGCCGCCACCCCAGCTTCCACTCGTTTCGGCAAGGTTACCTCCGTCGATGCCGCTCAACACGCTGGCGTAGGTCGATGTGCCGATGGGTGCGGCAGCATCGACGCTGAAGTTCATCACGCCGCTGCCATGGGTGACAGCCATCTTTCCGTAGTTTGAGACGCCGTAGACGATTGCAAGATAGTTCTGCGGCAAAGTACCGAAATACTTCAGGTCGACCTGGTCATTGTTCAGAGTGCCGATTCTACCGGTCACGCCGTTGATGATGCCATAGCCGTCACTACCCGTGTTGCCGCTGGTGAGATTGCCGAGATTGGTGATGGTGTCGATCGTTCCGCCCTGGTTGTCGATGGCGGCATAGCATGTTCCACCAGAACAGACGCTGTGGTTGATCGTGCCCGTGTTGATGATGGAGCCGATCGAGCTTCCCGGTCCCAGCACGATTGCGCTGGCAAACGTGTTGGATCCACCGCCATTAATGCCACCTTCGATCGTTCCTGCATTGAAGAGCGTATCAATCCGGCGGGTGAATGCCGGCTGGAAATAAATTGCACTGTTTTGTGCTGAAATCGTTCCGTAATTCTCCAATGTTCCGATATGGCCATCCTGGAAAACTGCATGGGCACCGCCACCAAAGTTTCCGACCGTTGCGGAAATCGTTCCCTTGTTCAGAAGCGTTCCGATTTCTCCGCCGTTTGAAATCGCGGCGTGGTCGTCTGATGAGGAACCGCTTATAATGGTCCCTTCATTCTGCAGCGTTGCGATCGTTCCCTGGTTTACCAAACCATCGCGCCCGAAACCGGACCTGATCGTTCCCTGGTTCAGGAACGTCCCGGTGACCTTACCGCTGTTATTGATCAGCGCGCCTTCATACCCAAAGAATGGCGAAAGCGTTGCCGGCTGCTTGATGGTAACGCCCGACTTGAC
>NZ_JBAXGR010000030.1:0-42477 GCF_037139295.1 Aestuariivirga sp.
ATTTGTAATCAGGGGGTCAGGGGTTCGAGTCCCTTAGCCGGCACCAGCAGAAGGCTGAATACAGGTCTGCTGCGGCAGCAACGTGCAGACCTGGAGGCACCGGACGAGATCCCAGACGTCGACCGCAGGAAGACACGCGAACGGCACTTGGCGTTGACACGGCCAAGCTCCGTTCATACACATGGGCGATGGCTCAACTGCGGCAGTCCTGGTGGCAGCTCACTCTTCATGCTGGGCTGTTCATACTGTCGGTTGCAATCGTATTTTCCGGTGACGCGGTGTTGCCGTTCGTCGATCTGCCCAACCACCTTGCGCGGTCCTATGTCATCCACAACATCGGCAAGGTTTCGGCCCTGAGCGAGGCCTACCGGGTGCAATGGCAGTTCGCACCCTATGTGGTCATGGAGACGACCCTCAGCCTGCTGCAAAACGTGATGTCGGTCTATGCCGCCGGCAGGGTCTTCATCAGTCTCTGCCTTGCCAGCATCGTGCTGGGAGTCATCGGCATCAATCTGGCGCTCAGGCCTGTGCTCTCCGTTACGACGCTCCTGGTCTATCCCATCTTCTTCAGCCAAGTCCTCGTCTTCGGTTTCCTGAACTTCATGATGGGAACCGGCATTGCGTTGCTGAGCTATGCCTGGTGGCTGCGATCAGACGGGCAACGGCACCGCCTCGCCATCCTCTTCGTCCTGTTCAACGTGAACTTCTTCGTTCACCCAATCTCCTATGCGATCCTGGTGATCATCGTTGCGCTCCACAATCTGTTCGACATGCGACCGGGCTCGCAGCCACTCACACGGCTCGTCGCGGCGACAAAAATTGCGCTCCTCGCCGTGCCTCAGCTTCCGTTCTGGCTGTTCATTCCGCATGACACGCTGCACAACAAGGTGCCTTTCGAGTTCGGCAACTTTCTGAACCGATCAATGGTCGTTCTGTCGCCATTTTTGTTCGCCCAGGACCAGATAAACACCTTGATAGTGTTGTTGCTGCTGTTCGCCATCGGCCTAACCTGTTGGCGGTTCAAGCTTGTCACCATTGACGCAAGCCACCACAAGCTGCTCTTGGTTTTGGCGCTGCTCTGCCTGCTGGTCCCGAAGCAGATGCTCGGCGTTTCAATCTTGCAGATGCGCTTGCCCTTCGTCTTGGCGCTGCTGATGATTGGGGTGGCCGGCGAGTCCAACCTGCGACCAGTCCTGCGCCGCGCGCTGACCGCCAGCGTCCTGTCTTTGGCCCTCCTCCAACTCGTACCGGCCTACCTGCTGCTCACCGGCTGTTCCGCCCAGATGGAAGAACTGCGCCTCGCCCTCGCGCGGTATGTGACCACGCCCGGAACTCCACTGGTTTCCATCAACGACAGGCCAGGCGGACGCTGCGAGAGCCTGCCCCTCGCCTACGCGAATGCCAGCACCCTCGCGGTTATCGAAAGCCACAGCTTCGCGCCCTTTCTGTTCACCATCATTCCCCCGGTCAAGGCTGCAGCGCGCTTTCGCGACATTGAACTCGGCGTCGGAAAGCCCCCAACGGCGCAGCAGTTCTTCAACCCGGCGTGGCGGGCCGCGGATCCCACATTTGCTGCCTGGCAAGAGCGGTTCAACTATCTGGTCTGGTTACATTTCGGTAAGAAGGATCGCACATTGCCGGCTGGCCTCAGGACGGTTGCAGAGGGCAGTTATTTCACAATCTTCGAGAACCCGTCTTTCACGCTGCCTCCACCCTGAAAGAATTGCCCGCAACTGACGCCACCGCCATCCGTGCTCGAAGCTTTCCAACCACAGCGGGTCATCTGGCCAAGCACCTGTTGTGCATGCATTGGATCGGGCGTTTGCGTCCCGTCGCACCCACCAAATCTCCAGCATCGCACCTGGCAGCTTTCGCCGTCGTTACTTCTTGCAGGGGTAGGCTTCCTGCAGGGCGGCGCCGACAACCTTGTGGGCCTCGGTGTTCTTGCCATCCTTGTGGGCGTCGAGCCACTGCAGGACCACGGTCACCAGATGTGGCTGGCTGACCATTGCACTGCTGTTCCAGGTCTATCCGTGGTTTTTCTCGACGCAGTCGAAGGTGTCGGAGATGCCGACAACATAGCCCATGCATTCCGCGGCGAGCAGGGGGTTACCAGGGCCACCCATGTTGGCGGTGCACAACGCTTAGAGCTGGCCGCCGGTTATGGTGGCGGCAGCTGCTCCGTCGAGAGGGGCAATCACGGCCAGGCCCAGTGCTCCGGCAGACAACAAGGTTTTCGCATAGGCCATTTTTCCGGCTCCCAGGAGTAACGCTCACGATGATAATCAGACGTCTAATTTCGGATCACAATTCTGAAATTGATTTTCGTCAGAATGCCGCAGCGTAAGGCCGCGCAGCCGGAACAAGCTCAACGATTTTCCAATGAATTGTGCATGATCCGACGCACCATCTTCACGCAACGAACCTACTATCCGGCGATCAGCCGCCGGTGGCCTGTTTGGCCGTTTTCGTAGCCTGCTTCGGCGATGACGCCAGCGAAGGGTCGGGCCCAACGTTCAGCGTCCAGCCGCCACCCATCGCCTTGTAGAGATCAACCAGGCTGGCGAAGGCGCGGAAGCGGGTGTTGATGGCCTCGAGCTGCGCCGAATAGAGATCATTCTCCGCAGTGAGCACGGTCGTGTAGCTCTCCTGGCCTTCCTCGAACTTGAGGAAGGACAATCGCACCGTGGTCTGCAGTGCCTTGATGGCGCGATTGCGTGCGGCGAGTGACTCGAGCGACTTCTGGTAGCCGATCAGGCTGTCCGACATTTCCTGGAAGGCGATGTGGATGGTCTTAACGTAATTGGCGAGGGCCGCCTGCTTCTGCGCTTCCGTCGCCTGCACCTGGCCCTTGATGGCGCCGGCATCGAAGATCGGACCCGCGAGCGTGCCGGCGATCGCCCAGACGCCGGCGGGGCCGGTCAGCAGGTTCGACAGCGCGCCACTGGCGTAGCCCAGGCTGCCGGTGAGCGACAGCTGCGGATAGTACTGCGCCATGGCAGCACCAATGCGGGCATTGGCGGCGATCAGCTCCTGCTCGGCCTGGGCAATGTCCGGCCGCTGGCGCAGCATGTCGGAGGGAAGATCAGAGGGAACCTTCGGCAGCCTGATCCCGGCGAAGGACGCGCCGCGCGAGATGCCATGCGGATAATCGCCGACGAGGATCGACAGCGCATTCTCGGTCTTGGCGATCTCCTGCTCGATCAGCGGGATCGAGGCTGCAATGTTCTCGTATTGCGCGGTGATCTGCGCCACCACGACCTCGGAAACCTGCCCATAGCGGAAACGCTCGCCGAACAGATTTTTCAGCTTGGCGTAGTTGGCAAGCGTCTCCTTCGAAATCGACAGCTGCGCATCGAGCGCACGGAGCTTGAAATAGGTGGTCGCCACCGCCGAGGCGAGCGTCAGGATGACACCACGGCGGGCTTCCTCTGCACCGAGAAGATTGGCTTCGGCAGCCTGCTGCTGGCGGCGGATGCGGCCCCACAGGTCGATTTCCCAGGATGCGGTGAAGAGCGGCTCGTAGAGGCTCTGCGGGTTGGGCGAGATGCTGGTCGTGGCGCCGGGCAATTTGTTGGACAGGCGCTCGCGCTGGCCGAGGCCGTTGTAGCCCACCTGCGGATAAAGCGGTGCTCCGCGCGTGATGAGCACGCCCGCAGCCTCCTCCACCCGCGCCGTGGCGATGGTGATGTCCCAGTTCTGGGCAAGCGACTGGTTGACGAGCCGATGCAGCACCCGATCGCTGAACAGCTGCCACCAGCTTTCGTTGGCGTAAGCCTTGCCGGTGTTGATCTGGTAGCGGAACATCTCCGGCGTGGTGACGTCGGGCTTGAGGTAATCAGGTCCCACCGTACCTCCGGCAAGACCGAGGCCAATGAACCCGAGGAAGGAGCGGCGCGCGATGATCATGCGGGCTTGCCTTCCTCTGGCGTCGCGGCGGGCGGGGCTTCACTGGTGGGCGGCACGGCGCCCTCCTGCTTCTTCCAGCCCTTCTTAAAGAGGTAGAAGAAGATCGGCACGAAGAGCAGCGCCAGCGTCGAGGCGCCCACCATGCCGCCGATGATGCCGGTGCCGATGGAGTGCCGCGCATTGGCGCCCGCACCCGTGGCAATCGCCATCGGGATCGTGCCGAAGATGAAGGCGAGCGAGGTCATGATAATGGGGCGCAGGCGCAGCTCGCCCGCCTCCACCGCGGCCTGGGTGACGGTCTTGCCTTCCTTCAGCTTCTCCACCGCAAACTCGACGATGAGGATGCCATTCTTGGCAGCAAGGCCCACCATGAGCAGGAGGCTTTGGAAGTAGACGTCATTGTCGAGCCCGCGGCCGTAGGTGGCGATCAAGGCACCCAGCACGCCGAAGGGCACGGTGGTCATCACCGCAGCGGGCAACGACCACGACTCGTACTGTGCCGCCAGGATGAGGAACACCAGGATGATGCCGAACATGAAGACGATGGCAGATGAACTGCCAGCCTCTTCCTGCGAATAGGCAAGCCCCGACCAGCCGTAGGTGTAGCCTTGCGGCAGCACGCTGTCGGCCACTTCCTTCATCGCCGTCAGCGACTGGCCGGAGGAATAGCCGGCTGCCGCATCACCCGTGATCTGCGCCGCCTGGAAGCCGTTGAAGTGCGACACCAGCGTGGGGGCTGGCTCATAGTCCATGGTCATCAGCGCCGAGAGCGCCACCTGCTGGCCCTTGTCGCCGGTCACATAGGCGGTGGTCAGGTCAGCGGGTGTTGCGCGGAATTGCGAGTCGGCCTGCAGGATGACGTTTCACACGCGATTGAGCTCGGTGTACTGGCTCACCGTTGCCGAGCCGAACAGCGACTGAATGGTGAAGTAAAGGTCACCCAGCGGCACACCCAGCAGCAGCGCCTTGTCGCGGTCCACGTTGAGCTTCAGCTGCTGCCCGGTGGCGCGGTAGCCCGTCGAGAGGCCAGCGAGTTCCGGCCGCTTCTTGGCTGCCGCCATGAACTTGGTGGTGATGTCCTGCAACTCTGCCGGTGTCTGGTCGCCGGTGCTCATCAGCCAGAAGTCGAAGCCGGCCTGCGTGCCGAGGCCGGGGATCGCCGGGGGATTGATGGTGAGCGTGAAGGCCTTCTCGATGTCGGCCGACTTCGCCATGAAGCGCTTGATGACAGCAACCGCCGAGAGCTCCGGCGTGGTGCGCTGCTCGAAGGGCTTCAGCTGCACCCACATGGTGCCGTAATTGTTGCGGTACTGGCTGTCGACCAACGAATAACCGGCAATCGAGATGCGATAGAGTACCGCCGGATCATCGGCGAAGATTTTGTCGAGCTGTTCCGCCATCTCCTGCGAACGGTCGAGGCTCGCGGCGTCAGGCAGCGCAAAGATCGTTAGCACATAGCCCTGGTCCTCGTTCGGAACGAAGCTCGTGGGCAGCACGCGGAACAGGTCCACCGCCACGTAGATGATGCCGGCGAAGACGATGATGCCCGCCAGCCAGCCCTTGATGCCGTAGCCGATGGTCTTGCCATAGGCCTTCTCCAGCTTCTTGAAGCCGGCATTGAACCACGCGAAGGGGCCGCGCTGGATGGGCCTTCCCGGCTTGAGGAAGAGTGCGGCCATGGCGGGCGTCACGGTGAGCGCCACGAAGCCCGAGATCGCCACCGAGACGGCAATGGTAAAGGCGAACTGCTTGTAGAGCTGACCCGTGGGCCCGCTGATGAAGGCCGCCGGCACGAACACCGCCGCAAGCACCAGCACCGTGGCGACCACCGGGCCGGTCACCTCGGCCATGGCCTTGTGAACGGCCTCCTGCGGATCGTGGCCGCCCTCCTCGATGTTGCGGGTGGCGTTTTCGATGACGACGATGGCGTCATCCACAACGAGTCCGATGGCCAGCACGAGCCCGAACAGCGTCAGCAGGTTCAGCGAGAAGCCCAGCACCAGCATGCCGGCGAAGGTGCCGGTGATCGAGATCACGATTGCCGAGGTGGCAATCGCCGAGGCACGCACACTCTGCAGGAACACATACATCACGACGATGACGAGGAGCAGCGCCTCGAACAGCGTCTTCACCACTTCCTTGATCGACAGGCGCACGAAGTCGGTGGTGTCCAGTGCGATCGTGTAGTTGATGCCGGGGGGAACTGGGGCTTCAGCTGCAGCAGCGTCTGTCGCACCTGGTTCGACACGTCGATGCCGTTGGCGCCGGGTTGCTGGTAGACCACGATCAGCGCGGTGTTCTGGCCATTGATCTGGTTGGTCGAGAGGTACTGCTGGAAGCCCGTCTCGGCGCGGCCCACGTCGCCAAGCCGGACGATGGCGCTGCCGTCCTGGCTGTTGGCGCGCAGGATCAGATTTTCATATTCGCTGGGTTTGGTGAACTGCTGCTGCACCGTCATCGGGAAGGTCTGGACGACGGGCTTGGCATTGGGCGGCTGGCCAAGCTGGCCGGCACCGATCAGCTGGTTCTGGTTCTTGATGACATTGGCCACCTGCGGCGCAGAGATGCCGAGGGACGCCATGCGGTTGGGGTTCAGCCAGATGCGCATGGCCTGGTTGGGGTCGCCGAACATGGTGGCCTGGCCCGCGCCATCTATGCGCTGGATGGCGTTCAGCACCTGGAGGTTGGCGAAGTTCGTCACATAGGTCAGCGGATAGCGCCCGGCATCCGCCGTGACTGCGATGATCATCAGCGTGTTGGTCGATTGCTGTTGCACCGTCACGCCATAGGAGTTCACCGAGGCCGGCAGCTGCGGCGTCGCCAGGTTCACGCGGTTCTGCACCAGCACCTGGGCGATGTCGGGGTCGACCGACTCCTTGAAGTAGACGTTGATCGTCATCTGCACCGACGCCGAACTCGTCGACGTCATGTAGCGCATGTCGGGCACGCCGTTGATCTGCGCTTCGATGGGGGCTGCCACCGAGGCGCCCACCGTCTCGGCATTGGCGCCGGCATAGACGGTGCTGACCTGGATCTGCACCGGCGCGATGGTGGGATATTGCTGGATCGGCAGCCCAAAGGCCGCGAGGCCGCCGATCATGACGATCACGATGCCCAGCACCGTGGCGAGGACGGGACGCTTGATGAAGATGTCGGAGAGCATCCCTCAGCGCCTCACTGCGCCGCAGCTTCGGCGAGGAGCTTGCCCGAAGCATCGGTCTTGGGCGCGAAGACAAGGCCGTCGACAATCACCTTTTCACCGGGCTTGAGGCCCTTGGTGATGAACCAGTCATCGCCATGCCAGTCGCCCGTCTCCACCGGACGGAACTCGGCCATGTTGTTGTCGTCGATTACCCACACGAAGTGGCCCGTCTCCGCCTGGTGCACGGCGCGCTGCGGCACGAGGATGGCATTGGGACGCGAGAAGCCGTTGACGCGCGCCGTGACGTACTGGCTGGGCTTCAGCAGCGCATCCCGGTTGTCGAAGGTGCCGCGGATCTGGAAGGTGCCAGTTTGCGGATTGTAATAGGGCGCGGTGAAGGTCACCTTGGCCTGGTGCGCGAAGGTCTTGCCGTCCGGCAGGATGAGGTCCACCAGAATGTCGTCAGTCGGCGGCCAGTTCAGCGTGCCGTTGATCTTCTGGTTCCGCAGGTCGAGCAGCTGGTTTTCCGACAGGCTGAAATTCACCCACATCGGGGTGACGAGCGACACCGACGTGAGGTTGGCATTGGCCGGGCTGATGTAGGTGCCCACCATCTGGTTGGCGGCGGCCGCGAAGCCGTCGATTGGCGAGGGAATGATGGTGTAGGAGAGGTTCATCTGGGCGCGGTAGACCGTCGCCTGCGCACCGTCCACCGTCGCCGAGGTTTCCTCGAAGCGCCCCTGCGCGTCGTCGAGGTCCTTCTGCGACAGCGCGTTGAGCTTGGCCAGCGGCCTCACCCGGGCCAGATTGGACTTCGCCACCTCGCGCGCCGCGATATCGCGTTGCAAGGCCGCCTGCGCCTCCTGCAACTCGGCGATCTGCGGCTTTTGATCGAGCTTGAAAAGCACGTCGCAGGCTTTCACCAGCGCGCCATCGGCATAATTCTGGCTGTCGAGGAAGCCGTTGATGCGGGCGTAGATCTGCACCTGCTGCGAGGACTGGGTCTGCGCAACGAAGTCGAAGGTCACGGGCACGTTCTGTGCCTTCGTTTCCACGAAAGTCACGGAAACGGGCTCCTTCTTAGGAGCTTACTTCTTCTTCTCGTCGCAGCCGGCCAGCAGCGCAACCAGCTCCATGCCCAGCAGCGCGGAGCGGCCAACGCCCACTGCCATCCTCAAACCCCTCGGAACTCACCTCCCCGCAGTCATAGACGCACTTTCCGGGCGATGCAGCGCGTTGGGGCGGCGCAAGTGATTCAATCCACTGAATTCTTCTTGGCGCCGCCCCGTTGTTCCGGTTCGGTTCTACTGCATGAACCAGCCATGGCTCACCACCAGCGACTGTCCGGTATAGACGGTGCTGGTTGCACCGGCGAAGAACAGCACCGCGTTGGCAACGTCATCAACCGTGGTGAACTGCCCGTCCACCGTGTCCTTCAGCATTACCTTGGACACGACGTCCGCCTCGGAAATGCCGAGCGCCTTGGCCTGCTCCGGGATTTGCTTTTCGACCAGCGGGGTGCGCACGAAGCCCGGGCACACCACGTTCGCCGTCACGTTGTGCTCCGCCCCCTCCTTGGCCAACACGCGGGCAAGCCCGAGCAGGCCATGCTTGGCAGTCACGTAGGGCGCCTTCAGCTTGGAAGCCTCGTGCGAATGCACCGAGCCCATGTAGACCACGCGACCGTAATTGGCCTTGTACATGTACTTGAGGCAGGCCTTTGTGGTGAGGAAGGCGCCGTCGAGGTGGATCGACAGCAGCTTCTTCCACTCCGCAAAGGGGAAGTCGACCAGCGGGTGGACGATCTGGATGCCGGCGTTCGAGACGAGGATGTCGACCTTGCCATACTTGGCAAACGTGTCGGCAACACCCTTCTCCACCTGGTCTTCATTCGTCACGTCCATGGCGATGGCGAAAGCCTGTCCACCCTTCGACTTGATCTCCTCTGCCGTGGCGTTGGCCGCATCGAGGTTCAGGTCGGCGATGACCGGAATGCCGCCAGCCTCGGCGTGGCGAAAGGCGATGTCCTTGCCGATGCCGCTGGCGGCACCGGTGATGATTGCAACCCTGTCCTTCAAATCCATCTTACGTCTCCATTTATGTCAGATAATCGTGTACGACCTTGCCGAGGTCGAGTGTCAGGTCGGCGAGGATATGCGTGGCCGAAAGAACCTCGAGCACCGGAAGCTCGGCGATCGGCGCCAGCGCATGGTGGAACAGCTCGAGCTGGCCGGGGCCGGTCCACGCACCCTTCAGGTTGATGTCACTCAGATAATATTCGACGATCTCGCAGATGCTCGGCGTACCGTCGACATGCGGGATGATCTTCAGCAGCCAGTTCGGAATTTCCATCGACGCCTTGACGGCGGCAAGGTCAGCTTCCTTGTGCTTGTAACCCATGGTGCCCACGGCCACGAGCAGCGGCCCATAGCGCAACTCGCCGATCAGCGTGTCGCTGTGGACCTGCAGCTTGGGGCTGCCCAGCTTCTTCGGGAACCCCCACAGCTCGCGCCCACCTGCAATCGGCGGATGATCATCAAGGAACATGCAGTGCGTGTAGCCACCCTTGCGGCCGTTGAACGTCACGGGGATCACCTGCCCGCTTTCGGTGTAGTTGCCGAAGCCCGTCGAGTCCGGCATGCGGATGAACTCGTACTTGACGATCGGCTCCTCCACCATCAGCGGCTCCGGCACCACGGCGCGCAGCTTGTCCATGTCGGTGCGATAGGTGATGATCAGGTATTCGCGATTATAGAACTTGTAAGGCCCCACCGGATAGGCGGGGCTCGTCAGCGGCATTGCGAAGGCGCGCTTGGCGACATCGTCTTCCTTCATGGGGTCAATCCTATTCGACGGAAGGCTTCAATGGATTGGAGAAGTCGAAAGTCTGCACGCCCTGCTCGCGGCTCGGGCGCCTCAGTATTTCCGGATGCTGCATGGCGCGCTGCGCCTCACCATAGCCGGCATCCCAGTGTTCCAGCATGGTGCGGCGGGAGAATTCGAAGTCCTTCGCAATCCCCTCATAGCTGCGGGTGTGGTAGATCAGCTGCACGATGTTGCAGATCTTGTCGTCGGCTTCCGAGGCGAGCAGCTTCACCTCCTCGCTGCTTCGCAGCTTGGCGGGGATATGCTTCAGCACCTCGGCCACCGCGAGGCGCAATTTCTGCGCTCGCTTGTATTGGTCGGTGGCGGCACGGGTGCGGCTCGAATAGCGAATGTCCTTGACGCGCGAGTCGACCTCGATCACGTCGCGCGGCATCTCGCCACGCGCACTCCACAGGTCGATCTGCAGTGCCAGCGTGTCGAGGCGCGGCCGCTGGTCCAGCATCCATTGCAGCGGCGTGTTGGAAACGAGGCCGCCGTCCCAGTAATATTCGCCATCGATCTCGACCGCCGGAAAACCGGGCGGCAGCGCGCCCGAGGCGATGATGTGTTCCGCCCGGATCTTCGTCGTCACGTTGTCGAAATAGATGAAGTTGCCGGTCTTCACATTCACCGCACCAACGCCAAAATGCATCTCACCGGCATTGATGCGGTCGAAGTTGACGAGTCGTTCCAGCGTCGTCTTGAGCGCCGAGACGTCGTAGTAGCTCACTTCGGCGGCCTCGGTGGTGGGCAGGAATGGCATCAACGGCGCGCGTGGCGTGAAGAAGCCGGGTGTTCCCAGCATCATGATGCCGAAGGCCCGCGTCTGGTTCAGCAGGCGGTGGGTGTGGTCGTCGAGGGTCTTGAGGAAGGGATTGTAGGCTGCGCCGAAGGCTCCCAGCGGTGGCGCGCTGACGGTTTCCCAGAAGTCCCGCAGTTTCCCAACCCGCTGCTCGGGCGCATTGCCCGCAATGAGCGCCGAATTGATGGCACCGATTGAAATGCCCGCCACCCAGTCCGGGTGAACGTTGCCCTCCGCCAGCGCCTGGTAGACGCCAGCCTGATAAGAACCCAGAGCACCCCCGCCCTGCAGCAGAAGAGCCACCCGCTCGAATGGGAGACGATGTCCGGCACGTTTCGTCATGGAAAACTCCTCGGGGCCGAGTAAGCCGCCACGTTGCGGCGCAGCGATTTTGCTGCACCGCACTATTTACGGGAGGTTGTTCCGAGGGCAATCACCATTTTGCCACAGGTGGCCCAGACCAGAGGTGGAGCGCCGGTTCAGAGGCCGAGCGCGTCGAGTTCCACGGATTTCGCGTCCGGAAGGCCCTTCACCGCAAAGGCGCCTTCAACCGGCGCCTCGGACGACCAGCCGGAGAGATTGAGGACGGCACTCGCCGCCACGTCGCCCTTGGCGCCGAACCACGTTCCGCTGACCCGTGTCGGCAGCCCGTTGTCCTTGGCAACCCACACTTCGCCGGTGAAGCCGGCACCCATCACGGCGGCCAGCGTCGTCTGCTCCGGCTGGTCCGGGGCGCCCTGGGCAATGGGCGTCACCGAGGTGACGCCGCCAAAGAAGTCCTTGTCCACGTTCTCGCTCAGCAGGCCGAGGACGGGAATGAACAGGCCCGGCACAGCGAAGGCCGCGCCATTCTCGGGTGCCAGCTTCCGCACCGTCTTGGCACCAAGCGACAGGCGATAGAGCGTTGCCTCGCCACCGTTGATCAGCATCTGCACATCGGGTGCGCCGTCACCGCCGAACACGATGAACAGGCTGTCGGGGCGCTGGAACACCACGCTCGAACGGTTGCCGAGGGTCTTGAGCTTGTCCTTGGCGACCGACGCGCCGAAGGTTGCATCGGTGGTGCAGGACAGCGCGCGGGCGGCCTGCAATGCGGCCATCATGTCCTGAATGGCGCCTGCCCCATCGGGCGCGGCGGCCACCGCCTGCGGCGCGCGCAGCACCGTTGCCGCTGCAAGTCCCGCCACGATGCCACCGAAACTGCGGCGGCCAAGCTTCACTACATTGCTCATCTCTCAACTCCCTTCGATCGATCCCAGGCTAGGACGACGGCTGGCAGATCGTCACCGGCTCGCTGCCCAATTTGGGCATGCCGACGCGCTCCGCCGTCCACTGCCTGATCTCACCTGAACTGGTCTTGCACTGAAACCATGCAAGTCTCAACCCGTGACCGATCCCCGGGAAACGAAACCGGCACCGGAACCGTGTGCCCTTTCCGCAATGCGCGCCGGCGTGCTAAGGCCAGCCGGTTGATTGTCCGGAGCGGTGAACCTTGCCGAAATACAGCCTGATCGTGACCTGCAAGGGCCGCCTGATGCACCTGCAGCAAACCCTGCCGCTGTTCTGCGCGCTGCCGGACACCGAGGTCATCCTCGTCGACTATGGCTGCCCCGACCGGAGCGGTGAGTGGGCATCCGCCAATTTCCCGGCTGTGAAGGTCATCAGCGTTGCCGACGACCCTGGCTTCAATCCCTCGCGCGCTCGCAACATCGCCGCCCGGGACGCAACTGCCGACTATCTGTTCTTCGTCGATGCCGACATCAAGGTGAAGCCCGCCGCCCTCGACGAGATCGCCGCAGTCATCACGCCAAATACCTATGCGACGGTCGATGCAACGGATCTTGGCGATGACCTGCGCGGCACCTGCATCATCCCGCGCGACAAGTTCACGGCGGTGGGCGGCTATGACGAGCTGCTGAAGAACTACGGCATGGAGGATACCGAACTCTATGTCCGCCTCACCGACTTCGGCCTCGCCGATGCCTTCATATCGCCGGAAGGCTTCGAGGCTATCCCGCATGACGATGCGCTCCGGACGCGGTTTTTCCCGGTGAAGTCGGTGCGCAAACTGCGGATGATCGCCAGCTTCTATCAGGAATACATCAAGGTGTTCCGCCGCTCGGTAGTGGTGCCGCAGCTGGCGCTTGAGGACCGGGAGCAGATCCACGCCGCAGCCTGCTCTCTGGTGGAGCAGCTGACATCCGCCAGCGACCCGCGCAACGGCGCCCGCATCGGCATGAAGCTTCCCGTGGAGATGCCCGCCGGCAAGATCGGCGGCGACATGGAATGGCAGTATGAACTGACGATGACGATGAAGCCGAAGGATCCGCTGGCCTTCCGGCAGAAGTTCCAGAACCCCCTGCTCTACAGGAAGTAGGAAGCCCGGGCCCCGCCGCAGCGGAGCCCGGAGAGACGAAGGCCTCAGCCCAGATCGGGAATGCGCAGCACCTGGCCCGGATAGATCTTGTCCGGGTGCGACAGCATCGGCTTATTGGCCTCGAAGATCACGGCATGCTTGGCGCCGCTCTTGTAGAAGTGCTCCGAGATCTTCCAGAGATTGTCGCCCTTCTTGACCGTGTAGAACACGGGCTCCTTGGCATCCGGAACCTTCACCTCGGCCTCGACCTTGGCGATGCCATGCGTGTTGCCGATGGCGACGATCGCCTTCTCGAGGATCTCCTGGCTCGACACATCGCCACGGATGATGGCCCGGTCACCCTTCACCTCGACGGTCACCGCGTCGGTACCGAGGCTGTGGGAGTCGAGCTCCTTCTTCAGCGCATCGGCACTCGGCGCTTCGTCCTTGCCGCCCAGGCCGATCGATTTGCCGGCCGACTTGATGAAATCAAAAATACCCATGTTCCGTTTCCTTGCTTATGATCAGAATACGATGCCCGCTCTCTGATCCAATCCCCCCGGCAATGTCACCGGGGCTACGTACAAGAATGACTACTCCGACATTATATGGACATTCTTCGCCGACTCGATTGATGCCGCTCAGGCAGATCTTGACGCGCTCAACAAGAATCTGCCGACCGGCGAGACGCCACGCCAAAACGTGATCGTAATTCTCAGCGACGGCGACGCGAATGCACCAAAGACCGCCTCAGGATCGAGGCCCGCAATGATCGAAGCCGCCCGATATGCTAACCAGTGCCTGCAAGCGATTACCTCTTCCCAGGCCGCTACCGCCGCCGGGACCTGGGTTTATTCCGTCGCCTACAACGCCGGCACATCGGTAGGAGGTACCTGTAAGCTCGACACCTCGACGGTCTTGACGCCGCAGGTCATCGTAACGACCGCGACGAAGACGGACACCTACACCCAATCTTACAGCAACAGCCAAAAGAAGTGCGGCACAGTCGCGAAGTCGACGTCAAATCCGACGCCAACCACCCAGACCATGGCGGCGTCGCTTGCTCCGGCTCCCTCGGTCACCGGCCCCACGAGAAGCCCCTCACCCACCCCGGTGTGCTCAAGTTCCAACCGGAACATTTCCTACACCGACACGACCGTGACTGTGACGGTGGCCGCAACCACGCCGGCGACCTCGACGAAATATGACCGCACGGCCTGCGATACCATGCGCGCAATCGCATCGACCCCGGACAAGTTCTATTCTGTCGACAAGGTGGGTTCATCAGGTGGCTGCGTGTCGACGGTAAATCCGACCACCACCGACCTGCTCTCGATCTTCAAGCGGGTCGCGATCAGCATGATGACGAAGCGGCGCGCGCCGAAGTCGGCGATCTAGCGGAAACACAGGGGTGAGGGATGCGGCCGGTTTGCCAAGGCATCAGGCTTGTGCCCTCACCATTCAACCACACTTGCCGGACCTCACCGCGATGGCGCCGTCCACAGTGAACGTGAATGAGGCCGGACAGCAATTCTCGCAGCGCATGCCATGACTGACGAAACCATCATCCAGATTTACAATGCCCTGGTCATCTGCTTCTTGGTCAGCCTGGTGTTCGCTGTGCTCGTCGTGGGCAATACCATCCTGGCAAGGCGTGCGGCGCGGAAGCGCTCGCGCGACCCTCTCCTCGCGCGGCGTCCAGGCGCGCTGGAAGATGAACCGCGTCCGTTGACGCCGGCGCCACCAAAGGCACCTGATCCCTAACCTCTCAGCGCATCGTCTGCACTGCCGCAATGATCCGCTCCGGCCCCAGGCTGGTGTCGCCGCCGAAGGGATTGTTGATGATGACGTCGATCTCTTCCGCCGGAACCAGCCAGTTGATGATGCCCCACTCCAGCGCCTGCGCCGCCCCTGCCGGTGCCGCCGTGAAGAACAGCTCCTTGATGACGTTGAGGCGCAGCCGCCCCATGAAGTGCAGCAGCACCGTTGTATTGTAGGGAACGCCCAGGTTCACGGGCGTGATGGCAAAGCTGGCAGATGCATCCGCAACCACCAGGTCGCAGCTCAGCACGAGGTCGAAGGCGCCGCCCCAGACAGAACCCCGCACCTTGGCAATCACCGGGCCGGGAAAGCGCCTGATGGCGCGCAGCGTGTGCTCCAGAGGGTCGGCGTAGCGCAGGGGATCGAGGCCGCCCACCGGTAGCTCGCCGATGTCATGGCCTGAGGACCACACCCTGGCGCCTGCCTCGGCCTGGATGATGACGACCCGCACCGACTGCGCCTGGAAGCCGTTGAGCGCGGCCGAGATCGCATACATCATGCCGTGGCTCAGCGCATTGCGCCTGGCACTGCTGGTGAGCGTGATGGTGCCGATGCCATCCGCCACGCTGCTGGCGATATGCTGTTGTGCTGCTTCGCCCATGCCGCCCCTCCCTGCCCCGGTCCGCAAGGCGGACAACGGATGCGCGAGCCTAGGACAGCACGGTTGCGAACCATTTGACAGACGTCAAACGGGCCTGATCCCTAACGGCTGCGTGCGTTGCCCGTTAACGCGCCGCGATCTGGCCTGCGACATGCTCGGCATCCACCCACACGCCCCAGATGAAGGCCGAGGCGCGGCGCGAGAGCCAGGGAAGGCCAAGGAAGTAAAGCCCCGGTGCCTTGGTGGAGACGCCGCGCTCATGCGCCGGGCGGCCCTTGTCGTCGAAGGCGTCGAACTTGATCCAGCCGAAGTCCAGCGCATAGCCGGTCGACCAGATGATCGATGTGACACCGGCCTGCTTCAGGTCGAGTGACAGGATGGGGTTCAGCGCGCAGTCCGGCATCGCCTCCAGCGTGCGGGCATCGGGTTCCAGCGGGAAATCGAGCTTGTTGGCGGCGATATAGGCATCCGCCTCATCCAGCACCGAGAACAGATTGGCGTCACCACGCTCGATATTTGCCTTGAGGTCGGGTGCGAAACTCATCTTGCCATCGGCAAAGCCATCCGTGCGGCCCACCAGCGTGATGCCGCGATGCGCCAGATTGCGGAAGTCCACCGTGTGGCCGCCATGTGCGCCGCTCACCGCAATGGTCACATGCTCCATGCCGGGCGCGATGGTCTTGGCGTCCCACTTGCCAAGGGCCCCCAGCCACCACACGAAGTCCTTGCTCCGATAGGCGCGCGGCGGCCTGTCATGCGGGCAAACCGAGAGATAGACCTTGCGCTCGGCCCGCTGCAGCTCATCGGCGATCTGCGCACCTGACGAGCCCGCGCCCACCACCAGCACCGCGCCAGGCGGCAGCTGCGCCGGATTGACATAATGCGCCGAGTGGATCTGCAGGATGCCCTCGGAGTCAGGCACCATTACCGGCCGCAACGGTTTCTGGAAGGCCCCGGTGGCCGCCACCACGTTCTTCGCCTCGATCACGCCATCGGCCGTCTCGGCGCGGAACGTGCCATCGGGATTGCGGTGAAGTGCTGTCACCTCGACGCCCGTGCGGATCGGCGAGTTGTTCTGCTTCGCATAGTCTACGAGATACTGGACGATCTCGTCACGCGTGGCGAAGGCATTGTCATCGCATTTGAATGCAAGGTCCGGGAAGCGGTCATGCCAGGCCGGGCCATTGGCCACGAGGGAGTCCCAGCGCTCGGAACGCCAGCGCTCGGCGATGCGCTTGCGCTCGAGAAGAAGGTGCTCCTTGCCCAGCTTGCCAAGATGCCGGCTCGCTGCAAGCCCGGCCTGCCCGCCGCCGATGATGAGCGTCTCGACCTTTTTCACCGGCATGCCGCTGCCCTTCCAGATCATTCGTCTTCTCGGCGTTTTACTGGAGTTGGGCAAAACCGGGTAAGACCATTTCGCCGCAGCGGGCATTCGCGCCGCAAATATTCCTTTGCCCCACGCATGATGGGGTAAACAGGAAATCAGAAGGGCGGCAAGCCGGATCAAGCCGGTTGCCGCTCTCGTCCAACATCACGCATCCGGCGCCGGATTGCCCCCACCACCACGGCAGCGCGCCACGGCGAGTCATGCACCTCCATGGTCAGCCGCACCTTCGCAGTTGCGAGATGAATGGTGCAGTCACCAAACAATACTTATTGACATTCATGCATACAAAAGTATCTTAATCGAATACCCCAGTCAGGAGACCGGCATGCCGGCAGAAGATATTTCGCGCGGTTCGCGCCGCCTCGGCATGGCGACGGCGAAGGATGCGGCCATCTGCGAACGCCTCTCCTCTGACACCTGCGCGGCGGATACGTCCTCCCGCATCCTGAAAGGACTGCCTCGATGAATGCCGTGGGCAAGATCAAGCCGAACGCCCGGCCCTTCTACCAGAAGTATTCCGCCGACCAGCTGAAGGACGCGCTGCGCAAGATGTACCTCATCCGCCGCTTCGAGGAGGGCGCGGAAGAGGCCTACATGCGCGGGCTGATCCACGGCACCATGCATCTCTCGATCGGCCAGGAAGGCTCCGCCGTGGGCGCCACCATGGCGCTGCGCAACACCGACTACATCACCTCCACCCATCGCGGCCACGGCCACTGCATCGGCAAGGGCGCGGAGCCGAAGCTGATGTTCGCGGAGTTCTTCGGCAAGGAAGAGGGCTATTGCCGGGGCCGTGGCGGCTCCATGCATATCGCCGACGTCTCGACCGGCAACCTCGGCGCCAACGGCATCGTTGGCGGCGGGCTTCCCATCGCGGTGGGTGCAGCACTCGCCATCAAGAAGCAGAAGCGTGACGACGTCGCCATGTGCTTCTTCGGCGATGGCGCATCGAATGAGGGCGCCTTCCACGAAGCGCTCAACATGGCGGCGGTGTGGAAGTTGCCCGTTGTCTTCGTCTGCGAGAACAACAAATACGGCATGTCCGTCTCGACCGAGCGGAGCATGGCAGTGGCCAACGTGGCAGACCGCGCATCTGCCTATGGCATGCCCGGCGTCATCACCGACGGCAATTCCATTGCCGATGTCGAGGAAGCGATTGCCGAGGCCATCGCGCGCGCACGCCGCGGCGAGGGTCCGACACTCGTCGAATGCAAGACCTACCGCACGCGCGGCCATTCCCGCTCCGACCGCAACCGCTATCGGACGAAGGAAGAGATCGAGGAGTGGAAGGCCCGTGACCCCATCCCGCATTTCGAAGCGGAACTGATGGCGCATGGCCTTGCCACCGAGGCCGAAGTGATCGCCATCCGCAAATCCGCCGAAGCCGAGATCGCAGCGGGCATCGAGTTCGCCCGCCTTGGCACTGATCCCAACCCCAATGAGGTCACGCGCGACGTCTATTCCAACGAGGCCGCATGATGCGCGAACTCACCTATGCGCAAGCCATCCAGGAGGCGCTGGCGCAAGCCATGGATGCCGACCCCACAGTCTTCCTGATGGGCGAGGACATCGGCGTCTATGGCGGTGCCTTCCAGGTGACGGGCGACCTCGTGCATCGTTATGGCGAGGACCGCGTGATGGACGCACCTATCTCAGAGTTGGGCCAGGCCGGTGTTGCCGTCGGTGCCGCACTCGCGGGCTGCAGGCCGGTGCTGGAATTCCAGTTCTCTGATTTTGCCACGCTCGCCATGGAGCAGATCGTCAACCAGGCTGCCAAGCTGCGCTTCATGCTCGGCGGCAAGGTGAACGTGCCGCTCGTCATGCGCTTCCCCGCCGGTTCCGGCACGGGGGCCGCAGCACAGCATTCACAGTCACTCGAAGCCTGGCTCGCTCACGTTCCCGGTCTCAAGGTCATCCAGCCGTCGACCCCTGCCGACGTGAAGGGCATGCTGCTCGCCGCCATCGACGATCCGGACCCCGTCATGGTCTTCGAGCACAAGCTCCTTTACAAGATGAAGGGCGAGGTTCCGGAAGAGCCCTATCGCATTGCCATCGGCAAGGCGCATGTGGCGCGCGAGGGACGTGACGTTACCGTGGTCGCTACCTCCATCATGGTCCACAAGTCGCTGGAAGCAGCAACCATCCTCGATGCTGAAGGTATCGACGTCGAGGTCATCGACCTGCGCACGCTGCGCCCAATCGACACCGCGACGATCATTGACAGCGTGAAGAAGACCTCGCGCCTCGCCTGCGTCTATGAGGGCGTGAAGACGCTCGGCATCGGCGCCGAAATCAGCGCACGCATCGCCGAGAGCGAGGCCTTCGACTATCTCGACGCGCCGATCCTGCGACTGGGCGGTGCCGAGTCCCCCATCCCCTACAATCCTGAACTTGAAAAGGCCGCCGTGCCACAGGTGCCGGGCATCGTCGAGGGCCTACGCAACCTCGTCCGCGGGCGCATGTAGCATGGCCGTCGAAGTCATCCTTCCCCGCGTCGACATGGACATGGCGACGGGCAAGATATCGAAGTGGCACCACAAGGATGGTGACAGGGTCGCCAAGGGTGCCGCCCTGTTCGAGATCGAGACCGACAAGGCCGCGATGGAGATCGACGCCCCCGCCGGCGGCATCCTGCGCAACATCGTCGTCACCGAAGGCAACAGCGCACCGGTCGGCTCGGCGGTTGCGTGGATCTATGCCGAGGGCGAGGCTGTTGCGGCCCCTGCCCCCGCCGCAGCGCCTGTTGCCTCTGCTGCAGCTGCAACGACAACGACCACACCGGCACCCGTCACCGCAGCACCCGCAGCCGCCACCAACGGTGAGGCCCCGCGCGCGACACCGCTCGCCCGCCGTCTGGCGCGGCAGGCCGGGCTTCCCATCGGGTCCATCCCCGGCAGCGGACCACGCGGCCGCATCACCGCCGCCGACGTGCGCCGCGCAGGCGAGGCGAAGCCCGCATCGGTACCGGCTCTGCCCCCCGCTCCCGTCGTCTCTGGTGACAGCGTGCAGAAACTCTATGCACCGGGCAGTTTCGACGTCATTCCCGTGGACGGCATGCGCCGCACCGTCGCAGCGCGCCTCACGGAGTCGAAGCAGACCGTCCCCCATTTCTATCTCTCAGTGACTTGCACCCTCACCACGCTGATGGCGACGCGCGAGCGGCTCAATGCCTCAGCCCCGAAGGGTGCTGACGGCAGGCCATTGTGGAAGCTGTCGATCAACGACTTCATCATCAAGGCCATGGCTGCGGCGCTCCATAAGGTGCCTGCAGCCAATGTCACATGGGCTGGAGACTCGATCCTGCAACACCGATCTTCCGACGTGGGCGTTGCCGTCGCTGTCGACGGCGGACTGTTCACCCCCGTCATTCGCAATGCCGACGCTAAGACACTCACAACCATCTCCGCCGAGATGAAGGAACTCGCCGCCAAGGCCCGCGCCCGCAAGCTGGTGCCTTCAGAATACCAGGGCGGCACCACGGCCATCTCGAACCTCGGCATGTATGGGATCGAGCAGTTCACCGCCATCATCAACCCGCCGCAGGCTACGATCCTGGCGGTCGGCGCCGCAGTGGAGCGCTTCGTGCCCGTCAACGGTCAACCAGTGCTGGCCAGCCAGATGACGTGCACGCTCTCCTGCGATCACCGCGCGGTTGATGGCGCAGTCGGCGCGGAGTTGCTGCAGGCCTTCCGGCAGCTTATTGTAGAACCACTGCTGATGCTGGCGTGAAGACCGGTACGGCCGGTCGAGGGAGGTTTGCTTGCCGCGCTACGACTATGTCTCCATGGGCTTCTACACCTATGACTGCCTCGGCTGGCCATTCACCGAAATCCCGCCCGGCGGCGGCACGGTGTTCATCGACGAACTGACACTCGCCGTCTCGGGCGCGGGCGGCACCGCTGCAATCGCTGCCTCGAAGATGGGCCTCAAGACGCTTGCTCTGGCGGGCGTGGGTGAGGACCTGATGGGCGACTGGGTGCTGCAGCGGTTGCAGTATTTTGGCGTCGATACCTGGGGCGTGCAGCACCAGCCCGGCTGGAAGACCTCGTCCTCCATCGTCACTACACGTGCCGATGGCTCCCGCCCCGCACTGCACATGAAGGGCGCCACCTCCAACTTCTTCGTCAGCGACGAGATGATCCCCCGCGCCGTGGACACGAAGGTCTTCCACGCCGGCGGCGTCGGTCTCATGGACGCGATGGACAAGGGCCAGACGGCCGTCGTCATGAAGGCCGCCAAGGCCCATGGCGCCGCGACCACGGTCGATGTCTTCGCAGGATCGCCCAAGGACCTTCCGGCCATCGCGGCGGTACTTCCCTACACCGACTATTTCATGCCCTCGATCGAGGAAGCGCAGGCGCTTTGCGGCCTCTCCGACCATGGCGAAACGGCGAAGTTCTTCCTCGACATGGGGGTGACGGCCTGTGTGCTGACCCTCGGCGGCGACGGCGCCTATTACCACGACCGCGATGGGGTGACGTTTCACGTCCCCGCCTATGACATCAACGTGAGGTGCACCTGCGGCTGCGGCGATGCCTTCAACGCTGGCTTCGCGGTGGCGCTGGTGCAGGGCTTCGACATGGAAACGGCCGTCAGATTTGCGCAGGCAACCTCCGCGCTGAACGCCACCGGGCTTGGCTCGCAGGCGGGCGTCAAGGATTTCGCGCACACGCTTGATTTCATGAAAGCCACCAAGACGAAGGGCTGAACCGCGATGCCGGACAAGACCGACTCCCGCAAGACCCGGCCGCTTTCAGCTGAACGTGGTGCCGGCCGCATCGCCCGCAATCGCATGCGCATCGCCTGGATGTATTACGTCGAGGGCCTGACACAGAACGAAATCGCCGATCGCCTCGGCATCGGCCGCGTCACCGTCGTCCGCAACATCAACGAGGCGATCAAGCAGCGCGAGGTGAAGATCTGGATCGAGGGCGATGTCTCCGAGTGCTTCGAGCTCGAGGGCGAACTCAAGAAGGCCTTCGGCTTCAAGGACGCCGTGGTGGTGCCGGAGCCAGATCAGCCCGAGAACGTGATGAAGTCGATCGGCGTCGCCGCCGGCATGTATGTGTCCGACACGCTGGAGGACAACATGACGGTGGGCGTGGGCTGGGGTGCCACACTTTATGAGTCGCTCGCCACGCTTGCCCCGCGCGCCCTCGAAAACCTGCAGGTGATCTCGCTGCTCGGCGGCATCGTGCAGGCGCGCAAATTCAACCCGGCGGAGTTCGCCTGGCAGTTCGCCCGCATCATGGGGGCGGACTGCTACCTCTTCCAGGCGCCGGCCGTTGTGGATTCACCTGAAACCCGCGAGGCGCTGATCGAGCGCTGCGGGCTGAAGGACATCTTCCGCCGCGCCGAGCGGCTGGACCTGGCCATCCTCAGCGTCGGCACCATGGCGCCCTCCTCCACTGCCTTCCGCTTCAACCTGATCAGCGACGAGGAGCGCGCCGAGCTCCTGAGGCTGGGCGCGGTGGGCGACATGCTGTTCAACTTCTATGACCGTGATGGAAAGCTCGTCGACCACCCGGTCAACCGCCGCATCATGTCGCTGCCCATCGCGCAGCTGCGCGGCGTGCCCACCCGCGTCATCGCCTCGGGCGGCAATGACAAGGTGGACTGCCTGCTGGGTGCCATAAGGCTCGCGGACTGCAACGTGCTCATCACCAACGAGGCGACAGCCCGCGAGCTGCTTCTGCGGAAGGCCTAGGCGCCGCGGGCCTTCATGAAGTCCTGCGCGGCACTTTTCAGCTTCCAGCCGAAGGCCAGCAGCACGAGGCCCACCAGCACCGCGGTGCCGGCGATCACCCAGATGATGCTGACGGCCGCACTCGCCGGATAGAACACGATGAGCAGCCCCAGCGCCGCCCCGGCAATGCCTGCCAGCGCGAGCAGCCCCGGCTGCTCGATGTCCTTCCACATGACCAGCGCGCCGATCAGCTGCAGGAGGCCCGCCGCGATGTTCCAGAAGCCGATGAGTAGCACGACGTAGGTGGTGGCGAAGCCCGGTGCCAGCAGACAGACGAGGCCAGCCGCGATGCCGACGAGTGCCGTCAGCAGGCTGGTGATCGAGGTGCCCTCGTTCTTGCCGCGGAACACGCCCCACAGGCCCAGCAAGCCGTCGACCAGGGCATAGATGCCGAACAGCGTCACCACCACGGCCAGTGTCACCCCCGGATAGACGAAGGCCAGGACACCGAAAATCAGGCTCGCGAGCCCGCGTAGCATGATGGTCCGCCACATCGCCGTAAAGAATTCGCGCATCGCCATGTCAATGTCCCCCAGTTTCGCTAAACTGGCTGCAACCTAGCACAGCCCATTCTGAGTCTGGGAGAACCGATTGGACACGCCGACCCACGCCAAATACGAGCAGCTGATCGAGCGCACGCGGGACCTCCCCGCGGCCCCGACGGTGGTCGTGCACCCCTGCGACGAGACCTCGCTGCTGGGTGCGGTGGAAGCGGCAGGGCTGGGCATCATCATTCCCATCCTCGTTGGGCCCCGCCGCAAGATCGAGGCGGTAGCGGAAAGGACAGGGGCTGACATCTCCAAATTCCGCCTCGTCGATGCCCCCCACAGCCACGCGTCGGCGGCCCAGGCTGTGAAATTGATCCGCGCGGGCGAAGGCGCTCTCCTCATGAAGGGCAGCCTCCACACCGACGAGCTGATGCACGAGGTCACCGCCTCGGCCACGGGGCTTCGCACAGCGCGGCGCATCAGCCATGTCTTCGTGATGGATGTGCCGACCTATGCCGAGCCGCTGTTCATCACCGATGCCGCCATCAACATCTTCCCGGACCTCGATACCAAGGTCGACATCGTCCAGAACGCCATCGACCTCCATGTGCAGATTGGCCTCGGCATGCCGCGCGTCGCCATCCTCTCGGCGGTCGAGACGGTGACCACCAAAATCCCCTCGACGATCGAGGCCGCCGCCCTGTGCAAGATGGCCGATCGCGGCCAGATCACCGGCGGGCTGGTGGATGGCCCCCTGGCCTTCGACAACGCCATCGACATGGAAGCCGCGCGCATCAAGAACATCCGCTCCGAGGTGGCAGGCCGGGCCCAGATCCTGGTGGTGCCGGACCTCGAGGCCGGCAACATGCTGGCCAAGAACCTCACCTTCCTGGCGGGGGCGGATGCGGCTGGGCTGGTGGTGGGTGCCCGGGTACCCATCGTGCTGACCTCGCGGGCCGATTCCGTGCGGGCCCGCTTGGCCTCCTGCGCCATCGCGGCACTTTACGCTCAGTCACGCCCGGCGATACCCGGCGAATAATGGCCCAGGGCCGCCAAACTTGAGCTTTTTGCTTGACACTCTTGCCCGCCCGGTTCATTTCCGGGAGCGGCGCGGACACCGCTCCATTCTCAAACAGGAACCCGAAACCCAATGCCAAGCGACAGTCATAGTCGATCGACCATGCCGCTACTGGCACGCGCGGGTTTCTGAGTTTTCCTCAGTTCACCCCCGCCACCCGGTAACGGCTGGTCGGTAAGAGGTGAACCAAATGACCTTCAAGTCTCTTTTCACGTCCCGAAATGCCGCCGTACAGGGCGGTCAAAACGACAATGCCGGGATGATCGTCATCCTGATGATGTCCCTCGTCTTCGTACCCATCATTTTCGCCCACGCGGCGATGGTGATGCCGGAGGCGCCCGGCACGCAGCTCGCGGGCATGTTCAGCGCCCTGCTCAAGACCTTCTGAAAATCAAACCCCGCGCCCCGGCGCGGGGTTTTCTACTTCACCTGCAGGCCTCCGATATAGTCGATGAGATTGTCGACACGGCGCTGCACCGAGGCTTCGTCGCCCTCCGCCCCACCAAGATCCTGCGCCGACTCCGCCTTGAACCACACGCCCCACACCGGCATCTCGCGCTCGCCATGACCAGGGACGGGGTCGCGCCCGTCAATCATGCGGGCCAACCTGTCACGCGGGAATTCGCCATGGCGCTGGGTCAGCGTCGTCAGGTTGGGTGGCTTGATGGTGAGGCTGAAGGCCTTGGGGCCATTGCCCCTGGCATCCTCGCCATGGCAACTCGCACAATACATGTTGAAGTCATGCTCGCCGGAAATGCCTGCATTGGGGTCGGCATCCTCCTGGGCATGGAGGGTGGCGGCTGAGAAGATGAGAAAGGCAGCGGCGAGAACGGTCAGTGTGTTCCGCATGGCGGTCACCTCATGAATCACGCTCGTTCCCGGGCGAAAGCCTAGATCAGCCGAAGGCCGCGCGTCCACCGCAGACCAACCCACCCTCTCATCATCGCCGGGCTTGTCTCGACGATTCTTTTGGTCGCCACCAAAGAAGATGCCCGGGACGAGCCCGGGCATGATGAACTTTGCGAGTACGGAAGCAGTCCTCAGCCTTCCGCCGGCTTCAGCTGCACGCTCTCCCCACAACCACAGGCAGAAACCTGGTTGGGGTTGTTGAACACGAAGCCCGACTTCAGCGCCGAAACCTGGAAATCCATCTCGGTGCCGAGCAGGAACATCATCGCCTTGGCGTCGATCAGCACCTTCACGCCCTTGTCCTCGACCACCTCGTCGAAGGGCTTCTGGTCCTCGGCCCATTCCATGGTGTATTCCATGCCCGCACAACCGCCGTTCTTCACGCCGATGCGCAGGCCCACCACGGGCTTTTCGGCCTTGGCCATGATCTCGCGCACGCGCTCGGCGGCGGCGTCAGTCAGCTTCATGGCCTGGGGAAGTGGTCGTGATGCGGATGCCATGGCGTCCTCCTTACCACATGTTCATGGCCACGCGGGCCTCTTCCGACATGCGGCTGTGGTCCCATGGCGGATCGAAGACGATTGTTGCGCGGCAGCTCTGCACGCCCTGCACGGTGGACACGGCATTCTCCACCCAGCCCGGCATGTCGCCCGCCACCGGGCAGCCGGGAGCCGTCAAGGTCATCTCGATCGCCACGTTGCGGTCATCGTCGATGTCGACCTTGTAGATCAGGCCCAGCTCATAGATGTCGACCGGGATTTCCGGGTCATAGACGGTCTTGAGCGCGGCCACGATATCATCCGTCAGGCGTGCCAGCTCATCCGGCGGAATGGCCGAAGGGTTCGGCGCATTGTCGGGAACGGGCGTGGTCTCGGTCGCGGCATCGGTCATCCGAATATCCTCCGGGCAGAGATAAGCGCTTCGGCCAGAACATCAACCTCTTCGAGGGTGTTGTACATGGCGAAAGACGCACGGCAAGTGGCGGTGACACCGAACCGCTGCAGCAGCGGCTGGGTGCAGTGGGTGCCGGCGCGGACGGCAACGCCCGCGCGGTCGATCACGGTGGCAACATCATGGGCATGCGCCCCTTCCATGTTGAAGGAGACAATGGCGCCCTTGTTCTTCGCCCGCCCGAAAATGCGCAGCGAGTTGATTTCGGAGAGGCGCTCCGTGGCCCGGTCGCGCAGGGCCGCCTCATGCGCGGCAATGTTGTCGAGCCCGACGCCGCGCATGTAGTCGAGTGCGGCACCTAGCCCAATGGCCTGTACGATGGCCGGCGTTCCCGCCTCGAAGCGGTGCGGCGGGTCATTGTAGGTCACGTAGTCAGTGCCCACTTCCAGGATCATCTCACCACCGCCCTGGTAGGGCGGCATCTTGGCGAGCAACTCCTTCTTGCCATAGAGCACGCCGATGCCGGTCGGCCCATAGGTCTTGTGGCCGGTGAAGACGAAGAAATCCGCATCAAGCGCCTGCACATCGACGGCCATGTGAACGGAAGACTGCGAGCCGTCCACCAGCACGGGGATGCCGCGTGCGTGCGCCAGCTTGATCACCTCCGCCACCGGCACGATGGTGCCGAGCGCGTTGGACATCTGGGTGATCGCCACCATCTTGGTCTTCGGCGACAGCAGCTTCTCAAACTCGTCGAGCAGGAAATTGCCCTCGTCGTCGATGGGCGCCCACTTCAGCACCGCGCCATTGCGCTCGCGGTGGAAGTTCCAAGGCACGATGTTGGAATGGTGCTCGAGGATCGACAGCACGATCTCGTCGCCCTCGCCGATCACCATGCCACCGAAGCTCTGCGCCACGAGGTTGATCGCCTCGGTCGCGTTGCGGGTGAAGATGATCTGTTCGGCGGACGGCGCATTGAGGAAACGGCGCACGCTCTCGCGCGCATCCTCGAAGGCCTGGGTCGAGGCATTCGACAGGAAGTGCAGTCCGCGATGCACATTCGAGTACTCTTCGGTGTAAGCCTTCATGATCGCATCGAAAACCGGCTTCGGCTTCTGCGCAGAGGCGGCATTGTCGAGATAGACCAACGGCTTGCCATAGACTTCTCGAGACAGGATCGGGAAGTCCTTGCGGATGGCCTGAACGTCGTATGCCATCAGCGCTTCCTCCCGTGCTCGGTCAGCCAGCGCGCCGCGAAGTCTTCGAGTGCCGTCCGGATGCCGTCTTGGTGCACGGTGTCGAAGGCCTCGCCCACGAAGGCCGCGATCAGCAATGCCTTGGCCTCGGCCTCGGGGATGCCGCGCGACTTCAGGTAGAACACATGGTCGTGGTTCAGGTCGCCAGAGGTGGCGCCATGGCCGCAGGCCACGTCATCGGCATAGATTTCGAGTTCGGGCTTGGCATCGAACTCCGCCGTCTCGGTCAGGAGCAGCGCGTGAGAAGACTGCTTGCCGTCGGTCTTCTGCGCGCCGGGTCGCACGATCACCTTGCCCTGGAAGATGCCGCGCGCATGGTCGTCCATCACACACTTGAAAAGTTCGCGGCTGGCGCAGTTGGGCACCTCATGGTCCACCACCAGCGCCGTATCCGCATGCTGCTTGCCCGCCAGCAGGAACGCGCCCGAAATCTTGGCATCGGCGAACTCGCCGATGAAGCGGAAAGTGCCGTTCTGCCGGTTCAGCTTGGCGCCGGTTGTCAGCGTGAAGTCGCGGAAGGTCACGTTCCGGCCCACGATCACGTGGCAATGCGCAAGGTGCACGGCGTCATGCGACTCCAGTTCCACCTTGATCCGGTCAAGCCGCGCATTGTGTCCGATGCGGATTTCCATCACGGAACTGGCGAGGTAGCTGCCCTCGCCCAGATGCGTCTCAATGATCGTGGCCGAGGCGTCGTCCGCAATCTCGATCACATTGCGCGTCGCCACGGTGCGCGGGGATGCATCCGTTGAAATAAACACGAGCTCGATCGGCGTGTCGACATTGCCCTCGATCCGCAGCCGTGCCCCATCAGTGGCGAAGGCCACGTTCATCAGGTTCACCGGATCGTCGATTGCGGCGGTGGATTCGACGAAAGCGTTCGCCTGCTTCGAATGCTTCGCGTCATATTCGCCGTTGACGAACACCATGCGCGTTGCCGCAACGCCGGCGAACAGGGAAGAGGCCACGAGCCGCTCCACATCAGCAGGCTTCGCCATCACATGCTGGCGCGGAGGGTACGGCTTGTCGATCAGCTGGCGCAGGTCGGTCCAGCGCCAGTCTTCCATGCGCCGGTTGGGCAGCTGGAAGCCCAGCGCCTCCTCGGCAGCCGTTCTTGCAATTACCGTGCTCATGCCGCGCTCTCGGTGAATTCGGCGTAGCCCTTCTCTTCGAGTTCCAGCGCCAGGTGCTTGTCGCCCGATTTCACGATGCGGCCCTTGGACAGCACATGCACGAAGTCCGGCACGATGTAATCCAGCAGGCGCTGGTAGTGCGTGATGACGATCATCGCCCGGTCGGGCGAGCGCAGCGCGTTGACGCCGTCAGCCACCACGCGCAGCGCGTCGATGTCGAGGCCGGAGTCGGTCTCATCGAGGATGCAGAGCGAGGGTTCGAGAACCGCCATCTGCAGGATCTCGGCGCGCTTCTTCTCGCCGCCGGAGAAGCCAACGTTCACCGGGCGCTTCAGCATGTCCGGTGACACGTTCAGCTTTGCGGCCTTCTCCTTGACCATGCGCATGAAGTCCGGCGTCGAGAGTTCCTTCTCGCCCCGCGCCTTGCGCTGCGAGTTCAGCGCCACCTTCAGAAACTGCATGGTG
The DNA here is from genome assembly GCF_037139295.1 of Aestuariivirga sp. Taxonomy (GTDB): domain Bacteria; phylum Pseudomonadota; class Alphaproteobacteria; order Rhizobiales; family Aestuariivirgaceae; genus Aestuariivirga. The sequence goes on from NZ_JBAXGR010000030.1 coordinate 28,850, forward strand.
GCGACGCCGGGGATCTCGATCGGATACTGGAAGGCCAGGAACACGCCCTTGGCCGCGCGCTGGTCCGGCGACATCTCCAGCAGGTCCTCGCCCTTGAACGTTACGGAACCTTCCGTCACCTCATAGCCTTCGCGCCCCGCCAGCACATAGGACAGCGTGGATTTGCCGGAGCCATTCGGCCCCATGATGGCATGCACTTCACCCGGCTTAACGGTGAGCGACAGGCCGCGGATGATGTCGCGGTCCTCGTCTTCGAGCTTCACATGCAGGTTGTCGATGTCGAGAAGGTTCACGGTTGTCGCCTCAATGAATGAAATACTTGTAGCCGAGCGTGATTACGGCAAGCCCGATGGCGCCCTTGACGCCATCGGCCGCCGCCTTTGGCAGGGCCGTTTTCGGTTCCGCCGCGCGGTACTGGCCATAGCGGAACACCGCGAAAACCAGCGCCAGCCCGATGGGCAATGCGATATCGAAGGAAGGTGAGGCTCACCCCACGCTCCCTTCCAGCGAGATGCCGATCAGCTTCTGCGTTTCGGCCATGAATTCCATCGGCAGTTGCTGCAGCACGTCGCGCACGAAGCCGTTGACGATGAGGGCCACCGCCTCCTCCTGCGAAAGCCCGCGCGACATGCAGTAGAACATCTGGTCGTCCGAGATCTTGGACGTCGTCGCCTCGTGCTCGAACTGCGCGGTCGACGTCTTGGCCTCAATGTAGGGCACGGTATGCGCGCCGCACTTGTCGCCGATGAGGAGCGAGTCGCACTGCGTGAAGTTGCGGGCGTTGGTCGCCTTGCGGTGGGCCGAGACGAGGCCTCGATAGGTGTTGTCGGAACGGCCCGCCGCGATGCCCTTGGAGATGATGCGGCTCGACGTGTTCTTGCCCAAGTGGATCATCTTGGTGCCGCTGTCCACCTGCTGGCGGCCGTTGGAAATGGCGATCGAGTAGAACTCGCCGCGCGATTCTTCGCCGCGCAGGATGCAGCTGGGGTACTTCCAGGTGATGGCGGAGCCCGTCTCCACCTGGGTCCAGCTGATCTTGGAGCGGGGGCCCCGACAGTCGCCGCGCTTGGTCACAAAGTTATAGACGCCGCCCTTGCCCTCGGCATCGCCCGGGTACCAGTTCTGCACCGTGGAATACTTGATCTCGGCATCGTCCATCGCGATCAGCTCGACCACGGCGGCATGCAGCTGGCTCTCTTCGCGCGTCGGCGCGGTGCAGCCTTCGAGGTAGGACACGTAGCTGCCCTTGTCGGCGATGATCAGCGTGCGCTCGAACTGCCCGGTGTTCTTGGCGTTCATGCGGAAATAGGTCGAAAGCTCCATCGGGCAGCGCACGCCCGGCGGCACGTAGACGAAGGAGCCGTCGGAGAACACTGCCGCGTTGAGGGCTGCATAGTAGTTGTCGCCCTGTGGCACGACGGAGAAGAGATACTTCTTCACCAGCTCCGGGTGCTCGCGCAGCGCTTCCGAGATCGAGCAGAAGATCACGCCGGCCTTGGCCAGTTCCGCCTTGAAGGTGGTCACCACCGAAACCGAGTCGAACACCGCGTCCACGGCCACGCGGCCGGAGGTGTATTCGTTGCCTTCCTCGTCCAGATCGCTCTTCTCGCCCTGCTTCCGCACGCCGGCGAGGATTTCCTGTTCCTTCAGCGGAATGCCGAGCTTGGCGTAGGTTTCCAGCAGCTTCGGGTCCACCTCGTCGAGGCTCTTCGGAGCCGCCGAGCCCTTGGGGGCGGCATAGTAATAGAGGTCCTGAAAGTCGATCTTGGGGTAATGGACCTTTGCCCAGTTGGGCTCGTCCATCTGCAGCCAGCGGCGATAGGCCTCGAGGCGGGCCTCCAGCATCCATGCGGGCTCGTTCTTCTTGTTCGAGATGAAGCGGACGATGTCCTCGTTCAGGCCCTTCGGCGCATAGTCGGACTCGATGTCGGTCGTGAAACCGTACTTGTACTTGTCGACGTCGATGTCCTTGACGAGTTCAATCGTTTCAATGTCAGCCATGTTTCCCTCAGGCAGCAGCCCTGGCCTTGTGGCGGTCGCGGATCTTGCGCCACGCGGCAGTGAAGTGTTCGATGTCTTGTTCGCGGGTGTCCCAGCCAAGTGATACGCGAATTGCGGCTTCGGAGATTTCCGGCTTCACCCCCATGGCGGCCAGAACATGCGATTTTGCGACCTTGCCGGACGAACAGGCGGAGCCGGACGAGACCGCCACCCCTTCGAGGTCGAACGCCATCAGCAGCGTCTCGGCCTTCATGCCGGGTAAGGCGAAGCAGGTGGTATTGGGCAGCCGCTCGACCTTGCTGCCGAAGATCACAGCACTGTCGAGTTCTGCCTCCAGCCGGTCACGCAAGTGCATGACGTCCTGTTTGAGCCCGGCGACGGCGCCGAAGCCTGCAATCGTCACCAGATTCTCTGTGCCCGCCCTGCGCCGCAGCTCCTGGCCACCACCATGGATCAGCGGCTCGACCGGAACACCATCGCGAATGACAACGGCGCCAGTGCCAACCGGACCACCATTCTTGTGCGCCGACAGCGTCAGAAAATCCAACGGCGGCAACCCGAAATTCAACATGCGCTTGCCGAGAACCTGCACCGCATCACTGTGCACCAGGCACCCATGCGCCTGCGCAAGCCGCACCACATCTGCCAACGGCTGCACCACGCCCGTCTCGTTGTTGGCCGCCATCACGCTCACCAGCGCCTTCGGCCCGTGCAGCAATTCTTCAAGGGCGCCAAGGTCAATCACACCATCCGCATCAACCGGAATGACACCAACAGGCTTCCCCGATGCAGTCGCTGCCTGCAGCACCGAGGGGTGCTCGATTGCGGAAACGATAATCCTTTCAACAGGCGCGCCCTTCAGCGCCATGTTGTTCGCCTCGCTGCCACCAGAGGTGAACACCACCATCGGCGGGATCACGCCCACCGCCCGGGCCACCTGCTCGCGCGCATCATCCAGCACCTTGCGCGCCGCGCGGCCTTCGCCATGCACCGACGAGGCATTCCCCGTACAATCCATTGCGCGCACCATCGCCGCCTTCGCTTCCGGGCGCAGCGTCGATGTGGCGTTATGGTCGAGGTAGCTCCTCACGCCGGGGTTCCCTCCGGGTGACGGTCCTTGGTCTGCTTGATGGTGGCGGCCAGCGCCAGGTTGCGCTTCTCGACGACGTCCTCGAGTGTAATCGATGACAGGAAGGCCATCATCTGGCGGCCGAGGCTGGACCAAAGGTCATGCGCGTTGCAGCGCTCGCCCTTCACGCAACCTTCAACAGCGTCGCCGTCGCAACGTGTGAACTGCAACTCCTCGTCAACGGCGGCAATGATTTTGGCAACCGGAATCATGCTCATCTCGCGCGCCAGGCGGTAGCCACCGCCGGGTCCACGGGCACTTTCCACCAACTTCGCCTTGCGCAACTTGCCAAACAGCTGCTCGAGATATTCCTGTGAAATGTCCTGCCGTTCGGCGATTTCAGCCAATGAAACCGGTTCCCCATCGGAATGGGTGGCGATGTCGATCATCGCCATCACGGCATAACGGCCCTTGGTGCTCATCTTCATGGCACGAAATCCTTGATTTTGAACCCCTCACCCGTGCTAAAGGCCAGAACTTCAAGGCAGCGGTGACACGCGCCGCCAGTTTCGAACAATTCTAAACAGGGATATAGAAAACCCGAGTACAGGAGTCAATTATTCGGTGGGCCCTCCACCGGGTTTTTCCTGCCGGATATCTCCCATGAGGAACAAAGCTTTATGCCGGAAGTGATTTTTGGCGGCCCCGCGGGCCGCATCGAGGCGCGCTACCACCATTCAAAGGCCGCCGGATCGCCCATCGCCATCCTGCTGCATCCGCACCCGACCTTCGGCGGCACGATGAACAACCCCATCGTGCACACCATGTACCAGATGTTCCAGAGCCGCGGATTCTCCGTTTTACGCTTCAATTTCAGGGGCGTAGGCCGCAGCCAGGGCGTGTTCGAGAATGGCGCGGGAGAGCTTTCCGATGCCGCCTCGGCCCTCGACTGGCTGCAGTCCTTCAACCGCGAGGCCAAGATCTGCTGGATCGCCGGCGTCTCCTTCGGCGCCTGGATTTCGATGCAGCTGCTGATGCGCCGCCCCGAGATTTCGGGCTTCATCTCGGTGGCCCCGCTGGCCAAGCATTATGACTTCTCGTTCCTCGCCCCCTGCCCGGCTTCAGGCCTGTTCGTGAACGGCGAAAAGGACACCGTCACGCCGCCGGAAGCGGTCCACAGCCTGGTGTCCAAGCTCAAGACTCAAAAGGGAATTACCGTCGAACACAAGGTGATCCCGGGTGCCAACCACTTCTTCCAGGACAAGATCGACGAGCTCTCGAAGATCTGCTCGACCTATTTGGACAAGCGCCTCGCGGCGGAAGGCCAGCTCTAGTCAGCTATCGGGTGGCGCCAAGGCACCGGGCGGAGGAAGAAGACGCCTATGACGCCCACGCCCCATAGCCATATTCCGCTCTCCGTATGGGGAATGCTGCTGTTCCTGTCGGTCATCTGGGGCGGCTCCTATCTCTTTGTAGGCATAGCCGTAAAGGACCTTTCACCGCTGGTCATCGTGATGGCCCGCGTGGTGCTGGCAGCGGCCGCCCTTCTGCCCCTGCATTTCCTGCTCGTCGGCCCGCTGCCGACTGACAGGGCAGCCTGGACTGCCATCATTGGCCTCTCGATCTTCAACAATGTCATCCCCTTCACGCTCATCGTGACGGGGCAGACGATGATCGCATCCGGACTGGCCTCGGTGATCAACGCCACCTCGCCGCTGTTTGGCGTGGCGATCATCGCGGCGGCTGGGCTCGAGCCGTTCATCCCACGGAAAGTGTTCGGAATTCTGGTTGGCATCGTGGGCGTTGCCATCCTCAAGGGCGGGGCGATCATGGGCCAGGGATCGCAAAGCCTGGGCATCCTGCTGTGCCTGGGAGCTGCGGCGAGCTATGGGGTGGGCAGCCTGTGGGCCAAGCTGAAACTGAAGGGTACCCCGCCGCTGAGCATGGCCACGGGGCAGTTACTGTGCTCTTCCGTGATCATGACCGTGCTTGCATTCAGCTTTGATAATCCACTGCAACTCATTGATGCATCAAAGGAAAGCTGGGGTGCGCTGCTCGGGCTTTCGTTGCTGTCCACGTCCTTCGCCTACATCATCTTCTTCCGCGTGGTGGCCCGCTCCGGCCCCGCCAACGTCCTGCTGGTCACCATGCTGATCCCTGTTTCGGCGATTGCCATGGGCATCACGGTTCTGGGTGAAACCCTTGATACCATGGAGATTATCGGCACAGTCGTCATCATCCTGGCGCTGGTGATCATCGACGGCCGCGCGCTGAAGGCCATGACCGCAAAGTAATCGCCGAGCGAAAACATTGATCACTGACATGTGGTCAAGATAGGCGTAGACTCTGCGCGACCTAGGAGGTTGCCATGACACTCAGTGCTTATGCTTCCCCTGCTCCGCCCCGTGCATCCGTTGTCATTCGCCACCCCGTCACCGCGTCGATCGTGGTGGTGCTGGTGGCTCTTCTGTGGGCGACGATTGGCTTTGCCAGCTCGTTGTTTACAAACGATATTGTTGTCGCAGACGAGTCCTATGGCCTGATCCGGTCGTCAATCACCGGGCCGGCCATCCTGCTGCTCCTCTGCGCCGGCGCTTGGCTAGGAAGCCTCTGGCGAGTCGGCCAGGCGACCTAAGCGACAAACCTTTTCAGGGTCGCGCGATAACACCGCCAGACGTTGGCCTTGGCGCGCCCGTCGTGCCGGGGAATGTGATGGCCCGGCCGTTAAGGCAGCGGACGGCGAGATAGGCCCAGGCTTCGGCCTCCATCGAGTCCCCATTCATTCCAACTTCTTCTGCTATCATTACAGGTACTTGCAGAAGGTCTCTAAGATTCTGAATCAAAACAGGATTGAGCCGTCCGCCACCGCAGATGATGTAGAGGCGAGGTGGTTCGGGCACCAGTTTCTCACTGAGCGCAATCGAGCAGGCGGTGAAGCGGGTGAGCGTGGCCGCACCATCGGCGGCTGACAGGGCATCGACAACCGTCATCTGGAAGGTGTTACGGTCGAGCGACTTGGGTGCGGCCGTTGCGAAAAAGTTGTTTTTGAGTAGTTGCCCAAGCACGCTTTCGTTGCTGTTGCCGCTACCAGCCAACATGCCATCCCGGTCGTACGGAACGTCCGTGTGACGCTCGCACCAATCGTTGAGAAGGGCGTTGCCGGGACCCGTGTCGAAGGCGACAAGGTCGCCGTTCCGCCCGATCCAGGTCATGTTGGCGACACCCCCGATATTGACGAAGGCGACCGGCCGCGCCTTGACGGCGGCGGCCAGCGCCCGGTGGTAGACAGGGACCAGCGGCGCCCCCTGCCCACCGGCGGCCACATCCGCTGCGCGCATGTCATAGACGACGGGGATGCCGGTGCGGCGGGCGAGCGTGGGGCCCAGCCCCAACTGGACGGTCAGGCGGCGCTCCGGGCGGTGGATGACGGTCTGGCCGTGAAAGCCGATGAGATCGATCTCGGGTGGGGTGAGGCCGTTGGCGTCAAGAAACTGCAGCACCGCCTCGGCATGCCATTCGGTGAGCGCGCGCTCGGCCTCGGCCAGGATGCCGGGACGGGCATCGCGGGTTTCGAGCGACTTGGCCGCCGTCAGGGCGTCATGGAGGACGGCCTGCTGGCCCGGGCGATAGGGATAGGTGGCGGCAGGGCCACGGTCCACGACGTCCTCGCCGTCTGTGCGAAGCAGCGCCACGTCGATGCCGTCGAGCGAGGTGCCGGACATGAGGCCGATGGCGGTCAGCGGTTTTGACAGGTGAGGCCTCCGGAGGTTAAGAGCCCACAGCCGTTTTCGAAAGTCCGAATGCCATGAGCCAGTTCAAATCCGATTTCCTCAACATACTGTCAGAGCGCGGGTTCATCCACCAGATCTCGGACCCGGAGGGACTGGACGCCGCCGCCAAGGCCGGCCTGAAATCCTCAAGTCCACGCCGCCGCGCCCAGCGCTCCGAGGATGCGCTTGACCACCGATGCGGCGACCTCCTCGGCGGGCCCGCAGGCTGCCGTTACGGCGCCGGCGCGCAACGTGGCGAGGCCGTGGATGGCGCTCCAGGCAAACAGCGCGTCGCGCTCGCTGGGCGGCGCGGCGATGACGCCGGTCCGGTGCAGATCCCGCAGGGCAAGCGGCAGATAATTGTAGGTGGCGGTGCGGCCGTCCGGCACGGCAGCTGACCGGTAGCCGGCGGCATTGACGCCGAACATCAGGCGCCACAAGGCGGGCTCCGCATCCGCGAAATCAAGATAGGCCGCGCCCAGGCGCATTAGGCGCGCCCGCGCCTCCGCCGCGTCCGCCGCCGGGCGGGCCGGATCGAACGCCTTTGCGAAGTAGGTTTCGAGACGGCGGAAACCGGCATCCGCCAGCGTGTTGAGCAAGGCCTCCCTGCTCTCGAAGTGCCGGTACACCGCCGGCGCGCTGACCCCCACCGTGGTGGCCAGCTGCCGCAGCGACAAAGCCTCGATGTCAGGCGCGGCCAGCGCCGCCTCGATCAGGGCGCGGCGCAGATCGCCATGGTGAAAACGGCGGGGAGCAGCATCATTCATGACGAACATGTTAACACTGTTGACATCATGCGCAAGACGGTCTAACTTAACGCCGTTAACTTAACAGGTCCGGGCGCGGCCCTATACCTCCAAGCCGCTCCGTACCGCCAGAAGACCGCAACCATGAGTGACCCCATCCCGCTGCCCGCCCCCACAATGATCCAAACGGCGATTGGGCGGCTTGCCGTCCGCGACACGGGCGAGACGCCCGCCGGAGGCGAGATCCTCGTGCTGTGGCCGTCGATCCTGGCGGACCACACCATTTACCGGGCGCAGATTGCCGCATGGGCCAAGCGCCACCGGCTGGTCATCGTCGACGGGCCCGGCCATGGCGACAGCGGCCCGGCCCCCGGGTCCTTCACGATGGCGGATTGCGGCCGCGCAATGGCTCAGATCCTGGATGCGCTGGCGATCAGCGGGCCCGTCGTCATCGTCGGAACCTCACACGGCGGCCTGGTGGGGGGCGAATTCGCGCTCACCTACCCGGAGCGCACGCGGGCCGTGGTGATGCTCAACACGCCGGTGAACGCCTCGCAGCGGGGCTTTGGCGACCGTTTCATCACCTGGGGTGCGCGGCGGCTGCACCGGATGGGCGTATTTGTCGAAGGCACCGCTAAATCCTTCTTCCTGCCGGCAACGATTGCCCGCGGCGGTCCGGAACTTGAGGATTTCCGCCGCCATCTGCGCGGGGCCAACGGCGCTGCCCTGGCCACCACGGTGCGTTCGGTGCTGCTGGAGCGCGAGCCGCTGGCGCCGCGCATGCGGAACATCAGGGTGCCGGTTCTGTTCATCGCCGGAAGCGAGGACAAGATGTACCCGGCCAGTTCGCTGCGCCAGGCCGCCGAGACGCTGCCGCAGGGCAAGTTCGAGACCGTCGAGTCGGCACATATCTCCGTGGTGGATGCGCCGCAGGCCACGACCGCGCTGATCGACGGCTTTCTCGCGAGTCTTCCAGCGCCGCGCTGAACATATCCGCAAGCCAGACTTGCCTTTGGCCGGTGCTGGTTTCAGCGGCTCGCACCGGCTGCTCTAGCTCAGGCCCAATGCGGTCAGCGGTTTTGACAGGCGGAAGCTCCGTGCTAGAGCATGATCTTGTCGCAAAAGTGGAACCACTTTTGCGACAAGATCATGCTCAAGCTTTTGATCTGGCGCATGTTCCGATTAGATGGTTCCATCTAATCGGAACATGCGCTAAGACCCCGCAGCCTTTCGCGAAAGCCGCAGCGCCATGAGCCAGTTCAAATCCGATTTTCTCACTGTACTGTCAGAACGCGGATTCATCCACCAGATCTCGGACCCCGAGGCCCTGGACGCCCAGGCCAAGGCAGGCGCCATCACCGGCTATATCGGATTCGACGCCACGGCGACCTCGCTGCATGCGGGCTCGCTCGTGCAGATCATGATGCTGCGCTGGATGCAGAAGACCGGGCACAAGCCCATCGCGCTGATGGGCGGCGGCACCACCAAGATCGGCGATCCGTCGTTCAAGGACGAATCCCGCAAGATGCTGAGCGTGGAGCAGATCGCCCACAACCTCGACGGCATCCGCCAGGTGTTCACCAGGTTCCTGACCTTCGGCGAGGGCGCCACGGACGCCCGGATGGTGAACAATGCCGACTGGCTGGACCACCTGAACTACATCGATTTCCTGCGCGATTATGGCGTGCACTTCACCATCAACCGCATGCTGAGCTTCGACTCGGTGAAGCTGAGGCTCGACCGCGAACAGCCGCTCACCTTCCTCGAATTCAACTACATGATCCTGCAGGGCTATGACTTCCTCGAGCTCAGCCGCCGCCACAACTGCGTGCTGCAGATGGGCGGCTCCGACCAGTGGGGCAACATCGTCAACGGCATCGAGCTCGGCCGCCGCTGCGACCAGAAGCAGCTCTTCGCGCTGACGTCTCCGCTCCTCACCACATCGTCCGGCGCCAAGATGGGCAAGACGGCGTCGGGTGCCGTGTGGCTGAACGCCGACCTGCTGTCGCCCTATGACTACTGGCAGTACTGGCGGAACGCCGAGGACGCGGACGTGACGCGCTTCCTGAAGCTCTACACGGAAATGCCACTGGCAGAGATCGCCAGGCTCGGTGCACTCGGCGGCTCCGAGATCAACGAGTCCAAGAAGATCCTCGCCACCGAGGCGACCACCATGCTGCATGGCCGCGCCATCGCAGAGGAAGCCGCCGAGACGGCGCGCCGCACCTTCGAGGAAGGCCAGAGCGCGGCAGGACTGCCTACGCTCGACCTCGACCTCGACGCCGGCACCGGCCTTCTGGCGGCCTGCGTTGCGGCGGGCTTCGCCTCGTCCAACGGCGAGGCACGGCGCTCCATCCAGGGCGGCGCCATCCGCATCAATGACCAGGCGGTGTCGGACGAGAAGCTGACGCTGACCCGCGCAATGCTGACAGACGGCGTGATCAAGCTGTCGATGGGCAAGAAGAAGCACGTACTTGTGAAGCCGACCTGATGGTCGCGCCTGACCGGAGGCTCTTCGGGCTTCTGCTGGTCGGGGGTGCAACGGCGCTGTGGAGCACGGCGGGCATATTCGTCCGCCTCGTTGACCTCGACGTGTGGACCATTCTCGGCTGGCGCTCGCTGTTTGCCGTGCTGGCCCTGCTGGTGATCGTGATGATGAAGCGACGCGGGGGTGCACCCTCCTCGACAGCGCCCGCTTCCGTGCTGTGGCTCACCGTTCCGGTCGCCACCATTTCCATGGGTGCCTATGTCGTTGCCCTGAAGCTCACCACCGTGGCGAATGTCATGGTGGTCTATGCCGCGGTGCCCTTCGTGACGGCGCTCCTCGCCCGGGCAATCATCGGCGAACGCCTTACCGCACGAATGCTGGCGGCGAGCCTCGCCGCCATGGCCGGGGTTGCCGTCATGGCCGGGGCCGCCCTCGACCCCGGAAACTTCCTTGGCGTGGCGGTTGCGCTGCTCATGACACTCGCCATGGGCACGCAGATCGTTCTGGCGCGGAAGTACCCGGGGCTGGACATGGCCCTGGTAAATGCAATGGCAGCAGCCGTCTGCGCCGTGGGCGGGCTTGTGCTGGCGGGGGTTTCCCATTCCGACGCCCTATGAACTGTTCGTGCTTGCCATGTTCGGCATCACCAATACCGCGCTCGCCTATTACCTCGTGCTGGTGGGCGCGCGCTACATTCCGGCGGCGGAGGCGGGACTCGTCAGCACGCTCGACGTTGTGCTCGGCCCGGTGTGGGTGTGGTTGATCTTTGCCGAAGTGCCATCGAGAGCCGCCATCTTCGGGGGCAGCATCGTGCTTGCGGCGGTCGTTTACTACCTGCTCTCGGAGGCCAGGTCGGGTGACGCGCTTGAGGAGGCCCGCCAGCCGGAGTAGCTTTGCTGCGCGTGCAGCGCGGCTGGCCATTGCTGGCGTTTGCCCGGGGCAGAACCGCAGCGAGGAGTGACTGACATGCCGAATGAGACACTTCCCAATCTGGACCGGCGCAGTTTCCTGGTGGCTCCGCTGGCGGCCGCAGCGGTGATCGCCGATGCTGGACAAGGGGCGGCGGCCACGATGGGCAACACCGTCTTCACCGGCGATGTGGTGAAGGGCAAGAAGGTGGTCAGCACGCTGGACATTGCCGATCTCGAGCCAGGGCAGAAGCACCTGCTGTATTTCCAGGGCGTGGAGTCGGCGACGGGGCAGCCGTGGCTCGTCTCGGTGATGGTGGCCAAGGGACGCCTGCCCGGCAAGCGCATCACGCTGACCAGCGGCGTCCACGGCGATGAGATGAGCTCGATCCGCGTGGTGCAGCTGGTGATGGAACAACTCGACCCGGCCCAAATGGCTGGCAGCGTGATGGCGGTGTTCGACATTGCGCGCCCGGCCCTCGAAGGCATGCAACGCCGCTGGCCCAACCAGGGACGCGGCATCGATCTCGTGGACATGAACCGCGAATGGCCAGGCAACGAGAATGGCACAACTGCCTCGAGCCGCCAGGCTGGCCTGCTGTTCAACCGCGTGCTCAGGCCAAACTCCGACATCGCTCTCGACTTCCATACCGGCACGACCGGGCTTGATTGCAACGACTGGATTATCGGGAACAGGGAGATACCCGAGGTCAAAGCCATCATCGACCTCTTTCCAGTCCGTCAGGTTCTTGACTCACCAGCCTACCCTGGTGTTCTGCACAACGCCTTCACTGACGCTGGCATACCCAGCATTTGCCCCGAGGTGGGGGCGGCGCGCATCCTCGCCCCCGACATGATCGCGCCCTTCGTGGAGGGCACGATGAACGTGCTGAAGCATTACGGCGTCGTCGGCGGCTCGATCGGCCGGACGGGTGCAGACGCAGGCATGTTCATCGGCAACAGCGCCGCACCGATCCTGGCGACCCAGGGTGGCTTCATCGAGCATCTGGTTGCTCCGAATGACAAGGTGCAGGCCGGCCAGAAGGTGGTCGTGCAGCGCAATGCCTTTGGCGAGACGGTCGCCGAATATGCAAGCCCTGTGGACGGCGAAGTTGGCGCCATCCGCAGCGATGCCAGCAGCGAGCCGGGAAATGCGCTGATGTTCATCCTGTTCAACCGGGCGCCGGCGGCAGGTGATGCGGACTATCCCGAGTAGGGGTTGGGGCAGTCCCATTGATTCATTATGGCCAGGCTTGTCCCGGCCATCTGCCCTTTGGGTGGCACCGGTAATGGATACGCGGCTCAAGTGCGCTCATGATGCGTGTTGAATGCGTGGAGCGCTCGTCCTCAGTCCGTCCAGCGAATGAACTTGAGGCTGCGGATCAAACCGTCGCGCACTTCGTAGATGGCCATGATGTGCAGGTCCCCGGTCGGCAGACCGTAGACGGTTTCCTTGTCGATGGCGTGGGTGGGGCCCTCGATCCGCTGGTGGACGGTGCAGCGGAGTTGTGGATTCTCGGCGAAGCGCTTGGTGTAGACTTCGCGGATCTGGTCGAGGCCGCTGCAGATCAGTTGGCCGGTGACGAGATCGGAGATCGTTGCATCATCGGCGAAGAGTGCACAGTAACCGTCGATATCATGCGCGTTGTAGACAACGAGCTGACGGTTGACGACATCGCGTGGGGAAGGGTGCTGCATCGGGCGGACTATAGGTGGCGCGCGCCCGATGTCCAGCGGTGAGGATCGACTACGAGATTCGCCAAACCCGGATGCCGGCCACACCATCCTCCACAATAGAGCGACAGGTAAAGCGCATGGGGCGGTGGCGACGGGCACAGCCGTGGATCCCGATCACCGAGCTTCCCGGAGCGAAGAACGAATCACCGATCTCCATGGCAGGGAAGGGGTATTTGGCACGACGGCCGCGCGGGGCGGGCACTCCTTTGGTTATCGCAATGATCGGCGACGGGCGCGGATCGATGACCGGGGAGAAGAAATCAGAGTTCAAAATCAGTGCCTTGTCGAATTCCATCAGCAGACCTCCTGGCTGTCTTCGCGTCTTGTTCATGGTGTGACTGATCACATCATTCCATCTGCGAAGCTGGCAATTATACTTGGCATCATTCGATATGACAGTGTGCGGAAGCTACCGAATGCTTCCTGACAGTTTCCTGACTTTGTGGAGGCAAGTGACACGCGCCCGTGCCGGGGATGGACAGGTGAATCCATTCCTGCCGCGAACGGCATAAACCGTCATGCCCTGTGTTTGCGGGAGGGATCCTCTCCCCCTGCAACGGCAGGGGGAGAGGAAGAGAACAGACGGGACTGCAATCTCATCTGTTCCGCGATTTATACATGAGGCTTTGGAATATCAGAATAGGTGAAACAGAATAGTTGACAAGCGCATGAGCGCCCTGACGATTGAACAATGCGCCCTCGGAATGCCGCTCCATTGACCACACAGCTGCCGCTTCAAAGCCGCAGGCGCGGTTGGTGGAAAATGCAGGGTTGTTCATTCGTCTCTCCATTCGAACTCCACAGAGCCCGGCTTCGGAAACGCACGGATTGCACAATCAGAATGTAAGCAACAGCAGTAGTGTCCGGTTTAATTCATGATCAATCGCGAAGAAGCCAATAACGACGGGG
>NZ_JBAXGR010000031.1:0-41480 GCF_037139295.1 Aestuariivirga sp.
CTTGCCCTTGTTGTGGGTGGCGATGACGATCTTCGCATCGCGGAGCGTACGCATCAGGCGATGGCTTCCTTCTGCTTCGCCACGAGCTCGCCGATGCCCTTCTTGGCCAGTGCCAGAAGTTCGCCCAGCGTGGCCTCGGAGAAGGGTTCGCCCTCTGCCGTGCCCTGAATCTCGACGATGCCGCCGGAGCCCGTCATCACGAAGTTGGCGTCGGTGCCGGCGGAGGAATCTTCCGGATAGTCGAGGTCGAGCACAGGGGTGCCGTTGTGGATGCCGCAGGAGATGGCGGCGACATGGTCCTTCAAGGGCCAGGTCTTGAACATCGAGCGCTGCTCCATCCACTTCAGGCAGTCGAAGAGGGCGACCCAGGAGCCGGTGATGGCGGCGGTGCGGGTGCCGCCGTCGGCCTGCAGCACGTCGCAGTCGAGCGTGATCTGGCGTTCGCCCAGGGCGGGCAGGTCGACAACGGCGCGGAGCGACCGGCCGACGAGGCGCTGGATTTCCTGGGTGCGGCCGGACTGCTTGCCGGCGGAGGCCTCACGCCTTGTGCGATCATGGGTGGCGCGCGGCAGCATGCCGTATTCGGCGGTGACCCAGCCCTTTCCGCCACCCTTCAGCCACGGCGGCACACGCTCTTCCAGCGAGGCGGTGCACAGCACATGCGTGTCGCCGAAGCGGACGAGGCAGGAGCCTTCGGCGTGGCGGGTGAAGCCACGGGTGAAGCTGACGGCGCGCAATTCGTCTGGTTTCCGCCCGGATGGACGCATTTTGGTCATTCCTTGTCCTGAAAAGGGGGCTTCTAGCCCCTTTGATTGACCTCAGCCAAGTTGATTCCTACATTGAGCCCATGAGTGTGATCCCGCCCAAACCATTCACCGAGGAGCGGCTTTCCGGCATTGCCGGGCTCGACCAGCGCTCGCGTGACATTTTCCGCCGCCTCGTGGACACCTACCTCGCCACTGGCGAGCCCGTGGGCTCGCGGACGATTTCGCGCATCCTGCCGCACAATCTCTCCCCGGCGTCCATCCGCAACGTCATGATGGACCTTGAGGACGCAGGCCTGATCTTCTCGCCCCACACCAGTGCAGGGCGTGTTCCCACCGAGCAGGGCCTGCGCTTCTTCGTCGATGCGGTGATGGAGGTGGGTGCCATGCCCACCGACGAGCGCGCGATGATCGACGCGCAGATGGCGGCGTCGAACCGCCAGCGCCGGGTGGAGGACGTGCTGGGCGAGGCGACGACGCTGCTTTCGGGCCTGTCGCACTGCGCCGGCGTCATCCTCGCGCCCAAGATGAATGCCAGGCTGAAGCACATCGAATTCGTCAACCTGGGGCCGGGCCGGGCGCTGGTCATCCTCGTCGGCGAGGATGCCAGCGTGGAAAACCGGGTGATCGAGGTGCCGCGCGGGCTGCCGCCGTCCACCTTCGCGCAGGCCTCGAACTATCTCTCAACCCGCTTCCAGGGCAAGACCATCGACGAGGTTCAGCGCTTCGTGCGCGACGAGATGCAACTGCTCCGTTCGGAACTGGACGAAATCTCGGCCCGCATCGTCGAGGCCGGGATCGGGCAATGGTCGGGCGAGGCGGAGGCCGACGACAAGACGCTGATCGTCCGTGGCCAGGCCAATCTCATTGAGAATGGCACTGCGGCGGCCGACCTCGAGCGCATCCGCAAGCTGTTCGAGGACATCGAGAACAAGAAAGAGCTGGCGCAATTGCTGGGAGCCGCTGAATCCGGCGAAGGCGTGCGCATCTTCATCGGTTCGGAGAACCGGCTGTTTTCGCTGTCGGGCTCCTCGATCATCGTCACACCCTTCCGCAATGCCGAGGAAAAGATCGTCGGCGTCATGGGCATCATCGGCCCCACCCGCATGAATTATGCCCGGATCATCCCGATGGTCGACTACACGGCCAAGGCAATCGGACGGCTGCTCACTTGATTTTTGCACCCGGGCAGCCGATATGGCAGCCATCACTCAATTCCCAAGGACTGGAAAGCCCTTAGCCATGGCCGAAGACAAGAACCCCACCGACGAGCCGAACCCCGACATCGCCCTCGAAGAGGCGCTGGTGGAAGAACTCGACGAGCGCGACATCGAGATCGCGAGACTGCGGGAAGAGGCCGCCCAGTACAAGGACCGGCTGCTGCGCACTGCCGCCGACATGGACAATCTGCGGAAGCGCGGCGAGCGCGAGAAGGCGGAGGCAACGCTTTATGCCGCCACCAATTTCGCCCGCGATCTGCTGAGCGTGTCGGACAACATGCAGCGCGCCCTGGCCCACAAGCCGGCGGACGATGCCAGCGATGAAACCAAGAATCTTTTTACCGGCATCGAGATGACGGAGCGCGAGCTCCTCAACATCTTCCAGCGCTACAACATCCGCAAGGTGGAGACGGTGGGCGCCAAGTTCGACCCCAACTTCCACCAGGCGCTGTTCGAGATGCCGACCAATGACCATCCGCCGGGCACCGTGGTGCAGGAAATGCAGTCCGGCTTCGCCATTGGCGACCGCTGCCTGCGCCCCGCCATGGTTGGCGTCGCCAAGGCCGCCGACTGAGGCTATCCCTCGCGAATGGTTTCAACATGCCCGGGCTCAACCCGGGCATTTTCTTTGGGCCATGAAACAGTCACGCGGGCGTGGGATGAAGCCTCCGGTTGTGCTATGACGCGACCGTCGAACGGAGGTTCCCATGACTGACACCGGCACCGTCATCTGGTCCGAACTGATGACCACCGAGGTGGACAAGGCCAAGGCGTTCTACAGTCAAACGCTCGGCCTGGAATTTGAAGTCTTTGGTGCCAACAACCCCGGATACTGGCTCGCCACCATCGATGGACGGCCGATCTGGGGCCTGATGGACATGACGCAGAGGCCCGGCGGTCCCACCGGCTGGTTCACCTACATGGTGGTCGACGATGTCGATGCCCGGGTGAAGGGGGCGCTGGCGGCCGGTGCTGAACTCTGCATGCCGGTCTTCGAGGTGCCGACGGTGGGCCGCATCGCCATCCTGCAGGATCCGACGAGTGCCCTCATCGGCTGGATGAAGCCCATCCCGCGCGGATAGGACCGGCATAAGGCGGAAGCAACTGCCCTTCAAAGGCCTTTGGAGAGGTTCTGACGGCCCTCCTGCAGGGGTAGGCTAGGGGCCTACTACTAGGAATTCTTTGCCAAAAACAATCGTTACGAAGCCCGCCTCGTCGGGGTGCGTTCCGTAGGCCTGTCGGATCAGATAAGACCAATCGCCTTGTCAGCGGCGGCGATCCCGGAGAGATGCGCGCCGTGAACGGTGGAGTAGAAGGGGATCGAACAGTGTTCTCCCGCCAGCACGATCCTGTCGCCCACCGGCTCCTGGAAGCTGAGACGTGACGCCGCCTTGCCAGGTTTGGCGTGGGAATAACCGCCGAGCGCATAGGGGTCGGAAGCCCAGTGGGTGCGGAGTGCCTTCACCACGCGCGTCTTGATGCCTGATCCGAAGGCTTCCACCATTGCCTCCATGGCCAGCGCCATCATTGCGTCGTCGCTGAGCCTTTCCATCTCGGCACCATAGGAACCACCCATGTGCGAGACGAGGAGTGGCCTGCCGAAGGGGTTGATATGGAGGTTGAAGGGCCGCTTCGCCGGATCTTCGAAAATCACATCGCCATAGATGTGGCCGAAGCCTTCGATGGGCTTGTCCAGCAGGACTGCGAGCTTCTCCGAAACGCCCATCGGGCAGTCGTGGAAGGCCCGCACCAGCTCTGCCGGAAGTGCGGGGTCGAAGCGGATGCCATCGGCGATCAGCACGTTGATGGGAACGGCAAGAATAATGGTGGAGGCCGTCACCGTCCCTCTTTCCGTTTCCACCCGAACCTGTGGGCCGGACCAGTCGATGCGGCTGACCGGTGTTGCGAGCGTCACCGGCAGGCCCGCCGCGTTGCGCGCCACCAGCGCGCCATAGCCGTCCTTGACCGGGAAGTCGCCACCTTCGTCAACGTAGCGGGCGGCATCGAGGGTCGAACAGCTCTCAGGGGCATGCGAGGTGATCTGGCCGATGATTTGGTCCATCAGCGGGTTCCACCGGTTGCCGGGTTCGAGATAGGCGGAGAAGGGCACATCCTCCCTCACCTCCGAAATTCTCGTCAGCACGTCGATGATGTAGTCGACAGCCTCTGCCTGCACCGCGTCCGGCAGCGGTCCGCCTTTGCCCATGCGGACGACATCGGCCCAGCTGATCTTGTCATTGTAGGCAAAGCCCAGCCGGTCGGCGATCGTGGTGAAGGGGTTCTGGCTCGCCGCATGCAGCCAGTGGGCGCCGCAGTCGAAGGGCAGGCCAAGCGTGGCGGTGTCGGTGAAGGCCCTGCCGCCAATCCGGTCACGCGCCTCAAGTACGATAAAGCTCTTGCCTGCCGCCTGCAGCGTCAGCCCCGCGGCAAGGCCGGCGGCGCCAGCACCAATCACGGCGACGTCGTAGTGTGTCATGGTCTGGTCACCCGTCTGAGCGTGAGGTTGATGCGCCCGCTGTCCTTCAGCAGGGTGGATGTGCCTTGCAGAATGCGGTCGATGCCATGATAGCAGAGGCGCGAAGCCCCGCCCATGACCAGCACGTCGCCGGAGGCGAGCTTGAGGGTCTCCGTCTTGCCGCCGCGCTCCGGCCCGCCCATGCGGAACACCGCCGTATCGCCCAGCGAGACGGAGAGGACCGGGGCCGAGACGTCGTCCTCGTCTTCGTCCCGGTGCAGGCCCATCTTGGCGCCGCCGTTGTAGAAATTGACGAGGCAGGCTTCAGGATCATGATGGTAGCCGGACACCGCCCGCCAAAGTTCCAGCAGGGCCCCGGGGATGGCTGGCCAGGGCCTGGCCGTCTCGGGGTGGGTCGGCTGGTAGCGGTAGCCCTCCCGATCCGACACCCAGCCGAGGACGCCCAGATTGGTCATCCGCACCGTGAAGGGCCGCCCGGTGCGGGGCATGACGGGGGTGAACAGCGGGGCCTCCGCAACGGTGCCGCGCAGGGTCTCCACCAGCTGGCGCTGCGCGTCCGCGTCCAGGCGGCCGGGATAATATCGAAGTCCGGGTTGCATTCGCCGCTTTTCCCACCACCGGACTTGCGCGGGCAAGCCGTTTCTCCGCATGATTGAAAACAATCGACTTTAAGGGGAGGCGTGGCCATGAAGTCCTGCAGGCTCATCAGCGGTGGGGAGGCCTATGACGGCAAGCAGGGGCTGTCCTATTTCTCGGGAATCTCGGCGGAATCGGCAGGCTCCGAGAAGCTCTGCATGCACATCGTGACCATTCCGCCCGGAGCCTCGGCCCGGCCGCACTATCATGAGGCCCATGAGTCCGCCATTTTCGTGCTGGAAGGCTATTCCGAGATACGCCACGGGCCCAACCTTGAGCACGTCATGGCGATCAAGGCGGGGGATTTTTGCTACATTCCCGCGGGCGTTCCGCACCAGCCCTACAACCCGACCGACAAGCCGGTCAGGGCGGTCATCGCCCGGACGGACCCCAATGAGCAGGAAAGTGTGGTACTTCTCGATTAACCCCAACAAAATTGCGTGGGGGAACCGCTTGATAGCCCGTACCCCCCTGCCTATATAGCCCTCGACAGCCGGTCACCCGAAGAATCGGGCAACCGGGACCTAATCTTAATCAGGAGGCGGACCCCCCTTTAGCCAATTGGGGGTCGGGCAAGTGCCTATAGGGCTTTCCCAAGCTCCGCCTGCCAATTGGAGGATCAAGATGGCGAAAGTGATTGGTATCGACCTCGGCACCACCAACTCCTGCGTTGCGGTGATCGAAGGCAAGAGTCCCAAAGTGATCGAGAATGCCGAGGGTGCGCGTACCACCCCCTCGATCGTCGCGTTTACCGCGGACGGAGAAACTCTGGTTGGCCAGCCGGCAAAGCGCCAGGCGGTCACCAACCCCGAGAATACCTTCTTCGCGATCAAGCGCCTGATCGGCCGCCGCTTTGACGACCCGATGGTTGCCAAGGACAAGAAGCTCGTTCCCTATTCCATCGTCAAGGCCGACAACGGCGATGCCTGGGTTGAGAGCCGCGACAAGAAGTTCTCCCCCTCGCAGATCTCGGCTTTCACGCTGACCAAGATGAAGGAAACGGCGGAGCGCTATCTGGGCGAGCCCGTCACCCAGGCGGTCATCACCGTCCCGGCCTACTTCAACGACAGCCAGCGCCAGGCCACCAAGGATGCCGGCAAGATCGCCGGCCTCGAAGTGCTGCGCATCATCAACGAGCCGACGGCTGCGGCCCTGGCCTACGGCCTCGACAAGAAGGAAGCCGGCACCATCGCGGTCTATGACCTCGGCGGCGGCACTTTCGACGTGTCGATCCTCGAGATTGGCGACGGCGTGTTCGAGGTGAAGTCGACGAACGGCGACACCTTCCTCGGCGGCGAAGACTTCGACATGCGCATCGTCGATTACCTCGCCGATGAGTTCAAGAAGGAGCAGGGCATCGACCTGCGCAAGGACAAGCTTGCGCTGCAGCGCCTGAGGGAAGCTGCCGAAAAGGCCAAGATCGAGCTGTCGTCCGCGACGCAGACCGAAATCAACCTGCCCTTCATCACGGCTGAT
Organism: Aestuariivirga sp.; assembly: GCF_037139295.1. Lineage (GTDB taxonomy): Bacteria > Pseudomonadota > Alphaproteobacteria > Rhizobiales > Aestuariivirgaceae > Aestuariivirga. Next base: position 6,573 of record NZ_JBAXGR010000031.1, read on the forward strand.
GCGTCGGGTCCGAAGCATCTGACGATCAAGCTCACCCGCGCCAAGCTTGAGGCTCTCGTGGATGACCTGATCCAGAAGACCATCGAGCCGTGCCGCGCTGCACTCAAGGATGCGGGCCTCACCGCAGGCCAGGTCGACGAGGTCATTCTCGTCGGCGGCATGACCCGCATGCCCAAGGTCATCGAAGTGGTGAAGCAGTTCTTCGGCAAGGAGCCGCACAAGGGTGTGAACCCGGATGAAGTCGTGGCTATCGGCGCCGCGATCCAGGGTGGCGTGCTCAAGGGTGAAGTGAAGGACGTGCTGCTGCTCGACGTGACGCCGCTGTCACTGGGCATCGAGACGCTGGGTGGCGTGTTCACCCGCCTCATCGACCGCAACACCACGATCCCGACCAAGAAGAGCCAGGTGTTCTCGACCGCTGACGACAACCAGACGGCCGTGACCATCCGTGTCTTCCAGGGCGAGCGTGAAATGGCGGCCGACAACAAGATGCTCGGCCAGTTCGACCTGATGGGCATTCCACCCGCGCCACGCGGCATTCCGCAGGTCGAGGTGACCTTCGACATCGACGCCAACGGCATCGTCAACGTGTCCGCCAAGGACAAGGCGACGAACAAGGAGCAGCAGATCCGCATTCAGGCCTCCGGCGGCCTGTCGGACAACGAGATCGACAAGATGGTCAAGGAGGCGGAAGCCAACGCCGCCGAGGACAAGAAGCGCAAGGACCTGGTGGAAGCCAAGAACCACGCCGAAGCCCTCGTCCACTCGACCGGCAAGTCGCTCTCCGAGTTCGGCGACAAGGTCTCGGCAGCCGACAAGTCGGCCATCGAGAGCGCCATCGCGGACGTCAAGTCCACGCTCGAAAATGGCGATGCTGAAGCTGTGAAGGAAAAGACCAACGCCCTGTCGCAGGCCGCGATGAAGCTTGGCGAGGCCATGTACAAGGCCCAGGCCGGCCAGGCCGAAGCCGACGCGCAGCGTGATGCCGGCGGCGGCCGTGCTGCCGAGGACGACGTGGTCGATGCCGACTTCGAGGAAGTGAAAGACGACGACAAGAAGGCCTGAGGCCTTTGAAGACCAGGAACCCCGCTTCACGTCGTGCGCCTCGCATGAGGCGCGCCTCGCGGGGCGGGGTTCTGCTCTCTCCTATTCCCAATTGTTTCCGTTCCTGCGTGCATTTCACCCACGGACGACAACCGACAGCGGTACGCATTCATGGCCAAGCGTGACTATTATGAAGTTCTGGGCGTTGGCCGGTCGGCCGACGAGAAGGAACTCAAGGCCGCCTATCGCAAGCTCGCCAAGCAGCTTCATCCCGATGCCAATCCGGGCGATGCCAAGACCGAAGCCAAGTTCAAGGAATTGAACGAAGCCTATGACGTGCTGAAGGACCCGCAGAAGCGCGCGGCCTATGACCGGTTCGGCCACCAGGCCTTCGAGAACGGCATGGGCGGCGGGCGCGGCGGTGCTGGCTTCGGACCGGATTTCAATTCCTCGATGTCCGACATCTTCGAGGACCTGTTCGGCGACTTCATGGGCGGTGGCGGTGGCGGGCGTGGCCGCCGCGGTGGTGGCGGACGCAACACCGGCGCTGCCCGTGGCGCCGACCTGCGCTACAACATGGAGATCAGCCTCACCGAAGCCTTTGCCGGCAAGACGGCACAAGTTCGCGTGCCCTCATCCGTGTCCTGCGAGGTGTGCAGCGGCACAGGCGCCAAGCCGGGCACTTCGCCCAAGACCTGTTCGACCTGCGGTGGCCAGGGCGCGGTGCGTTCGCAGTCCGGCTTCTTCACGGTGGAGCGCACGTGCCCCACCTGCCAGGGCCGCGGCCAGGTGATCTCGGACCCCTGCAACCCCTGTTCGGGCCAGGGCCGCGTCACCAAGGAGCGCACGCTCTCCGTCAACATTCCGGCTGGCGTCGAAGATGGCACGCGCATCCGGCTCGCCAGCGAGGGCGAGGCGGGCATGCGGGGCGGCCCGTCGGGCGACCTCTACATCTTCCTCTCGGTAAAGCCGCATGAGTTCTTTCAACGCGATGGCGCGGACCTGTTCTGCAAGGTGCCCGTCTCGATGACGGCGGCTGCCATGGGCGGCGAAATCGAGGTGCCGACGATCGATGGCAAGAAGGCCCGTGTCTCGGTTCCCGAAGGCACCCAGACGGGCAAGCAGTTCCGACTCAAGAACAAGGGCATGCCGGTGCTGCGCTCGTCTCAGATGGGCGACATGTATATCCAGGTGGCGGTGGAAACCCCCGTCAACCTGTCGCGCCGCCAGAAGGAGCTCCTCAAGGAGTTCGAGACGGAAGCCAAGAACAACAGCCCCGAGTCGGAAGGTTTCTTCGCCAAGGCCAAGGCCTTCTGGGACGGCTTCGGGAGCTGATGTCTTGTCCTCTCCCGTTGAAGGAACGGGAGACGACGAAAATCTCAGTCCACCTTTTCGCCGGGGTAGACTCCCCACAGCTGGGTCTGCTGTACGAAACCGTCATAGCCGCCGGCGCTCAATTCGCACCAGTCGCCGTCGCAGTTCTCGACCTCGGCGACGACGCCGGAGCCCACTTCCGCCACCACGCCGGCGCCGTTCTTCGGCCCGGTCATCAGCGGCACGTTCTGGCCCTGCTTCCAGGGGGCGATCTCGGCGGTGCGCTTGCCCGCCAGCATGTTCTGCAGGATCCAGCCTTCCTCACCGTCCGAGTCACGCACCCGGCGCCAGTTCTCGAACTCGGCGACGATCTCGACCGGCAAGCCCTTGCGCTGGAATACCCAGGCCACCGGATGATCGCTGGAGGGGCCGCGGCGGACATTCACCTTCTCGGCCTTCAGCGACACGAAACGCGGGATTGGCAGGCCCGAGGGGCCGACGGGCTTCGCGCCTTCCTGCCCGATCGAGCCGGTAACGGCGCCCTTTTCGGCACTGGCCTGCGAATCAGCGCGCTTGCTGAACAGCGACCAGGCCACCCCCGCCGCGACGAGCAGGCAGGCCAAACCAAGGATGAGGGAGCCAAAACGCCGTTTCTTGGCTGCGCTTGCCACCATGATTTACAAAAATCCTCTTCACGGCCCGGCCGCTGCCATGCGGGCGACGGGCCCCTACGCCACAAAGCCAGTTTACACCACCGACCAGCCCGTGCAAACGAAGGAAACACTGGTCGTGACCGGTAGCAGGATTGATCCTGCAGGGTTAAGATTGTGTGAGCATTGAGACCGGAGCCAGGATCACCGCATGAGCAAGCGCAAGCCACTCGTCGTCGTCACCCGCAAGCTGCCCGACGTCGTCGAGACACGGATGATGGAGCTGTTCAACACCCGTCTCAACGCCTCCGACGCGCCCATGGGCCGCGCCGAACTGATCGAGGCGGTGAAGACGGCTGAAGTCCTCGTCCCCACCGTCACCGACCGCATCGACAAGGCGGTGCTCCTTCAGGCGGGTGACCAGCTGAAGCTGATCGCCAACTTCGGCAACGGTGTCGACAACATCGACGTGGAGACCGCACTTTCGCGTGGCATCACCGTCACCAACACGCCGGGCGTGCTGACGGAAGATACCGCCGACTTCACCATGGCGCTCATCATGGCTGTGTCCCGCCGCATCATCGAGGGCGCGAAGGTCATCGGCGCCGACAATTCCTGGGGCGGCTGGTCGCCCACCTGGATGCTGGGCCATCGCATCTGGGGCAAGCGGCTGGGCATCATCGGAATGGGTCGCATCGGCACGGCTGTCGCACGTCGCGCCAAGGCCTTCGGCCTGCAGATCCACTATCACAACCGCAAGCCCGTCCATTCCAAGATCGAGGAACAGCTCGAGGCCACCTACTGGGAAAGCCTCGACCAAATGCTGGCGCGCATGGACATCGTGTCGGTCAACTGCCCGCACACGCCAGCCACCTATCACCTGCTCTCGGCCCGCCGCCTCAAGCTGATGAAGCCGGAGGCCATCATCGTCAACACCGCGCGCGGCGAGGTGATCGACGAGAACGCGCTGGCCCGCATGCTGGAAGCTGGTGAGTTGGGCGGCGCTGGCCTCGACGTGTTCGAGCATGAGCCCGCCGTGAACCCGCGCCTGCTCAAGGCCAAGAAGGCCGTGCTGCTGCCGCACATGGGCTCCGCCACCATCGAGGGCCGCATCGACATGGGTGAGAAGGTGATCATCAACATCAAGACCTGGGTCGACGGCCACAACCCGCCGGATCGCGTGCTGCCGTCGATGCTGTGAGGCTTCTGACCGTTCTCCACGGGCATGATGACGGTGTGTGGTGGAGCTGTCAGGCAATCGCCCGCAGCGTCTTGCCCCGTGAAGCGGCATAGCCCCGAACCGCATTGCCAAACGCGGTGAACAGCTTCACCGAGTCCGGGTTGTTCAGCGCCTTGAACTCCGGGTGCCATTGCGTGCCGAGGGCGAAGGTCTTGGCGTCACGCACCGACACCGCCTCGATAATGCCGTCGGGCGCCGTCGCCTCAACGGCGAGGCCCTTGGCCAGCCGCTTGATGCCCTGGCGGTGGATAGAGTTGACCATCGTCTCGCGCTTGCCGAGGATCTGTTCGAGCATCCCGCCGGAGCGGATGTTGATGGCATGGGACGGCGCATAGCGCACGTCGACGTCGTCATGCTGCGGCGCGCGGTGGTCGAGGCGGCCCTCAAAGGTCTGCAGTTCGGTTTCGAGCGTTCCCCCTAGCACCACGTTCAGCTCCTGGAAGCCACGGCAGATGCAGAACAGCGGCAAGCCGCGCTTCAGCACCTTCTCGATCAGCTTCAGGGTGGTTGCGTCGCGGCCATGGTCATAGGGCTCATGGGCGGGCGAGGGCTGCTCGCCGTAATGCGGCGGGTGCACGTTGGAAACGGCCCCGGTCATCACGATGCCGTCGAAATGCTCCAGCAGGTCATCGAGCTGCAGCGCGTCGATCATCGAGGGGATCATGACAGGCGAGCACAGCGCCACCTCGGCCACGGCGCGCACGTACTTGTCGCCGATCGAGTGGTACTGGAAGCCATGGGCGTCATAGGTATCCGCCGGCAGGCCGACGAGGGGCAGGTAAGTCATTTCCGAACCTTGTGGGAACGCTGATTTGCCGTCTAGATAGCAAGGAGATGGGGGGAAAGTCCAACCGATGAGCCAAATTACGCCCGCGCAACAGCTTTTCGACCTGACCGACGAGGTTGCCCTGGTCACCGGCGCCTCTTCCGGCCTGGGTCGCCGCTTCGCCGAGGTGCTGGCCGCCCATGGTGCGAAGGTGGTGGCTGCCGCCCGCCGCACCGACCGGTTGAAGGACCTTGCGGCCTCCTCGGCGAACATCGCTCCACTGGCGCTGGACGTGACCGACACTGCGGCCATCGGCCCGACGCTGGACGAGGCTGAACGCGCCTTCGGGCCGCTGACGCTGCTCGTCAACAATGCCGGCATCGCCGGCGGCGGCCGCATCGTCGACACGCCGGATGCGGAGTGGGACCGGGTTATGGACACCAACGTCAATTCGGTCTGGCATCTCTCCCGTGTCTTCGCGCAGCGCCTCATCGCCCGCAAGGCAGGTGGCGCCATCATCAACATCGCGTCGCTGGTGGCGGGGCGCGTCGGCATGTCATCCGCGAGCTATGCAATCAGCAAGGCCGCCGTGCTTCACATGACAAAGGCTCAGGCGATGGAATGGGCGCGCTTCGGCATTCGCGTCAACGCCATCTCGCCGGGCTTCATCTCCAGCGAGATGACGGATGATTATCTCGCGAGCTCCGCCGGACAGGAGATGATCAAGCGCGTGCCGCAGCGCCGCTCTGGCCAACCTTCCGACCTTGACGCCACGCTGCTGTTGCTGGCGTCAACGAAAGCATCCGGCTTCATGACGGGTGCGGAAATCAACGTCGACGGCGGCCACGCGCTGGCCTGAGGATAAGCCCATGGATTTCTCACTCTCACCCGAAATCGACACGCTGCGCCTGAAGGTCCGTGCCTTCGTGGAAGAGCACATGATACCGCTCGAAGCCGACCGCGCCAATTACGATGCGCATGAGAACATCAGCCTCGAAGTGCTGAGACCTCTGCGCGACAAGGCCAAGGCCGCAGGGCTCTGGGCGCCGCAGATGCCGAAGGAGCGCGGGGGGCTGGGTCTTCCCATGGTCGGCTGGGCCGCCTTCTACGAGGAGGCCAACCGCTCGATCTTCGGGCCGCTCGCCTTCAACTGTTCGGCCCCCGATGACGGCAACATGAACGTCCTCAACAAGGTGCTGAAGACGGATGCGCAAAAGGACCAGTGGCTGCAGCCCATCATCGACGGCAAGATCCGCTCGTCCTTCGTGATGACGGAGCCGCACCCGGGCTCCGGATCAGACCCCGGGGGCATGATGCTCACCCGCGCCGAGAAGCGCCAAGGCAAATACGTCGTATACGGACGAAAATGGTTCATCTCGGGGGCTGATGGCGCCACGCACTTCATCCTCGTCGCCCGCACCTCCGATGATCCGCGCAACGGCCTGTCGGCCTTCCTCTATCACAAGGACCAACCGGGCTGGCGCATTGTCCGCCGCGTGCCCACCATGGGGCCGGAGGAACTGGGGGGCACCTGCGAACTCGAATTCGACGGCCTCGAGATCCCGGAAGAGAACCGGCTGATGGAGGAGGGCGACGGGCTGCGCCTCACCCAGATCAGGCTCGGTCCGGCGCGCCTCACCCATTGCATGCGCTGGACGGGACTGGCCAAGCGCTGCCTCGAGATTGCGCACGCCTATGTGAAAGAGCGCAAGGCTTTCGGTTCGACACTTGCTGAGCACGAGAGCGTGCAGATCATGCTGGGCGAAGTGGCCGCCGAGATCGAGAAGGGCCGCCTCCTCACCATGCATGCGGCGTGGAAGCTCGATCAGGGCTCAAAGGCGCAGAAGGAAATCTCCATGGCCAAGATCCACGTGGCGGATACCTTGAACCGCGCGGCCGACGTCGGCGTGCAGCTTTGCGGGGCGCGCGGCTATTCGAAGGACACCGTGCTCGAATGGATCTACCGCTACGCCCGCTGCGCCAAGCTGGTGGATGGCGCATCCGAAGTGCACAAGATGGTACTCGCCCGCAGCCTCGCCAAGGAAGGCAATGATTTCTGGAGCTGGGGCTAGCTCAGCCCAGAAGCTGCCAGATCGCCCCGACCAGCCCGCACAGGGCGAGCGTGCCGATGACGCCGAAGCGGAAGCCGAGCAGCGCCACGGCTGCGAACAGGCTGAGGCACAGCGAGAACCAATCGAGCATTGCCCAATCCGGAACCCAGGGCCGGAACCAGCCCGGAATGCGCTCCACATGGCCGAACAGCACGTGCAGGCCGAACCATAGTGACAGGTTCAGGATCACCCCCACCACCGCCGCAGTGATGGCGGCCAGCGCACCTGCAAGCTTCGGCCGTTTGCCGATGGCCTCCACGTAGGGGGCGAAGGCGAAGATCCACAGGAAGCAGGGGGCGAAGGTGGCCCACAGCGTCACCACCGCCCCGGCGATGCCACCCCAGATGGAGCCCATGCCGCGAAGCCCCGCGAAGTAGCCAACGAATTCGGTAACGAGGATCAGGGGCCCCGGCGTCGTCTCGGCCAGCGCCAGCCCGTCGATCATCTCTTTCGCGGAGAGCCAGCCCTTGGTCTCCACCGCCGCCTGCGCCATGTAGGCCAGCACCGCATAGGCGCCGCCGAAGGTGACCACCGCGAGCTTGGAGAAGAACACGCCCACCTGCGTGAGCACATGGTCTGGCCCGAAAATGACGGCAATCAAGCCCAGCGGCACCAGCCATATTGCCGCCCATAGCAACACGGTGCCTGCCAACTCACGCCATGACGGAAGCGCGCCCTCATGCACCTCTGCCTCGCCGCTGCCGCGCCAGAAGCCGTAAAGGGCAGCGACCAGGATAACGAGCGGAAAGGGCAGGCCGAAGCAGAACAGAGCGAGGAAGGCGAGCCCCGCGATCACCCAGTCGCCCGGGCTCTTCAGCGCCCGTCTTGCCACGCGCAGCAGCGCCTCGATGACGATGGCCAGCACGGCCGCCTTGATCCCGTAGAACACCGCCTCAATCACCGGGATCTTGCCGAAGGCTGCATAAAGCATGGAGAGCGCCAGCACGATCAGAGCGCCCGGCAGTACGAACAGCAGCCCCGCCGCGAGCCCGCCCCTGGTTCCATGCAACTTCCAGCCCGCATAGGTGGCAAGTTGCATGGCCTCGGGGCCGGGCAGCAGCATGCAGAAGTTGAGGGCTGCGAGATACTGCTTCTCGCTCAGCCAGCCGCGCTCTTCCACGATCTCACGGTGCATCAGCGCGATCTGCCCGGCAGGCCCGCCGAAGGACAGGAGCCCGATCCGCGCCCAGACCTTCAGGGCCTCGCCGAATGTGACCCCTGCGGTGGAAGCGTTTGGAGATGCCATGCGTTCCAGTATAGTTGCGTCCATGTCCAAGTCGACCCACAGCCTCGCCGACCTTTATGACCTTTCGATCACGCGCCTGTTCCTGACCGGGCCGCAGGCCATCCTGCGTATGGTGCTGATGCAGTCGGAGCGTGACCGGCTGGCAGGGTTTGACACGGCGGGCTACATTTCGGGCTATCGCGGTTCACCCGTCGGCACGGTGGACAACCAGTTCGTGGCAGCCCGTAAGGTGCTGGAGCCGCGCAACATCGTGTTCCAGCCCGGCCTCAACGAGGATCTCGCCGCCACTGCCTGCTGGGGAACCCAGCAGGCCGAGATGCGCGGCGAGGGCAAGCATGATGGCGTCTTCGCCGTGTGGTATGGCAAGGGCCCGGGCGTCGACCGCACGGGAGACGTGTTCCGCCATGCCAACATGGCCGGCACCTCGCCCCATGGCGGCGTGCTGGCCATCGCGGGTGACGATCACTCGGGCGAATCATCGACCGTCGTCCATGCCAGCGACGTGGCGCTGATGGATGCGCTGATCCCGGTGCTGGCACCCGGCGGCGTTCAGGAGATCATCGACTACGGCCTTCTGGGCTTCGCCATGTCGCGCCACGCGGGCGTGTGGGTGGGCTTGAAGTGCGTGCACGACACGGTGGAATCCTCCGCCGTCATCGAAGCGGGCCTCGACCGGGTGAACCCCGTCATCCCCAGCGAACCTGCTCCGCCCCCCGGTGGCCTGTCGATCCGCCCCGGCGATGACCGCATCGTGCAGGAAGAGCGCATCCACATGCACAAGCTTCCGGCGGTCAAGGCCTTCGCGCGGGCCAATGGCCTCAACCGCATCGTGCTGCGCGGCGGTGACAAGCCCACGCTCGGCATCGTCGCTGCCGGCAAGGCCTATCTCGACGTAAGGCAAGCGCTGGACGATCTCGGCATCGACGAGGTGAAGGCGGCCCGCCTCGGCCTCCGCCTGCTCAAGATCGGCATGGTCTGGCCGCTGGAAGAGACAGTGGTGAAGGACTTCGCCAAGGGCCTCTCCACCATCATGGTGGTGGAGGAGAAGCGTTCGCTCATCGAGGCGCAGCTGCGCGATATCCTCTATGCGGAGGAAGGCAGACCCGCCGTTATCGGCAAACAGGACGAGCAGGGCAAAACGCTGTTTGCACCCCATGGCGTGCTGGAGCCGAACCAGATCGCTTTCGCCATCGCCGCCCGCATCCAGGACCGTGCCACCTCGGACTGTGCCTCGGCGCTGCAGGATTCATCCACCAGCCGCAACCAGGCGGACCTCGTCGCCCGCATTCCCTATTTCTGCGCAGGCTGCCCGCATAATTCCTCGACGGTGCTGCCGGAGGGCTCGCGCGGCTATGCCGGCATCGGCTGCCACTGGCTCGCCCAGTTCGTGCCGGGCCGCAAGACCGAGGGCGCCACCCACATGGGCGGCGAGGGCGCCAACTGGATCGGCGAGGCGCCGTTCTCGACGCGCGGCCACGTGTTCCAGAACATCGGCGATGGCACCTACAATCACTCTGGCCTGATGGCCATCCGCCATGCGGTGGCGACCTCCACCAGCATCACCTACAAGATCCTGTTCAACGATGCCGTGGCGATGACCGGTGGCCAGCGCAATGACGGCGGCCTGACGGTGGAGCAGATCGCCCAGCAGATGCGGGCGATCGGCGTCGAACGTATCGCGGTCGTCTCCGATGAGCCGGACAAGTACCCATCGCGTTCCGCGTTCCCCGCCCTCACCAGCTTCAACCACCGCAGCGAGTTGCAGGCGGTGCAGACGGAGCTGATGGGCGTCAAAGGCGTGTCCGTCCTCATCTATGACCAAACCTGTGCCGCCGAGAAGCGTCGCCGCCGCAGGAAGGGCCAGTTCCCCGATCCGCAGAAGCGCGTGTTCATCAATGAGCTCGTCTGCGAGGGCTGCGGCGATTGCGGCGTGCAGTCCAACTGCGTGGCGATCCAGCCGGTGGAAACCGAGTTCGGTCGCAAGCGCAAGATCGATCAGTCGAGCTGCAACAAGGATTTCTCCTGTCTCAAGGGTTTCTGCCCCAGCTTCGTGACGGTGGAAGGCGGCGAACTGGTCAAGGGCAGCAATGGCCCCGCCATCGATATCGACAAGATTCCCTTCCCGCCCGTGCCGGAGCCCGTTCTGCCGTCGCTCGACAAGCCCTGGAGCATCCTTGTCTCCGGCATCGGCGGCACCGGCGTCGTCACCATAGGGCACTTGCTCGGCATGGCCGCGCACATCGAAGGCAAGGGTGCGGCCCTCATCGACATGGTCGGCATCTCGCAGAAGAACGGAACGGTGGTCACGCATCTGAAGATCGGCGCGACACCGGCGTCGATCTCTGCCGTACGCGTGGCACGCGGCCACGCAGACCTGATCCTTGGCTGCGATCTCGTCACCAGCGGGTCGGAGCGCATCCTCTCCGCCGCCGCGCGCAGCAAGACGCATGCTGTCATCAACAGCCACGAAGTGATGCCGGCCAACTTCACCCATGATGCGAATTTCGACGTGCAGGGGCAGGCCCTCTCGCTGCGCATTGCTGCCGCGGTGAAGCAGGGCGGCTTTTCCGCCATCGATGCGACCGACATCGCCACGAAGCTCATGGGCGACTCGATTGCTGCCAATCTCTTCACGCTCGGGTTCGCCTGGCAGAAGGGCCTCGTGCCGCTGTCGCGCGAGGCGATCGAGGCGGCCGTGCAACTCAACGCCGTGTCAGTGAAGATGAACCTTGCCGCTTTCGCTTGGGGCCGCCGTGCCGCGGTTGATGAGGCCGCGGTGCGCGCGGTGATCGGCGCGAAGGTGGAGAAGAAAGCGGAAACGCTGGACGAATTGATTGCGCGCCGCGTCGATTTCCTCACTGCTTATCAGGATGCTGCCTATGCCGACAGCTATCGCGAATTCGTAGGCAAGGTGCGCGACGTGTCCGAACCGCTGGCGCACGCCGTTGCAAAGAACCTCTTCAAGCTCATGGCCTACAAGGACGAGTATGAAGTGGCCCGCCTCTACAGCGATGGCAGCTTCGCCGAGAAGCTCGCCAAGCAGTTCACGGGTAGCTTCACCCTGAAGTTCCATCTTGCACCGCCGATCCGCGGCCGCATCGACAGCTTCACCGGCAAGCCGCTCAAGAGTGAATATGGGCCGTGGATGATGACCGGCTTCAGGATGTTGGCGAAGATGAAGCACCTGCGCGGCACGCGCTTCGACATCTTCGGCCGCACGGCGGAGCGCCGGATGGAGCGACAGCTGATTGCCGACTATCGCGCCGTTGTGGAGCGCCTCATCGCCAACCCTGCAAGCGCCCGCAGCGCCACGGCTCTCGAACTCGCCGGCCTGCCGGACATGATACGTGGCTTCGGCCACGTGAAGGACACGAACATCGACAAGGCCAAGGCGCGCGAGGCGGAGTTGCTGGCGATGCTTGATGGTGGCGCCGTGCGGAGAGCGGCCGAATAGTGTTTAATGCCGTCACCCCAGCGAAAGCTGGGGCCCAGCTTTGCTTCAGAGCGTGCGGATAGAAAGCTGGGTGCCAGCTTTCGCTGGCATGACGGATTTCATGAAGCGCCCCGCCGCCCGATCCGCCCCACCACATTCGCGGCGATCCGTGCTGCCGTGAAGGCGGCGATCTTCGAGCGGTCGCGCAGCGGCACGAATTCCACCATGCAGAAGCCGGCGATCCTCGCCTTGGCTGCAACACCGGCGATGAGGTCCGTCACCTGCGTGTAGCTGAGGCCCCCCGGCGTGGGATAGGCCACCGCCGGCATCTCGGCGGCATCCAGCGCATCGCAGTCAAACGAGATGACGCAGTCGCAGTCTTCTGGAATTTGCCGCAGCACTTCGCCAACGCCATTGTGGTGCATTTCGCGCGCCGTGACGATATGTGCGCCCCAGGCCAGCGCGTCGCGCAGTTCGCCCTCGCGCGCGCTGCCGATGCCGCGCGCACCCGCCTGCACGATGCGCCAGACATGGTCATGCTCAGAGGCGCGGCGCATCGTCGAGGAGAACCCCAGGCTCTCGCCGCGCCGCTCCTGCCGCCAGTCGATATGCGCGTCGATCTGCAGGATGACGATTGCGGGTTGTTCCGAATAGGCGGCGATGAAGGGGATTGGCACCGAGTCGTCACCACCGAACATGATCGGCACGGCACCGGCCTCGAGGATCTGCCGCGTCGTCTGCTCGATCAGGGCGCGGTTGTGTGCGCCGTCTTTGGGCTTGGTCTTCAGGTTGCCGAGGTCGCAGATCTTCTGTCCGTGTTGCAGCAGCGGGCCGCCAAGGTCGAAGTCCCAGTGGTCCAGCCATTCGGCATCCACCGCCAGCGCGGTGCGGAAGGCGTCCGGCGCGCCACGGTGGATGGAGTTGTCGATCTCGGGGTAGGGCGTGCCGTGCGGCGCGCCGAACACGGCGGCATCAAAGCCCTTGGGGCTCGCGGCGCGGGTTGTGCCCTTGAAGGGCGGAACGACGGTGAGGGCAGTCATGGTCGATGAGGCCTAGTCCTTCAGGCGGCGCGGGCGGAGCGTTGCTGGTCCGGCCAGGCCACGCGCGCGGCCGGAAGCGTGAGGCGGGCCGTAGTGCCCTCTCCGGGGCTCGACGCCGCCGTCACCTCGCCAGAATGAAGGAGCGCCACACGCCTTGCAATGGGAAGGGCAAACCCGCGCAGGCCCGTGAGGGAGAGTTGCGGCTCGAACAGCCTGTCGCGTGGCTGCATGCCGCCCGTGGCTTCCGCGCGGCTCACGATGTCGATGGCCAGCGCCCGGTCCGGCATCCGGTGCAGCGTCACGTCGACAATGCCGCCGGGCGCGGAGGTGCGCACCGCCCACATCACCAGGCTCACGATGGTCTGGCGGATGCGCTCGGCATCGCAGGCGAGTTCGATCCCCACCGGTATGGTGGCGGCGATGGTGGTGTCCGCCTCCTCTGCGGGCAGCCGGCAGGAGGCAAGGGCGGCCTCGACCAGTTCACCTGCGTCGACCTGCTGCTCCTTGAGGCGCAGGCGACCGCGCTCGAAACGGATGTAATCATGGAGTTGGCTGGCGAAGGACAACAGCCCGCGGCTGCCGTCGAGGATGTGACGGCGCGCCGCATCATCGCCGGTGGCCGGCAGCACCTCGGCAAAGCCCTTGAGGGTCGTGGCCGTGGTCTTGATCTCGACGGCCACGGCTTCGAGCAGCCGGTGGGCGGGGGAATCCTGCCCGGCATTGCGCAGGGGCGAGCGGCGCTCGACCATGAGGTGAGCCGCTGGCGTGCTTTCCAGCGAGCGCCAGTAGGCCAGCCAGCCCGAGGCGGCCAGTCCGAGGCTTGCCAGCAGGAAGGCGGCGATCAGCAGGGCGCCCAGCACGTCCACTGCGGCATAAACGGCAACCGCCCCTGCCAGCAGCAAGGTGAAGCCCCCGGCGGCACCCAGTGCCGCCAGAACAGGCAGTTTTCCCGGATCAATCCCAGGCAACAGGCGCATCGGACGTCATATCCCTGCCAAAAGGCAAATTCCGGCCCAATATGATCTTTTGGCATTTTCAAGCCGTTAACGGCAGGGTAGTCACTGCCGAACGGCGGTTTCGGCCAACAGAACGGTATCGAGAGTTTCATGAGTGTTCTTCCCCAGGGCCACCCCCCTTTCAAGGTGGGCAAGCTCGGCGTGTTGCTGATCAACCTCGGCACGCCCGAGGGCACGTCCTATTGGCCGATGCGGCGTTACCTTAAGGAATTCCTGTCCGACCGCCGGGTGATCGAGGTGAACCCCGTCCTCTGGTGGGTGCTGCTGAACGGCATCATCCTGACGACCCGCCCCAAGAAGTCCGGCCATGCCTATGAGCAGATCTGGAACCGGGAGAGGAACGAGTCACCGCTCAAGACCATCACCCGCTCGCAGGCGGAAAAGCTGGCGGCGCGCCTTTCGGATGCGCCCAACGTCATCGTCGACTGGGGCATGCGCTATGGCCTGCCGCCCACCGCCGAGCGGATCCAGGCCCTCAAGGACCAGGGCTGTGACCGCATCCTGCTGTTTCCGCTCTATCCGCAGTATTCGGCCTCCACCACCGCGACGGCGCTCGACAAGGCCTATGACGCGCTGAAGGCCATGCGCTGGCAGCCTGCCATCCGCACCGTGCCACCCTATTTCGACAACCCGGCCCATATCGAGGCGCTGGCGCTGTCACTCGAGGCGCACCTCAAGACGCTGGACTGGGAGCCGGACCTTATCCTCGCCTCTTTCCACGGCCTGCCGAAGGACTACTTCATGGCGGGCGACCCCTATCACTGCCACTGCATGAAGACCGCGCGTCTTCTGGGCGAGCGGCTGAAGCTGCCGCGCGAGAAATTGCAGGTCGTGTTCCAGTCGCGCTTCGGCAAGGCCGAGTGGCTGCAGCCCTATGCCCAGCAGACGGTGGAAGAGCTTCCCTCGAAGGGTGTCAAGAAGCTGGTCATGATGTGCCCGGGCTTTGCATCCGATTGTGTGGAAACGCTGGAAGAGGTCGCCATCGGCCTCCGGGAGACCTTCGAGGAAGCCGGCGGCGAGAAATTCTCGGTTGTTCCCTGTCTCAATGATTCCGATCCCTCCATCACCATGCTCGAAAGCATCGTCCGCAACGAGTTGAAGGGCTGGCTCTAGCCACTTGAAGTCTCGGGCCGATACCGCCATGTTCGGTTGACCGCGGGCTGCGCGGCATCACGGGGGACGGTGCGATGTATGAGGGCCTGAGCATTTTCGTGCTGGTGTTTCTGGCGGTGGTGATCTTCTACCTCATCCGTGCCATCCGCATGGTGCCGCAGGGCTACAACTACACGGTGGAGCGTTTCGGCAAATACATCGCCACGCTGCAGCCGGGCCTCGGCATCATCGTGCCCTTCATCGACCGCATCGGCGCCAAGCAGAACATGATGGAACAGGTGCTCGACATTCCCTCGCAGGAAGTCATCACCAAGGACAACGCCATGGTAAAGGTCGACGGCGTCACCTTCTATCAATGCGTCGATGCAGCACGTGCGGCCTACGAAGTGCGCAATCTCGAGAACGCCATCATCAACCTCGTGATGACCAACATCCGCACCGTGATGGGCTCGCTCGACCTCGACAACCTGCTGTCGCAGCGTGACGAGATCAACCATCGCCTGCTCAACGTCGTGGACCAGGCCACCCAGCCCTGGGGCATCAAGATGAACCGCATCGAGATCAAGGACATCAACCCGCCACGTGACCTGATCGACTCGATGGCCCGCCAGATGAAGGCCGAGCGTGACAAGCGTGCCGCCATCCTTGAGGCCGAAGGCCTGCGCCAGGCCGCCATTCTCAAGGCCGAGGGCGAGAAGCAATCGGTGGTGCTCGAGGCCGAGGGCCGCAAGGAAGCAGCTTTCCGCGACGCCGAGGCGCGCGAGCGTTCGGCAGAAGCTGAAGCCAAGGCCACACAGATGGTGTCGCAGGCAATCGCCGAGGGCGACGTGCAGGCCATCAACTATTTCGTGGCCAACAACTACATCAAGGCGCTGGAGCAGATCGCCGTTTCGCCCAATCAAAAGGTCCTGATGCTGCCGCTCGAAGCTGCCTCGGTCATCGGCTCGATCGCGGGCATCTCCGAGATCGCCAGGGAGGCCTTCGGCGGCGGCCCACCCGCGCAGCCGATGCGCAATCGTGGCAGCGTGCCGTCCACCGGCCCCGCGAAGTGAGATAGCGCATCATGGAGCAGCTCTTCCCCATCCTCGGCAACTGGGTGTGGTTCGTGGCAGCGGGCATCTTCCTGCTGCTCGAGCTCGTTTCGCCCGGCGTGTTCTTCATCTGGCTCGGCATTGCCGCGGCGCTGACCGGCGTCATCGACAATCTGCATGACCTGACATGGCAGGGCGAGCTCGCGGTCTTTGCGGTTCTGGCTGTCATCTCGGTGGTCGTCGGCCGCCGCTTCTACAATGGCCCCGCGATGGAGCCTGCCGACAACCCCTTTCTCAACCGCCGCCAGCTGGGCTACGTCGGCCGCAGCTTCACGCTGAAGCAGCCCATCGTGAATGGTCGTGGCAAGCTGACCATCGAGGACACGGTGTGGGAGATCGAAGGTCCCGACATGGACGCCGGCACGCGCATCAAGGTGACGGCAGTGAATGACATGACGCTGGTGGTGGCGGCGGGGTAGGGGGCGTCCTAAACCAACCCGATCCGTAGCAGGTCGTGGATGTGCACAAGCCCCACAGGCTTCTTCTCGGCGTCGATCACGAACAGGCTGGTGATCTTCAGCGAGTTCAGCTGCTCGAGGGCTTCCGATGCCAGTGCATCGGGCTCGATGGTCTTGGGTGCTTTGGTCATCACGGCTCCGGCCGTGCGCTTCAAAAGGTCGGGCGACATGTTGCGGCGCAGGTCGCCGTCGGTGACGATGCCCATCAGCTGGCCATTGCCGTCGAGCACGCCGAAACAGCCGTAGCTTCGCGTCGTCATCACGATCAGCACGTCGGCCATCGGCATCGATTCAGGGCCGAGCGGCAGTTCTTCCTTCGCATGCATGATGTCGCGCACGTGCTTCAGCTGTGCGCCCAGCTTGCCGCCGGGGTGGAACTTGCGGAAGTCATGCGCGCTGAAGCCCTTGTCTTCGAGCAGCGCGATGGCCAGCGCATCGCCCAGCGCCAGCTGCAGCAGGGTCGAGGTCGTCGGCGCGAGGCCATTGGGGCAGGCCTCCTTGGCGCGCGGCAGCGGCAGCACGATGTCGGCTTCCTTGCCGAGCGTCGAGTCCGGCACCGAGGTGATGGCGATCAGCGGCACGGCAAAGCGCTTGGCATAGGTGAGGATGTCGCGCAGTTCCGGCGACTCGCCTGAATTGGATATCATCACGACGACATCGTCGGGCGTGATCATGCCGAGGTCGCCGTGGCTGGCTTCAGCCGGGTGCACGAAGCTGGCGGGCGTGCCGGTGGATGCGAGCGTCGCGCCGATCTTGCGCGCGATGTGGCCGCTTTTCCCCATGCCGGTCATTACCACGCGGCCCTTGGCTTTGCGGATGACCTCGACGGATTGCGCCAGCCCATCGCCCAGTGGCCCCTCAAGGGCGGCAATCAGCTGCTGCATGCCTTCGGTTTCGGTGACGAGCGCCCGCTTGGCAGACTCGCGCCACTGGGCCCCCAGCGGGACGGGATTGAGGTGTCGGTTCGGCATGGTCGGGGTTCTAGACCTTTTGCCGTCGCCCTACAATTCATCATCGCCGGGCGGAATTCGGCGGCGCCTTCCCCTCCAGTCATCTTGCCCGGGCTTGACCCGGGCATCCTTTTCCCCGGCCGCCAAAGAGGATCGTCGAGACAAGCCCGGTGATGATGATGTGTGGGGCAGGAGCGGGCTGGTTACAACCCGCCCTTCTCCGCCAATATCTTCTTCAGCGCCTCGCGGAACCCCGGGGCCACGTCCGGTCGGTCGAGCGCAAAGGCCACGTTGGCGGCGAGGAAGCCCACCTTGTCGCCGCAGTCATAGGTGGTGCCGCGATACTTGAGGCCATGGAAGCGCTCGCGCTGCATGAGCCGGATCATCGCATCGGTCAGCTGGATCTCGCCGCCGGCGCCGGGTTCTTGCCGTTCGATCTCACCGAAGATCTCAGGCTGCAGGATGTAGCGGCCCGAGATGATGAGGTTCGACGGCGCCAGTTCGCGCGTCTTGGGTTTTTCCACCATGCCGGTGATGGTGAAGGCATTGTCCTGCCAGTCCTTCGCACCCACCACGCCATAGCGGCTCACCTGGTCCCAGGGAACCTCCTCCACTGCCACCACGTTGCCGCCGCCGCGAGACTGATAGACGTCGATCATCTGCTTCAGGCAGCCGGGGCTCGCATACATCGCCATGTCGGGCAGGAGCAGCGCAAAGGGCTCGTCCTTGACGATCTGGCGCGCGCACCACACGGCGTGGCCCAGCCCCAGCGGCTCCTGCTGGCGGGTGAAGCTTGCCTGGCCGGCCTTGGGCAGGTCGCGGGCCAGCGCGTCCAGTTCCTTCGTCTTGCCGCGCGCGGCCAGCGTGGCGTCCAGCTCGAAGGCCTTGTCGAAATGATCCTCGATCACTGCCTTGCCGCGCCCGGTCACGAACACGAAGTGCTCGATTCCTGCTTCCCGCGCCTCGTCGACGGCCAGCTGGACCACCGGGCGGTCGACCACGGTCAGCATTTCCTTCGGCATCGCCTTGGTGGCGGGCAGGAAACGGGTGCCGAGCCCCGCGACCGGGAAAACGGCAGTCTTGATCGGACGGACCATGAATAACCTCGTGTTAACCTCGAAAGCCGCCTTGCACCCCAAATAAGGTTTGCTTTGGGCAGTTCCGGAAACTTCGCTACACTCTACCCGCAGGAGATTTCAATGGCCATTCTGGTTACGGGCGGCGCCGGCTACATCGGCAGCCACATGGTTCAGGCGCTGGTGGAGCGGGGCGAGGAGGTCGTCGTCCTTGACAATCTGTCGACCGGCATGTGGTGGGCCATCCCGCCGGAAGCCCGCCTCGTCGAGGGCGACATCGGCGATGAAGCATTGCTCGACCGCGTCATGTCGCAAAGCAAGTTTGACGCCGTGGTGCATTTCGCCGGCTCCATCGTGGTGCCGGATTCGATGAAGGACCCGCTGGGCTACTATCTCAACAACACGGTCAAGTCGCGCATGCTCATGGCCTGCGCCGTGAAGGCCGGCATCCCGCGCTTCATCTTTTCCTCCACGGCCGCCGTCTATGGCGATGTCCCCGCCGAGCCGGTGTTCGAGGACAGGCCGCCAGCACCTGTATCGCCCTATGGCTTCTCCAAGCTCATGACCGAGCAGATGCTGAAGGACTCCGCCTTCGCCTATGGCCTGAAATATGTGGCACTGCGCTATTTCAACGTGGCAGGTGGTGATCCCAGGGGCCGCATCGGCCAGTCGACGCCCAACGCCACGCACCTGATCAAGGTCGCCTGCCAGACCGCGCTCGGGCAGCGCGATCGGCTGGAGGTCTACGGAACGGATTATGACACGCCGGATGGCACCTGCCTGCGCGACTATATCCACGTGAGCGACCTCATCGCGGCCCATGTCGATGCGCTGGAATATCTCCGCAAGGGTGGCGACAGCGGCATCTTCAACTGCGGCTATGGCAAGGGCTACTCCGTGCTGGAGGTCATCAAGGCGGTGGAGCGCGTCAATGGCGCCTCGCTTCCCGTTACATATGGCCCGCGGCGGCCGGGCGATCCGCCGGCCATCGTGGCGGGTGCAAACCGCGTGCGTGAGGTGCTGGGCTGGCAGCCCAAGCATGAAAATCTCGATTTCATTGTCGAAACAGCGCTCAACTGGGAGCGCAAGCTGGCGCAGCGGAACACCACGGGGCAGGGCTGACGCCTGATTGAGGCCGCATTTGGCGGTTGAAACGCTTGCCTGTAGAGTATTGGTGCGTCCGGGCAGGGCGCGCCCGAATCGTGGGGACACAATGGACCGGCGGATTTTCATCTCGCTTCTCGTGCTGGCGCCCTTCCTGGCGCGGCCCGCCCTTGCCGACGACCCTAAATTCGTGGCCTTCATCCAGAACACTATCTGGCCGCGCATGAAGTCGGCGGGCGTTTCGCGCAAGCTGTTCGATGCGGCCTTCGCTGGCATCACTGAACCTGACCCCGTGGTGCTGAAGCTCGCCGACAACCAGCCGGAATTCAACTCCACCACCTCCGCCTATCTCGAAAAAGCGGTAACACCCATCCGCATCGAGACCGGCAAGACCAAGGCGCAGGACGATGCGAAGCTGCTTGATGCCATCGAAGCCAAGTATGGCGTCGACCGCTACGTCGTGCTCGGCATCTGGGGCATGGAGTCGAATTTCGGCAAGCTGAAGGGTTCAATGAGCGTCATGCGCTCGCTGGCGACACTGGCCTATTCCGGCAGCCGCAAGAAATATGCCTATGAGCAGATGGTCTCGGCCTTCAAGATCCTCAAAAGCGGCATCGTGACGCCCGACAATTTCGATGGATCATGGGCTGCCGCCATGGGCCACACGCAGTTCATCCCGTCCTCCTATGTCTCCTATGCAGTCGACTGGAATGCCGATGGTAAGAAGGACATCTGGAACAACTACCAGGATGCGCTCGCTTCCACCGCCAACTATCTCGCCAAGGCCGGCTGGAAGATGGACCGCCCTTGGGGCTGGGAAGTGACGCTGCCCAAGGGCTTCAACATGGCCCTTGTCGGCCGTTCGCACTGGAAGACGGTGGCAGAGTGGGAGAAGCTTGGTCTCAAGCGCGCCGACGGCGCCAAGTTCGGTTCGCCTGGTGCCGATGCCTTCGTCATGGTGCCGCAAGGCGTTTCCGGCCCGCGCTTCCTGGTGACAAGGAACTTCCTCGCCATCATGGACTACAATCTCTCGCATTCCTATGCGCTGGCAGTGGGCCATCTGGGCGATCGTATCCGCGGCAAGGGCGAATTCGTTGCGTCCTGGCCGGACGTCAATTACGACCTCACCTACAAGCAACGCGTCGAGTTGCAGAACCGCCTCAACGCGCTGGGCTTCGAGACCGGTGGCAGAGACGGCCGCTTCGGTGCCCGCACCTATGAGGCGATACTCGCCTACCAGAAGAAGAACGGACTGCCGCTCGACGGCGTGCCTTCGGTCAAGCTCCTGCAGTCGATCCAGAAGAACAGCTGATGAAGTGTGTCGTCGCCATTCTCGCCGCCGTGCTGCTGTGGGCCGTGCCCGCCGTCGCGCAGACGACGGATGCGCCGATCATGGGTTCCTCCGCAACAGATGGCATGGCGCAGCCGCAGCCCTCCGCCGAAAGACCGGCTGCGTCCGATCAGTCACAGCCAACGGATGAACGCCGCATCCTCGAGGTGCTGTCGATTGGCGATGCGCTGGGCGGGGGTCTCGGCGCAGGTCTTTCCCGTGTCACCGAACCTGGCGGCGATTATGACGTGTCGATCCGCTTCAACGAGGAATCAGGCCTCGCGCGCCCGGAGGTCTATGACTGGGCCGCCACCGTGCCGAAGATCCTCGAAGGCAACGCCTATGACGTGATCGTGGTGATGCTCGGCGCCAATGATCGCCAGATGATCCGCGACGGCGAGATGCGCTATGATTTTGGAACGCCGGAATGGGCGGCTGCCTATACGAAGCAGGCAAACCTGCTGCTGGACCAGCTGGCGGCGTCCAAGGCGCGCGTCATCTGGGTGGCGCCGCCCCCTATGCGCGATCCGGACTACGACGCCGCAATGACGTCGATTGCCGCCCTGCAGAAGGACCTTGTCGAGAAGCGCGGCATGACCTTCCTCGACCTCCGCAAGCAGTTCACCAACCCGGACGGCACCTACACGGATTCCACCACCGATGGTGCCGCCAACATCATCAAGCTGCGAGGGCGTGACGGCATCTCCTTCTTCAAGGCCGGCAACAACCTGATGGGCGAGCAGGTGCTCGCCGCCATCAAGGCAGGCGAAGCGCCCGCGGCCGCTGATGTGTCCGAAAGCGCGCCCGGCGAAAAGACCTCGCGGCTCGATGTCCCCGAACTCAACAAGTCCGACTCGGAGGCCAAGCCCGATGCCGTGCCGCTGTTCGGCCAGGCGATAACGGACGGCGGGTCCTATACCGTGCAGCCCGAGGGCGTCACCGCCAACGCCATCCTGCTGGCGGCGGGTGACTTGGGGCCGGAAGCAGCACTCAAGACCCTGCGTGATATCGCCCCCACGGGCAGCGGTGCGGAGCGCCTGTTCAAGCTCGGCAATCCGGAGACCGCGCCCGCCGGCAGGCCCGATGATTTCGCGGCGCCAGCGCCTTAACCAGACGCATCATGCCCGGGCCTGACCCGGGCATCCTTTCCACTGCCACAAAAAAAGGATCGCCGGGTCAAGCCCGGCGATGATGGTCGTCAGTCATATGTGCCGCCTCAGCGCGGCAGGGTGGTCGATCCCATCAGGTATTCGTCCACCGCGCGCGCCGCCTGGCGGCCCTCGCGGATGGCCCAGACGACGAGCGACTGGCCGCGGCGCATGTCGCCTGCCGAGAACACCTTCGGCACCGAGGTCTTGTAGTTCATCACATTGGCTTCGACATTGCCGCGCGCGTCGATCTTGACGTCTAGCGACTTCAGCAGTCCGTCTTGCACGGGCGAGATGAAGCCCATGGCCAGCAGCACGAGGTCGGCCTTCAGCTCGAATTCCGAGCCTGGAATTTCCTTCATCGCGCCATCGACGCGCACGCAGTTGAGCTTCTTCACCTGGCCATTCTCGCCCGAGAACGACTTGGTGAGAACCGAGAACTCGCGGTCGGCCCCTTCCATGTGGGAGGACGAGGTGCGCAGCTTCAGCGGCCAGTTCGGCCAGGTGAGCAGCTTGTCCTCCTTCTCCGCCGGCTTCGGCATGACTTCGAGCTGCTCGACCGACAGCGCTCCCTGCCGGATCGACGTTCCGATGCAGTCCGAGCCCGTGTCACCGCCACCGATGACCACGACGTGCTTTCCTTCCGCCGTGATAGGGCGGTTGTCGAGCGGGGCTTCCTTGCCCACGCGGCGGTTCTGCTGCGGCAGGAACTCCATGGCGAAGTGAACGCCGCCAAGCTCGCGCCCCGGCACGGCCAGGTCGCGCGGCTTCTCGGATCCACCCGAGAGCACCACCGCGTCGAAGCTGTCAATCAGCTGTTGTGCATCCTGCGTGACGCCGATGTGTGCGCCATAATGGAAGGTGACGCCCTCCGCTTCCAGCTGCGTGACGCGGCGGTCGATGAGGTGCTTCTCCATCTTGAAGTCAGGAATGCCGTAGCGAAGAAGACCGCCAGCCCTCGCGTTCTTCTCGAACACATGAACATTGTGGCCCGCACGCGCCAGCTGCTGTGCGGCGGCAAGGCCTGCGGGGCCGGAGCCAATCACGGCCACCTTCTTGCCGGTCTTGTCGCGGTAGGATTCGGGCTTGATCCAGCCGCTCTCCCAGGCGCGGTCGACGATGGCGCATTCGATGGTCTTGATGGTGACCGGGGTATCCTCGATGTTCAGCGTGCAGGACGCCTCGCAAGGGGCGGGGCAAACGCGGCCGGTGAATTCGGGGAAGTTGTTGGTCGAGTGCAGGTTGCGCGAGGCCTCTTCCCAGTTGCCCAAATAGACGAGGTCATTCCAGTCGGGGATCTGGTTGTTCACCGGGCAGCCGCTGTGACAGAACGGAATGCCACAGTTCATGCAGCGCGCCGCCTGGTTCTTCACTGCTTCCGCCGACAGCGGAATGACGAACTCGTTGTAGTTCCGCACCCGGTCGGCGGCTGGCGTGTACTTGCGGTCCTGCCGCTCGATCTCGAGGAAACCCGTAATCT
Organism: Aestuariivirga sp.; assembly: GCF_037139295.1. Classification (GTDB taxonomy): domain Bacteria; phylum Pseudomonadota; class Alphaproteobacteria; order Rhizobiales; family Aestuariivirgaceae; genus Aestuariivirga. Next base: position 30,183 of record NZ_JBAXGR010000031.1, read on the forward strand.
TTCCCATCTTATGCGCTCCTCTTCACGCCGATCGTCATGCCGTCGCTGGTCTTCTGTGCCGTTTCGAGTTCCTTCAGGGCGCGGGCATATTCGACCGGCATCACCTTCACGAACTTCGGCAGGAAGTCCGCCCAGTTGTCGAGAATGTCCTTGGCGCGTGAGGAGTTCGTATACTTCATGTGGCGGCTCAGCAGTTCGCGCACCCGCTCGGCATCATGCCGGTCCATGTGCGAGGTCACGTCGACGAGGCCATGGCTGATCAGGTCTCCGCTCGCATGCAGCAGCTTCTCGGTGGTCTTCTCCTCTGCCGGAACCGGCTGCAGGTCGACCATGGAGAGATTGCAGCGCTTGGCGAAGTCGCCCGCCTCGTCGAGCACATAGGCGACACCGCCTGACATGCCCGCCGCGAAGTTGCGGCCGGTCTCGCCGATCACGAGGACAACGCCGCCTGTCATGTATTCGCAGCCGTGGTCGCCCACGCCCTCGACGACGGCAACAGCACCGGAGTTGCGCACCGCGAAGCGTTCGCCCGCAACACCGCGCAAGTAGCACTCGCCAGTGATCGCGCCATAGAGCACCGTGTTGCCGACGATGATGGACTTCTCGGGCACGAAGCCGATCTTGTCCTGCGGACGCACGATCAGCTTGCCGCCCGACAGGCCTTTGCCGACATAGTCGTTGCCTTCACCCGTCAGTTCCAGCGTCACGCCGCGGGCCGCCCATGCGCCGAAGCTCTGGCCCGCGATGCCGTTGAACTTTACCGTGATGGTGTCCTCCGGCAACCCGGCATGACCATAGCGCCGGGCGACTTCGCCTGACAGCATGGCGCCCGCCGTGCGATCATAGTTGTGGATCTCGGAATTGAGCACCACCGGCGTGCCGCTCTCAAGGGCGGGCTTTGCTTCCGCGATCAGCCTGCGGTCGAGGATCTTGTCGATGCCATGGTCCTGCGCGCTCACCTTCTTGGTGGCAACAGGGGCCACGACGTCGGGCCTCGCGAAGATCTTCGCGAAGTCGAGGCCGCGCGCCTTCCAGTGGGCAATCGCCGTGGCCTGGTCGAGCCAAGATGTTTCGCCGACGAGATCGTTGAAGCTCTTCACGCCCATCGCCGCCATCAGCTCGCGCAGCTCTTCGGCCACGAAGAAGAAGTAGTTGATGACGTGCTCCGGCTGGCCCTTGAAGCGCTTCCTGAGCTCCGGGTCCTGTGTCGCCACGCCCACGGGGCAGGTGTTGAGGTGGCACTTCCGCATCATGATGCAGCCCGCCGCGATCAGCGGTGCCGTGGCGAAGCCGAACTCGTCGGCACCGAGCAGTGCAGCGATCAGCACGTCGCGGCCGGTGCGGATGCCGCCATCGGCCTGCACCGCAATGCGGCCGCGCAGGTCGTTGGCCACCAGCGTCTGCTGGGTTTCGGCCAAGCCAATCTCCCACGGCAGGCCCGCATGCTTGATGGATGTGAGCGGCGAAGCGCCTGTGCCGCCCTCATAGCCCGAGATCGTCACATGGTCGGCATGCGCCTTGGAAACGCCGGCCGCCACCGTGCCCACGCCCACTTCGGACACGAGCTTGACGGAAACCTGCCCCGCCGGGTTCACGTTCTTGAGGTCGAAGATCAGCTGCGCCAGGTCTTCGATCGAATAGATGTCATGGTGCGGCGGTGGCGAGATGAGGCCGACGCCCGGCGTTGAGTGGCGCACCTTGGCGATGGTGGCATCCACCTTGTGGCCCGGCAACTGGCCGCCCTCACCGGGCTTCGCACCCTGCGCCATCTTGATCTGCATCATGTCAGAGTTGACGAGATATTCCGTCGTCACGCCGAAGCGGCCCGACGCCACCTGCTTGATCGCCGAGCGCATGGAGTCGCCATTGGCCATCGGCGTGTAACGGTCTGACTCCTCGCCACCTTCGCCGGTGTTGGACTTGCCGCCGATGCGGTTCATGGCAATGGCGAGCGTGGTATGTGCCTCGCGGCTAATCGAGCCATAGGACATCGCACCCGTCGAGAAGCGCTTGACGATGCTCGCGGCGGTTTCGACCTCCGCGATGTCGATCGCCTTGCGGCCCATCTCCTCGGCCGTGCGGATGCGGAACAGCCCGCGCATGGTCTTCAGCCGCTCGGACTGCTCGTTCACCGCCTTGGCGAAGGCGACGTACTTGTCCTTGGCATTGCCGCGCACTGCGTGCTGCAGGTTGGAGATGGTGTCGGAGTTCCACACATGCGCCTCGCCGCGAATGCGCTGTGCATAATCGCCACCGACGTCGAGGGCCGCGCGGAACACCGGATTTTCGCCAAAGGCGTTCTCGTGGCGGCGGAAGGCTTCCTCCGCAATCTCGAGAAGGCCCACGCCCTCGATCTGCGTTGCCGTGCCGGTGAAATACTTGGCTACGAAATCGGTGGAGAGGCCGACCGCATCGAAGATCTGGGCACCGCAATAGGACTGGTAAGTCGAGATGCCCATCTTGGACATGACCTTCAGGATGCCCTTGTCGACAGCCTTGATGTAGCGCTTCAGCGCTTCATAGGCCGTGATCTTTTCCTCGAGCGTGGGGAGCATGTGCTCCAGCGTCTCGAAGGCGAGATAGGGGTTGATGGCTTCTGCGCCGTAGCCCGCAAGCGCGCAGAACTGGTGCACCTCGCGCGCTTCGCCCGTCTCGACCACGAGGCCAACCTGCGTGCGCAGTCCCTTGCGGATCAAATGGTGATGCGTGGCAGAGGTCGCCAGCAACGCGGGGATCGGCACGCGCTCGGCCGACACCGCGCGGTCCGACAGGATGATGATGTTGTAGCCATCCTTCACCGCCCGCTCGGCAAGAGCGCAGACGGAATCAAGCGCCGCTTCCATGTAGTTGTGGCCATTGGCCACGTCATAGGTGATGTCGATGGTGGCGGTGCGGAACGGGTTGTCGGCCACCGCACCAATGGTGCGAATGCGCTCGAGGTCCTCGTTGGTGAGGATCGGCTGGGCCACCTCGAGGCGCATGTGCGTCGAGGTGCCCTTGAGATCGAGCAGATTCGGTCTCGGCCCGATGAAGGAGACGAGCGACATCACCAACTCCTCGCGGATTGGGTCGATGGGCGGGTTCGTCACCTGCGCGAAGTTCTGCTTGAAATAGGTGTCAAGCGTCTTGGGCCGGTCGGAAAGCGCCGAGATCGGCGCGTCATTGCCCATGGAGCCCACGGCCTCCTGTCCCGTCTGGGCCATGGGCGCCATCAGGACCTTGAGGTCTTCCTGCGTGTAGCCAAATGCCTGCTGGCGATCGAGCAGCGGCACGGTGGAATGTGCGCGGCGCGTCTTGGAGGCGGGCAGGTCCTTCAGCACGATCTGCGTGCGCTTCAGCCACTCCTTGTAGGGATGTGCGGTGGAGAGCTGCTTCTTCAGTTCTTCGTCGGCGATGATGCGCTTCTGCTCGAGGTCGATGAGCAGCATCTTGCCCGGCTGCAGGCGCCACTTGTGGGTGATGTGCTCTTCGGCGAACTGCAGGCAGCCCATTTCCGAGGCGAGCAGGATGTGCCCGTCATCGCTCGTCATGTAGCGGGACGGGCGCAGGCCGTTGCGGTCCAGCGTGGCGCCGATCATCTTGCCGTCGGTGAACACCATTGCGGCGGGGCCGTCCCACGGCTCCATCAGGGCAGCGTGATATTCGTAGAAGGCGCGGCGGTCCTCGTCCATCAACGGATTGCCCGCCCAGGCCTCGGGGATCAGCATCATCATGGCATGGGGCAGCGAATAGCCGCCCATGGTCAGGAATTCGAGCGCGTTGTCGAAGCACGCGGTGTCTGACTGGCCCTCATAGGAGATCGGCCACAGCTTCGAGAGGTCCTCGCCCAAAATGTCGGAACGCATGTTGGCCTGGCGCGCGGCCATCCAGTTGTAATTGCCGCGCACCGTGTTGATTTCGCCGTTGTGGCAGACGAAGCGATAGGGGTGTGCCAGCGGCCAGCTGGGGAAGGTGTTGGTCGAGAAGCGCTGGTGCACCATGGCGAAAGCGCTTTCGAGGTGCTCGTCCTCGAGGTCACGATAGTAAGCGCCCAGGTCCTTGCCGAGCACCAGGCCCTTGTAGACCAGCGTGCGTGCGCTCACGGACACCGGGTAATAGGTGCGGGCCTTGCCACCCAGCACTTCCAGCACGCGGTTGGACACGACCTTGCGGCAGACGAAGAGCTTGCGCTCGAAATGCGCCTCGTCGCGGATCGTGGGGCCGCGGCCGATGAACAGCTGGCGGTGGAAGGGCTCGGTGCCCTTCACCGAATAACCGAGCACGGTGGAATCAACCGGCACGTCGCGCCAGCCCAGAACCTTCAGGCCCTCTTCGCGCGTCGTTTCCCACCAGATGCGTTCGACGTCCTGGCGGTACAGGGGCTCGCGCGGCATGAACAGCTGGGCCACGCCATAATGGCCTGCAGCGGGAAGCTCGAAGCCCAAGCGCTTGGCCTCCTCGGCGAAGAAGCCATGCGGGATCTGCAGCAGCAGGCCCGCACCGTCGCCCGCCTTGGGGTCGGAACCCACGGCACCGCGATGCTCGAGGTTCTTGAGGATGGACAGGCCATCAGCCACCATGCGGTGGCTTTTCACATTCTGGATATTGGCAATGAGGCCGATGCCGCAGGCATCATGCTCGTTGCGCGGGTCATAAAGACCGTGCGCCTCCGGAAGACCTTCTGGCCGGTATTGAATGTTCATGGCCAACTCTCCTTGCCTCGTCCTCATCCCATCCTCCCGCCGGGGCCGTCCTGGGCCCGGTGGGTCTTCCTCGTATCTTGCGCAGGTGTCGATCTCTTGAGGGTGGTGCCTTCGGGTGGCGCCGGACCCGTCAGGGCGATCAAACTCCTGGGCATTTTCGCCCTGAGCGCTCGCCCTCAGTTGCTTTTGCGGAGCGTAGCGCGGGGCAGCCGAGAGGCATCGCCGGCCGGTTTGGCCGTCGTTTTCAGGGTCTTGGTGGTCGTATTCCGGATCATCCGGGGTCCACTTACCTTGAGAATGCCACGAAAGGACAGTGTCGCTGTCCTATCTCTGTATGACAGAATGAGGGGCGTAGCGCAAGATAGGAATCAGGCAGCCCCAAAATCAGCAATAAAATTTCGTGGGCGCGACGTTACCATCCTGCCCAGAGGAGCAAAAAATGCAAATCTCAAGAGGCAACCTGACCGACGACCGCATCCTCCGGTTGCTGCGTTACCACTTCGACAAGTGCCACGAGGTGACGCCGCCGGGCAGCGCCCATGTCTTCGACGTGTCCCGGCTGGCCGCACCCGAGATTGACTTCTGGGCCGCCTGGGACGGTGAAACCCTGCTCGGCGTTGGCGCCATGAAGCCGCTGGATCAAACCCACGGTGAAGTAAAATCCATGCACACCTCGGAGGCTGCCCGACGCCGCGGCGTCGGCAGCGCCCTGCTGACGCACATCGTCGAGACATCACGAGCGAGGGGCCTCACACGCCTCAGCCTCGAGACGGGTTCCTTCGGTTATTTCGAACCCGCAGTAGCGCTCTACAAGGCGCACGGCTTCGAGGAGTGTCTGCCGTTCGGCGATTACAAGCTTGATCCGAACAGCGTGTTCCTGACGCGCGCGATCTAGCCAACTCTCCAACTCATCATGCCCGGGCTTGACCCGGGCATCCTCATCTCCGCCACCAAAAGAGATCGCCGGGTCACGCCCGGCGATGATGACTTCAAGAGATGCGGTCGAGCCTACCCGCGCTTCACCGGAAACCCCGCCGCCTTCCATGCCTCGATGCCGCCATCGAGGATGTAAACTTCGGCATCGGTGCAGTGGGCCAGTGCTGTGGCACTCATCCGCGTGCGGGCACCCGACTTGCAGTGGAACACCACGGCCGGCACGCCCGTGATCTCCGCGCCGGCAATGCGTGACAAGGGCTCATTGCGCGCGCCGGGAATGTTCTCGTCGTCATATTCATGGTCCTCGCGGACATCGATGAGCAGTGCGCCCTGGTCCACGAGTTTCTTGGCTTCCGCCGCGTTGATGTGCTTGAGCGCCATCGTGAAATTCCTCAGCAAAAAGTGTTCTTGAGCGTGGTGAGAATATCTTTCACCCGCGGGTCGGCGACGCGGTAGAAGATCTGCTGCGCGTCGCGCCGGGTGTCGACGATCTTTTCCTCGCGCATGCGGGCCAAGTGCTGCGACAGGGCGGATTGCGAAAGTCCGACATGCTCGATCAGCGCGTTGACGCTCATCTCGCCATGTTCCAGCAGCTTGCACAGGATCATCAGGCGCTTCTCGTTGCTGAGCGCCTTCATCATCTGTGCCGCCTCGGTGGCCTTTTCCTCGAAGCCCGCGAGCGAGCGGTCGAGCATCATCGTGCCCATCGGCACCTCCATTTCGATGCTTGATAAGTTAGAATTCTCTAATATACTGTCAAGCGAATTCGTGACCGAGGAGCGGCCGATCGTGAGCAAGCCCATCATCCAAGCCTTCTTCGACGAGCCGACCAACACCGTCAGCTATCTCGTCGGCGATCCCGAGACGAAGGATGCCGCCGTGGTCGATCCGGTGCTCGACTACGACCACAAGTCCGGCAAGGCCAACGTCACCTCGGCCGATGCCATCCTCGCCAAGGCGAAGGACCTGGGCCTCACCATCAAGCTTGTGCTCGAAACCCATGTCCACGCCGACCATCTTTCGGGCGCCCCCTACGTCAAGCTCAGGACCGGTGCCAAGGTGGCCATCGGCGAGCACATCAAGGACGTGCAGAAGATCTTCCGCCCGGTGTTCAATGCAATCGACGTCTCCGGCGAAGGCTCCGAGTTCGACATGCTGTTCAAGGACGGCGACCGCTTCCAGATCGGCAACCTCACCGGCGAAGTGCTGGCCACGCCGGGCCATACCCCTGCCTGCGTCTCCTTCAAGATCGGCGATGCCGTGTTCGTCGGCGACACCATGTTCATGCCCGACTACGGCACGGCGCGCGCCGACTTCCCCGGCGGCGACGCCCGCATCCTCTACCGCTCCATCCGCCGCCTCATGGCGCTGCCGCCCGAGACCCGCCTCTTCATGTGCCACGACTACCTGCCCAAGGATGGCCGCAAGCACTATGCCTGGGAGACGACGGTGGCCGAGGAGAAGGCCCGCAACGTCCACGTTCACGAGGGCGTCTCGGAAGACGACTTCGTCAAGATGCGCACCACGCGTGACGCCACGCTCTCCGCTCCCACGCTTCTCCTGCCGTCCATCCAGGTCAACATGCGCGCCGGCAAGCTTCCCCCGGCGGAGGCCAACGGCGTGCATTATCTGAAGGTGCCGATCACACTGCCGAACTAGCCGCCGCTCCCCAGCTCTCCCGCTCCAATCATCATCGCCGGGCTTGTCTCGACGATCCTCTCTGGTGCCCGCCAAAGAAGCTGCCCGGGTCAAGCCTGCGCATGATGAAATCGTGAGACCCAATTTCGGAGTATGCCCCTTTCTAGCACATCGAGCGCGCGCTGTCAAGGACTAAAATCTTATTTTAGGTGAGATGGGCATCCCCAGGCTCATCATCGCCGGGCCTGACCCTGCGATCCTTCGCCGTGGTCGCGAAGCGGATGCCCGCGTCACGCCCGGGCATGATGACGGAGGGGGGGGCGAACGCATGGCGCCCAGCCAACGACACCCCTTCGCCCGCTCCCGAATTGCTTTATCCTCTGCCGAATCACGTTTCACCCCGTCCGGACTGAATGGCCCTTTCCCAGAACCTTCGCGGCATCGCCGCCATCCTCGTGGCCACCGGCAGTTTCGTCGCCAACGACACTTGCATGAAGCTGGCGCTGGAGGATGCGCCCCCCTTCCAGGTGCTGGTCATGCGCGGCATCGCGGCCATCATCTGGTGCCTGCCGTTGATCTTCGCGCTGGGCCTCATCCGTGAACTGCCCAAGGCCTTCCACCCCTGGGTGCTGCTGCGCTCAGGCTGCGAGCTTCTCGCCATCCTCGCCTTCATCACGGCGCTGGCCAACATGCCGATCGCCGATGTCACCGCCATCGCCCAGATCTCGCCCCTGATCGTGCTGCTCGGCATGTGGGTGTTCTTTGGCGAGAAGGTGGGCGGCCTCCGCCTCTTCCTCGTCGGCCTCGGCATCACCGGTGCGCTTATGGTGGCGCAGCCTGGCGGCGTGGCCTCCTCGCCCTTCGCCATCTTTGGCTTCCTCACAGCGGTGGGTGCTGCCTTCCGTGACATCCTCTCGCGCAAGGTGCCGGCCCGCACGCCGGCACTCGCCGTCACCTTCTCCACGCTGTTCATCGTCATGGTGGGCGCACTCATCATGTCGTTTCTGTTCGAAACACAGGTATCCCCCACCTTCCGCCACGGCTGGCTGATGTTCATCGCGGGTTTCTTCCTGATGTGCGGCCACTCCTTCATCTACATGGCCTATCGCATGTCGCCCGCCCGCGTGGTGGCGCCCTTCAACTATGCCTTCATGATCTGGGCCGGCATTTCGGGCGTGCTGGTCTTCGGCCAGATCCCCAATGCGCTGGCCATCGCCGGCATGGCGCTTATCATGGCGGCCGGCCTTGCCATCGTCTTCCTCGAGGGCCGCAGCCGGCAGGCCACACCCGCCGTGGCGGAGGTCTAGCGTGATGCGCCTGTTCGACCCGCTCATCCGCCTGCTCGAGCGCATTCCCTATTCCTTCATCGCGCTGCTGGCGCGCCTCTCGGTGGCATGGCTGATCTGGGAAGCGGGCCGCGCCCGCGTCTCCGGAAGCTGGAACATCATCGAGCCGCGCTCCGCCACGATGACCATGTATCTCGGCGGCTGGAACATTCGCTGGATTCCCTATGAGGCAGCGGCGATCGCCACGCAGCTGGCGGAGTTCGCGCTGCCCATCCTGCTCGCCGTCGGGCTGGCAAGCCGCTTTGTGGCGCTGGGGCTTCTCGTGCTGCTCATCGTCTTCGAAATCTTCGTGCATGCCGGCCCCTATGCGCTCCACGGCGCCTGGGCGGCACTGCTGCTGCTGATCATCAAGGCCGGGCCGGGAAGCTTCTCGCTCGACCACATGCTGGGGCGGCGCGGATGAGCGAGGCGCGCGACATTCTCATCGTCCTTCACTCGGAAAGCTCCACCCCGGGCCGCATCGGCCACATGCTGCAGGACAAGGGCTATCGCCTCGACATTCGCCGCCACTGCCTCGGTGACCCGCTGCCGCAAACGCTGGCGCATCATGCCGGTGCCGTCATCTTCGGTGGCCCGATGAGCGCCAATGATCCTGACGCCTGGATTGCCCGCGAGATCGACTGGATCGGCGTGCCGTTGAAGGAGGAGAAGCCCTTCCTTGGCGTCTGCCTCGGCGCGCAGATGCTCTCGAAGCATTTGGGTGGCACCGTCGGGCCCCATGCCGATGGCCTTGTCGAGATCGGCTACTATCCGCTCCGGCCCACGGTAGAGGGCAGCGACCATGGCCCCTGGCCGCCCCATGTCTATCACTGGCACCGCGAAGGCCTCACGCTGCCGAAGGACGCGGTGCGATTGGCCACGGGCGACACCTTCGAGAACCAGGCCTTCCGCTATCGGGCGCAGGCCTATGGCATCCAGTTCCACCCGGAGGTCACGCGCCTCACCATGCACCGGTGGGGTGTCACCGGGGCGCACCGCTTCGTGCTTCCCAATGCGCAGAATTCAGCCGCCCATCTCGAAGGCAACCTGCTGCATGATGCGCCCGTCAAGGACTGGCTTTCGCGTTTCCTCGACCGCTGGTTGGGTTCTTCAAGCCTGCCTGTGCCGCGCTGAGACGGCAACCCCTTGGGCGTTAAGCCTTTCTTCGCACCCTCTAAACCGTTTGGAAACCGCAACACCCCATGATGCATCCATGGCCACGGCGACATTTGCAGTCCCAGTGCCACGGCGATCCGGGATCATGTACTGCGTACCCGGTGCCTCTGTTTGGGCGGGGAGCCCCAATTCGGGCTCCCCGCACCCATTTCCGCCATCCCCATTGCGAAACATCCTCCCGCGCATGACATTGGGCGGGTCATGGCATTTTCCCCTCCCTTCGAAAGCTGGCTGATGCCCGGTCCTTCCGGGCTTCATTGCGTACCCGGCGATTTTTTCATCGATCCCTCGGGGCCGGTGCCGCGCGCTGTCATCACGCATGGCCATTCGGACCACGCGCGCGCCGGTCACGGCGCGGTGCTGGCCACGGCGGATACACTCGCCATCATGCGCCTGCGCCTTGGCGCGTTGGGGCAGGCGCAGGCACTTGGCTATGGCGAAGCATTGAAGGTGAAGGACGTCACGGTCACGCTCGTGCCTGCCGGGCACATTCTCGGCTCTGCCCAGGTGGTGATCGACTACAACGGCCAGCGCGCCGTGATTTCGGGCGATTACAAGCGCCATGCGGACCCGACCTGCGAGCCCTTCGAACTCGTGCCCTGCGATCTCTTCGTGACGGAGGCCACTTTCGGCCTTCCCGTCTATCGCCATGAGCCCGACATGGCGGAAGTCCAAAAGCTTCTCGCCTCACTCAGGGACTTTCCCGAGCGCACCCACCAGATCGGCGTCTATGGCCTCGGCAAGTGCCAGCGCCTCATCAAGCTCATTCGTCAGGCAGGCTATGAGCGGCCCATCTGGCTGCACGGTGCACTGCGCGCGATGTCGGATTACTACGTGTCGCGCGGCATTGACCTCGGCGAGGTTCCCAATGCCATGGAAGCACCCGGCAAGCTTGCGGGTGAGATCGTGCTGTCACCACCCTCCGCCCTAGGCGACCGCTGGTCGCGCCGCTTTGCCGATCCGCTTGCGGGGTTCGCCTCGGGCTGGATGCGCATCCGTGGGCGCGTGCGCCAGCGCGGCGTCGAGCTGCCACTTATCATATCGGATCATTGCGATTGGCCGGAGCTCATCCGCACCGTCACCGAGACGGGTGCGCGCGAAGTCTGGGTGACCCATGGCCGCGAGGAGGCGCTGGTCCACGAACTTGGCAAGCGTCAGATCACGGCGCGCGCACTGCGCCTCGTGGGCCGCGAGGACGATGCCGAATGAAGGCCTTCTCGCAGCTCCTCGACCGCCTCACCTACACGCCGGCGCGCAACGCCAAGCTCATGCTGATGCGCAATTACTTTCTGGCAACGCCCGATCCCGATCGCGGATTTGCGCTGGCTGCACTGACTGACGGCCTGCCCATCGCATTCCCGTTGCGCCGCGTTCTCTCGGAAATCGGCGAGAGTCGCTTCGACCCGGAACTCTTCCGCATGTCGCGCGACGACCTGGGCGACACGGCGGAGACGGTGGCCCTCATCTGGCCTGTCGCGCAGGCCGAGGGCGATGCGCCGCGCCTCTGCGACATTGTCGCGGATCTGTCGAGGGCGGGCAGG
>NZ_JBAXGR010000032.1:0-36797 GCF_037139295.1 Aestuariivirga sp.
GTCAACTGAGCTTGCTGGGGAAGGGTCTCTCGTCACGAGACTGGTGGGCGATGAGAGACTCGAACTCCCGACATCTTCGGTGTAAACGAAGCGCTCTACCAACTGAGCTAATCGCCCGCTCAGGGGTGGGCTTAGCGCCCCCGGTCCCCACAATCAAGCCGACAAAAAACCCCGTGCGATTTCTGAGGGCGCACGGGGCTGATGTGATTTGAGTGGTTCCAGAAACTAGCTTTGCGCTGGTCTGTCTCCTCGCTGCCGTTGCCATGCCCGAAACGCCTTACACCCCCTATGTGTCGGTGATTCGTGGGTAATTTCAAGGTTTGGTGACATTGCCGAAAGCTATTGCCTGATCTTGCGGCAGCAATGAAAAGGGCCGCCCCGAAGGGCGGCCCTGATGTCGTTCAGTGAAGACTTCAGTGGGCGCGGGCCGAGCTCTCGCCGGCCTTTTCGGCGGCGGCGCGGGCGGCAGCTGCCGCTTCCTCGGCCTCCTCGTCCCAGGTGATTGCTTCCGGCATGCGGGTAAGCGCATGCTTCAGCACGTCGTCCATGCGGGCGACCGGGATGATCTCGAGGCCCTTCTTGACGTTCTCCGGGATCTCGCTCAGGTCCTTCACGTTCTCCTCGGGGATCATGACGGTCTTGATACCGGCGCGCAGAGCGGCGAGCAGCTTTTCCTTCAGCCCACCGATCGGCAGCACGCGGCCCCTGAGCGTGATCTCGCCCGTCATCGCCACGTCCCTGCGGACGGGGATGCCGGTCATGACCGAGACGATGGCAGTCACCATCGCGATGCCGGCAGACGGGCCATCCTTCGGCGTCGCACCTTCCGGCACGTGCACGTGGATGTCGCGCTTGTCGAACACCGGCGGCTTGACGCCGATGGTGGCGGCCCGCGAGCGGACGTAGGAGGAAGCAGCCGAGATCGACTCCTTCATCACGTCGCGCAGGTTGCCGGTCACCGTCATCTTGCCCTTGCCCGGCATCATGAGGGCTTCGATCGTCAGGATCTCGCCGCCGACTTCCGTCCATGCAAGGCCGGTGACGACACCGACCTGGTCCTCGCGCTCGGCTTCGCCAAAGCGATACTTCGGCACGCCGAGGTACTGCTCGACGACGTCGGGCGTCACGGTGATCTTCTTCTTGCCCTTGCTCGTCATCAATTCCTTCACTGCCTTGCGGGCGAGTGAATTCATCTCACGCTCGAGATTGCGCACACCGGCTTCCCGCGTGTAACGGCGGATGACCTCATAGAGCGCCTCTTCCGTCACTTCGAACTCCTGGGGCATCAGCCCATGGTGCTCGGCGGACTTGGGGATCAGGTGGCGACGCGCGATCTCGTACTTCTCTTCTTCCGTGTAGCCTGCGATCCGGATGATCTCCATGCGGTCGAGCAAGGCCGGCGGAATGTTGAGCGTGTTCGAGGTCGTCACGAACATCACGTTCGAGAGGTCGTACTCGACTTCCAGATAGTGATCCATGAACGTTGCGTTCTGTTCCGGATCCAACACTTCGAGGAGTGCTGCAGACGGGTCGCCGCGGAAGTCCATGCCCATCTTGTCGATCTCGTCCAGGAGGAAGAGCGGGTTGGACTTCTTCGCCTTCTTCATCGACTGGATGACCTTGCCGGGCATCGAGCCGATGTAGGTGCGGCGGTGACCGCGGATCTCGGCCTCATCGCGCACGCCGCCCAAGGACATGCGGATGAACTCACGCCCCGTGGCCTTGGCAATCGACTTGCCGAGCGAGGTCTTGCCCACACCCGGAGGGCCGACGAGGCACAGGATGGGGCCGCGCAGCTTGTTGGTGCGGCTCTGCACCGCGAGATATTCGAGGATGCGCTCCTTCACCTTGTCGAGGCCGAAGTGATCGGCGTCGAGCACGTTTTCGGCGAATTTGAGGTCGTGCTTGACCTTGCTCTTCTGTCCCCAGGGGATGCCGAGCAGCCAGTCGAGATAATTGCGCACGACGGTGGCTTCCGCCGACATCGGGCTCATCTGGCGCAGCTTCTTGATCTCGGCTTCGGCGCGCTCGCGCGCTTCCTTGGAGAGCTTGGTCTTCTTGATGCGGCCTTCGAGTTCGTCGATCTCGTTCTTCTCGTCGCCGTCGCCCAATTCCTTCTGAATGGCCTTCATCTGCTCATTCAGATAGTACTCGCGCTGCGTCTTCTCCATCTGGCGCTTGACTCTGCTGCGGATGCGCTTCTCGACCTGGAGCACGGAGATCTCGCCTTCCATCAGCGCATAGACCTTCTCCAGCCGCTGCGCGACGGAGGTCATCTCGAGAAGCTCCTGCTTCTCGGCGATCTTGATGGCGAGGTGTGCGGCAACGGTGTCGGCGAGCTTCGACGGGTCGGTGATCTGGCCAACCGATGCCAGCACTTCCTGCGGCACCTTCTTGTTCAGCTTCACATAGCTGTCGAACTGCGACACGGCCGTGCGGGCCAGCGCTTCGGTCTCGGCAGCGGTGCCGTGATCAGAGGGCAGCACCTCGACTTCCGCCTCGAAGAATTCGGTGCGGTCCGAGAAGCCGTGCACGCGCGCACGGTCGGAGCCTTCGACGAGCACCTTCACGGTGCCGTCCGGCAATTTCAGAAGCTGCAGCACCTGCGCCAGGGTTCCCACATCGTAGACGGCATCGGACGCCGGATCATCATCGGCGGGGTTCTTCTGTGCGACGAGCAGGATGCGCTTGTCTTCGCGCATTACCTCTTCCAGCGCCTTGATGGACTTCTCGCGCCCCACGAAGAGCGGGACGATCATATGCGGGAACACGACGATGTCGCGGAGCGGCAGGACAGGGATCGTCTCGAAACCTGCCGCGGGAACAGTGGTGCTCATACTACTTCCTTTCATGGGCCGCCTGCTGAGCCTGGCGCGAGAATGCCGCCAAGCAAGGGCGCCCGGGTTCTGGGCCGTCGAGCCGCAAATCAGTGAGTCTCATGTGCATACTACGCACAAATCCCCCCGAAGAGCAGTCTCAGCGTTGCTCAAGATGTGGAGAGGGCATGAGGAAATTTCAATCCACCTCCATAACGAAATAGCCGGGCACGAGGCCCGGCTATTTCAAGGGCTTATGGGCAGGGTCAGGCGGTGGCCGTCGCCTTGCCGGACTGCTTGTCGGCGTAGATGAGCAGCGGCTTGGCCGTCCCCTCCACCACGTCCCGGGAAATCACAACTTCCTCGACGCCCGTCATGGCAGGAAGATCGAACATGGTCTCGAGCAGGATCGACTCCATGATGGAGCGAAGGCCACGGGCACCCGTTTTGCGCTCGATGGCGCGCCGCGCGATGGCAGACATCGCCTCGTCCGGGAAGGTGAGCTTCACGCCCTCCATCTCGAACAGGCGCTGATACTGCTTCACGATGGCGTTCTTGGGTTCGACCAGGATCTGAACCAGCGTCGTCTCGTCGAGGTCCTCGAGTGTCGCCACCACGGGCAGACGGCCGACGAACTCGGGGATGAGGCCGAACTTGAGCAGGTCTTCCGGCTCCAGCTCGCGCAGGATGGCGCCGGTGCGGCGGTCCTCGTTGGAGCGGATCTCGGCACCGAAGCCGAGGCCCGAGCCCTTGGACCGCTGGTTGATGATGCGCTCGAGGCCGGCGAAGGCGCCACCACAGATGAACAGGATGTTCGTCGTGTCGACCTGCAGGAACTCCTGCTGCGGATGCTTGCGGCCGCCCTGCGGCGGCACGGAGGCAACCGTGCCTTCCATGATCTTGAGCAGTGCCTGCTGGACGCCCTCGCCCGACACGTCACGCGTGATGGACGGGTTGTCCGACTTGCGGCTGATCTTGTCGACTTCGTCGATGTAGACGATGCCGCGCTGGGCGCGCTCGACGTTGTAGTCGGCAGCCTGCAGCAGCTTGAGGATGATGTTCTCGACGTCCTCGCCGACGTAGCCGGCTTCGGTCAGCGTCGTGGCGTCCGCCATGGTGAAGGGAACATCGAGGATGCGGGCCAGCGTCTGTGCCAGCAGCGTCTTGCCGGAGCCCGTGGGGCCGACCAGCAGGATGTTCGACTTCGCCAGTTCCACGTCGTTGTTCTTCTGGGCGTGGTTCAGGCGCTTGTAATGGTTGTGGACCGCCACCGAGAGCACCTTCTTGGCGTGCTCCTGGCCGATGACGTAGTCGTCCAGAACTTTCCGGATCTCGTGCGGTGTGGGCACGCCGTCCTTGGACTTCGCCAGCGAGGTCTTGTTCTCCTCGCGGATGATGTCCATGCAGAGCTCGACGCATTCATCACAGATGAACACGGTCGGGCCCGCAATCAGCTTGCGGACCTCATGCTGGCTCTTTCCGCAGAAGGAGCAGTACAAGGTGTTCTTGCTGTCGCTCCCCGTTGCCTTACTCATTCCATCTCCTTGGACATGCGCTGCATAATACGCACGCAGTCTCTAACAAGACCTCACCGCCATTGCCGCAGTTCGGTCGCAGGGGTCCGGCGCACCGGACGAACTCATAATTCAGCATGGGCGGGCATGATTAATCAAGAATTGATTGCCCAACCGCCCCACCGGTGCAATGTCCGGTGGAAAACTCAAAGCCTTACTTCTCGGCCGGTGCCGCCCGCTTCTCGATGACCTTGTCGATCAGGCCGAACTCGAGGGCGGCTTCCGCCGTGAAGAAATTGTCGCGCTCGAGGGCATCCTCGATGGTCTTGTAGTCACGTCCGGTGTGGTGGACGTAGATTTCGTTCAGCCGACGCTTCAGGCTTTCCACTTCCTTGGCATGGATCAGGATGTCGGTGACCTGGCCCTGGTAGCCGCCCGAGGGCTGGTGAACCATGATGCGGGCGTTGGGAAGCGCGAAACGCATGTCCTTCGCGCCTGCCGTCAGCAGCAGCGAGCCCATGGAGGCCGCTTGCCCCATCACTGTGGTGGAAACGGGGCAGCGGATGAACTGCATGGTGTCGTAGATCGACATGCCGGAGGTGACAACACCGCCCGGGCTGTTGATATACATGGAGATTTCCTTCTTGGGGTTTTCCGCCTCAAGGAACAGGAGCTGCATGCAGATCGACGCCGCGACGTTGTCGTCGATGGGTCCGGTGATGAAGATGATGCGCTCGCGCAGCAGGCGCGAGGGAAGGTCATAGACGCGCTCGCCCCGGCTCTCCTGCTGGATGACGGAGGGCCAGAAGGCGCCGGTGGTCAGGAATTCGACGGGATCGCGCATGGATGTCCTTCGGATGAATCGGTTTGTCTGTTGATCCTTAGATAGGTGAGCCTGCGGGAGGATGGAAGAGGCTTCCCCACCAGCGTTAATCACCGGTTGCGGCGAAGCCCCGCATTTGCAAGGGCTTGGCCTGCCATGCGAAAAGCGAACGCCAGCACAGCCCAATCCGGAGCCCCATGAAAAACCCTGTCCCCGACCCCCTGCCCTCCCACCGTCTGCGGCTGGAAAACGTGCTCCGGGCCGCCACCTTCATCGACCCGGTGTTCCTGAACTCCCCCAAGTTCAACTGCGAACCCCTGAGCGAGGCCCTGGGCTGCGCGCTCACCCTCAAGCTCGAGACCGCCAACCCCATCCGGTCCTTCAAGGGGCGGGGTGCTGGCTATCTGGTGGCCTCGCGCGCCGCCGATGGCCGCCTCAAGGGCCGCCGCCTGGTGGGGGCCAGTGCCGGCAACTGGGGCCAGGCGCTGGCCTATGCCTGCCGCAGCCATGGTATTCCCCTCACACTCTTCGCCGCGACCACCGCCAACCCCCTGAAGGTCGCCCGCATGAAGGCGCTGGGCGCCGAAATGGTGCTGACCGGCCATGACTTCGATGCCGCCAAGCAGGCGGGCGAGGCCCATGCCCGTGCGACCGGCGGCCTGTGGGTGGCAGACGGCCTCGACCCGGAGGCCGCCGAGGGTGCGGCCACCATCGCGCTGGAACTTCTGGCGGGGCCGGACAAGCCGGATGTGCTCGCCATTCCGCTCGGCAACGGCGCGCTTCTCACCGGCATCGCCCGCTGGGCCAAGGCCGCGCACCCCGGCATCGAGGTAATCGGCGTGCAAGCCAGTGGTGCCGATGCCATGGAGAAATCCTGGCGCACCGGCACGCTTCTCTTTCCACCTTCCGTTTCCACCATCGCCGACGGCATCGGCGTCCGCGTGCCCATCAAGGAAGCCGTCGATGACATGAGCGGCATCGTCGACGATGTGCTGCTGGTGGAGGATGCCGACATCATCTCTGCGATGCGCCTGCTCTTCCGCACCGCGGGACTTCTGGCGGAACCATCAGGCGCGGCAGGTATCGCCGCAATCCAGACCCACCCGAACCCCTTCAGGGGCCGCCGCGTGGCAACCGTCATCTGTGGCAGCAACCTCACCGAGGAGCAAGTGAAGGCCTGGCTCGGCTAAGGCCCTCACGCTAGCGCCTGCTTGGGCCCCTTGCCACCAGCCACATGGCGAACCACAGGCCAGCGCAGGCCACAATCCCAAGCAGACCGGATGAGAGAGACGCAGTCAGCGGTGGCAGGTAACGCTCCGGCGCGGGGTCGAGGCGGCCCAGCACCAGCCAGGGTACCAGCGCGAAAGCCGCAAGCCCGGCAAAGACGCGCGCCCTTGTCATCGAGAATCGCAAGGATGATGCTCGCCTCGAGCAAGCATCCCACCAGGATAATGGTGCGGACCATGCGCCGCCTCTCGGCACTGGGTGCGCCCTGACTGACGCACCAGATCAGGAAAAGCATCAGCACGAGAACGAGACAGGGCACGAACCAGTTGAACAATGTCACCGCGCAGGCTTACGCAGGCGTTGCAGGCCCCACCAGGCCGCACCGGCCGGCACGCCAACCAGCAGGCCGCCCAGGCCGGACATGATGAACTCCAGCAGCGGTCCGCCGCTGGCCGCCGCACCGGCGACGACCGGGCCGAAGAAGGCGCCGATGCCACCCATCAGCAGCGCGCCGAGCACGATCGCACTGAGACAGCCATGCTGCAGGTGTTCGGTGGCCGCGAGAACCACGGCCGCCGCCAGCAGCCCCACCAGGAACGGCGCGCCCCGCCCGAGAAAGGGCCAACCCGCATGGTCGAACTGGGCGAAATAGATCCAGTAGGAGACCCACCAGGCGGCGAGCAGCCCGGCCAGCCCCAACACGATGCGAACGATCGTCAGCAGGGCGATTCCCCCCTTTCCGCTCGAACTCTACTACAAGTCGAAAAACACGTCAAAAATGACGATGCCAGGATCCGCCACGGGTCATATCAGGCAGAGGCAATGGAAAACGGCCGGACCCTGTGGGTCCGGCCGCTTCGAATTCAGTCAGCGGGAAAAGATCAGGCCGAAGCCACCTCGTCCTCGTCCTCGTCCTCGACCATCTTCTGGAGCTCGTCCTTGGTGACGGTCTTCTCGTCGACCTTGGCGCCCGAGACGATCGCATCCACGACCTTCTGCTCGAAAATCGGGCCACGGAGTTCCATCATGGCGCCGGGGTTGTTGCGGTAATAGTCGATGACCATCTTCTCCTGGCCGGGGAACTGGCGCATGCGGCTCATGAGTGCGTTCTGCAGCTCTTGCTCGGAGACGATCACGCCCTGCTTCTCGCCCATGCGGCCGAGAACGAGGCCCAGACGCACGCGGCGCTCGGCGATGGCGCGGTATTCCTTGCGGGCTTCTTCTTCCGTCGTGCCCTCATCGGCGAAGGTCTTGCCGGAGCGGGTCATCTCGCCGCTGAGCGCATTCCAGATGCCGTTGAATTCGGCCTCGACCAGCTTCTCGGGCAGCTCGAAGGAGTATTCCTTGTCGAGCGCATCGAGAACGTCGCGCTTCAGCTTCATGGCGCTCATCTGGGCGAACTCGCCACCCACACTCTGCTTCACGGTGTCGCGAAGCTTGGCGAGGTCCTCGAAGCCCATCTTCTTGGCGAACGCGTCGTCGATTTCGGCTTCCTTGGCACCCTCGAGCTTGGTCACCTTGGTGGCGAATTCGGCGGGCTTGCCGGCGAGTTCGGCCACGCCATAGTCGGCGGGGAAGGACACCTTCACGGCCACGTCGTCACCGGCCTTGGCGCCGATCAGCTGGTCTTCGAAGCCGGGGATGAACTGGCCCGAACCGATCTCGAGGGCCACGTCATCCGCCGTGCCGCCGTCGAAGGCGTTGCCGTCGATGGTGCCGACGAAGTTGATGGTGACGCGGTCACCCTTCTCGGCGCCGCCCAGCTTCTCGTCGAAATTCTTGGACTGGCTGGCGATGCGCTTCAGCGTCTCGTCGATCTGGTCCTCGCCAACCTCGACGACGTGGAGGGTGAGCTCCAGGCCCGAATGGTCCTTCACGTCGAAGTCGGGGATCACTTCCAGCGCCATGGTGAAGGAGAGGTCGCCCTTGCCGTCCATGACGGCGGCGATTTCGGCCTCGTCGGTCGGCAGCTTCACTTCCGGCTGGTAGGCCGGCTTCAGGTTCTTTTCTTCCAGCAGCTTCTTGGAGCGCGTGTCGACGGCGTCCTGCAGCACTTCGGCCATGGCCGAACGGCCATAGACGCGCTTGAGATGGGCCACCGGCACCTTGCCGGGGCGGAAGCCCTTGATGTTGGCCCGCTTGGACATGTCCGCCAGCTTGGCGTTCAGCTCAGTGTTCAGTTCGGCCTGGCCGACCACCACCTTGTATTCGCGCTTGAGGCCAGCGCTGAGCGTCTCGGTAACCTGCATCGTTCCTGCTTCCGTCTAATCAATGGGCCAGTGGCACCGGATAAATCTCGGCTCGTGCTTGGTGCGGGCGGAGGGACTTGAACCCCCACGGGTTTCCCCACAGGAACCTAAATCCTGCGTGTCTGCCAATTTCACCACGCCCGCGCACGAGCCAAAGGCCCGGGCCGTTGCAATGGGCGCGGTCTATAGCAGAGGGGTTTTCGGTATGCCAGTGAAGAAAGTACCCGCAATTGGCCGCGATCAGGCCAGCTTCACCGCCCGCGCCTGCGCCAGGGTCGTCAGCCCGATCCCCGCCGCCACCACGGCGATTCCCACCCATACCAGGGGCGGGTAGTGCTCGCCGAGGAAACTCAGCCCCACTGCCACCCCGACGGCCGCCGCCACATAGCCGATCTGCGAGAGGTAGGTTGGCCCGCCCACCGCCTGCAGGCGGAAGAACGTGAGGTACATGACGGTGGCGGCCACCACTTGCCCCACCACGATGGCCGGGATCGCGGCAAGCGGTGCAAGCTCCAGCCCGCCCAGCATCCATGCGAGGGCGAGCAGTGGCGGCACCGCAGCGAGATTGACGATGGCGCCGAGGCGCATGGGGCCCGCGCCTTGTGGCCATGCAGCAGTCCGGTAGACGTTGCCTGCCCCCAGAAAGACCGGGATGAGCGCGGCGAGCAGCAGCCAGCGAGATTCCTCCGCCGCGAAGCCGGCGTGCCGCGCAACGATGATGGTGACCGCCCCGGCAAGCCCGACGGCAATCCCCAGAACGCCCAGCGGGCTGGGTGGCCTAATCCTGAGGCCCATTGAAAGGATGGCCGTCGTCACTGGTGAGGTGGCCACGAGAATGGCCGTCAGCCCGCTGCCAATGTGCGGGATCGCCGCAAAGGTCAGCGCGAGCGGGATGACATTCGAGATGATCGAGGAGGTGGCAGCATAACGGTAAAGCCCGGACACTTCGCCAGAGGTCTCGAACAGCCGTGCTGCCACGCCCACAGCCAGGCCCGCGCCAAGGCAGATAATCGCTGCCCACAGTGCGGGGTTCACCCCCGCCGCGACGGCCAGTTTGCCGAGGGGAAAATTGCAGCCGAAGGCCAATCCGGTGATCAGCAGCAAGACCAGCGGGCGGTTCATAGTCTGCCCAGCAACGTCTCTGCCGTCAGCCCCCGTGGCCCGTGGCGGTTGGCGGCGTCGCCGTGCAGCCATACGGCGGCACAGGCCGCCTCGAAGCCCGGCAGGCCCTGCGCCAGCATGGCTGTCACGATCCCGGCCAGCACGTCGCCGGAGCCCGCAGTGGCGAGCGAGGGCGGCGCATTGACGTTCACCCGGGCGCGGCCATCTGGTGACGCGATCACCGTATCCGCTCCCTTCAGGATGATCACTGCACCCGAGCGCCGGGCCGCCTTCCGCGCAAGTTCAATCTTTGATTCACCTTGCACTGCGTGTCCCTTGAAAACACGTCCGAATTCGCCAGCATGCGGGGTCATCACCACCGGTCGCCCGTCTCCCAGTTCCACAAGCCGGTAGAGCCGCTCGTTCTCCTCCGAGAAGGAGGACAACGCGTCGGCGTCGAGCACCGTGGCCGCCCCGCTCAACAGCACGGTTTCCACGAGGTCGCGGGTGTCGACACCCACACCCGCCGCGGGGCCGATGCACACGGCATTCTTGCGCCTGTCAGCCAGAAGCGAGGAAAGATCGGCGTCGGACAGCATGATGGCCGAGACATGCGCGGCCTGCACTGCCAGCGCGTCCGCCGTGCCGCTGATCGTCACCAGCCCGGCCCCGCTCCTGAGGGCCGCCTCCGCCGCCAGTCGCGACGCCCCCGTGTGAAGCGGCCCGCCGGATACCACCACGGCATGCCCGCGGCTGTATTTGTGGCCACCGGGCGACGGCTGCGGAAGCCGGATTCCGCAATTGATGGAATCCCTTGGGCGGATCTCCTGCAAAACTGATTCAGGGATGCCGATGTCCGCCACCACCACTTCGCCGCAGAGTTCCCGACCCGGCATCAGCACATGGCCGGGCTTGCGCCGGAAGAAGGTGACGGTCACATCCGCCTGCACGCTGGCACCACGCGGATGGCCCGTCAGGCCGTCGAGGCCGGAGGGCACGTCGACCGCCACCACCGGGCATCCTGCCCCGTTGATCGCTGCGGCCAGTTCCGCCGGAAAGTCCTTCGAGAGCCCCGCCCCGAACAGCGCATCGACGATCAGCTCCGCTCCGGACATGTTTCCCGCGGGCTCTACCGGTCCATCCCACCGCGCCGCCATGGCCGCCGCATCGCCCTTCAGCGTGCTGCGCTCGCCCAGCAGCGCCAGCCGCACCGGCCAACCCCAGGCCTTCAGGTAGCGGGCGGCCACAAAGCCATCGCCGCCATTGTTGCCCGGCCCGCACAGGACAAGCGTAGGTCTTGCGCCGTAGCGGCGGACGATCTCATCGGCCACGGCCCGCCCGGCGGCTTCCATCAGGCTGAGCGAGGAAACGCCCGCCTGAACGGCCATCGCATCGGCGCGGTACATCTCGTTTGGAGTCAGAAGCTCATGGGTCATGAAGTCAGGCTAATGCCTTTTGTCCCCAAGGGGAATTGCCGTGGCCATTGGCGCCCGAAGGCCCCCTCTCTCCATCGTCACCAGCACCCCGCCGTCATTCCCCCTCATGCCGTCATCCCGGCAAAAGCCGGGATCCAGCTGTCCGCGTGACGACCGCCCAAAGCTGGGCCCCGGCTTTCGCCGGGGTGACGATCGGAGAAATGCACGCAAAATAGGCACAGCTGCCCTTTTTTTAATCAGCCCACCCTGCCCAAATTTCAGGCTAGTGCTGCAAGCCCTTGATTCAACAGCGGGCAGAATCTGGCACGGCCCGTGCAAGCACTGTTGCAACAACGCGCGAGGCTGTCGAGCACATGAAAAAGATCGAAGCGATCATCAAGCCGTTCAAGCTCGATGAGGTGAAGGAAGCGCTGCAGGAAGTGGGCCTGCAGGGCATCACCGTGACCGAGGCCAAGGGCTTCGGTCGGCAGAAGGGCCACACCGAACTCTACCGTGGGGCCGAATATGTCGTGGACTTTCTGCCCAAGGTGAAGATCGAGGTGGTGCTGGCGGATGAGTTCGTGGAGCGCGCCGTCGAGGCGATCCAGAACGCCGCGCGCACCGGCCGCATTGGCGATGGCAAGATTTTCATCTCCAACATCGAGCAAGCCATCCGCATCCGTACCGGCGAGTCCGGCCCGGACGCGCTCTAACCCGACCACAACAAGAAACCAGCTCAGACTAGAGGAAGATCATCATGAGCAAGCCCATGGACGTTTCCGGCGTCCTCAAACTGATCAAGGAAAAGGACGTCAAGTACGTCGACCTGCGCTTCACCGACCCGCGCGGCAAGATGCAGCATCTCACCATGGACGTCTCGCAGATGCACGAGGACGCTTGGGCCGAGGGCCTGATGTTCGACGGCTCGTCGATTGCCGGCTGGAAGGCGATCAACGAGTCCGACATGGTTCTCATGCCGGATCCGACCTCCGCCCACCTCGACCCGTTCTATGCCCAGACGACGCTCGCCGTGTTCTGCGACATTCTCGAGCCGGGCACCGGCGAAGGCTATTCGCGTGACCCGCGCATGATCGCCAAGCGCACCGAGGCCTATCTCAAGTCCACCGGCATCGGCGACACCGTTTTCGTCGGCCCCGAGGCCGAATTCTTCATCTTCGACGACGTGAAGTTCGCCGTCACCCCCTACAACACCGGCTTCAAGCTGGATTCCGTCGAGCTGCCGTCGAACTCCGACCGCGACTACGACACCGGCAACATGGGCCACCGCATGCGGACCAAGGGCGGCTACTTCCCGATGAACCCGATGGACTCGGCGCAAGACATGCGCTCCGAGATGCTGTCCACCATGGGCGACATGGGCCTCGTCGTCGAGAAGCACCACCACGAGGTCGCCTCCTCGCAGCATGAGCTCGGCACGAAGTTCCAGTCGCTGGTCACCGCCGCCGACCACATGCAGATCTACAAGTACGTGATCCACAACGTGGCCCACGCCTATGGCAAGACGGCCACCTTCATGCCGAAGCCGATCTTTGGCGACAACGGCTCGGGCATGCACTGCCACTTCTCGATCTGGAAGGATGGCAAGACCCAGATGGCCGGCAACCAGTATGCCGACCTGTCGGAAACCACGCTCTACTTCATCGGCGGCGTCATCAAGCACGCGAAGGCGCTCAACGCCTTCACCAACCCGTCGACCAACTCCTACAAGCGCCTGGTGCCGGGCTATGAAGCCCCGGTGCTGCTCGCCTACTCCTCGCGCAACCGCTCGGCCTCCTGCCGCATTCCCTTCACGGCAAACCCCAAGGCCAAGCGCGTCGAAGTCCGCTTCCCCGATCCGACCGCCAACCCTTACCTCTGCTTCTCGGCGATCATCATGGCGGGCCTCGACGGCATCGTGAACAAGATCCACCCGGGCCCGGCGATGGACAAGAACCTCTACGACCTGCCGCCGGCAGAGCTCGCCAAGGTTCCGACCGTCTGCGGTTCGCTGCAGGAGGCGATCGACTCGCTTAGCTCCGACCATGAGTTCCTGCTCAAGGGCAATGTCTTCTCCAAGGACCAGATCGAGAGCTATCTCGAGCTGAAGCAGGAAGAGCAGGACCGCTACCGGATGACGCCGCACCCGGTCGAGTTCGACATGTACTATTCCTGCTAAGCATCCAGCAGGACGCGACACGCAAAGCCCCGGCAGAAATGCCGGGGCTTTTGCATTCCGCCGGTTGCATGCACTGCAGCAATACCTCACCAAAGTTGCAGGGCTGAGAAGTATTAGAGCTTTGTTAACCGTGACTTACCGCAACTGCGTAATTCTACGGCCCAAGTCGTGCCGTATCTGCAACACCCGCCGAGGAACGTTGTTCGCCGCTCGCTTTTGCCTACCGTCAAAACCGGTATGGGAGTAATCGTTTGCCATCACGGGCCAAGCCCGGGTTTGTAAGTTGCAGAGGGATTATCATGAAGAAGATCGCACTCACCGTTTCCACCGCGTTCGCCGCCCTGGCGCTGGCTTCCGCCGCCCACGCCGCCGACATGACGGCACCCGCCACTTATGACTGGACCGGCTTCTACCTCGGCGCCAACGCTGGCATCGCCTGGAACAACTCCGGCGTCGACAACAACTTCGACGTTGACGGCGATGGCATCAACGATCTCACCAACAAGATCGAAGGCGACCAGACCGCCTTCACGGCCGGCGGCCTCGTCGGCTACAATTACCAGATCGACCAGATCGTTCTCGGCGTGGAAGCTGACTTCAACTATCTCGGCTTCAGCGACAACAACTCGCGCTCGGCTGTGACCCAGTTCGGCGATCTCACCGCCAAGTCGTCCTTCGAAGCCGACTGGTTCGGCACCATTCGCGGCCGCCTCGGCTACGCGATCGACAACGTCCTGATCTATGGTACGGGCGGTCTGGCCTATGGCCACATGAGCGCTGATGGCAAGGTGACGCTTGACGACGGTATCGACACCTATTCCTGGAAGGGTTCGACCGACTCCACCAACTGGGGCTGGACCGTCGGCGGTGGCATGGAATACGGCATCGACAACTGGAGCCTCGGCCTCGAGTATCTGTATGTCGATCTCGGCAGCGGCGAGTGGAACGGCAACAACGCCCTGTTCGACGGTTCCAACCTCAAGGGTTCTGCCGACTACGCCTTCAGCACCGTGCGTGCGACCGCCAAGTATCGTTTCCAGTAAGCGACGATCGCTTCCGGTCATCCTGACCTTCAAGACCCCGGCAGAAATGCCGGGGTTTTTCTTTGTCGTGGAAACGGAATCCGATGCCTGCCGCCATTACAAGCTCATGTGTTCAGTTTGCAACAATCGCCATTTTTGACTTCAGCCCATGGCAAGCGGCACCATGTTGCTGCGCAGCGTGTGATATCGTTCTCGCGGGCAGCCGGCTGCAACCGGGCCGAATGTGATTGAAGCAGGGGAAGTCGAGATGAAGAAGGTTCTTGCCGCCGGCACTGCACTGTCCGCGCTGTTGCTCTGTTCGCCCGCCCAGGCCGCCGATGTCGCTCCGGCCGGTTATGACTGGACAGGCTTCTACCTCGGCGCCAACGCCGGCATCTCCTGGAACAACTCCAGCCTCGACAATGACATCTATACCACAGGCATTCGCATCAACGAACTCGAGAACAAGATCGATGGAAACCAGGCGGCCTTCGCCGCCGGCGGCCTGCTCGGCTACAACTACCAGGTCGACAGGGTCGTGCTCGGCATCGAGACCGACTTCAACTACCTGGGCTTCAGCGACAGCAACACCGGCGGACTGAGCGGCGAATTTTCCGAATACACCACCAGGTCATCGTTCGATGGCAATTGGTTCGGCACCATCCGGGGACGCCTCGGCTACGCCTTCGACAACCTGTTCGTCTATGGCACCGGTGGCGCCGCCTATGGCCACATGAGCGCCGACGGCAAGGTCACCCAGAATTACGCTGGTGACATCACCACCTGGAAGGCCTCCACCGATACCACCAACTGGGGCTGGACGGTGGGTGCCGGTGCCGAATACGGCATCGACAACTGGAGCCTCGGCCTCGAATACCTCTACGTCGATCTCGGCACCGCCGAGTGGAACAGCGACGTGATCGGCGATAGCAGGCTCAAGGGCAACGTCGATTATGCCTTCAGCACCGTGCGCGCGTCCGTCAAGTACCGCTTCCACTAGGCCTGACGCCAACCAGATCACCGAAGCCCCGGCAGTGCTGCCGGGGCTTTTTTTGCAGGCTTGATCCCACGGGTTCGACCGTGCTGGTTCTTGCGGCGCAAGGCAAAGCGGCGCTACGACCCTGTCAATGTCCAGCGCACCAGCGATTCCGCTCCGTTCTCCCGCCTCCGAATTCCGCATGGGGGTGTTGCTGGTTGCCGGCTCCGCCATCACCTGGAGCTTCGGCGGCACCATCGCGCGCTTCATCCATGTGGATGACAGCTGGACGGTGGTGTTCTGGCGCGCCCTCTTCGCCTCGTCGTTTCTCCTGCTCTTCATGCTCTGGCGGGATGGCCCGAAGGCCACCGGGGCGATGTTCCGCAGCATGGGGCTGCCGGGGCTGGGTGTCGCCATCTGCTTCGGCGTCGCGTCCTCGTGCTTCGTCGTGGCGCTGCAATATACCACCGTCGCCAACATCCTGCTCACCCAGGCAGCCGCGCCGCTGTTCGCGGGCCTCCTTGCCTGGGCGGTGTTCGGCGAGCGCATCAATGCCGCCACATGGGCTGCCATCGCGGCGGTGATCGGGGGCGTCGCCATCATGGTCTCTGCCTCCTTTTCGGGCGAGGTCTCGCCCATTGGCGATGGCCTGGCGCTGGTCATCACCCTGATGTTCTCGGCAGCCATCGTCATCACGCGGCACCATCCAACGGTGCGCATGATGCCAGCCGTCTGCCTCGGCACGGCCATGGCCTGTGTCGCCGCCTTCCTGCTCTCGGGGCCGCTTGCCGTCAGCCTTCCCGATCTCGGCTGGCTGTTCCTGTTCGGTGCCGTCAACCTCGGGGCGGGGCTGGCGATGTTCGTCACCGGCGCGCGACTCGTGCCCGCTGCACTCGCCGCACTCGTCGGCACGCTGGAGCCTGTGCTGGGGCCGCTCTGGGTCTGGCTCATCCACGGCGAGGTGCCAGTGGCCCGCACCATCTTCGGCGGCGCCATCGTCTTTCTCGCGCTGTTCCTTCACATCCTCAATGACTGGCGACGGCAGCGAGAGCGGAAGCGGACCAGCCCCACGGCCTGACCTCGCAAGTTCCGTGCAGAGGCCAGCCTGAAAGATTTCGATTTTCAATCCGAAAGCCCTCTGCCACTCTCATGGGTTCAAACCGGAGGGTTGCCCCATGGATTTCGTCCACTTCCTGTCGAGCCACATGCTGGACCCGTCGCTGGGCGGCAAGCGTCTCTACAGGAACGTGGTTGCCCAGGCCGTGTATGCCGAGGCGCTGGGCTATCGCGGCGTCGGTATCCCCGAGCATCACCTGCTCAACATCCTGCTGATCCCGGCACCACTGCAGATGGCGGTGAAGATCGCGGCGCATACCAAGCACATCAAGCTCGTCACCTCGGTCTGCCAGCTGCCGATCCGCGACATGCGCATCTTCGCGGGCGAAGTGGTGCAGGCGCAGGCGCTGTGCGACGGGCGGCTGATGCTGGGCGTCGGCAAGGGCGCCTTCGGTTTTGAAACGGCGCGCTTCGATGTGCCCATCGAGCAGACCAAGCCATTGTTCGAGGAGGACCTGAAGCTGCTCGTAGCCCTGCTCACGCAGGAAGAGGTTTCCTGGAACAGCGAACGCTATTCCTTCGCGCCGCTCACCATCATGCCGCGCCCGGAAGATCCGATCCCGCTCATGGTTGCCGTGATGAACCCCATCGGCATCGAGGCGGCAGCAAAGTCCGGCTACCACGTGCAGACCACGCCGCTCGGCGGCAGCCACCAGCAGCTCATCGACCAGGTCACCGCCTTCACCCGCGGCAAGGCTGCAGCGGGCCGCCCGCTGGATACGCGACTGTCGCTCCAGCGCGGCCTGTTCCTCGTCGACAACGAGAAGGACAAGCGCCACATCGCCGAGAAGGCCTGGACCTATTACCAGAGCTTCGACAACGTGTTCGGCGGCGCCGGCATCGTCGACAAGGGCATCATCCGCCCGCTGCCGCGCGCCCAGAGCGTGGAGGAACTCGCATCGAACCTGCTGCTCTGCGGCAAGGACGAGATGATCGAACGCATCGCGGTCTATTCCGACCTCGGCATCGACGAGGTGCTCACCACCTCCAACTTCGGCCAGGACGAGCAGATGACCCTCGACATGATGAGCCGCTTCGCCGAAGAAGTGATGCCGCATTTCGAGGCGCAGAAAAAAGCGGCCTGAGTTTTCAAGGGGAGAGCAACAGACATGCCCATCATCCGGGTCGAAATGTTCAAGGGCCGCACGCCCGCACAGAAGAAAGCCATCGCAAGGGAACTGGTCGACGGCTTCATCCGCGGCGCTGGCGGCGGCAGCCCGTCGGCCTTCCACGTGGTCTTCACCGAAGTCGAGAAGCATGACTGGGCGGTGGGCCACGACATGATGAACGAGAAGTATCCGGACAAGTGACGATGCCAACGCCAGTGAAATCCGCCTTCTCGGTCGAGGGCGAGGGAGAACCGATCTTCCTCATTCACGGCATCGGCGCCTCGCGCGCCTCCTTCGCCGGGCTCGTGCCCCATCTCAAGAGCGAATACCGCGTCATCTCCTATGACCTGCGCGGCCATGGCGCCTCGCCCAAGCCCACGCCCCCCTACACGCTCGACGATCTCGTCGAGGACCTCGAAGCGCTGCGCAAGGAACTCGGCATCGAGAAAGCACATTTCGCCGGCCACTCGCTGGGCGGCATGATCGGGCCTGCCTATGCGCTCAAATATCCGCAGCATGTGCTGACGCTGGGCCTCTACTCCACCGCCGCCTTCCGCACCGAGGATGACAGCGCCAAGGTGAAGGGCGTCGTCACCGCCATGCGCACCAAGGGCATCCCGCAGGTGCTCGAGGCGCTGAAGGATCGCTGGTTCACGCCCGAGTTCGGCCAGCGCCGGCCGGACGTCATCGAACGCCGCATGCAGCAGGTGATCGATACCGACCCCGACGTCTTCCTCTCCGTCTTCGACATCTATGCCGAAACCGAGATGGCGCCCTGGCTGCACGAGGTGAAGCATCCGTCCCTCGTCCTCACCGGCGAGAATGATGGCGGCTGCAACCCGCGCCTCAACAAGCTGATCGCCGAGGCATTGCCGGACTCCGAACTCATCATCCTGCCGGTGCTGCGCCACGCCATCCTGCTGGAGGCCTCCGACCGGGTTGCCCCGCCGGTGCTGGACTTCCTCCGGCGGCACAAGGCCGGCTGGCGCGGCCCAACCCGGCAGATGTGCGTTCCGCCACTGACCTGACAGCCCGCCCGGTCGAAACTGGCGGGGCCGGGATGATTCCCGGCAGCCTTCACGCTGGTAACGATTCACAACCAGTGGGAGATTATGATACCGTTTCGCACAAGCGCCATGGCCGAGGATTCGCAGGCAGGCGCATGTCGCAGGTCGTGTCGCACTTGCGACACGATTTAATGAATTCTTAAGGGCGAGGAGGACGCGCATGAACACGATCACCCAACTGCCCGCCGTGGAGACGCAATCCCTGGTACTGCGTGAGATCGAGCTGCGTGATGCGCCCACCTTCAGCAATTTCATGATGCAGGACGCCTACCAGCGCCACATTGCGATGCGGCTGGCCAGCGAGCACGAGGTGCGCGCCTTCGTCACCCGCGCCGTGGCCCGCCAGGGCGATGACCGCCGCAACTGCTTCCACCTGGCCGCCGAGGAAAAGCTCTCGGGCGAGGCGATCGGTGATGGCTTCCTCATCCTGCAGCACCCGAAGACAGTGGAGATCGGCTGGGGCCTGCACCCGGCCATGTGGGGCATGGGCCTTGGCACCGAGATCGGCCACGCCCTGCTCGGCCTCGCCTTCGAGCGGCTGCGCGCCGACAGCGTGTGGTGCAAGGTGATGGGCGGCAACGAGGCATCGGCGAAGCTCGCCGAACGCATCGGGCTTCGCCACCTGAAATCCCACCCGCATTATCCGGCCGCACCCGGCCGCAGCTGCCAGGTGGATTTCTATGCCATGGACGAGAGCGACTACTTCAATCTCGGTTACTGATGGCCGCCATCCCTCCCATTTGCGACTTCGGCCGGAAGGCGCCGCACTTCACCCTGCCCGGCACCGATGGCCGCAGCCATTCGCTGCAGCAGCTGGGCGGGCGCAACGGCACGCTCATCGCCTTCATCTGCAACCACTGCCCCTATGTGAAGTCGGTGATCGGCAGGCTGGTGCGCGACGCGGCGGACTTGTCGCTCCTCGGCATCAACACGGTCGCCATCAATTCCAACGATGCCGCACAATATCCGGAGGATGGCTTCGCGGAGATGCAGGCCTTCGCAGCAGCCCACCACCTGCCCTTTCCCTATCTCCATGACGAGACGCAGGCCGTGGCGCGTGCCTATGACGCCGTCTGCACGCCGGATTTCTTCGGCTTCAACGCACAGCTCGAGCTGCAATACCGCGGCCGGCTGGATGCCTCGCGCAAGGACCTCGTGCCCGATGCCCGGCGCGACCTCTACGAGGCGATGAAGCAAGTGGCCGAAACGGGCCACGGCCCGCGTGAGCAGGTCGCCTCCATGGGCTGTTCCATCAAGTGGCGCGCAGCTTGAGCTAGCGGCAGTTGCCGCGTGCGGGCTGTCCGGCAAGACGCGCGGCAAGCCACTTCACTGCCTCGGCGCGCCCGGCCTCCATGGCGCCCGAATGGCCCTTTCCCTTCAGCGTCACATACTGCACGTTGGCGCCCGCCGCGCAGGCCCCGCGCACGAATTGCGTGGTCACCGCGGGCCTCACGATATCGTCGGCACCACCCTGGATGATCAGCGCAGGCGCTCCGCTTCCCAGCGCATAGAGCGAATTCTGCACCATCAGGTCCCGCCACGGTGGCACGCGCGCCGGGTCGGCCCTGAGGAACTGCTTGTCGAGCCCCTTCTGTGCGGCTGCCGCATCGATCTTGCTGCCGAGGTCGTCGACGCAGTTCTTCGCCACCTCTTCGATCAGGCTCTGCGACGTGCTGTCGAGCAGGCCCGTCAGGGGTGCGCCATATTTCACGTTCCACGAGTCGAGCGTGTAGGAGGCGAGAATGCGCCCGGCGATCGAGTTGAGATTGGCATTGAGCAGGGTTGCGAGGTCGGTGGGCGGTGCAATGGCGGCAACGCCCTTCAGCTTCAGTTCCGGTGCATAGGCTCCGGCGAGCTGGGCTGCGAACAGCGCGGCATGCCCGCCCTGCGAATAGCCCCAAAGTCCGAATTCATTGCCGCCACCCACGGCGGGGATCTGCCTGGCAGCGCGCACCGAGTCGAGTACTGCATAGGCCTGCCCCTTGCCGACAAGGTAGCCGATCGGCCCCGGCGTTCCGAGCCCGGGATAGTCGGTGGCGGCCACCACCAGCCCATGGGCCACGAGGTCGTTCAGGCCGCCAATTGCCTTGGTGGGAGCCGCCCGCAGCGACGGCGCGCATTTCCAGGCGATGCCCGTCGTCGGGTGCGCCCAGGCCACAAACTTGCGCGCGGCAGGGTTTGCGGGCGCGTTGGTCGGCAGCACCACGATGCCGGTGGAGAGGATGGACCGCAGCTGGTAGTCACGCGTCACGTATTTGATGCGCCAGGCCATGGCGCGGTAGTTGCGGGGAAGGCCGATCTGCTCATAGCTCAGCAACGTGCCGGGTGCCTGCGAGGTGGCCGGGATGGCGCTCGACCGCGTGGACGGTGGTCGTGCCTCGGCTGAAGGGGCAAGGCCCATTCCAAGCACGAGCAGCATCAGCGACAGCACCACAAACAGTCTCACGTTCAATCTCCCTGCGGCGGCTCCGCTTGTGCAGCGACGAGCCGTAAGCCATCATTCCCTGCCACGACAGGTAGGGTTCCGGAACAAAATGGTCAACCGCCGCGCGCAGCTGGTGGAGCATTTCTGATGACGACAGCCAGCGCGCACGCTCGTCTGGTGCTCGCCATCGGCGGCTCGTCCTTTGCGGACAGGCTGCTCGATGCCGCAGGCGCCTGCCTCGCGCATGATGCGGCGGCGCTCATGATCTTCCACCCGGCCGCCCCGCCCGCCGTGCTGGTTGACCGGTTGAAGCCCGCCGAGCGCGCCTGGCTCTATGGCGACTATCTCTCCGGCGTCTATGCGCTCAGCCCGTTCTACCGTGCCGCCCAGAAGCTCAAGGCGCCACGGGTCGCCCGCGTGCGCGAGGTGGCCCCCAAGGGCTTCGCGCAGAGCGAATACCATCGCCGCTACTTCGCGCTGATCGGGGTTGACGACATGATCGGCCTTCTCATCCCCGCAAGCGATGCGGAAACCGTGTTCATGTCCTTTTCGCGCAGCACTGGCAGCCGGCGCTTCACCACAAGCGATGCGAAGGCGCTCGCGGCATCAGCCGAACTCCTCGCCGCCGCCATCACCCGCCACTGCCAGATTGCAGGCCCGCTCGCCAGCCGCCACATCGCGGCAGCCGCCGCACCCATCGCCCACAAGCCCGCCGCATCGGGCCTCACGGCGCGCGAGGCGCAGGTCGTCAATCTCATGCTCGAAGGCCACTCGGCCCGCGCCATCGGCGAGGCACTGCGCATTTCCAACGAAACGGTGCGCGTACACCGCCGCAACATCTATGAAAAGCTCGGGCTGTCCTCGCAAGGCGAGCTGTTCCGCTGGTTTCTCGCCACGCGCGGCTAACCCTGTTGCGGTATGGCGGGCCGCCTCGCCGTGGCCTAGTCTTGGCCCATCCATCAGGGAGAGAACCATGACCAACGTGCCACTGCGCGCCCGCCTCGAGAACGGCGGAACCCCAAAGATGACGGGCCGTTTCCAGATCAAGTCCGAAACCGGCGTACTGACGGACGTGCTCCTCGGGCCCGCCGAAAGCTTCCGCTGGATGGGGCTTGAGAATGCCCAATGGTCGTCGCTGGTGCGCGACACGCTGCGCAAGGGCTACAAGTTCGACAAGCAGGTGGCCATGCGCCAGCACCGCGAGATGGTCGATGCCTATAACCAGGCTGGCGTCACCACCCACTTCCTGCCGCTCGACATGACCAACCCCTACCAGGTCTATGCGCGCGACAGCTCGTTCATGTCGCCCTATGGCGCGGTCGTGTGCCAGCTCGCCAACCCGCGCCGCCGCGGTGAATATGCCGCCGTGCTGCGCTTCTATCTCGAGAACAACATCCCGATCTACGACATGATCTCGGCCGGCAACTTCGAGGGCGGCGACTTCAACATCATCCGCGATGGCCTGGCACTCGTCGGCTTCACCGATCACCGCTCCGAGGAAGTGGCCGCGCGCCAGGCCTCCGAATGGTTCATCAAGGAAGGCTGGGAGATCAAGTATGCGCCGATCGACCAGTTCTATGTCCACATCGACCTGATGGTCTGCATGCTCAACGAGCATTGCGCCGCCGTCTGCCTCGAGACCACCGAGGACGACGTCATCGCCTGGCTCAAGTCCAAGAAGATCGAGATCATCCCCGCCACCTTCAAGGAGACCATGGCGCTGGGCTGCAACGTGGTGACGCTGGGTGGCGACCGTGTGCTTTCGACTGAAAGCGCCAAGGACCTCAACGCCAAGATGCGCGCCGCGGGCTTCACCGTCTACGACCCGGACATGACCATGTTCCTGCAGGCCGGCGGCGGTGTCCACTGCATGTGCCAGCCGCTCAACCGCGAGGCGGCGTAGGGCCGCGCGTCCATTGCGATTTCTCGCACATCCTTCCAACTGCATCATGGCCGGGCTCGTCCCGGCCATCCTCTTTCCTGCCGCCAAAAAGGATCGCCGGGTCAAGCCCGGCGGTGATGTGAATAGAGCGAGCATGGCAATGATGCTCATCCACCATCCCATCGTCACGCCCTCCTGCCGATAAAAGCAAAAAACCGGCTTTCGCCGGTTCATCATCCCAAGACCCATTTCGTGAGTATGCGCTTCTCTAGCATATCGAGCGCGCGCTGTCAAGGACTAAATTCCGATATCAGGGATCCCTGATAGCTGCCGCATCCCAACCCCACCCCTTCTCATCTCCCCCGGGCCTGACCCGGGGGTCCTTTTCGCTGCCGGCAAGGAGAGGCGCCGATCAAGTCCACGCAAGATCAGGTCAGGGGCACCATTCTTTTCTTGCATCCCCTGCTCATCCCGGCGAAAGCCCGTGACGAACCGGGAGTATGCGCGTGGCAGACGTCAAGATCATCGGAGCAGGCCCGGCGGGCCTCATGGCGGCGGAAATCCTGGCGGAGGCCGGTCACCGCGTCACCATCCATGACCATATGCCAGCCCCTGCCCGCAAGTTCCTGCTGGCCGGCCGCGGCGGGTTGAACCTCACGCACTCCGAACCGCTCGACACCTTCCTTGAGCGCTATGGCGAGGCACAGGCCTTCCTCGAGCCCGCCATCCGCGCCTTCCCGCCAGATGCGCTCATCGGCTGGGCCAATGGCCTCGGCATCGAAACCTTCGTGGGCTCCTCGGGCCGTGTCTTCCCGCAGCAGATGAAGGCCTCGCCGCTGCTGCGCGCCTGGCTGCGGCGGCTTGATGCGCTCGGCGTGAAACTCGTCACCCGCTCCGAGTGGCAGGGCTTCGACGGCATACCCACCATCCTCGCCCTGGGCGGCGCCAGCTGGCCGCATCTGGGTTCGGACGCAGCCTGGCTGCCGCTCTTCGCCGAGAAGGGCATCGCGGTGAACCCCTTCAAGCCGGCGAACAGCCGCTTCCTCGTCCACTGGTCGCCGGTGTTCCGACAGAAGTTCGCAGGAACACCGGTCAAGAACATCGCCCTCACCTATGCCGGCAAGCGCGTGCGCGGCGAGCTGATGATCTCGCAGGAAGGGATCGAGGGCGGTGCCATCTATGCGATCTCCAAGGGCCTGCGCGAGAAGCCCGGCCACCCGCTGGTGATCGACTTCCGCCCCGACGTGAGCGAAGAGGTGCTGGCCCAGCGCCTGACCAAGCCGCGCGGCAAGGACTCGCTGTCGAATCATCTCCGCAAGGTTGCGGGTCTCTCGCCCGTTGCCATCAACCTGCTGCGCGAGACAGGCACCGCGCCTGACGCGAAGGGCATCAAGGCGATGGAACTGAAGCTCGAGCGCCCCGCCGGCATCACGCGGGCCATTTCGTCAGCGGGCGGCGTGGCGCGCGAGGAGCTGGACGAGGGCTTCCAGCTCCGGAAGGTTCCCCTCACCTATTGCGTGGGCGAGATGCTGGACTGGGAGGCGCCCACCGGCGGCTACCTTTTGCAGGCCTGTTTCTCCACCGGCGTCATGGCCGCACGCCACCTTGCCTCGGTGCTCGAAAAGGGCTGAACTCGCCCCATGGAACTCGATCTCAGGAACAAGACCGCACTGGTCTGCGGCGCCAGCCAAGGCCTTGGCTTCGCCATCGCCGAAGCCCTCGCTCATGAAGGCTGCAAGGTGGGCCTGCTCGCCCGCAATGCCGCCAAGCTCGACGCCCATGTGCGGGCCTTCGGCGCCCATGGCCTCGAAGCGCAAGCACTTCCCGCTGACATGGGTGACTGGGCCTCCGTCGAAGCGGCACTGAAGCGCTTCGGCATGCCGGACATTCTCGTCAACAACTCCGGCGGCCCGCCGCCTGTCGACGTCACCAAGGTTGACCCCGATCTGTGGCGCAGCCAGTTCGAGGCCATGGTGCTGAACCAGATGCGCCTGACAGAGGCCGTGCTGCCGCACATGCGCAGCCAGGGCTTCGGCCGCATCCTGTCAGTCGCCTCCACCTCCATCGTCGAGCCCTTCGCCAGCCTCGCCATCTCGAACTCCCTGCGCGCGGCACTGGCAGGCTGGATGAAGACGCTGTCGGGTCAGGTCGCGGGTGATGGCGTCACCGTCAACATGCTGTTGCCCGGCAGCTTCGCCACCGAACGCATCGACAGCCTGAACACGCGGGAGGCGCAGGCGCGCGGCGTGGCCGTCGCACAGGTCGTGTCCGAGTCATCCGCCGAAATCCCCGTTGGCCGCTATGGCGACCCGAAAGAGTTCGCCGCCGTCGCCGCCTTCCTCGCCAGCCCGAAAGCATCCTATGTGACAGGCCAGATGATCCGCATCGATGGCGGGTCAACGAAGTCCATATGAGCCTGCTTGCCGATCTGCGCGCAGCCCTCGGCGACGGTGCCGTACTCGAAGGCGAAGCGATGGGTCAGCGGCCCGGTTCCGACATGAGCCTCACCGGCACGTCACTGCCACGCGCGCTCATTCGTCCGCGCAGCACCGACGAAGTGGCCACTGCACTGAACCTCTGCAACACGGCGGGTGTTCCCGTCATCGCGCAGGGCGGCATGACGGGCCTCGCAGGTGGCGCCAATCCCGGCGGCAGCGAAATCGCCATCAGCCTTGAGCGGCTGCGCGGCATCGAGGAGGTGGACGTCGCCTCCGCCACCATGGTGGTGAAGGCCGGCACGCCACTCGAGGAATGCCAGCGCGCCGCAGCGGAGGCTGGCCTGTTCCTCGCCCTCGACTTAGGGTCCCGCGGCTCCTGCACCATTGGCGGCAACCTGTCGACCAACGCGGGCGGCATCCGCGTCATTCGCTATGGCATGGCACGCGAGCAGGTGCTGGGGCTTGAGGCCGTGCTGGCGGATGGCACCATCATCTCCTCGATGAACCGCATGCTCAAGAACAACGCGGGCTACGACCTGAAGCAGCTGTTCATCGGCTCCGAGGGCACCCTCGGCCTCATCACCCGCGCCGTGCTGCGCCTGCACCCGCCGACTGGCGAGATTACGACGATGCTCTGTGCGGTTCAAAGCTACGAGCAGGTGGTGGCCCTGCTCCGCGCCGCGCAATCCTCGCTCGGCGGCATCGTCGCCTTCGAGGCGATGTGGCGCGACTATTTCAGTTTCAATGCCAATGCGCTGAAGCTCCGCTTCTTCGAAGCCGACCATCCCTTCTGGGTGATCGTCGAAAGCACCATGGCTGCGGGCGCCATCGAAACTTTCCTCGCGCAGGTGCTGGAGGACGGTCTCATCACCGATGCCCTCATCGCCCGCTCGCATGCACAGTCGCGCGAGATGTGGTCGGTGCGCGACGGCCACCCCATCGAGGCGCTGCCCAACCTGCTGAACTTCGACGTGAGCCTGCCCATCGGGAAGATCGGCGACTACGCCGAAGTCTGCACCGTCGCATTGAAGCAGCGCTGGCCCGATGCCCATGTCTCCTTCTACGGCCACGTGGGCGACTCCAACGTCCACATCTGTGTCTCCACCCTCTATGCCCCGGGTGAGGACATGCATTCGGTGGATGACATCGTCTATGGCGTGCTCGGCCGCTACCACGGATCGATCTCGGCCGAGCATGGCATCGGCACGCTGAAGCGGCCCTATCTCCACCTCTCGCGCTCAGCCGCCGAGCTGGCCCTCATGCGCAGCCTCAAGCAGGCGCTTGATCCCAAAGGCATCCTCAATCCCGGCAAGGTGATCTGAGGTGCTGGCACGGCTCATCGACTCGCACTGGGCCTTCCGCGCCCTGCTGGCCCTTCCGGTCATCGGCATGCTTGTCCAGTTCACACAGCTTCACAGCTGGGGCCTGCTCATCAACCAGTCGGGCGAGTGGGCGGTGCGACTGCTGATCCTGACGCTCGCCGTCTCGCCCCTGCGCATCGTCATGAAGCAGTTCCACTCCGGCCCGCATTGGCCGATGTGGCTACTGAAACGCCGGCGCGAACTCGGCATGGCGACGTTCCTTTATGCAGCACTGCATCTGGCAGCCTATCTGGTGCGCCAGTCCAACTTCCATGTTGTGCTGTTCGACTTGAAGCTCATCGAATATGCGACAGGCTGGGTCGGCTTCGTCACGCTGCTGGCGCTGGCCATCACCAGCAACGATGCCAGCGTGCACTGGCTTGGGCTTTGGTGGAAGCCGCTGCAGCGCGTCGTTTACGTCTCCGCCATCGCGGCCTTCCTGCACTGGTATCTGATCAGGCAGGACCATATCGGCCTGTGGCTGCACCTCTTGCCGCTCGTGGCGCTGGAGGGCTATCGGCTGTTGTACAATTTCCGGCATCCGGCAGGGGTGCGGCACTGACTGCACGTGTTAGCGCGCATCCTCCAGGATGATCTCCGCGCCGCGCCAACCCACCATCATCGCCGGCGCATTGGTGTTGCCGGCGATCAGGTTCGGGAACACCGAGGCATCACACACGCGCAAACCGTCGACGCCGTGCACGCGCAGGCGCGAATCCACCACTGAGGTCGCCGCGTCCGGCCCCATGCGGCAGGTGCAGGAATGGTGGTAGACGGTGCCGCTGCGCTGGCGGAAATCATTGATCATCGTCGCGTCGGTGTTGATCTCCGGACCCGGGCGCAGCTCTTCCGCTATCAGGCCCTTCAGCGGCTCCTGTGCGGCGATCTTCCGCAGGAACTTCACCGCGGCCAGCATCTCCTCGACGTCAGAGTTGGTGCCATAGGCGTTGAAGGAAATCTTCGGGTGCACCAGCGGGTCGGGCGACTTGATCATCACCTGACCGGTGCTCGCCGGGCGGCAGTTGGATAGTCCCAGCGACAAGCCCGAGAACGGATCGGGATTGAGGATCGGCCGCTCGCCTGCCTTGGGGATCAGCGTTGAGAAGGCCTGCATGTAAAGCTGCATGTTGGGCCTCGCCATCTCCGGGTGCGTGCGGAAGAAGCCGCCGCCCTGGTTGATGGAAAGCGACAGCGGCCCCTTGCGCGTCAGGATATACTGAATTCCGGCCTTGAGCTTGCCCCACCAGGGGCGCAGCTCGTCGTTCAGCGTCGGCACGTTCATTCGCCAGGTGTAGTTGACGCCATGGTGGTCCTGCATCCGCGCGCCGACGTTCACATTGTCATGCAGCACTGGCAGGCCCAATGACTGCAGCAGCGCGCCGGGGCCAATGCCGGACAGCTGCAGCAGCTGGGGCGAATTGATGGCCCCTCCCGCGAGGATCACCTCGCGCGCCCTGGCGTCGAGCTTCATGCCCCGCTGCACATAGGCCACGCCCACCGCGCGCTTGCCCTCGAACAGGATCTTCGTCACCTGGGCATGCGTCTCGACCAGCAGGTTCTTGCGCTTCATTGCCGGGTGCAGGAAGGCGCGCGCCGCGGAATTGCGAATGCCGTTCTTGATTGTGTACTGATAAAGGCCAACCCCCTCCTGTTCCGCCCCGTTGAAGTCCGGCGTGAAGGGCAGCCCTGCCTTCTCCGTGGCCTCGAGATAGGGCTTGCACAGCGGGTGTGCCTGGGCCCCAAGGTCGGTGATGGTCAGCGGTCCGCCGCGGCCACGGAAGCCGGGGTCGCCCGCAGCGTAGTCTTCCATCTTCTTGTAGGTGGCCAGCACCTCGTCCCAGCCCCAGCCGACATTGCCGGCCGCGCGCCAGTCCTCATAGTCCTGCCGGTGCCCGCGGATATAGACCATGGCGTTGATGGAGGACGACCCGCCGAGCAGCTTGCCGCGCGGGTAATAGTCGCTCTGGCCGTTCAGCCCCGGGTCGGGCTCGGCCTGGTACATCCAGTTGACCGACTTGTGGTAGAAGGTCTTGCCGTAGCCCAGCGGCATCTGCACGTAGAAGCGCCAGTCCGTACCGCCCGCCTCGAGCAGCAGCACGCGGTGCTTGCCGCTCGCCGTCAGCCTGTCGGCCAGCACTGATCCGGCCGAACCGGAACCGACGATGATGTAATCGAATGTTTCTGCCAAGATGCACCGACACTGGTGAGGATCGCCCGCTTTTGCGCCAGTTCGGGCAATCAAAACAAGTGTTTCCGCTTCACATCCCGTTAGAATTTTTCATCGCCATTGCAGTTTTTGAGCTGGTAGAAGCGACTTAAGCCAAACGGTGCAGAGCGCGAAACCAGAGAAAACTGATGCGCATGACGACAACATGGGAAGGCTTCGCGGCGCGGCTTGGGAACGACAGGTCCCTTGCAGGCATATTTGCCCTCGCTGTGCTGTTTTACTTCCTCATGCCCTTTTACAACGTCGTCGACGGCGACGTCGCCTTCCTAACCTGGACTGCGAACCAGATGCTTCGCGGGGCGGTCTTCGGACGCGACATCCTTGAAGTCAATCCACCGCTGTGCGTCCTGATCTACATGCCTGCGGTGCTACTGGGAAAAGTCATTGGCCTCGAGTGGGGCGTCCGAACCTGGATGCTGATCCTGACACTGGCCTCACTCGCCTGCCTCTGGCAGACCGCCGGCAGGGCGATGCGACTGCCGGTCGCCGTCGTGTTGCTGCTGTTCGTCACGCTCGTCTTCCCAAACCATTTCGCGCAGCGGGAACAGATCGTGCTTCTGCTCTGTGCGCCCTATGTGGCGGGCATTGCGCCCAACCGCCGCTGGGGCCTGCTAAGCGGCATCATGGCGGGCATCGGCTTCATGATGAAGCCCCACTTCCTGATCCCCCTGGCTCTCATCTTCGCGATGCGTCGCAGGTTCGGATTGGAAGAGCGCGCCATCATTGCCGTCGGCGCTGCCTACGCCGTGACCCTGCTCGCATTTTTCCAGCCCTATCTGCTGGAGATGGTGCCAATGGCCGCCACCACCTACTGGGCAATTCACCACCCATGGGATGCCATGGTTGAGCAGACGGCCTTCACCTTGCTTGCCGCCGTTCCGATGGCCTTCGCCGGCGCTCCCCAACCTGTCGCTCTGCCCTATCTTGCCGCCACCCTCGGCTTCACCGCGGCAGCCGTCCTTCAGCAGAAGGGCTTCGTCTATCACTTCATTCCCGCATTCGGATTTCTTGCGCTCTATCTGACCGTAAGGACCTTCAACGAGAACCGCACAGTCGCCTTCGTGTCAGCCTTGTTCCTGCTGACGGTCGCCATTATGGCCGGAAAATCGACACTCTATTGGCGCTCGGTTGTCGATGGGGATATTGCCATCGACTCCGCGCTCAAGGCGGAAATTGATGGCGCGGCAAGCTATGCCTCCTTTGTGCCCGAGCCTTATCCTGCCTTTCCCATGGCAATCCATTCGACGTCGCGTTTCGTGGGTATCGCGATCCACCAGATTTTCATTCCAGCGGTGGCGAGTCTTGCTACCGGACTTGTCGAGGGCGACCCGGTTGAAACAAGAATGCTGGCACTGTCGCAGGCAACTCGCGAACTTGCCAACAACCCAGTGCTCGTCATCACGCTGAACGTGCCCTATGTCATCGATGGCCAACCCTTCGACATCCTTGAATTCTTCAACCAGGATCCCCGCTTCCGTGAGGCCTGGAGCAACTACGCACCTGACCGCTCCATCGGGCCGTTCCTGCTTTACCGCCGCAGGTGAGCTCGAGAACGATACAGGCAATGGAAACAAGCGCTTACAAATCACCGGTGGTAAGAAAATTTCATCGCCCTCCCATCCCGTGACCTGCTAGAAGCGAGGCAATTTCGGGAGGGCACTCGCCATGAAAGTCAAGGACCTCAAAGTCTTCATCGTCGGTAATCCGCCACCCTCCTGGGGCGGCCGCTACTTCATCTTCGTGAAGCTGACGACCGACAACGGCATCACCGGCATCGGCGAATGCTATTGCGACACCTTCGGCCCCAAGGCCATGACGGCGATGATCGAGGATACCTTCTACCGCTACGTTGAAGGCATGGACCCGTTCCATCTCGAAAGCATGTGGCGCAAGGTCTATGGCTCGGGCTTCTCGATGCGGCCCGACATATCTCTGATGGGTGTGCTCTCCGGCCTCGAGATCGCGCTGTGGGACATCAAGGGCAAGGCCGTCGGCAAGCCGGTCTATGAGTTGCTCGGCGGCCGCGTGCACGAGAAGCTTCGCTCCTACACCTACATCTACCCCGACATGTCCAAGGGCCAGGACGCGACCATCTTCTGGAACGCCGAGCAGTCGGCAGAGCGCGCAGCTTACTATGTCGAACGCGGCTTCACCGGCATCAAGTTCGATCCGGCAGCGCCCTATTCCGCCTTCGACCCGCGCCAGCCCTCGCTCGAGTCGATCGAGCTCTGCGTGAAGTTCTGCAAGCTCATCCGCGAGGCCGTTGGCACCAAGGCTGACCTCCTCTTCGGCACGCATGGCCAGTTCACCGCGTCTGGCGCCATCCGCTTCGCCAAGAAGATCGAGCCCTATGATCCGCTGTGGTTCGAGGAGCCCACCCCGCCCGACAAGCCCGAGGAAATGGCACTCGTCGCCCGCGGCACCTCGATCCCGATTGCAACGGGCGAGCGCCTCACCACCAAGTACGAATTCGGCCGCGTGCTCGAAAATCGTGCTGCATCGATCTTGCAGATGGCGCTGGGCCGCGTGGGCGGGCTGATGGAGGCGAAGAAGATCGCCGGCATGGCCGAGACCTTCTATGCCCAGATCGCGCCGCACCTCTATGCCGGCCCTGTCGAGGGTGCGGCCAACATCCACTTTGCCGCCTCACTCCCCAACTTCCTGATCCTCGAGTCGATCGAGGAATGGAGCGGCTTCCACGCCAACCTGCTCAAGAAGCCCATCCTCTGGCAGGACGGCTACGTGATCCCGCCGACAGAACCCGGCCTCGGCATCGAGCTGAACGAGGAGGTGGCCGAAGCCCACCCCTACACCGGCACCAACCTCCATCTCGAAATGACCAACCGCCCCCTGCGCAAGGAAGAATAGAACATGCATTACGGTTACATCGGCCTCGGCAATCTTGGCGGCCACCTGGCGCATTCGCTCGTCAAGAAGGGCTACAAGGTCACCGTCTACGACCTCGACCCGAAGCTCGCCGAACGCCACATCAGGGATGGCGCAATCTGGGCCGCATCACCCGCCGAACTGGCATCGAAGGTCGACGTGGTCTTCACCTGCCTGCCCTCACCCACCGTGTCGGAGAAGGTGCTCTCGCAGATCCTCACCACGTTGAAGCCCGGCTCCACCTGGATCGAGAATTCGACCAACGG
The DNA here is from genome assembly GCF_037139295.1 of Aestuariivirga sp. Classification (GTDB taxonomy): domain Bacteria; phylum Pseudomonadota; class Alphaproteobacteria; order Rhizobiales; family Aestuariivirgaceae; genus Aestuariivirga. The sequence goes on from NZ_JBAXGR010000032.1 coordinate 32,097, forward strand.
CCGCGATGAGATGATCAGGCTTGCCGCCATGGCCGAGGCCAAGGGCATCAAGGTGCTGGAAGCCCCGGTGACGGGCGGCGTGCACCTTGCGGCACGTGGCGAAATCACCGTGCTGGTGGGTGGCGACAAGGATCTGTTCGAGCAATTCAGGCCGGCGCTTGAAACCATCGGCAAGAAGATTTTCCTCATGGGCCCCATCGGCTCGGCGGCGGTCATCAAGGTCATCACCAACATGCTGGCCTTTATCCACCTCGTGGCGGATGCAGAAGCCCTCATGCTCGCCAAGCGCGGCGGCCTCGACCTGGGCCAGGCCTGGCACGCCATCACCGCCTCATCGGGCTCGAGCTTCGTGCACGAGACGGAGGGCCAGCTGATCCTCAACGGCAGCTATGACATTGCCTTCACCATGGACCTGGCGTTGAAGGACCTGGGCTTCGCCATGAACTTCGGCAAGGAGTTCAGCGTGCCGCTCGATCTGGCCTCCATGACCCAGCAGACTTTCATGAAAGGCAAGGCGGCCTATGGTGGTGCGGCCCAGTCCACCCAGATCGCCAAGCTGCTCGAGGACGTGCTGAACACCGATCTCCGCGCTCCCGGCTTCCCGGCACGGCTGGAATAGACCCGTCAGAACCGCCGCCCGGCTTCGGCGCGGCGGTTTTCTCCAGCGTCTCTTGGTCATCTTGCGTAAACCGGGCTGCGATATGCAATGCCTGATTGTCCCGTGACGCGAAGGACCTGCCGTTGAGTGACACCTACAAGCCAGACTGGCAGAGCAGTGGCCTGATCACCTGCCTGCTGCTGGTCGCCTTCACGGCGGCATCTATCCTGTTCATGCAGTCATGGGAGACGGTCAATTCCGACGTCGCCTTCCTCACCTGGACAGCGGGCCAGGTCATGGGGCCGCCCGTCTTCGGGGTCGACGTTTACGAAGTGAACCCGCCGCTGGCCTTCATGATCTATGCGCCGGCGGCCTTCTTCGCGCCCTGGCTGGGTTACGATCTGGCGGTCAAGCTGTGGGTCACGGCGATGGCCTGTGCGTCGGTCGCCATGTTCTGGCAAACCTGCGACGCCAAACTCCGCCTGCCGCTCACCATCACGCTTGCGCTGTTCGTCGCCTTTGTTCTTCCAGGCACCTTCGGCCAACGCGAGCAGATCGCCTTCATGCTCACCGCACCCTATGTGGCGGGTCCCTGCCGCAACCGTGGCGGGGCGATCATCAGCGGGGTGATGGCGGGGGTGGGATTTGCCATCAAGCCCCACTTTCTCATTGCGCTCGTCCTCGTCTTCGCCACGCGCCGCAAGATCAGCACCGAGGAAGTGGCCATCGCCGCAACAGGCGCTGCCTACGCAGTGTCACTGGTTCTTTTCTTCCAGCCCTATCTGTTTGAATTCATGCCGCTGGCGCGCGCCACCTATTGGGCGGCCCATATGGAAACCAGCTCCACATGGAAGATTGGCGGCTTCATCCTGCTGTCTGCAGTGCCATTCTCTCTGGCGGGAGCACCGCAACCTTCCGCGCGCGGCTTCATTGCAGCCACCTTCGGCTTCACCATCGCAGCCCTTATCCAGTACAAGGGCTTCAGTTACCACTTCCTCGCGGCATGGGGCTTTCTGGCATTGTTCCTGATGGCGCGCACGTTCAATGCGCGGCGCCTGGTGGCGGTGTGTGCCGTGATCAACCTGCTGATCCTCGTCTACATCATCGGCAGGTTCACGCTGGACTTCACCAGGCCGACGGAAAGCCAGAAGACGATGGCGCGGCTCCTGCCGGAGATTGACCGCTCGCCCAGCTTCCTGTCGTTTGCAATCGGACCATTTCCCGCCTTCCCGACGGCGCTTTACACCGCGTCGGACTACAAGGGGCTCGCGATCTGGCCCATCTTCATCAGCGCGGCGCGCGAGCCATTGGCCGGGCCTGAATTGCAGGAAAAGGCGAGGCAGCTCACCTTCGGCCAGGCGAGGCGCGAACTGGAGCGGAAACCGGACCTGGTGATCGTCGAGCGAAACGATACGGCCAGCGGCTGGAGCCGCGCCGAGTTCGATCTGCTCGCCTTCCTGGAAACCGATGCCGGCTTCCGGGCGCTGTGGAACGACTACAGTTACGACAAGACCATCGGCAAATACGAACTCTACCGCCGGCGGTAAGTTGCCTCACCAGGTGAGGCAGATCTTGCCAAAGTGCCTGCCGGATTCTTCATGGCGGAAGGCATCGGCAATCTTCTCCAGCGGGAATGAACTGTCGATCACCGGCCGGATGCCTGTCGCTTCCAGCGCGCGCACATAATCCTGCTGCTGCACGCGGTTGCCGACGATGAGGCCGTGGAGGCGCGCCTGCTTGCGCATCAGCGCGCCGGTCGGCACCTCGCCGCTGCGCCCGGTGAGGACGCCGATCAGCGAGATGTGGCCGCCCACCCGCACCGCCTCGATCGACTGCGGCAGCGTGCCGGGGCCGCCGACCTCGACGACGTGATCAACACCGCGACCACCCGTCCAGTCATTCACACCTGTGCCCCAGTCGGGCTGGGTCTTGTAGTTGAGCGTGTGGGCCGCGCCCAGGGCTTCCAGCCTGGCGCGCTTCTCATCCGACGACGAGGTGGCGATCACCGTGGCGCCCATCGCCTTCGCCAGTTGCAGGGCGGCGATGGACACGCCGCCCGTGCCCAGCACCAGCACCGTGTCACCCGCCTTGAGGTTGCCGTTGACGATGAGCGCGCGCCACGCGGTGAGGCCCGCCGTGGTGATGGTGGCGGCCTCCTCATGCGACCAGCCCTTGGGCGCCTGCGTGAAGAAGAAGTCCGGCACCGTCACGCGCTCGCGCGCATAGCCGTCGACGCCATCGCCCGGCGTCGTCTCGAAGCCCGGCAGATAGGGCTCGCCGCTGATCCAGCCGGGGAAGAAATGCGACACGACATGATCGCCCGGCCTGAACGAGGTGACGCCCGCGCCCACCGCCTCCACCACGCCCGCGCCGTCCGACATGGGAATGCGCCCGTCCGCCACCGAACCGGGCACCGCCATCACGCGATAGTCGTGATAATTGAGCGAGCTCGCGTGCAGCCTCACGGTGATCTCGCCCTTGCCCGGTGCCGCTGCTTCCGGAACCTCCACCATGGTGAGGTGGTCGAGCCCGCCCGGGGCCTTCAGCCTGATCACCTTCATGCACGTCTCCCTTGCCTGTTGCCGCCACCCTAGAACAGGCCGCACAAAGCACGAAGCGATTTCTGAACGCGAGATGGCCCCGGAGGCGATGAGCCTCACGGGGCCTGTCCGCGCTCTTCAGCGCTCAACCCTTTCATTCAGGGATTCAATGCCGCGTTGAAGCGGCCACATGTTCAGTGATGTGATGAGAGCAACCCGGCCTGCGCTGCAAGCTGAGCGTGCTCAAGACTGCTGGATCTGCGTGGGCGGCATCAGTGTTCGAGACCTCTCGCGTTCTGATGCTGTAATGGTGACCCTGATGCAGCATGCGGTCAAATCACGTTTTGGGTCAGCCGCGCTCACCCAATAGCAAAGCTTTTAATAAGTAAGATTACAGTTTACACTGGGGTAATATTCATTGAGTCGGGCGTTCTCCTCCCTCCTCTTCCTCGTGACCTCCCGTGCGTACAAACTGGGGCGGACCTTGCAAAAGGACCGCCCCTTTTTCGTCAGTGATCGGAGGAGTTTCAGTCCTCGGAGATCATCCGGTGGATGATGGCGCCGAGAACGCCGCCGGCGATCGGCGCGATCCAGAACACCCACATCTGCTGCATGGCCCAGGGCTCGGAGAAGAAGGCGACGCCCAGCGAGCGGGCCGGGTTCACCGAGGTGTTGGACACCGGGATCGACACGAGGTGGATCAGCGTCAGGCACAGGCCGATGGCCAGCGGCGCGAAGCCGGCGGGCGCGTTCTTGTGGGTGACGCCGAGGATGACGACCAGGAACATGGCGGTCATCACGATTTCGCAGACGATGACGGAGGACAGCGCATAGCCGCCCGGCGAATGCTCGCCGAAGCCGTTGGCCGCGAAGCCGCCGGCCACGAAGTCGGCCTTGCCGCTGGCGATCAGGTAGAGCACGGCCGCCGCCACGATGCCGCCCAGCACCTGCGAGGCGATGTAGCCCGGCACATGGCCCCAGGGCATGCGGCCGGCGGTGGCAAGGCCAACCGACACGGCGGGGTTGAAATGGGCACCCGAGACGTGGCCCACGGCATAGGCCATGGTCAGCACGGTGAGGCCGAAGGCCAGTGCGACGCCGGCGAAGCCGATGCCGAGTTCCGGGAAGGCGGCGGCCAGCACGGCGGAGCCGCAGCCGCCGAACACCAGCCAGAATGTGCCGAAGAATTCGGCGAAATACTTCTTCATGAGTTCAGTCCCCCAATTATGACATGTGGCCGGCCTGACGCGAATCGGCAGGCCCGGACCGGGATACACCCCGGCGGAGGCAGAGAATGTCGCCGGGGAGGCATTTCGGCAAGTCGTAGACCTGCCAAGAATTGACTTTCCCCACCGGAATCCCTATGTGCGGCGTAATCCAGCGCCCGGGCCCTTTTGGCGCAATTCGCCCGCGGCGCATTTTCGGACATCAAACCAAAGTCGCCAGAACGGTCTTTACACTCCACATGCAGTTTTCCGAGCTCGGACTGAGCGCCAGAACCCTCGAAGCGGTCACCGCTGCGGGTTACACGACCCCCACCCCCATCCAGGCGGAAGCCATTCC
>NZ_JBAXGR010000033.1:0-36030 GCF_037139295.1 Aestuariivirga sp.
CCGTCATCCCGGCGAAAGCCGGGACCCAGCTTTCCCCGCAACAGATGCCCGAAGCTGGGCCCCGGCTTTCGCCGGGGTGACGGATAGACGGGGACGTGCGTCTATTGAAGTGAGGCTGCACCGTCGCTCCGTAGAAATACGGTATTTGTTCGTTAACTTGACGCCCGCCTGCCCCGCATGCGAATCCCGACCCCACCAAAGGCATGAGAGATTCCCGCATGAACAGCACCCCCATTTCCCGCCGCTCGCTGCTGGCCGCCAGCACCCTTTTCGCAGCCTGGACCATCGCCGGCCGGACCGTGCTGGCCCAGCAGGTCGATACCGAAGACTTCAAGGACATGAAGCCCGGCCAGTATACCTGGAACCCGGAGCGCTCGCCCGAGGGGCCGGTGGCGATCATCGTGTCGATCCCCGACCAGCGGGTGTTCGTCTATCGTAACGGCATCCGCATTGCGGTGTCCACCTGCTCCACCGGCAAGCCGGGCCATGACACGCCGACCGGCGTGTTCTCGATCCTGCAGAAGGACAAGGACCACCACTCCGACGAATACAACGATGCGCCGATGCCGAACATGAACCGGCTCACCTGGTCGGGCGTGGCGCTGCATGCGGGCGAGCTGCCGGGATATCCTGACTCGCATGGCTGCGTGCGCCTGCCGCTGGCCTTCTCCGCACTGCTCTTCACTGTGACGCAGCTCGGCACGGTGGTGATCATCGCCAACGCAGCATCAGACCCGGTCGACGTCGACCATCCCGGCCTCGTACTGTCGGCTGATGCCGACAAGGACATTGCCGCGCAGGCCGACAAGCTGAAGGGCCAGAACCAGCCGAGCCCGGACGACCCGAATGCCGTCACCGTGTCCATTCTGGTCAGCAGCCCCGACAAGACCATCGAGGTGCTGAAGAACGGTGACACCATCGCCAAGGGCGTGGCCACGATCACCAACCCAGACCAGCCGCTGGGCGACCATGTCTTCATCCTCGAGAAGACGTCGGACGGCAAGATGAAGTGGTGCGCCATCGCCCACGGCGAGACGGGCGTGGTGGACACCACCGTGATCGACCGCGTGCGCGCCGAGCCGGACGTGATCAAGGCGATCCAGGACTCCTTCCACGTCGGCCTCGTCTTCGTCACCACCGACCTTCCTTCAACGCCGGATACGCGCTCCGCCAAGAACTTCGTGGTGATGCAGCAGGAGCCCGACCCGACGCAGTAAGGGGTGGGTTCGCCACCAATACGAACCATCATCGCCGGGCTTGTCCAGGCGATCCTTTTTTGTGGGGCCAAAAAAGATGCCCGGGTCGAGCCCGGGCATGATGAGTGTCAAAGGGTGGAGGCGGTCCTTACTCGCGCCTCAGGTCCGGCGGCGTGGCCTCGTCCTTCAGCGCGGCGTTCACCGCGTCGAGCGTCATCGGCGTCTGGTCCTGCGATCCGAGGCGGCGGACGCTGACGGCGCGCTCCTCCATCTCGCGCTTGCCGACCACGAGGATGACCGGCACCTTGCCCACCGAGTGCTCGCGGACCTTGTAGTTGATCTTCTCGTTGCGGAGATCGGCCTCGGCGCGCAACCCCGCCTTGCGCAGCAGGTCGCGGACCTCGACGGCATAGACGTCGCTGTCGGACGTGATCGTCGCCACCACCACCTGGGTCGGCGCCAGCCACAGCGGGAAGTGGCCGGCGAAATGCTCGATCAGGATGCCGAGGAAGCGCTCCATCGAGCCGCAGATGGCGCGGTGGATCATCACCGGCACCTTTTTCTCGCCGTCCGCCCCTATATAAAAGGCGCCGAAGCGTTCGGGCAGGTTGAAGTCCACCTGGGTCGTGCCACACTGCCAGTCACGGCCGATCGCATCACGCAGCACATATTCGAACTTGGGGCCGTAGAAAGCGCCCTCGCCCGGGTTCACCGCCGTCTTGATCTTGCCGCCGGAGTCCGCGGCAATCTGCTCCAGCACCTTCGACATGATGCTTTCGGCGCGATCCCAGGCCTCGTCCGAACCCACGCGCTTTTCAGGCCGCGTCGAGAGCTTCACCACGATGTTATCGAAGCCGAAGTCCTTGTAGGTGGAGAGGATGAGATCGTTGATGGCGAGGCATTCGTCCTTCATCTGGTCTTCCGTGCAGAAGATGTGCGCGTCGTCCTGCGTGAAGCCGCGCACCCGCATGAGGCCGTGGAGTGCCCCCGACGGCTCGTAGCGGTGCACGTTGCCGAACTCGGCGAGGCGCAGCGGTAGCTCACGGTAGGACCTGAGGCCATGCTTGAAGATCTGCACGTGGCCGGGGCAGTTCATCGGCTTGATGGCGAAGACCTGGTCGTCCTCGGTCGTCTCACCGGCGGAGGTGGCGGCGAACATCGCCTCCTTGTACCAGCCCCAGTGGCCAGAGGTTTCCCACAGCGACTTATCCAGAAGCTGCGGCGCGTTCACCTCGTCATAGTCGAGCTTGGCCAGGCGGCGGCGCATGTAGGCGATGAGCTGCTGGAACATGGTCCAGCCCTTGGCGTGCCAGAACACGACGCCCGGGCCCTCTTCCTGGAAGTGGAACAGGTCCATCTCGCGGCCGAGCTTGCGGTGGTCGCGCTTCTCGGCCTCCTCCAGAGCGTGGAGATAGGCCTTGAGGTCGCTCTCATTGGCCCAGGCCGTGCCATAGACGCGCGTCAGCATCGGGTTCTTGCTATCGCCGCGCCAATAGGCGCCGGCCACCTTCATGAGCTTGAAGGCGTTGCCGATCTTGCCCGTCGACGTCATGTGCGGCCCGCGGCAGAGATCGCTCCAACCACCCTGGTCGTAGAACTTGATGTCCTGGCCCTGGGGAATGGCGTCGACCAGCTGGACCTTGAAAAGCTCACCCTTGGCGCGGAAGAAGTCCTTCGCCTCGTCTCGCGTCTTCGTCGTCTTGGTGAAGGGTTTGTCGCGCTGGATGATCTCGCGCATCTTCTTCTCGATCGCGGCGAAATCCTCCGTGGTGAAGGGTTCGTTGCGGAAGAAATCATAGTAGAAGCCGTTCTCGATGACCGGGCCGATCGTCACCTGCGTGCCGGGGAAAAGTTCCTGCACCGCTTCGGCCAGAACGTGGGCGGCGTCATGGCGGATGAGCTCGAGCGCTTCCGCGTCGTCGCGCGTGACAATCCTCAGCGTGGACTCGGTGGTGATGGGATCGGCGAGGTCGACCAAGGTGCCGTTCACCACGGCAGCCACGGCCTTCTTCTCGAGCGACTTGGAAATGGATGCCGCCACATCGCGGGCGGAGACCCCGGCTTCAACCTGGCGCGTGGCGCCGTCCGGGAACGTCAACGAAATCATGCTGTCCTCCTGCTCACTCCCGCCAACGAAGCGGGTAAGCGAAATATTGAAATGCGGGGCGGGTTTAGGGGGCCGCAGCGGCGGGGTCAAGATCATCGTCCTCTCCCGCAGGGCGGGAGAGGAAGCGGCCCCAACGCAGTTGGGGGAGGTGAGGGACAGCAAGCTCCAAAGGCTAAATGGACCCTGGTTTACCCTCATCTCCCCGTAGCGTGCCGCAACGGGTCCCTTCTTCTCCCGCTGAGGAAGCGGGAGAAGACGCTTCGGGCTCCTTCATGCGCCAGACCGGGCCTTCATAGACCTCCGGCACCGGATCGAAGCCCGACTGACCCCAGGGGTTGCAGCGGCACACGCGGGCGAAGCCCAGCACCAGGCCATGCTTCACGCCGTGCTTGACGATGGCGTCGCTGGTGTAGTCGGAACAGGTCGGTAAATAGCGGCAGCGTCGGCCGATCAGGGCCGATAAAGTAAGCTGGTAGAACCGGATGAGAGCCAGAAGAACGGTTTTCATTTTCGATCCGTGCAGCTTATAGGGCGGCGATGTCAGACACAAAACCCAATATCCTCTTCGTCATGGCCGACCAGCTGGCCGCACAGTTCCTGCCCTTCCATGGGCACAAGCTCGTAAAGACGCCGAACCTCTCAAGGCTGGCGGCCGAGGGCGTCGTCTTCGAGAATGCCTATTCGACGAGCCCCCTGTGCTCGCCGGCGCGCGCCACCGTGATGAACGGGCTCCTCTCCTCGCGTACCGGCGTTTATGACAATGCCGCCGAGTTTCCCTCCTCCATCCCCACCTGGGCGCATTACCTCCGTCTGGCGGGTTACAAGACCTGCCTTTCCGGCAAGATGCATTTCGTCGGTCCGGACCAGCAGCATGGCCTCGAGGAACGCCTCACCACCGACATCTACCCCGCCGATTTCGGCTGGACGCCGGACTGGCGCCTGAAGCAGGAGCGCATCGACTGGTGGTACCACAACATGACATCGGTGCTGCAGCCGGGCATCGCCGAAATCACCAACCAGCTCGAGTTCGACGACGAGGTGGCCTTCCTCGCCATCCGCAAGATCTATGACTATGTGCGCTTCGACCCCGACAAGCCGTTCTGCCTGATGGCGTCCTTCACGCATCCGCATGACCCTTATGCGGCGCGCAAGAAGTTCTGGGACCTGTACAAGGACGCCGACATCGACCTGCCGGCCGTTCCACGCATGGAGCGGCGCACACTCGATGCCCATAGCCAGCGCCTCTACGATGTCTCCGCCATGGACGACTACACGGTGACGGAGGATGACCTGCGCAAGGCGCGGCATGGCTACTACGCCAACATCTCCTATGTCGATGATCTGTTGGGGCAGATGATTGCGGCGCTCGAGGCTTCAGGGAAACTCGACGATACGGTGATCGTGTTCACCTCCGACCACGGCGACTTCCTGGGTGAGCGCGGTCTCTGGTACAAGATGAGTTATCTGGAACCCTCGGCCCATGTGCCGATGCTGGTGTGGAACCCAAGGCGCTTCAAGGCCCGGCGGGTGAAGGAACCGGTGACGCTGGCCGACATCCTGCCGACACTCGCCGACATCGGCCATGACGGCAAGGCGCAGCTGGCGCGACCGGTGGACGGACGTTCCCTCTATCCGCTGCTGAAGGGTGCGCCGGAAAACCCGGAGGGCACCGCCTGGGGCGAATATCTTGCCGAGGGCGCGATTGCACCGATGTACATGCTGCGGCGCGGCCCTTGGAAGTTCATCCATTCGCCGGTGGACCCCGATCAGCTCTACAATCTCGACGACGATCCGCTGGAACTGAAGAACATTGCAGCGACGCTCCCTCTGGCGAAGTCATTCCGCGCCGAAGTGGAGGCCAGGTTCGACATTGCGCGCATCAACGCGCAAGTTCTCGAAAGCCAGCAGGCGCGACACATGATGTTCGAGGCGCTGAAGCACGGCAGCCACTTCCCATGGGACTTCCAGCCACTGCGTGATGCCTCCGAGCAGTATACGCGCAACCACATGAGCGTGACGGACCGGGACCTGAAGTCGCGCTTCCCGCATGCGCCGGACATCGAGGACAAGCGGCGCAAGTGAACTGGAGCATTCGAGAGCCAATTTACTAGATTGCACCCATAGACTTACTTGCTTTTGATTTATTTCCGGGTTTCACCGCTTTGGGTGAAGCCATCGCGTGCAAGTGCGTGGTGCATTCTTCGCGTTCGGATAGCGTTTCATCGGGAGCGACACCTGAAAGCTGGAGGAACGTGATGCCATTGCAAGTGATCGGCGCCGGCGTTGGCCGGACCGGGACATATTCTCTCAAGCTGGCGCTTGAGAAACTGGGCTACGGCCCCACGCACCACATGAAAGAGGTTTTCAAGGACGTGCCACGGCATGCCCCCGCATGGCAAAGAGCCGCAGAAGGCGCCGCGGATTTCGATGAACTCTATGCCGGATACAATTCCGCTGTGGATTGGCCCACAGCATCATTCTGGTTGGAATTGTCGGAGAAATATCCCGACGCCAAATTCGTGATCTCAAGCCGCAGTGCGGAGAGCTGGTACGAGAGCTTCTCGGAGACCATCCACAAGCTCATGATGGGGGCAGACCATGCGCCGCCGCCGATGCAGCCTTTCATGAGCATGGGCAAGGCCGTGCTTGGCAAGGCCGGGTTTTATGGCCCCACCGAGCGTGACGACCTCATCGACGCCTACAATGACCACGTCGAGGCCGTGAAGGCCACCCTGGGCGACAGGCTGCTGGTGTTCGACTATCGCGACGGCTGGGAACCGCTCTGCGTCTTCCTCGGATGCGCCGTGCCGGAGGAACCCTTCCCGAAGTCCAACAACCGCGAGGATTTCTGGGAGCGGATCAAGAACGGGCCGCCGCCGCAACAGCACTGAGGCGCCCGGCAGGACGCCCTAGTAGGGCGTCCCGTCCTTGTGCGTCAGGCGGTACTTGCCGTTTTCCTTCACCGCCAGCATGTCGGCCTCGGGGTAATGGGCACGGTCGCCCTCGGCGCGGGTGCCAACCTCAAGGTACATTGCGTGGGCGTTCGAGTTGTTGATCAGCTTGTGGCCATTCGGCACGGCGGCCTTGAAGCCAACACACATGCCGGGCGTCAGCACATGCTCGCCTTCGTCGTCGACGAGGGTCACCTCGCCCTCCAGCACATAGACGAACTCGTCCTCGCTCTCATGCCAGTGGCGATGTGCGGAGGAAGCGCCGGGCGCCAGCACCGTGAGGTTCACGCCGAACTGGGTGAGGTTGAAGACGTCGCCCAGCGCCCGCTTGGCGCGGCCCGCAAGGGCGGCGTCATAGGGCGGTGGGTAGATTGTTTTCGTGCGGGCCGGAAGGTCCAACGCCTTGATGGGCTCAGCCATGGGCTGCCTGCTTCTCTTTCGCTTCGATCTGGTTCACGGCGTCCACCACGGCATCGAACGTGAGGAGCGTGGAGGCGTGGCGGGCCTTGAAGTCGCGCACGGGCAGCAGGGCCTCGAGATCGGCCCATTTGCCGGTGGGCGCCGGGCCCTCCTCCTTCAGCATCTTGTACATCTGGTCGCGGACCGCCCGGAGCTCTTCCGGAGTCGATCCCACCACGTGGCGGGCCATGATCGAGGACGAGGCCTGGCCAAGGGCGCAGGCCTTGACCTCCTGCCCGAAGTCGCTGACCACCCCGTCCTTCATGGCAACATCGACAGTGACCTTGGAACCACAGAGGCGGGAAATGGCCATGGCGGTGGCGTCCGGGGCGCCCAAGCGTTGCAAACGGGGAATGTCTGCTGCGAAGCCCAGAATCTGACGGTTGTAAATCTCGTTAATCATTCCAACATCCTAGCCCATTCGCCTGTGGCCGGAAACCGTCGTTTGGCGGTTTGCCAGCGGGGCCTGCCCCATGATATGGGGGCGGCTTGTCCACAGGCGCAAGTCTGGCCTGTCATGCGGAAAGTGAAGTCAGGAATATGGAAGCCGTTGTCAAGAAGATCCCGTCCAAGGCCGTGAAGCGCCCTTCCCAGGAAGAGGCCGAGGCGGCCGTCCGCACCCTGCTCGCCTGGGCTGGAGACAACCCGGACCGCGAAGGCCTGCTCGACACGCCGAAGCGCGTGGCCAAGGCCTTCCGCGAGTATTTCTCGGGCTATGAGGACGACCCGGCCGAGGCGCTGTCGCGCACCTTCACCGACGTCGGCGGCTATGACGACATCGTCATGCTGCGTGACATCGAGTTCAACTCGCATTGCGAGCACCACATCGCCCCCTTCATCGGCCGCGTCCATGTGGCCTACCTGCCCAAGACGGCAGTGGTCGGCATCTCGAAGCTTGCCCGCGTGGTCGAGATCTATGCCCGCCGCCTGCAGACGCAGGAGACGATGACGGCGCAGATCGCCAACGCCATCTCGGACTCGCTGAACCCGCGCGGCGTCGCCGTGCTGGTGGAAGCGGTTCACACCTGCATGTCGATGCGCGGCATCGGCAAGCGAAACGTGGCCACCATCACAACGCAGTTCACCGGCGAGTTCAAGACCAACCCGGTGCTGCAGGCGCGGTTCATGGAACTTGTCCGCGCGCCGAGCAACGGCTTTTCCCTCTAAATGCAAAGCGACCTCGACGAGACCGACAGGTTTCAGCCGAGGTTCGATTCATCCGGCCTGATCACCGCCATCGTCAGCGATGCGCGGGACAACGCCGTGCTGATGGTTGCGCACATGAACGCGGAGGCGCTTCGCCTGACGCAGGACACCGGCATCGCGCATTTCTGGAGCCGCAGCCGCAACAGCCTGTGGAAGAAGGGCGAGACCTCCGGCGAGACCCTGAAAGTCGTCGAGATCCTCACCGACTGCGACCAGGACGTGCTGCTGATCAAGGCCGAGCCGCAGGGCAAGGGTGCAGCCTGCCACACCGGACGCCGCAGCTGCTTCTACCGCCGAGTCGAAGACGGCGGGCTCGTCTTCATCGACGAGGCCCGCCTGTTCGACCCGAAGGACGTGTACTAGGGCGCCGTGACGATCGCCGGCGGGATATAGCTTTCCGCCAGATTGCCCGCCGTATAAGGCAGGATCGACGGCGGCTCGTTGCCCGGCGTCGGATAGTAGCTGCGCAGGATCACTTGCAGCGTGGTGCTGATGGCCGGACTCGAACCATAGATACCGTTGTAATAGGCGCTGGACGGCGTGGGGATCCAGTTGGTGGCCGGAACGCCGCTGGGCAGCGTGGGCGACAGCCAGACGGTGAGCGAGCCATCGTTGTTCTTCACCAGCTTACCATCTTCCAGTTCGCTCGACCCAAGCTGCGAGACAGGCCTCACCATGCCCCAGTCGAGATTGGTTCCGGAGTTGCAGTTGAGACCGACGGCACCTTGCGCCTGCCCTGAATACTGGATCGGAACATTGTCCGTCGAAATATCCTGTTTCCACTGCGTGGAAACCGGGAAGGTGTAAGTGGCGACACCACCAGCCCCGGTGCCCTGCACGGGATCAGCCGCAACAAAGTAGACCGTGCCTGCACTGAGGCCGCATCCTGCTGCAGCCGAGCCCGCGAACAGGATCGGCGTGCTGGCCACGAGCTTGCCCCAGTTCGGCGATGTGACCGTGATGGTTTCCGCCGTGGGATCAACTGCCAGCACTTCCACGTCCGCCGTCGAAAAGGCCGTGTTGAGGACCGAGGACTGCGGGAGATAAGGTGCTGCCACTTCGCTGGCATCCGGCTGGTAGACGGTGAGCGACCAGAAACCCTTGATCCCGCCCTCGGCATTCGTCACCTGCGGAGGATAGATGCCGATCACGGGCAGCTGCGCGCCGAGCTGGGCTTCCGTGAAGGTGATCGAATAGGTCTGGTTGCCGTCGAGCAGACTGGTGCCGTCATTGCTGGTCATGGTGGGATAGACGGCATCCAGCGGAACGTTGGCCGAGCCACCATTGAGCACGATGGTGGACCGCACCAGATAACCGGTGAGTGAATTCGGGTAAGTGCCGATCATGTCGTTGAGGATCGTCCAGTAATTGGTGCCGGAACCGGCCGACTGGCTGGAAATGACTGCGTTCAGCAGGTTCTGGCCATCCTCATAGCCCTGTTGAAGGGCGGCGAGCTGCTCCGCACCCCAACCTGCCGGAACCTTGTAGCCATTCGCCGTAAGGCCAATCTTCGAGAAGTGACGCAATGTCGCCAGCTGGCCGTAAGAAGGCGGAAGATACAGCGTCTTCGCACCGTATTGCGGCACGACGTAGGCCGAGAGCTTGCGCAACGGGGTGCCACCTAACGCCGTGTTGAAGCGCGGCAAGGGGCTCTTCACCAGCGACTGACCAAGCTGTTCCAGGAAGCGAACGGCCTCGGTCGGCGTGTCCTTGTAAGGTTGGGCCTGCGCGATCTCCGCATCGGTGGGCGGAGGATTTGTGTAGTCAGTCGGGAACACCGGCTGGTAGCCATTGGCACGGAACTGCGCCAGCGTGTTCAGCGCGAACTTCTTGCTGACATTGTCATAGACGGATTGCGTGGAGTTCGGCACGGAACTATCGGCAAGCGTATTCGTCAGGATGCGGATGAGCATCCAGTTGAGGTTGGTATCGGACGCCATCACCGGGAACTTGCGGCCGCCGATCGTCGCAACCTTCTGGTTGGCGAAACGCGACCTGGGGCCAACCAGCAGGTAGGACTGCGCGACATCAGACGGCGTCGTCCGCGTGCCGATGCTGCCGATGGTGTTGATGTAGTCATCAAGATAATTGACGACGTAGTATTGGCTGCGCGACGGCGGCACGGTGAGCACGAGTTCAGCGCCCGAACTGAAATCCATGAAACCATTGATGTAGATCACCGATGAATCGCCCGCATTGGTGGCCGCATTATTCCAGGCCGCAGGGTTGACGCCATAGGTGAGCGCATTGATCGGTGCGCTGATCGTGGTGTTGTACTTGGCGAAGCGCCAGGTGAATTCGGGTGCGAGGCCCCAGACATAGGCTTCCGCCGCCAACCGGCGAATGTCAGCTATGCTGGTGATCGGACGCTTGCCCGCATGCGCCTCGCCGATGGGCGAAAGCTGCTGCGCCACCATTGGCACCGCCACGAGTGAAATCAGCGCGAGCGCCACGGCACGGGTACGGCGGAGCATGGGAAGCATACGGACCTCTCCTCGGTGTTTGTACTTATTCGCTGCTTTGTTACTAAGTATTCCTTTAGAAGTGCTAACGGGAAGGTCAATGCGCATTTGGACGCGCGCGGCAGCATGGAGCACGGCGCAGGAACCAGCACGCACTTCAAGAACGGACACGCCAGATGTCCGCATGAGCGGCATCACAAGCAGCCCTGATGGCGTTCCGGGTGTGAGCTTCAGCCGGCTGAGGCGATGTAGGTCTTCATCTGGTCCGCCTCGGCCTCCATCGACTCGATGCGGAGTTTCACGACGTCGCCGATCGACACCATGCCCGCGACACGACCATTGGCGATGACGGGCAGATGGCGGATGCGACTCTCGGTCATCATCAGCATGAGTTCGGTTTCGGAGTCATTTGGCGTGCAGGTGCGGACCTTCGCGGTCATGATGTCCCTGGCGGTCTTGGTGACGACCGCAGCGGCATCGCCCACCATGGCGCGCACCACATCGCGCTCCGAGACGATGCCGGCGATGCCACCGAACGGGTCAACCACCACCACCGCACCGATCCGATGCCGGGCGAGCATGTCGACGATGGTCTGGACACTGTCTCCGGGCTCCACGGTGAAAACCGATGTGCCCTTCTGCCTGAGGATGTGAGCAACTGCCATAAGGGTAGCCTCCTTCCTGCGCGTAAGGAGGAGAGGCTAACACGGTTTCAGGCGGGGCGCATCCGCCTTGCCAGCACGTAGAAGGCGAGGATGCCGCCGATGAAGCCCCCAATGTGCGCCTCCCAGGCAATCGAGCTCTCGGCCATGAAGGAATTGCCCGTCCAGCCGGTGCCACCCGAAAACAGGGTGATCGCCAGCACCACGCCTGTAAACACCAGGGCACGACGATTGGTGAGGAGCTCGCCGAAATTCGCCGGCCGCCAGCCGCCGTGTGGCAGGCGCTCGCCATACATCAGCGGGAGCGCCGCCCCCATCAGGCCCATCACCGCGCCCGAGGCGCCGACGATGATGATCTCCTGCCCCCAGTGCAGGAACAGGCTGCACAGCCCGCCAAGCACTCCGGACACGAGGCTGACGAGCAGGAACCGCGCATTGCCCAGGTAGCGGGCCACGGGCGTTCCGAAGATCAGGAGCCAGATGCAGTTGAAGGCAAGATGCGTCCAGCTGCCGTGCAGCAGCATGTAGGTGGCGAGCGACCAGTATTGCGAACCCGCGGGCATGGGGTAACCCGGCTGCGTGAAGCGCACCGGGATCAGCGACAGCGCGTAGAGCGACCAGATGTCCCAATCCTCACCCAGCAGCCACAGCCCGGCATAGATCGCCACGAGGACGGCAATGACCGCCAAGACGACGGCTGGAACGTTGAAGGCCGGCGGCGGCTTGGCCGGGGCCCAGTTGCCGCGCGGGGGATGGTGCTCCGACACGCTGGTCCTTCCTTGTGGCACGGGGTCTGCAATGAAAGCCCCGTAGGATCATTCTGGTACACCGGGGACAAGCGCCCCGGAGAGGGTTTGCGACATGTGGGTTAGCGGGGAGGCACGGGGAAGCCAAGAGGATTTGATCCTCCATCCGGGCGCCCGCAAGCTGCTGGGCCTGTGGCTGGACCTCAAGGATCAGCGCCCCGCCCCCGTCCGCACCGATCTCGATCTGAGACAATTCCGCCGGCAGGCGGCGTGGCTGTTCATTGTGGAACCAGTGGGCAAAGCCCGGGGTTACACCTACCGCCTTGCCGGAACCGCAGTCTGTGCCTTCCTCAAGCAGGAAATGACCGGCAAGGATTTCCTCACCGGCTGGGAACCGTTCGAGCGGAGTTCCATCCAGCGAGCACTCGGCGTGGTGACCACGAAGCTGCAGCCGGCGCACTTCCGCCTGCGCTACCGCACCGACAAGGGCCAGAAAATCGGCGCCGACATGCTGGCGCTGCCGGTGATGGCGCGCGACGGTCTCAACGTGCATGTGCTGGGCGGGCTGTTCCCGCATGGCAACCCGGACATCTGGCACTATGAGCGACTGGCCCCGGCGGACCTCGCAAGCCTTCGGATGTTCGACGGACGACCCGAAAACATGGGTGCCAGGCCGGAGCCACAGGCCCCCCGCAAGTTCCGCCTGATATCGGGTGGTCTCGACCTTCCCTGACACCTCCTCGCCGGAGACCATTGCGTGACGCAGTTCGGCAAGCGGCTGGCGCCTGCGGCGCAATCCGCCGCCCTCATGCCCCAGGCCTTCCCGGCCCGCTACCTGCTGCCCGACGGCACCGAGCGGCCCTGCGAAGTCACTGCCATCGACCCCGACAGCGCGCTCTTCCTCGGCGATGAAGCGGTGCCCGAGGGAACGGCGCTCATCGCCTATATCGAGGACATCGGCCGGGTGGATGGAACGGCAGGCGAACCCGCTGACAACGGCTTCTGGGTGAACTTGAGCTTCGCCGGAAATCGCCAGCCGCGTTTCGTGCGCCACCTCCGCTGGCTGATCCGTCGTGAGCGCGGCCTTGCCGCAGCCGAGCGCCGCCACACCCGCTATGAACCCAGCAGCAAGTCCGCCCGCTTCGCGCTGCCGGGCGGACGGGAGCAACCCTGCGAGGTGATCGACATCTCGATGTCGGGTGCGGGCCTCCGCAGCCAACTCAAGCCCTCGATCGGCTCGCCGGTGACACTCGGGCGGATGAAGGGCCGGGTCGTACGCCACTTCGAGGGCGGTTTCGCCCTCGAGTTCCTCACACCGCTGGAGCGAAGCGACCTCGACAGCGCCCTGCGCTGAGCGATAGGGTTGCGGCCTCACATCTCAGGGGACCAACCATGCCGTCGCTTTCGCCGTACCTCTCGTCATCCTCGCTTCCTGCCGAAGGCCTGCTGGTCGGCCGCGTCTGGAACCCCGCGGTGGATGGTCCCTGCGTGGTGAAACGCGACGGCGGCAGCCTCATCGACATCAGCTCGACCTTCCCCACCATGCGCGACCTGTGCGAGGCGGCGGACCCGGCAGCAGCGGCCCGCGCGGCGACCGGGCCAAGCCTTGGCTCCATCGATGCCATCATGGCCAATACGCCGCCCGAGGCGCGCGATGCATCGAAACCCTGGCTGCTGGCGCCCGTTGACCTGCAGGCCCTGAAGGCGGCGGGCGTAACCTTCGCCACCTCGATGCTGGAGCGGGTGATCGAGGAGCGGGCGCGCGGCAACCCGTCGGCGGCCGTCGAGATCCGCGCCACCACCGGCAAGCTGATCGGCGACGACCTCTCCAAGCTGCGCGCCGGATCGCCCGAGGCCATGGCCCTCAAGACGGTGCTGATGGAAAAGGGTGCTTGGTCGCAGTATCTCGAAGTCGGCATCGGCCCCGATGCCGAGATCTTCACGAAGTCGCAGATCATGGCCTCGGTCGGCAGCGGCATGGAGGCGGGGCTGAACCCGGTTTCGACGTGGAACAACCCGGAGCCGGAAGTGGTCATGATCGTCGCTTCGACGGGCCGCATCGTGGGCGCCACGCTGGGCAACGACGTGAACCTGCGCGACGTCGAGGGACGCTCCGCCCTGCTCCTCGGCAAGGCCAAGGACAACAATGCCTCCTGCGCGGTGGGTCCGATGATCCGTCTGTTCGACGCCACGTTCTCGCTCGACGACGTGCGCCACATGCAACTCTCCCTGAAGGTCGAGGGCGAAGATGGTTACGTGCTGAACGGCGGCTCCAACATGTCGAAGATCAGCCGCGACCCGGCTGACCTCGTAGACCAGATGATCAACGCCCATCACCAGTATCCCGACGGTGCCATACTATTCCTTGGCACGCTGTTCGCACCGGTGGAGGACCGTGACGCACCGGGCAAGGGCTTCACCCACAAGCTGGGCGACGTGGTGACGGTCAGCAGCCCGCAGCTGGGTACACTCGCCAACCGCATGACCTCGACCGACAAGGCCGCCCCCTGGACCTTCGGCGCAAGCCACCTGTTCAGAAATCTGGCCAAGCGCGGGCTGCTCTGAGAGGGTTACACACATGAATGCCAATAACCCGATTGCCGAGCTCAGCGCCAATGTCGCCCTGTCCTTCGAGCAAGCCCGGGCGATGCCGAAGAGTGTCTATACCTCACAGGCCTTTCTTGATGCCGAGATGGCAAAGGTCTTCGGGCGCGAGTGGTATTGCGCCGGGCGCGCCTCTTCGCTGAAGGAGGCGGGTGACTACATCGCCTTCGAACTCGCGGGCCAGCCCTTGATGGCGATCCGGGGCAAGGACGGCGAGGTGCGCTGCCAGTCCAACGTCTGCCTGCATCGCATGTCGACCCTGCTGGAAGGACGCGGCAATGCGCGACTGATCACCTGCCCCTATCATGGCTGGACCTACGAGGCCGATGGCAACTTGCGCGCAGCACCCGCGATGAAGGCGAACGAAGGTTTCTGCAAGGAGCACTACCGCCTGCCGCAAGTGAAATGCGAGGTGTGGCTGGGCTGGATCATGGTGTCGCTCAACCCGCAGGCCACGCCCGTTTCCACGCATTTCGCCGACGTCGCGGAACTGATCCGGCCCTACGACATGGCGAACTACACCGAGTGGTTCAACGAGCACTTCCTGTGGAATACGAACTGGAAGATCCTCGCCGAGAACTTCATGGAGAGCTACCACCTGCCGGTCTGCCACGCAGGTACCATCGGCGGCCTCTCCAGGCTCGACGAGATGATCTGCCCGCCCTCGCCGCCACACTTCAACTGGCACACCATCCTGAAGGATCCCGCTTTCCGCATCGCCTGTGCGCACCCGTCCAACACGCGCATGGAGGGCGACCTGAGGCGCACCACCTTCCTGCTGGCGCTTTATCCATCACTCCTCATCACGCTGACGCCCGGCTAC
Source organism: Aestuariivirga sp. (assembly GCF_037139295.1). Taxonomy (GTDB): domain Bacteria; phylum Pseudomonadota; class Alphaproteobacteria; order Rhizobiales; family Aestuariivirgaceae; genus Aestuariivirga. The sequence goes on from NZ_JBAXGR010000033.1 coordinate 15,217, forward strand.
TTCTGGTACCTCTCGCTACACCCGAATGGCGTTGGTTCAGTGGACGTCACCTTCGGCGGCGGCATGTCGAATGACTTCCTCGGCGACCCGGACGTGCCGGAACTCTTCGCCACGCTGAAGGGCCTGCTCGACAAGGTGAACGTCGAGGACAAGGGCTGTACGGAGCGGGTCTACCGGGGGCTGTCCTCAGAGATGGCCAAACCTGGCCACCTGTCGCACCTCGAGCGGCCGAACTATGATTTCGCAACCTATCTGAGCCGGATGACGAGGGCATAGGTTCTCTCATCCCTCCGTACCATCATCTTGCCCGGGCTTGACCCGGGCATCCTTTTCCGCTGCCGCAAAAAGGATCGCCGGGCCAAGCCCGGCGATGATGAGACAAAACCAAACGCCGCAATCAGAAATCCTGAACGTCCACCACGCCGGCAATCGCCTTGATGGCGCCCTTGATCTGCGGCGTCACGGTGAACTTGTTGCCGAGGGACACATGCACCTCGCGGCCCTGTTCCATGATCATCACGAGGCGAACGGGCGCACGACCGCCGTTGCTGAGGCGGGCAGCGATCGACTCCAGCGGCTTTGAATCGCGCACGAATATTTCGAGGCCCGTGACCATCTGGGCGGCGGCCTTGTCCAGCATCTCGACGCCCTGAAGCCTGAGCTTCACCTCCTCGCCCTCGACGTCCGCCTCGACGCGGGCGATGACGGCATTGCCGGGTTCCAGCAGGTCGCGGCAGGCGGCGAGGGTGTCGGAGAAACAGATGGTCTCGAACTGGCCCGTGGGATCGGAGAAGCCGACGAAGGCGAACTTGTTGCCGGACTTGGAGCGGCGCTCCTGGCGGTGGGTGATGGTGCCGGCGAGCTTTGCGGCGCGCGCGCCCTTGGTCAGCGCCTTCTCGTAGAAGGCGGCATAGGTATCGACCGAGAGCTTCTGCAGCGGCTTCATGTAGTCGTCGAGTGGGTGGCCGGAAAGATAGAAGCCCACGGCCTCGAACTCCTGCGCCAGACGATCCATCGGCAGCCATGCATCGCGGCGCGGGAGCACCAGATCATCCGAACTGCTCGACATGCCGCCGAACAGGTCATTCTGCCCCGCCTGCGCGGCACTCGCTGCACGGTTGGCCATGGAGAGAATCGACTCAACCGCATCAAGCACAGCCGCGCGATTGGGGTTGAGGCAATCAAAGGCACCGGCCTTGGCAAGGCTTTCCAGCGCGCGCTTGTTGACCACGCGGGCGTCGATGCGCTTGGCGAATTCGCCCAGTGACTTGAAGGGACCGCCCTCCTCGCGCACCTTCACCAGGTGGTCGATGGCGCCCGCACCAACATTCTTGAGGGCCGAGAGCGAATAGAGGATGGCGCCATCCACCACGGCGAAATCGACGCCGCTGGCATTGACGGATGGCGGGATGACCTTGACGCCGACGCGCTGTGCCTCACGGCGGAACAGCATGAGCTTGTCGGTGTTGCCCATGTCGAGCGTCATCGAGGCGGCAAGGAATTCGACGGGATAATTGGACTTCAGATAGGCCGTCTGGTAGGACACCACGGCATAGGCAGCGGCGTGCGACTTGTTGAAGCCGTAACCTGCGAATTTCTGCACGAGCTCGAAGATGTTATCGGCCTGGGACGGATCGACCTCCTGCTTGGCGGCGCCCGAGACGAAGCGCTCCTTCTGGGCGTCCATTTCGGCCTTGATCTTCTTGCCCATGGCGCGGCGCAGAAGGTCGGCTTCGCCCAGCGAATAGCCAGAGAGCACCTGGGCGATCTGCATCACCTGCTCCTGGTAGACCATGATGCCGTAGGTCTCTTTCAGGATCGGCTCGAGCAGCGGATGGAGATAATCCGGCTCTTCGTCGCCCTTCTTGCAGGCGATATAGCGCGGGATGTTGTCCATCGGACCGGGGCGATAGAGCGCCACGATGGCGATGATGTCCTCGATGCGGTCGGCGCGCATCTTCTTGAGGACGTCGCGCATGCCGGAGCTTTCCAGCTGGAACACGCCCACCGTGTCGCCGTGGCCCAGCATCTCGTAGGTCTTCTGGTCGTCATAGGGGATGTTGTCGATGTGGAAGGCTGGCTCGCGCAGGCGGATGAGCTTCTGCGCCTTCTCGATCACCGTCAGCGTCTTGAGGCCGAGGAAGTCGAACTTAACGAGCCCGGCCTTCTCCACATATTTCATGTTGAACTGGGTGGCCGGAATGTCCGATCGCGGATCGCGGTAGAGCGGCACCAGTTCTTCCAGCGGCCGGTCGCCGATGACCACGCCGGCGGCGTGAGTTGATGCGTTGCGGTAGAGGCCTTCGAGCTTCAGGGCGAGATCGAACAGGGTGCGGACCGTGGGGTCCTTGTCGCGCTCTTCCTGCAGCTTGGGTTCGCCATCAATGGCCTGCGCCAGCGTAACGGGGTTCGCCGGGTTGTTGGGGATCAGCTTGGAGAGCCGGTCCACCTGGCCATAGGGCATCTGCAGCACGCGGCCCACGTCACGCGTGACCATGCGCGCCTGCAGCTTGCCGAAGGTGATGATCTGCGCCACGCGATCATTGCCATAGCGCTGCTGCACATAGGTGATGACCTCGCCGCGCCGGTCCTGGCAGAAGTCGATATCGAAGTCCGGCATCGACACGCGCTCGGGGTTGAGGAAGCGCTCGAACAGCAGGTTGAAGCGGAATGGGTCGAGGTCGGTGATCGTCAGCACATAGGCGACCATGGAACCAGCGCCCGAGCCACGACCGGGGCCCACAGGGATGCCGTTGTTCTTGGCGTACCTGATGAAGTCGGACACGATGAGGAAATAGCCCGGGAACTGCATCTTGGTGATGACGTCGAGCTCGAACTCCAGGCGCTTGACGTATTCCTCGCGGGTGCGGCCTTCCACAAAGCCGCGCGTGGCGAGGCGCTCCTCCAGGCCGGCATGGGCCTGGCGCTTCAGCTCCTCCGCTTCATCATTGTCGGCGAAACGCGGCAGGATGGGGTTGCGCGAGCGGACGCGATAGGCGCAGCGCATGGCGATCTCGATGGTGTTCTCCACCGCCTCCGGAATGTCCGCGAAGAGCGCCGCCATCTCCTGCTGGCTCTTGAAGTAATGCTCGGGCGTAAGGCGCCGTCGCTCCTCGGTGATCAGCACCTCGCCCTCGGCGATGCAGATCAGCGCGTCATGGGCTGCGTAGTCATCCACCTTGGCGAAATAGGGCTCGTTGGTGGCAACCAGCGGCACGCCGAGGCGATAGGCGAGGTCGACCAGTCCCTGCTCCGTCTGGCGTTCCGGCAGCGTGCCGTGGCGCTGGAGTTCGATGTAGAGCCGGTCGCCGAACAGGCCCTTGAGACGCTCGACCTGTTCCGCCGCGAGCGTGCCCTGCCCAGCCTGCAGCGCATCATTCACCGGACCGTCGGGGCCGCCGGTAAGGCAGATGAGCCCCGCCGCGTGTTCGGAGAGATATTCCCACGTCACGTGAAGCTCGGCGTTTTCCGGGCTGGAGAGATAGGCCCTGGAGGAGAGCTTCATCAGGTTGTGGTAGCCCTGCTCATCCTTGGCGAGGAAGGCGAGCGAGGGGATGCGGCGAAGGCCCCCCACGTGCTTGAGGCCGCCTTCCTTCTGCTCGGCAAGGTCAACCCTCAGGGTGCAGCCGATGATCGGCTGGATGCCCTTCTCCCACATGGCTTCGGAGAATTCGAGCGCGCCGAACAGGTTGCCGGTGTCGGTGATGGCCACCGCCGGCATTTTCGCCTCCTTCGCCAACCCGGCGAGCGCCTTGATCTGGAGGGCGCCCTCGGAGAGGGAATAGGCGGTGTGCGTGCGCAGATGCACGAAAACGGGGCGGGACTCGGACATGGAAGTATATTAGCGCCGCTGGCGGGCCGGATGCACGCCCGGCGGCGGGGGAATGCACACCCAATGTGGCCCGCCTTCGGCGCCAAGGCTCCGTGACCCGTCGAAAATTGATTCGTAACGATTGTTTTTGGGCGAGACGGGGTTCTCGGCTAGCCCCCTACCTGAAGCGTCCAAAAGCGGCTCCTGACCGGTTTGAGCGCCTTCTCAGGGGGCCACCCACCAGTCCGATCATCCGTCTGCCTAGACGATCATGCCCCGTTCGAGCCTGGCAATGCGGCTCATGCCCTCGGCCAGGTCGAGGTTATGGGTGGCGACCAGGGCACCGAGACCCTCGTCCTCGATGAGGCGCAGGAGTTCGTCATGGACCCGGGCGGCGGTCTCGGGGTCGAGATTGCCAGTGGGTTCGTCAGCCAGCAGGAGCAGCGGCCGATTGGCCAGCGCGCGGGCGATGGCGACACGCTGCTGTTCGCCGCCGGAGAGTTCCGACGGGCGGTGCTCGAGCCGTGGCTCCAGACCAAGGCGGGTGAGCAGGTCACGCGCGCGATCCTTCGCGGCGGGCCGGGTTGCGCCGGCAATGAGTTGCGGCATCATCACGTTCTCCATGGCGGAGAACTCCGGCAACAGGTGATGGAACTGGTAGACGAAGCCGATGCCAATGCGGCGGATGCGCGTCCGCGCCTTGTCGTCGAGCTTGGAACAGTTCTGACCGGCAATGAACACTTCGCCTGCGGTCGGGGCTTCCAGGAGGCCGGCGATGTGGAGCAGCGACGACTTGCCGGACCCCGACTGGCCGACGAGCGCCACGATCTCCCCCGCCCTGACAGTCAGATTTAGGTCCTTGAAGACGTCGAGGCGGCCCCTGCCCTCTGCATAGGAGCGGGCAACGTTCTTCAATTCGAGGGCTGGCGTAATCTGGTTCATTCGTAGCGCAGCGCCTCGACCGGATCGAGCTTGGCGGCGCGCCAGGAGGGATAGAGCGTTGCAGCGAAGGACAGGGCCAATGACATCGCGACGATCAGCACCGTCTGGTAGGAGTCCATGCGGGCGGGCAGCTGGGCTAGGTAATAGAGCTCCGGATTGAACGGATCGACGCCCGACACCCAGGAAATGAACTGGCGGATGCGCTCGGTGTTAAGGCAAATGAGCAGGCCGACGATGAAGCCGCCGAGCGTGCCAGCCGTGCCGATGGCCGCACCGGTCAGGAAGAAGACGCGCTGGATGGCGCCGCGGCTCGCCCCCATGGTGCGCAGGATGGCGATATCACGCCCCTTGTCCTTCACCAGCATGATGAGGCCGGAGATGATGTTGAGGGCAGCAACGAGGATGATCATCGTAAGCACAAGGAACATCACGTTGCGCTCCACTGCGAGCGCGTTGAAGAAGGTGGAGTTGCGGTCCTTCCAGGTGGACAGCGCCATGTTGTCGCCAGCCGCCGTCATGAGCGGCGTGGTATATTGATCGACACTGTCCGGATCGTCGACCATCACCTCGATCTGGTTCACGCCATTGTCGGTGACGAAATAGTCCTGCGCCTCGGACAGCGGCATGTAGATGACGTTCTCGTCATAGTCCGACATGCCAACCTTGAAGATCGCCGTGACCGGATAGTCGCGGATGCGCGGCGCGTTGCCGATGACCGTGTCCGGCCCGTCGGGCGAGATGATAGTGATGCGCGAGCCCAGACCGAGTTGGTGGCGCCATGCCATGCGCTCGCCAATGGCCACACCACCCGATGTGTCGAAGCCCTTGAAGGAGGGCGTTTCGTCCGGGTAGTAATCCTTGTTGAAGGCGGTGCGCAGATCCTTGTTGTTGAGGCTCGGTAGCTTCTGGATGTCAGCCTCGGAAATGCCGCGCACCAGCGCGCCGGTGTTGTTGCGAAGGCTCGAAGCCATGGCCTGACCTTCGACCAGCGGCACCACACGCGTGACGCCGGGAACCTTGGCGAGCTTGTTGGCAAGCTCCTGGTAGTCGGTGATCGGCGAAACATCCGCGTGATAGACGCTCACATGGCCCTGGAAGCCGAGGATCTTGTCCAGCAACTCGCCGCGAAACCCATTGAGCACCGCCATGACGACGATGAGCGTCGCCACCCCGAGCAGGATGCCCAGGAACGAAAACAGCGAAATGACGGAGATGAAGCCTTCCCGGCGGCGCGCCCGCAAATAGCGCCCCGCGAGCATCCACTCGAAGGGCGCGAAGGGCTTGGTGTCGGGGAGGCTCTTGTCCATCACTTGGCGAAGCGGGCGACCAGCTGGTCGATCGCGACGTTCTCGCGTTCGCCCGTCCTGCGGTTCTTCACCTCGGCGATACCGTCCTTCAGGCTGCGCGGGCCGATGATCACCTGCCAGGGCAGGCCAATCAGGTCCATGGTACCGAACTTGGCGCCTGCCCGATCGTCGCGGTCGTCGTAAAGAACGTCGACGCCCTTGGCTTCAAGCGCCTTGTAGATCTTCTCGCAGGTCGCGTCGGTATCGGCATCGCCGACCTTGAGGTTGATGAGGCCGACCTTGAAGGGGGCAACGGGCTCCGGCCAGATGATGCCGGCCTCGTCATGGCTCGCCTCGATGATGCCGCCCACGAGGCGCGAGACACCGATGCCGTAGGAGCCCGACTGCACAGGAACCATCTTGCCGTCCGGCCCCTGCACCACCGCACCCAGTGGTTCCGAGTACTTGGTGCCGAAGAAGAAGATGTGGCCCACTTCGATGCCACGGCCCGTGACCCGGCGGTCGGCCGGCACGCGCTTTTCGTAGTCGGCCTGGTCATGCATTTCGGAGGTGGCGGCATATTTGGAGGTGAAGTCGTCCACCACCTTGGCCACCGCCTCGACGTTGTCGTAGTCGATCTCGAAGGCCTGCCAGTCCATGTCGTGGAAGGCACGGTCGAGGAAAACCTCCGATTCGCCGGTATCGGCGAGGATCAGGAATTCGTGGCTGTCCTTGCCGCCGATGGGGCCGGTTTCGGCGCGCATCGGCACGGCCTTCAGGCCCATGCGGGCGAAGGTCCTGAGGTAGGACACGAACATCTTGTTGTAGGAGTGCTGGCCGGCCTCGCGCGTCAGGTCGAAGGAATAGGCATCCTTCATCAGGAACTCGCGGCCGCGCATCACGCCGAAGCGCGGGCGCACCTCGTCACGGAACTTCCACTGGATGTGATAGAGATTGCGCGGCAGTTCCTTGTAGGACTGGACACCCTGACGGAAGATGTCGGTGATCATTTCCTCATTGGTGGGACCGAACAGCATGTCGCGGTCATGGCGATCCTTGATGCGCAGCATCTCCTTGCCATAGGCATCATAGCGGCCGGATTTGCGCCACAGGTCGGCAGGCTGGATCGTGGGCATCAGCACCTCGATGGCACCGGCCCGGTTCTGCTCTTCGCGGACGATCTGCTCGATCTTGCGCAGCACACGGTAGCCCATCGGCAGCCAGGAGTAGCTGCCAGCCGCCTCCTGGCGGATCATGCCGCAGCGCAGCATGAGCTTGTGGGAGACGATTTCCGCTTCCTTGGGATCGTCGCGCAGAATGGGCATGAAATATTGGGACAGACGCATGGGAATCCTGCTTCGGAGAGGTTTGCGGCCCTTTTACGGGAAACGCCCCGGAACTCAAGCGAAGGGCGGCCCAATCCTGGAGAAAGCGTTGCGGCCCACGCGGTGAAATTCAACCTAGGATATAGGCTAACTTGCCCACGGCACAGCGCAAATTGTGTCGAGGATGTGACATTTTTAACGTGACAAGCTCAGGTCTTGTGATAGCTTTTCTAACAACAAGAAAAGAAGACCACGGTAAGCACTTCAAGGTGACCCAGGTCTGGGGAGGTTGGTTCCGGGCGCGCCGCAAGGCAGCTGCCCCGCCGGTACGGTCACCGGCAGAAGAGGAACCTAAGCGTAAAAGACAAGGGCGAGGCCTCAAGCCTCGCCTTTTTCTTTTGTATCAGCGCAAGGTCGTGCCGCGCGGGACGTGGATCACGGCATATTTGTCGGAATAGACCCTCTGCCAGCCTCTCATCCGATTGAGGGACGCAACACGCGCATCTCCCGGGGGAAGAAGCGTCCAACCGATCTTGTACTTGCGTAACGCCTCCGTGAGCTGCCAGTCGGTGGCAGGCCCTGACATGAAGGTATTGGCAAACCCGCCGAGGAAGAGCCGGTCCGTCCGCCCGTCGATGAATGTGGGGATGCCGTTGAAAATCAATGGACCGCCAAAATTATAGTGATTGAAGACATTGCCCGAGATGCCGCGGGTCTTGACGAAGGACAAGGCGCCAGAAAGCGCGACCTTGGCTGGGGGCTGGGTGCTGAGCACCAGCGCCTGCAGAAATGCAACCACAGCAAGGCCAGCCACCAGCAGCACGGCAAGCGGACGGAAGGACGCGATCAGCCTGCTCTCCAGCGCATCACGGCGCTGCATGCGCCAAGTATCCAGCGACAACCTCGGGAACTGGCGCGCAATCTCAGGTGCGACGATGACCGGAAGAAGCGTGAAAAACAGAAAGACAAAGCGCACATGTGTCAGAAACATATGTAGCAGAAAGAGAAGCATAAGCGTGCGTGCGAGACCGAGCCTAAAGCCATTCGTCAAAGCCACGAAGATGAAGATCAACATCGCCGCCTCCTGCATGACGCCATCCTGCGCGCTGAAGGGTTGCCATTCCTGGATGAGCGCTACAGTTTCGTTGGAGCCTGCAACGGTCCACGTCGACAGGATTGCCTGCCAGCCATACGGATGAATGAGGCTCACCAGTGGACAGAGCACGATGAACACCAGCCACTTCACCAGTTCTCCAGGCCGTGCCATCCGATTGCGTTCGACAAAATCAAGAAAGGCGAATGCAGCAATGACGATGCCCAGCGTAAAGGCGGCATGAAGGTTCGCCCAGACGACAAGGAGAATGAGCAGGCCAAGGTGCGGTGCCCTGCCCTTCCATGAGGCAGACAAAAGCTGATGGGTCCAAATCACGGCAAGTGCCAGCGTGAGCAGGTGCGGTCGCGCCGTCAGCGCCGGCCCTGCAAGCGCCATCCCGAGCGTGGAGGCTGCCGCAGCATAGAGTGGGCTCAAGTACTGGGACAGCGCCCAGTAGAGCGCCCCTGCGGCCAGTGCCATGGCTGCGGCAGTGACCAGCATGATGCCGTTCCAGCCTGCGGCGGTGAAGCCCGCGTAGAACAGTAACTGCGAAAGCCATTCCTTGGCGATCCACGGGGCGCCGGCAAAGCTGTGCGAGAAGGGATCAGTTGTTGGAAAGGCGCCATGCTGCCAGATCCATGAACCAGTCGTGATATGCCACCAGATGTCGGGGTCACCAATCAGTGACTGGCGCCACACAGCTGCAAAGACCGCCCACAGCAGCAGGACCAGCAGGCCATAGGCCGCTCTCACCTGCCCAATTCCGAAGTGCCCCGCCTGATCTGGCAAAGAAGACTGCATATTGTTCCCAATCTGTCGCCGCAGACCATCAAGGACATTTTCAAGCGTCCTCATTCATTCAATGACAAGACTCGCGCCAGGCTTGCGCTCCGGGGATTATCGGCAGACCTCTTCAGACAGGGGGATCGTTCAAACCCGGGTTGGCAGTGACGCTGACCAGGCGTGGCGGCGCCTGCGTGGTGAGGCCGGTGTCAGCGGTCACACGCAGTGTCACCGTGTATTTGCCCACGGTCGCGTAAGTCTTCCGCAGGGGGCCGGGTGTTGCATCATCGCGCGTCGTGCCGTCACCGAAATCCCAGCGGTAACTCTTGATCTGGCCGTCGTCGCCCAAGGCTGAGGCATCGAATGTAATGGTGAGCGGCGTGCTGGCCGCTTTCGCGGAGAAGATGGCGCTGGGCGGACTGTTTGACGGCGTGGTGAAGCTGCCCGTGAGCGTGTAGCCGCCGACGCTGCCATAGCTCGAATAGCCCGTCACCTCAGGATCGCCTTCGCCAGTGCCACTTACTTCAAGAAAGTAGTTGCCGGCCGTGGTGATGTTAAAGCTGATCGAGGCGCTGAGGTCCTGCGGCGGCGCTTTGCTTTCAATTTGCGTGCCTTGAGAGTCTAGCAGCCTCAACTTCAGGTCGGCATTGGGCCCCAGGGCCGCGGGGTTGACCTGCGCGGTAAGCGTGCCGACGCCGGCTTTCAGGTTGAAAACATCTTTATCTGCCTCAGAAGTGATCACACCTTCAAAGGACGCACTGCTTCGTCCATTGCTGCTTTCGACCGGCAACCACGCCGAATCGGCGGTGCCATTGCCTGCTTCGTCGGCCCGCAGCGGAAGACCGCCACCCGTGATGACCAGAAAGTCATCCTGCTTTCCGCGGGGAATGCGCAATTCATCGAGGCTGCTTGCATTCGCGTATTCCCCCTTGCTGAATTGGCGCAGCGGCCTTCCGGACAAGTCCCCCATGATTGGAACCCAGCCATTCACTGGACTGTCGCCCTGGCCAGGATACAAATCATTTATGCTCCGCGTACCGGCCGGGAAGAGGCCAAGTGCTGCGCCAATCTCTCGCGATGCACTGTCAGCGAGGTCCGGACTGACCGGGTTCAGTGTCGCGAAGGGCTGCTCTAGGTCGCAGAAGACAATGGAGGGCTTTCCGGAATCGTCATTAAAATCAAAAAATGAGCCATTTTGAGTGATTCCTTCATCGGTGTTGTCCCACTCGCTCGCATTCCGGGTGAACAGAACTTCGGTGCCGTAGACGAGGTCGTCTGAGCCGGTCCGCGTGATGCGCGACTGGAGAACTGGCTCGGTGGTGACATCGACGTCGAAGGGCGCATAGTCCTCTGCCACGCGTTGCCAGATTTCCTGGATGATGCGGCGTTCGGCATCTGAGTAGAGCAAATCATTCGCATCGATGCTGAACGGCGGCACGACGATTGTGGGTAACCCTCCGTCTTCGATGTAGAAGTAGTTTGCAGGTGTCAGCGTCTTTCCAATGAAATTCAGATAGATGGTCTTGAGGGCGCCAGGCTTGCTGTGGAGCTGCAACGTCTGCTCAAGGGGGATCGCCGCAGGACTGGCCGAAGCCATGCCGAGGTTTGCGGCAGCCGAGGACATGCTGAAGGTCGCGGCGGCCATTGATGCCGCAGTCTGCCTTCGGGCTCGCGGCGAAACAGTGTAGAGCCGCCCGTTTCGCGCCACGTGCAGGGCGTTGCTGGACAAGAGCTGCTGGCGCAATTCATCGGCCGTCTTGCCATAGAATGCCGCGACATCCGGCAGCTTTGCGCCCAGTGCGGACACGGCGGCGGCCCCCGTCGCGCCGGACGTGGAAAGCGTGACCGCAGAGAACACCTTCGGCTCTGCCGCCTCTGCCAGACCAGCTGCGAGCGACGAGACCCCGAACAACAAGAGCAAGAAAACCGGGCGGATGAAACAGACCAAGAGAATACCTTCTCCACAGCCACCGCACGCCAAGAACGGTGGATTATGCAAGCAGAGATTGCTCTATCAGCTGTAAATGATTTGGGCAATGAATTGGTGCCACCCGGCGCCCAATTTTGCTCAAATTGCTTAATGCAGGGCCGCGGATGGCGTCAGCCCCAGGCTCAATCCGTGGTGATCGCCTTCACGAAGGGAATGTCGTCGAACCCGATCCAGTGATAGGTGACCTGGCCGTAAATCACCGAGAACAGGATGGCGGATAGGATGGTGGTGGCCAGCACCTTGCGCCACAGCATGGGCTTTACCGGCGCGCCATGCTCATTGCCCTGCTCGACTGCCTCTCCGGCCTCGTGGGCATTGCGCACACCCCATGGCAGAACCATGAAGAGGCACATCCACCAAGTGATGAAATAGATTGCGATCGCGCTGCCGAGCTTCATGCCTGCTCCAGTTCGACAAGCGTGCCGCAGAAATCCTTGGGATGCAGGAACAGCACCGGCTTGCCGTGGGCACCGATCTTCGGGTTGCCATCGCCAATGACCCGCGCGCCCTGCGCCTTCAGGTGGTCACGCGCCGCGAGAATATCGGCCACTTCGTAGCAGACGTGGTGAATGCCGCCGCTCGGGTTCTTCTCAAGGAAGGCGTTGATGGGCGAGGCCTCGCCCAGGGGTTCCAGCAACTCGATCTTGGTATTGGGAAGCTCGACGAAGACCACGGTCACGCCATGGGCGGGCTCGGCCTGCGGGGCTGACACGTTGGCCCCCAGCATGGAGCGGTAGACCTCGATCCCCTTGGCAAGGTCAGGCACCGCAATGGCCACATGGTTCAGACGTCCGAGCATGGTCAAATTCTCCTGTCGGGGCGGTATGTAGGGGTAAGTCGACCAGGGCTCAATGCGGCTTTTCGGCCAGTACCCGGATGATCCAGCCCTGCTGCTCCGGGAATGTGACGCCGCGGGGCTCGAACAGGTGGCGGTCGAGGAAATAGGCGGCGAGCTTCAGCCCGTCGATGACGTCGCGGCCCGGGGCTGCCGCACCGCTTTCGCGCAGGAAGGCGGGCAGCGCAAACAGCCGGTCGCGGAATGGCTCTCCCGCCTCCGCGGAGACAGCCTTGCCGCTCTTGGGCGAAACATAAACGAGATGCTCGCGGCTGCCCGAGGCGCCGCATTTGGAGAGATCGAGGCCAAATCCCAGCTCGTCGAGCAGGCCCAGTTCCCAGCGCACCAGCAAGGCCGGCCAGACCGTGTCATTGTCGATGGCATCAAGCACGATGCGCAGCGCTTCGTAGACGCGCGGATGCGGCTCGCGCTCCGGCAGCAGTTGGGCCAACGCGGAGAGGGTTGCGAGACCCGCGAGCCGGAAGGGCTCCTCCATGATGGCGCCGGCCTTCAGGTCGAGGGGTTCCAGCACGAAGGTGCCCAATTGCTCCTCGAGCCTGGCGCGCCACACCACCTGCACGGCATTGCCGGCCTGCAACACCGGGCGCTGCTGGCGGGAGCGGCCGCCGCGCACCAGGCCCAAGACGCGGCCATGGCCTGCCGTGAGGATTTCGGCAATCGCACTGGTTTCGCCGTGGCGGCGGACGGACAGGATCACGCCCTCGTCACGCCATTCCATGGCTCAGACGTCGAGGCCCATGTTGCGCAGGCGCTCCTTGTCCTCGGCCCAGTTCTCGCGCACCTTCACAAAGAGGAAGAGATGCACCTTGCGGCCGAACTGCCGTTCCATTTCCTCGCGCGCCTTCTGGCCGAGGAGCTTGATGGTCTGGCCACCCTTGCCGAGCACGATGGCCTTCTGGCTGTCACGCTGGACGAAGATGATCTGGCCGATCTTGACGGAGCCGTTCTTCTGCTCCTCCCAGGTCTCGGTTTCGACGGTGGATGAATAGGGCAACTCCTCGTGCAGGCGCTCGTAGATGACCTCGCGGGTCATCTCGGCGGCCATGAAGCGAAGCTGGACGTCAGCGACCTGGTCCTCGGGGTAAAGCCACGGGCTCTCCGGCATCTTGGCTGCCAGATACTTCAGCAGGTCCTGCGTGCCGGAGCCATTGAGCGCGCTCACCATGAAGGTCTGCTCGAAGGGATAGGCGCCGTTGAATTCGGTTGCCACTTCCATGAGCCGCTCGCGCGACATCAGGTCGATCTTGTTGATGACGAGCACGGCCTTGGTCTTGGTGTGCTGGAGATGCGCGATGATCTCCTTCGCCTCGTCGGTGAGTCCGGGCCGGCCATCGATCAGCAACACCACCGCATCGGCATCGCCAGCACCACCCCAGGCATTGTCGACCATGGCGCGGTCAAGCGTGCGCTTCGGCTTGAAGATGCCGGGCGTGTCGACCAGCACGATCTGGGAATTGTCGTACATCGCGATCGCCCGGATGCGGGCGCGCGTCGTCTGCACCTTGTGGCTGACGATCGACACCTTGGAGCCGGTGAGCTGGTTCACCAGCGTGGACTTGCCCGCATTGGGAGCACCAATGATGGCGCAGAAGCCGGCGCGGGTGGGGCCCGTGGGCTTGGTCTCTTCTTCGCTCATCGTCTGATCCCTTCGCGTTTCAGGAATTGCTCGGCGGCATCCATTTCCGCTCCGCGCTTGCTCTTTGCCGTGCCTTCGGCCGGGGCGCGGTCCTTGACCTCGACCTCCACGACGAAGACCGGCTCATGCTCCGGCCCTTCGCGGCTGACCAACGTGTAGCACGGGATCGGCAGGGCGCGCGCCAGGGCCCATTCCTGCAGGAAGGTCTTGGCATCCTTGACCGCCGCCTTGGGCGCCTTCAGCTGCGCGTCCCAGCAGCGCAGCACGAAGCCGCGCGCCTGTTCGAGACCACCGTCGAGATAGATCGCAGCGACCAGGGCCTCCATCGCGTCGCCAAGCACGGTGCGGTTCAGGTTCATGCCCTTGGCGCGCTCGCCCGCGCCGATGATGATCAGGTCTGACAGGCCGATTGTGTCGCCGGCGTCAGCACAGGCCTCGGACCTCACGAGGCTGCTCAGCACGTGGGTGAGTTGGCCCTCGCCATCCTTCGGGTGGTTGCGGAACAGGTGCTCGGCGATGATCAGGCCCAGCACGCGGTCTCCGAGGAACTCGAGCCGCTGGTAGTCGCCCTTGTGCTTCTGCGTCGAACCGTGGGTGAGTGCCTCGGTCAGCAGCGCCTCATTGCTGAAGCGATAGCCGAGCGTTTGCGAAATCTCGTCCAGCCGGGCCGGTGTGAAGCTGCTCAAGGCCTTCTCAGATCAGCGTGAAGAAGCGGTTCCAGCGGATCGCGAAAGGCCACTCCCACACCTGGAACAGGCTTGCATCAGGCGACACGGAGAAGAAGATGATGTCGGCGCGGCCGACGAAGTTCTCCAGCGGCACGTAGCCCACGCGCGGATAGCGCGAGTCCTGCGAGTTGTCACGGTTGTCGCCCATCATGAAGTAATGTCCGGGCGGAACGATGTATTCGTCCGTATTGTCGGCATCGCCCTCGGGCTCGGTATCGAGCACGCGGTACTGGACGCCGTTGGGCAGGGTTTCGAGATACTGCGGAACCGGCGCCTGGAGGCCGGGTTCGGAGGGGTCCACGAAGTCCTCGATGCGCTCCTTCTTGACGGCCTGGCCGTTGATGTAGAGCACCCCGTCGCGCACCTGGATGCGGTCACCCGGGAGGCCGATCACCCGCTTGATGTAGTCGATGTTGGTGTCGGTCGGCAGCTTGAAGACGGCCACGTCGCCGCGCTTCGGGTCATCGGCCAGCACGATGCGACCGGGAAAATCGAGGTTGCAGCAGGACACGATCTCGTGCCCGAACAGTCCCAGCGAGAAGTTGAAGGAATAGCGCCCGTAGCCATAGGACAGCTTCGACACGAACAGGTAGTCGCCCACCTTGAGGGTCGGGTACATGGATGCCGAAGGGATGTTGAACGGCTGGTACAGGAAGGTCCGGACAACGAAGGCGATGAGCAGCGCCTGGATGATGACCTTGACGGTTTCCCACAAACCGTCCTCTGACTTGCGCCGCGTGTCCTGTGCCGCCGCCATCTCGTGGTCTTTCTTATGCATTTTGCCTGGCCATCAATCGCCGGGCCTACAGAATCCCGGCTATAAACCGTTTCGCGGAGCGGATGCAACGCAGCCGCATTCAAGCACGTCCACTGTTGCCAAATAGTGACAGTGAGACGGTGATTCCAGCCCTATTCCGCCAGCGCCTCGATCATCACGAAGGCGTGGGCATAGGGGAAGTCATCGGTGATGGTCAGGTGGATCCGGGCCTTGTGGCCCGGGGGAACCAGGCTGTCCAGCTGGTCTCTCGCCCCGCCGCTCAGCACCATGGTCGGCTTGCCGGAAGGTTCGTTCACCACGCCCATGTCCTTCCAGAACACGCCTTTCCGGAAGCCCGTTCCCAGCGCCTTGGAACAGGCCTCCTTGGCGGCGAAGCGCTTGGCATAGGAGGCGGCGCGCTGGGCGCGCTTCTCGGACTTGGCGATCTCGACATCGGTGAAGATGCGATCGATGAAACGCGGTCCGAAACGGATGAGCGTTTCCTCGATCCGCCGGATGTCGATCACATCATTGCCGATGCCGATGATCATTTCAGGCCGCGGCTCCCTGGCTTGATGGCCGGAATGGCTGCGAGCTCAGGCGGCAGCTTGTCGACGGCATAGGTGGGGATGTCGAGGCGGGTCAAGGCCGCCAGCGGCACGCCGATGTCCGCCTTGCCGCCCGACCGGTCGATCAGGCAGGCGGCCCCCACCGTGACACCACCCTCCGCGTTGATGCCTTCGATGCATTCACGCGAGGAAAGCCCGGTGGTGACAATGTCCTCCACCATGACGACGCGAGCGCCCTTCTCGATGTTGAAGCCGCGCCTGAGCACCAGCTTGCCGTCCACCCGTTCGAAGAAAATCGACGGCACCCCGAGCTGGCGGCCCATCTCGTAGCCCACGACGACGCCGCCCATGGCGGGCGAAGCCACGAGGTCGATGTGGCCCTTGACCATGGACCGGACCTGTTCGGCGAGCACCGCACACAGCCTGGCGGCACGTTGGGGGTCCATCAGCACCCGCGCGCACTGCAGGTAGCGGTTGGAGTGGAGGCCGGAGGAGAGGATGAAGTGTCCCTCCAGCAGTGCGCCGGCGGCGCGGAATTCGTTCAGAACCTCGTCTTGCGTCATCTTTCTATCCTGTCTTGCGGCTCACGTCGCTGACGGATGGTTTGCCGCGCAGCGAAGTCATGATTTCGTTGAGATGCTTGAGGTCATGAACCTCCAGCGTGATGTCGACGTCGTAGAAGTCACGCGCGCCCTCGCGGGCCACCATCATCAGCGCGTCGATGTTGCCGCCGAGGTCGCTGATCGCCTGTGTCACCTGGGCAAGCGAACCCACCTCGTTGAGGATGGTGACGGTAAGGCGCGCCGGGAAGCGCTGCTCCTCGGCACCCGTGTCCCATGCGAGGTCCACCCAGCGTTCGGGCTGGTTGTCGAACTGCTCCAGCGCCTTGGCGAAGATCGGGTAGATGGTGATCCCCTCCCCCGGCATGAGGATGCCGACGATGCGCTCGCCCGGCACCGCACCCGTCTCGGGCGAGATCTTGAGAGCCGTCGTCCGCGCGACACCGCGCACAGGCACGGAGAGCGCCGGATCGGTCTTTTTGGACGGCGAGTGACGGCGCAGTTCCTTGAGCTTCGTATCATCGATGGTGTGGCCCATGGCCTTCAGCATGTCGATGGCGGACAGCTCGCCCCGCCCGATGGCTGCCAGTGCGTCATCGACATTCTTGTGGCCGACGCGCGCAATGGCGGTGGACACTTCCTTCGGCACATAGGTCTTGCCGATCTTGGCCAGCATCTTCTGCACGATTTCATGGCCGAGGCCTGCGAACTGCTTGCGCGCTGCAGCGCGCGTGGCGCGCCGGATGGCGGCGCGGGCCTTGCCGGTGACGGCGAGCCCCTCCCAGGCGGCAGGCGGCGTCTGCGCGTCGGAGCGGATGATTTCCACCTCGTCGCCGTTTTGCAGTTCGGTGACCAGCGGCGCGTGGCTGCCATTGACCTTGGCGCCCACGCAGCTGTCACCCACCGAGGTGTGCACCGCATAGGCGAAGTCGATGGGCGTGGCACCCTTGGGCAGCGCGATGAGCTTGCCCTTGGGCGTGAAGCAGAACACCTGGTCGTGGAACAGTTCGAGCTTGGTGTGCTCGAGGAACTCGCGCGGGGATTCACCCTCCTGCAGCATCTCGACGAGATGACGCAGCCAGCGATAGGCATTGGACTCGGCGGCGGGCGCCTTGAAGCCGTCGAGTGCCTCCTTGGCGTCGGGCGCATCCTTGTAGATGTTGTGCGCGGCAACGCCGCGCTCGGCGATTTCATGCATCAGCCGCGTGCGGATCTGCATCTCGACGCGCATGTGGTGCGGGCCGATCACCGTGGTGTGGATCGAGCGATAGTCGTTCTGCTTCGGGGTCGAGATGTAGTCCTTGAACCGGCCGGGCACCGCGCGATAGGTGCGGTGGATGATGCCGAGTGCGCGGTAGCACTGGTCCACCGTGCCGACGATGACGCGGAAGCCAAAGATGTCGGAGAGCTGGCCCAGCGACAGGAGCTTCCGCTCCATCTTCCGGAAGATCGAGAAAGGGCGCTTCTCGCGGCCGGAGACCTCGGCCTTGATGCCGTTCTCCACCAGCTTCTGCGTCAGCTCCTGCTCAATGGATTTCAGGATGCCGCCGGATTCGGCATGGAGCTTGGCGAGGCGGTCGATGATGATCTTGTAGGCATCGGGGTTCAGGACCTTGAAGGCGATGTCCTCCAGCTCGTCCCGCACCGCCTGCATGCCCATGCGGCCGGCGAGTGGGGCATAGATGTCCATCGTCTCCTGCGCGATGCGCACGCGCTTTTCCGGCCTCACATGCTCGAGCGTGCGCATGTTGTGGAGGCGGTCGGCCAGCTTCACCAGCAGCACGCGCACGTCGCGCGACATTGCCAGCAGCAGCTTCCGCAGGTTCTCGGCCTGGGCGGCTTCCTTGGTGACGAGGTCCAGCTTGGCGATCTTGGTCAGGCCGTCGACCAGCGACGCGATCTCGGGACCGAATTTTTCCTCGATTTCCTGATGGGTTGCCTCGGTGTCCTCAACAGTGTCGTGAAGAAGGGCCGCCGCGATGGTGGCCGAGTCGAGCTTCATCTCGGTGAGAATGGCGGCGACTTCGAGGGGGTGGTTGAAATAGGCCTCGCCCGAGGCCCGCTTCTGGTTGCCGTGCGCCTTCATGGCATAGACATAGGCGCGATTGAGGAGGTCCTCATCCGCATCCGGGTCATACTTGGTGACCCGCTCGACAAGCTCGTACTGACGCATCATGGCGTGATCTTAGCGCGGAATAATCGTTTGGCGAGTGTGGTTTGGCCGACGTGCCACTTTCGCGCACCACATATGAGAAAGGCCGGACCCCTGGGGCCCGGCCTTGAAATGCAAAATCCGCAGAAGCTCAGTAGCCGTTGCGCTGGCTCCCCGGGCTTTCGGCCGGGGGCATGCCCTCGAGGCCACGCAGGAGGTCTTCCTCGGTCATCTGCTCCATCTCGACGTCCTCTTCGACGGCGTCGTTGATCACGGACATGTCGCCAGACTGCTGGATGAGCGGCACTTCGGTCGCCTCCGGCTCGTCCACTTCCACATGCTTCTGCATGGAGTGGATGAACTCTTCGCGGAGATCCTCCGGAACGATGGTCTCGTCGGCGATCTCGCGCAGCGACACGACGGGGTTCTTGTCATTGTCACGTTCGACGGTGATGGGAGCACCCTGCGAAATCAGGCGGGCGCGATGGGCGGCCAGCAGCACGAGTTCGAAGCGGTTCGGGAGCTTGTCGATGCAGTCTTCAACGGTGACGCGCGCCATGGGGCTCGTGCACTCCTTGTGAATGAACGGGAATTTCCCGCTCTTAGGGGGGTTTTGCGGCCAAATCAAGCCCGCCCTTGACTTTGTGGACACCCCCACCCTCAACTCAAGCCCATGACCGACCTCAAGGACCGACCCAATACCATCCCCTGGCCACCCCTCATGTATGCGGGCGCCGCGCTTGTCGCGCTGGGGTTGCAGGCCCTGCTGCCCCTGCCATGGCCCGGCGGGCCCTGGGCGGCGGTGCTGGCAATGGCTGGCGTGTTCCTCGCTGCCGCGGGGATCGCGCTTGACCTTGCCACCATGCTGGCCTTCCGGCGCCACCAGACGACCGTCCTTCCCAACCGGGGGGCCACGCGCCTCATCACCGACGGGCCGTTCCGCTTCTCGCGCAACCCGATCTATGTGGGCAACACGCTGCTGGTTGCCGGGGCTGGCCTCATCTTCGGCGTGGCCTGGCTGATCCCGGCGGCGTTGGCCGGTGCCTTCGCCACCAGCAAGCTGGCCATCGTCCGCGAGGAACAGCACTTGGCGCTGCGCTTCGGCCAAGCGTGGTCGGACTATGCCGCCCGCACGCCGCGCTGGCTGTTCGGGGTCTGACGGTCACCGCCCAGTTCGATGGACCCTGCCCGCTTCCTGCCCTAGTGTTTCGACTGGCCAGCCGGGGTCGCGCCGCATGCCATTCAACCGCCGAACATTTCTCAGCCTTGGCAGCGCGATAGCGCTGGCGAGGCCTGCTAACGCCTATGTGCTGGCGGAACTCTGCCGCGGCCGCACCATCGTCACCGGCCGGCGGGATGAGACCCGCATTCCCGGCATGGTGCGCGCCCTTACCCAGGCGCTGGTGCGTGTCTCGGGCGATGCACGCGTCGCCGCCAACCCCGCACTCGCCGAATTAACCCGGACGCCAGAGGCACCGGTGATCGACTACACCTACCGCGACCTCTATGCCTTCCGCCCGATCATGGACGAACAGGGCACGCGCGACCGACCCTATGAGATGACGGTTCGCTATGACCCGCTGAAGATCGACGCGATGCTGGCTGCCATGGGATCGCAGCCATGGCTGACGCCGCGACCGAACCTCGTTGTGTTCCTGGCCGTTCGCCATATCGGCAGCACCTTCCTGCTCGCCGCGGCAGGAAGCCAGGGTGAACTGATGCGGCAATCCTTCCAGGATGCCGCCTGGGCTGCCGCGATGGATGTCGTTATCCCCACCCGCGCAACCATCGCCAAGTCGGAACTACGCGTCGATGACATGCCCGGCGCAACACCGGCAGCGCTGCTGCCTTTCGTCGATCGCAAGCTGGGGCAAATTCCTCTGCTGGGCACGCTTGCGTGGAGCAAGCCGTTGCTGGCCTGGAGAGCAACATGGCAACTGAATACTAACGGCACGTCGCACAACTGGGGCATCGAGGGCGTGAACTTCGATGCCGCCTTCCGCAACGGCGTGGGAGGTGCCGCGCAGATCCTCTCAGGCAATGGCGATCCCGCCTGAAGGGGCAAGGGCCGCACCCGGAGGAGCGGCCCCGCAGGCTGGAGCTGTTCCAGCCGGGTTTCAGGCGGTCAGTACCCAGTACATCCGTGGTGTGCCGAACCGTCCGAAGCGACGTTTCTTGCCTGGCCTGGGCTGTGCGAAGCTTGACAGACAGGCGCCCTCTGCGGGTGAGCGTCATGATTTCCGCCTGTGGCGCCACGGCGCGCCCCGGTGTAGACAGCCAACCGGCCAGCGGGCGTGGCGGAACGGTAGACGCAGCGGACTTAAAA
>NZ_JBAXGR010000034.1:0-35731 GCF_037139295.1 Aestuariivirga sp.
CAAGCGCTCCTCCAAAGGCCTCAACCTGTCAGATGCGGGCGCTGCTCAGCGCTCTCCCGCTGGTCCTTCACCGGATCAGCACACCGCGCCGGGCAGCGCCCGCGCCTCCCAATTTCTCGCGAGGGGCAAACGCAACCCTCACCAAGGATGGCTCATGTCCATGTGCGCGCCGTGTTCAAGTCGTCACAAGAAAACGCCCGGCTTTCACCGGGCGTTCGCGTCTTCAAGCCGTGCGGACTGGTCAGGCCAGCAGCTTCTCCGCCGGCACGTAGGCGTAGCCGAGGTCATCGGCCACCGCCTTGTAGGTCACCTTGCCGTCGGCCACGTTCAGGCCGTTGCGCAGGTGGGCGTCATCAAGCAGCGCCTTCTTCCAGCCCTTGTTGGCAATCGCCAGCGCGAAGGGCAGCGTCACGTTGTTGAGCGCATAGGTGGAGGTGCGGGCAACGCCGCCCGGCATGTTGGCCACGCAGTAGTGGATCACGCCATCGACCACATAGGTGGGCTCCGCATGGGTGGTGGCCTTGGAGGTTTCCGCACAGCCGCCCTGGTCGATGGCGACGTCGACCAGCACCGAGCCCGGCTTCCAGTCCTTCAGCATCGCCTTGGTGACGAGCTTCGGGGCCGCAGCACCGGGGATCAGCACGCCGCCGATGACGAGATCGGCCGCGGCGCATTCGTCTTCAACGGCTCCTTGAGTGGAGTAGATGGTCTTGATCGCCGTGCCGAAGCGGGCGACCAGTTCTTCCATGCGGTCGGTGCTCTTTTCGAGGATGGTCACGTCAGCGCCCATGCCGAGCGCCACGACCGCGGCATTGGTGCCGACCACGCCACCGCCGAGGATGACGACCTTGGCCGGAGCAACACCGGGAACGCCGCCCAGCAGCACGCCACGGCCGCCCTGCGCCTTTTCGAGGCAGTGTGCGCCAGACTGCACGGACATGCGGCCCGCGACCTGGCTCATCGGAGCCAGCAGCGGCAACCCGCCGCGCGGCGAGGTGACTGTCTCGTAGGCGATGCAAACGGCACCCGATGCGACCAGGTCCTTCGTCTGCTCCGGATCGGGAGCGAGGTGCAGATAGGTGTAGAGGATCTGGCCGGGGCGCAGCATCTTGCGCTCGACGGCCTGGGGCTCCTTCACCTTCACGATCATGTCGGCCTTGCCGAAGATCTCTGCCGCGGTGGCGATGATCTTGGCGCCGGCTGTGGTGTAGTCGGTGTCGGTAGCGCCGATGCCCGAGCCGGCATCGGCCTGCACCCAGACTTCATGGCCGTGGCGCACGGCTTCCTTCACCGAGGTGGGCGTCATGCCCACGCGGTATTCGTGATTCTTGATCTCTTTCGGAACGCCGATGAGCATTGAAATGTCCTCCCTCAATGGTGGGCGCATCCTACCAAATCTCGCCTGAAATGATTTTCCGAAGAGGCTTCCGGAGCAGTGCAGCATTGAAACCGCATTCGAAGATATGATAGGAAGTTCGAATGAAATCCCATGAACTGGACAAGACGGACAAGATCATCCTGTCGGAGCTGCAGAAAAACGCGCAGCGGCCGATCGCTGACCTGGCCCAGAAGGCCGGCCTCTCGGCTTCATCCTGCCACAGGCGTGTGAAGCTCCTCGAGGAGGCGGGCGTCATCCAGGGCTACACCGCCAACCTTGACCGTGCGGCGCTGGGCCTTGCCAACGAGTTCTTCGTCGAGGTCTCACTCTCCGCCCAGACGGAGGAGGCCTTCGAGAAGTTCGAGAAGGCGGTGCAGCGCGTGCCGGAAATTCTTGAATGCCACCTGATGAGTGGCCAGTTCGACTATCTGCTGCGCGTTGCCGCCACCGACGCGTCCGATTATGAGCGCATCCACCGTTCGCGAATCTCGCGCCTTCCCGGCGTGCAGCGCATCCAGTCCTCTCTCGCGCTCCGCACGGTGAAGGGCTGGGCGGGCTATCCGATCTAGGAGTCACGATGCTCAAGCAACTTCCCGTCCACATGCTCTGGGTCTCCGGCGAGTTCTCCCGCCTCGCGCGGCTGAGCCTCGCCAGCTTTCTGGCCAATGGCTATCATGTGAAGCTGTGGAGCTATGACCCCGGTCACCTGCGCGCCGAATTCAAAAACGTGCAGGATGCGTCCTCGCTGCTGCCCATGCCTCAGGGCGACGCGTCCAACATGGCCTATCTCACCAGCCTGTTTCGCTATCGCGTGCTGGCCGAGCAGGGTGGCATCTGGGCCGACCTCGACATCGTTGCCCTCGACCCCGAACCGAAGATCGAGGCGCGCCCGCTGATCGCCTCGGAGAAGCGCCGCCCGTTCCGCCATGCTGAGCCCACGGCCACGGGCGAGAGCCTCACCCAGGTCACCAATTGCTTCATGGCCAATCCTTCGCCTCGTGCGGGCGATCTCTGGCACCGCGCGGTGGATCGCGTTGCCGCGCTCAATCCGGAGGATCGCAACTGGGAAAACGTCGGCCCACACATGATATCCAGCCTCATGCTGCGCGAGCCCGACGAGGAGATCGACATCCTGCCGCCCGAAGCGGTGGACCCGGTCGCATGGTGGAACGTGCCCGGCTATTTTCTCGAGGAGCGCGACCCGCCGCCGTCGCCCTTCATGCACATGTATGCAACGGTCTGGACCAGTCGTGGCGTGGATGCCGAAATGCCATTCCCTCACGCGTCGCTGGCAGGTCGCCTGTGGACCCGCTTCGGCCTCTAGGCAAGGAGGCGGTCGAGTTTCCGGTCCCTGAGAATCATGAGTATGCCCGCAATCACCACGATCCCTGCGCCCACCCATGTCCAGAAATCCGGGAAGTCGCCGAACAGCACGATCCCGTAGATGACCGCCCAGATCATCGCCGAATATTCGAAGGGCGCCACGAAGTTCGTTTCCGCCAGGCGGTAGGCGTTGATGAACAGGATCATCGCTGAGCCCGCAAACAGTCCATGGCCGAACAGCAGCATTGCATCGAAGCCCGTTGGCCAAACCGGCGGCCGCGACAGGAACACCATGCTCGGATGCGTGAAGGTTCCGAAATCGAAGGAGTTGAACATGATGCCAATCGCCAGCGCCATTCCGGCATAGATGAAGTTCTGCCACGTTGCGATGACGATGGGCGGCACCTTCTGCGACAATGGCCGCCCCAGCATCTGACCGACCGCGTAACCCATGGCTGAGCCCAGCGCCAGCAGCGAGGCCGGTTCGAAAACACCGGCACCGGGTCGCACCATGATCAGCACCCCGATGAAGCCCGCGATGATCGCCAGCCAGCGGTGCAACCGCACCCGCTCGTGCAGCAGGGGGCCAGCAAGCCCCGCCACGAAGAACGGCATGGTGAAATAGATCGCCACGGCATTGGCAATGGGAATGGCCGCTATGGCCAGCACGAAACACAGATAGGCTGCAGCGAGGATCAGCCCCCTCACGCACACACGCCGCCACAATGGCGTGGCGATGGACCAGCCGCGCCCCTCCCGCCACAGCACGAAGGCGATCACCGGCAGCGAGCCCACACAGCGGAACAGCAGCGTCTCGTAGGCCGGATAGCCAGATGACATGTATTTGACGACCGCATCCTGCGCGGACGCGAGCCCCACCCCGATCAGCACGCAGGCCAAGGCCCGCGCGCGGTTGTCGGTCGCTAGCTTCATGGTCTCAGCGCCGCACGAGGTCGGAGATGATGCGGATGCCGGGCTCGATCTTCTGTTCGGCAATCGACGAGAAGGCGAGGCGATAATAATTGCGCGGCGCGTCCGCTGCGCCAAACGTGATGTGCCCGGGCTCGATCAGCACCCCCTTGGCGGCGGCGGTCCTGCCGAGTTCGTCGCTGTCGAGGCCTGCCGGGCCCTTCACCCAGAAGCTCGTACCACCAAAGCTCGGCACGCGACTCGAGTCCGGCAGATGCTGCTTCAGCGCCTCGCCCATGATTTCCCAGCGGGTGCGATAAGCCCGATGCAGTCGACGGATCAGCGTGTCATGATGGCCAAGCGACAGGAACAGCGCCGCCGTGCGCTGGTTGTTGTTCGGCGCATGCCGCACCATCAACCGCCTGAGCGCGCGGGCTTCCGCCACGATGTTCTTGGGCGCCACAAGGAAACCGAGGCGCAGCCCCGGGAACAAGGTTTTCGACAGCGAGCCCACGTAGATGACGCGCCCATCGTCATCGAGCGATTTGAGCGCCGGGCAGGGCTCGTTCACATAGTTCGTCTCGAACTCGTAGTCGTCCTCGATGATGACGACGTCATGCTTCGCGGCGCGCTTCAGCAGTTCCATGCGGCGCTCCAGCGGCATGGTGACGGTCGTCGGGAACTGGTGGCTGGGCGTCGTGAAGACGAGGTCGCAGGCATCAAAGGCATCGGATGGCACGAGGCCCTTGTCATCCACGGGGAGCAGCGAGACATGGTCGGTGCGCAGGTTGAAGGTGTTGCGCACGTCCGGGTATCCCGGCTCCTCCATGCCAACCCGCGTGTCCGTGCCAACGAGCAGGGTGGTCAACAGGTAGAGTGCGTTCTGCGCCCCCAGCGTCACCAATATCTCGTCGTCATTCGCCATGATGCCCCGGCGCGGCAGGATGCGGCGGCGGATCTGCTCCACAAGAAGGGGGTCGTCATTGGCCCAGGTATCGTTGGTCCAGGAGCCGAGCCACTTCTTGCCCAGTGCCTGCCGGGCACAGTCTCGCCACTCGGCCAGGGGGAAGAGCGTGTGGTCGACCTGTCCGTAAATGAAGGGGTAGGGGTAGGACTGCCAGTCCATCGGCTTCGAGACGTTGACCTGCTGGGTCGGCTGCATGGTGAGGCGTCTGGACCAGTCGATGCCCGTGCCGGGTGCCGCGTGTTTCAGCGGCTGCTTTGGGGCGGAGCCACCCTCCAGCGCCTTCTCGGAGACGTAATAGCCAGAGCGTTCCTTCGCCATGAGGTAGCCATCATCGAGAAGGCCCTGATAGGCGAGGACCACCGTATTGCGGGAAACCCCGAGGCTCTTCGCCATCTTGCGGGTGGACGGAATCGGTTCATCCCGGGCAAGCTGCCCGTCGAGGATGGCAGAGACCAGCGCCTCGCGGATCTGGGTCTGGAGGCTGGAGTGTTCATTCCGCCGGATATGGACGAGCCAGTCGCGCATTTGGTCCCTGTGAACCCTCTGTCTGGACCTATCATAGGTCCAAGAGAGCCGGTAGAGTAGAAAAGATTGGACCCCCTAGGCCGGAAGCGCATGACCGAACCCGTCGTAAACACCTCGCCGAAGAACTGGGACGAGGTGAAGACCACCACCTGCTACATGTGCGCCTGCCGCTGCGGCATCAGGGTGCAGCTGAAGGATGGCCGTGTCACCTACATCGACGGCAACCCCGAGCACCCGGTCAACAAGGGCGTCATCTGCGGCAAGGGTGCGGCCGGCATCATGCAGCATTATTCCCCGGGCCGCCTGTCGAAGCCGCTCTTGCGCGTGGGCGAGCGCGGCTCGGGCGAGTTCAAGGAGATCGAGTGGGACGAGGCCTTGGGCCTCGCCGCCGGCTGGCTCTCCGAGGTTCGTGCCAAGGATCCGAAGAAGCTGGCCTTCTTCACCGGGCGCGACCAGAGCCAGGGCCTCACCGGCTGGTGGGCCACCCAGTTCGGCACCCCCAACTATGCAGCCCATGGCGGCTTCTGCTCCGTCAACATGGCGGCGGCGGGCCTCTATACCTTCGGCGGCTCCTTCTGGGAATTCGGCGAGCCGGACTGGAAGCACACCAAGTATTTCATGCTGTTCGGCGTGGCCGAGGACCATGGCTCCAATCCCATCAAGAAGGCGCTGGGCCAGCTCAAGGCCAGGGGCGCAAAGATCGTCTCGATCAATCCGATCCGTACCGGCTATTCGGCCATCGCTGATGAATGGATCGGCATCCGCCCCGGCACCGACGGCCTGTTCGTCGGCGCGCTGATCCATGAGCTTCTCACCGCCCAGAAGATTGATGGCGAATACCTGCTCCGCTACACCAACTCGCCGTGGCTCATCATCGAGAACGAGGGTGGCGCCTATGATGGGCTGTTTGTTCGCAATGCACAGAATTCCGCACTGGTCTGGGACAGCCACTCGAACTCGCCCATGCCGGCGCTGTCGCCCGATGCTGCGCCGAAGCTCATGGGCCGCTTCAAGCTGCCGGACGGCCGCCGCGTCGTCACCGCCTTCACGCTGATCGCCGAACGTTTTATCGATGCCGAATGGTCTGCCGAGAGTGTCTCAGAGCGCTGCGGTGTTCCGGTGGAGACGATCCGGCGCATCGCCGCCGAGCTGGCCCGCACCGCCTTCGAGGAGGAGATCGCGCTTGACGTTCCGTGGACGGATCATCTTGGCCGCTATCACGAGAAGATGGTGGGGCGCCCCGTATCCATGCACGCCATGCGGGGCATCTCGGCCCATGCCAACGGCTTCCAGACCTGCCGCACCATTCACCTCCTGCAGATCCTGCTCGGCACCATCGATGTGCCGGGCGGCTTCCGCTACAAGCCGCCGTTCCCCAAGCCGCCGCCGCCCGGCGTGAAGCCCGCTGGCAAGCCCGGCCAGGTGAAGCCGAACACGCCGCTGCCCGGCCCGCCGCTCGGTTTCGTCACCTCGCCCGAGGACCTGCTGGTCGATGCGGAGGGAACCCCGCAGCGCCTCGACAAGGCCTACAGCTGGGACGCGCCCCTGGCTGCTCACGGCATGATGCACATGGTCATCACCAATGCCGCGAAGAAGGACCCCTACGGCATCGACGTCCTGTTCATGTACATGGCCAACATGAGCTGGAACTCGGCCATGAACGTGCCGGATACCATCAAGTATCTCACCCAGAAGGAGCCGGACGGCAGCTACACCATCCCCAAGATTATCTATTCGGATGCCTATGCCTCCGAGATGGTGCACTACGCCGACCTCATCCTGCCCGACACCACCTATCTCGAGCGCTGGGACTGCATCTCGCTCTTGGACCGCCCGATCTCGGAGGCCGACGGCCCGGCGGATTCGATCCGCCAGCCTGTGGTTGAGCCCGAGCGTGACGTGCGGCCCTTCCAGACCGTGCTGCTCGATCTCGGCACGCGCATCGGCCTTCCGGGCATGACACGCACCGATGGCTCGGCCCGCTACCCCGGCGGCTACCCGGACTACATCGTGAACCATGAGCGCGCGCCCGGCATCGGCCCGCTCGCCGGTTTCCGAGGGCCCAACGGCCGCGCGCAAGGGCGTGGCACGCCCAATCCCGAGCAGCTGCAGCGCTACATTGACAACGGCTGCCACTGGTTCTACGAACTGCCCGATCACATGAAGTATTATCGCCATGTGAACTGGGCCTATCTCGACTGGGCCACCTTCTTCGGCTTCATCGGCAAGCCCGAACCCATCATCCACCAACTCTATTGCGAGCCGCTGCAGAAGTTCCGCCTTTCCGCGCAGGGCCATGGCAAGGTCGTCACGCCTGAGCAACATCGCAAGCGCATCGCGGATTACTTCGACCCCATCCCCTTCTGGTATCCGCCCTTCGAGGGCGAGATGGTGTCGGAGACGGAGTTCCCCATGCATGCCGTCACCCAGCGGCCGATGGCGATGTATCACTCATGGGGCTCGCAGAACGCCTGGCTCCGCCAGATCATGTCGCGCAACTGGCTCTACATGGGGCGCGAGATGGCGGCGAAGCTCAAGGTGGCCGATGGCGACTGGGTCACCGTCACCTCGCACCACGGCAAGATCAAGGCGCAGGCCCGGTTGATGGACGGCGTCAACCCCTAGACAGTCTGGACGTGGAATGCCATCGGCAAGCGCTCGGGCACCTGGGGGCTGAAGCCCGGCTCGGACGAGTCGAAGGAGGGCTTCCTGCTCAATCACCTGATCTCGGAACTATTGCCGGAGCGCGAGGGCGGCTATCGCTATTCCAACAGCGATCCCGTCACCGGGCAGGCTGCCTGGTATGATCTCCGTGTCCGCGTCGAGAAGGCCTCCGACCAGTCGGATGTCAGCGAGCCGCAATTCGCCACGCTGAAGCCGCTCGAGAGGGTCGAATGACATCGCTTCCGCCGCCGTCGGCCAAAAAGCTTGGACTCGTGATCGACCTTGATACCTGTGTGGGCTGCCAGGCCTGCGCCACCTCCTGCAAGGAGTGGAACATGCAGGGCTTCTCGGGCCCGCTCACCGATACCAATGCCTATGGATCGGATCCCTCGGGCGTCTGGTTCAACCGCGTGCATGGCTACGAGGTGAAGGAGCCGGAGCAGGCGCAGTCCCGCATCGTCAACTTCCCGCGTTCCTGCCTGCACTGCGAGGAACCGGCCTGCGTCACCGTCTGCCCCACCGGTGCGAGCTACAAGCGTGCCGAGGACGGCATCGTGCTGGTGAACCCCGAAACCTGCATCGGCTGCAAGCTGTGTTCATGGGCGTGCCCCTATGGCGCGCGCGAGTATGACCAGAGCCAGGGCGTGATGAAGAAGTGCACGCTCTGCGTCGATCGCATCTACAACGAGAACTTCGAACCGGAGGACCGCCAGCCGGCCTGCGTGAAGGCCTGCCCCACCGGGGCCCGCCACTTCGGCGACCTCGGCGATGAGTCCTCGAAGGTCTCGCAGCTCGTGGCCGAGCGCGGCGGTTATGACCTGCTGCCGGAGATGGGCTACAAGCCTGTGAACAAGTATCTCCCCCCCCGCGCCCGCCGTGACGCCACCAACACCCGCGCCGAAGCGCTGCCGAGGCCTGATGGTTCCGCCTTCGACCGCCTGTTCCAGTGGGCGGACAAGGTGCTCTCGCCGAAGAAGGCATCGGCCCGCGCCAATGAACCCGACAATTCCGGACAGCTCGAAGGCTAGACCATGCATCCCGCCTATTCCGTCATCCTGTTCACGACGGCATCCGGTGCCGGCTACGGCCTTCTGGCGCTGCTGGGCCTCGTCGGCATCAGCCACGGCGAAGCTTCGTCGCTGGCCTTCGGCCTCACGGTGGTCGTCGTTGCACTGGGACTCATCACCATCGGCCTGTTGTCATCGACATTCCATCTTGGCCATCCGGAGCGCGCCTGGCGGGCCTTCTCGCAGTGGCGCTCTTCCTGGCTGTCGCGCGAGGGCGTGGCGGCAGTCGTCACCTATGTGCCCGCCGTGGTCTTTGGCGCAGTCTGGTCGGGCCTCATTGCCGCCCCGGCCCTCGTCGCGCCGCTCGCCGTCGTCACCGCAATCATGGCCATGATCACCGTTCTGTGCACCGCCAAAATCTATTCGACCCTCAAGACCATCCGCGCCTGGTACAACCCATGGACGGTGTGGGTCTACCTCAGCTTCGCGCTCGCTACGGGTGCGGTGCTCCTCGCCGCCATCACCTCTGTGTTCGGCAACTTCCCCGCCTTCCTCGTCTACTTCTCGTCAACGCTGCTGGCGCTCACCACCATCATCATTATCTTCTACTGGCGCAGCATCGATGCCGCGCCGCGTGACCTGACGATGGGCGATGCCACCGGCCTCGGCCGCCTCGGCCAGGTGAGCCAGTGGGAGCAACCGCATTCGGCTCCCAACTACATCCAGAAGGAGATGGGCTACGTGGTGGCGCGCCGCCATGCCGCGAAGCTCCGGCGGCTGGTGATCGCTGCGCTCTTGCTCGCCATACTGGTCATGCTCTCGGCGCTCGTCGTGCCCTTCGCGGCGCTTCTCTCCATGGCGCTGGCGCTGTTTGCCGCCGTCGTGCAGCGATGGCTGTTCTTTGCCGAGGCCCAGCACGTGTCCTCGCTGTTCTATGGCGCGAAGGCCGCCTGATGCTGTGCGAGGGCGTCACATGGCTCGATGACTGGTTCGCGGTGGAGGAGGTGGCCCCGGGGGTCATCGCCATCGGCGAGCCGCGCTTCCACCAGATCAACTGGAACTACCTGATCCTCGGCACGCGCCGCGCGCTGATGCTGGACACTGGCCCCGGCGTGCGCGACATCTCGAAGGCGGTGCGCAAGCTCACCACGCTGCCCGTCACCGCATTGCCCTCGCACATGCATTTTGATCACACCGGCGGGCTCAGCGGTTTCGGCAACATCGCGCTCCCCGATCTTCCCGTGCTCCGCGCCTGCATGCAGGACGGCTGGCTGATGCCCACCGACGATCTCTATGTCGGCTACTGGGAAGGGATGACCTGGACACCGGTGAAGCCCGCCATCTGGCTTCCCATCGGCTCCGAGATCGACCTTGGTGGCCGTCGCCTTCGGCTTCTCCACACCCCTGGCCACTCGCCTGATTCGGTGGCACTGCATGACCGGGAGAACGGCCTCCTGTTCGCAGCGGACTTCGTTTACCCCGGCAAGCTCTATGCCCAGATTGCCAATTCCGACCTCAAGTCCTACCTCGACGCGGCCGAGGCCCTGCTGCCGCAGCTCACGGAGGCCACCACCATCCTCTCCGCCCATGGCAAGCCGGATGCCCAGCGCCTGCACCGCGCGCCCCGCCTTGGCCGGCAGGACGTGGCGGATCTTGCCGACAGTCTCCGCCGCCTGAAAGCCTCAGGCGAGCGCCCAGCCCAGTGGCCGGTGAACGACCGGATGAGTCTTCTTCTCTCGGAGGCAGCGTTTCTTTCTTGGCAAGAGCCCGGATAACGATATAACGAAGTCTTTATATTGTCTGCTCCGGAGGTTCACATGACCAGCCCATCCTTCACCGAAGCGCTCGCCACGCGTCCCTGGCTGCTGGCCGACGGCGCCACCGGAACCAATTATTTCCAGATGGGCCTCGAATCCGGCGACGCCCCGGAAATGTGGAACTTCGACCATCCCGAGCGGGTGCGCTCGCTGCATCGCCGCTTCATCGAGGCGGGGGCGGATATCGTGCTCACCAACTCCTTCGGCGGCAACCGCCACCGGCTGAAGCTGCATAACGCGCAGGATCAGGTCCGCGAGATCAACATCGCCGCGGCGAAGAACGCCCGCGCCGAGGCCGATGCGGCGGGCCGCCCGGTCTATGTCGGCGGCTCCGTCGGACCCACCGGCGAGATCATGGAGCCGGTCGGCGCCATGTCGCATGAGGAGGCCGTCAAGGCCTTCGCCGAGCAGGCGCAGGCGCTCAAGGAGGGTGGCGTCGACGTGTTGTGGATCGAGACGATGTCGTCCGAGGAGGAGCTCAAGGCCGCGGTCGAGGGCTGCGCCACGGCCGGGCTTCCGATCGTCACCACCATGAGCTTCGACACAAACGGCCGCACCATGATGGGCATCACGCCCAAGGCCTTCGGCGCCATCACGTCGGCGCTTGCCACCCAGCCCGTCGCCATCGGTGCCAATTGCGGCGTCGGCGCCTCGGAGCTGATCGCCACCGTGCTCGGCATCTCGGAAGCCCGGCCGGACGCGGCCGTGGTCGCCAAGGGCAATTGCGGCATCCCGCAATATGTCGATGGCCACATCCACTACACCGGCACGCCTGAGCTGATGGCCGACTATGCCCGCATCGCGCTCGATGCAGGCGCCAAGATCATCGGCGGCTGCTGCGGCACCAGCCCCGAGCACCTGGCCTCCATGCGCAAATCGCTCGAGACCTACACAAAGGGCACCCGCCCGTCGCTGGAGCTCGTCGAGACGAAGCTTGGTCCGGTGTCCGAACTGGCCAAGGGCCACGACGCCGCCGCCGCCGGCGCCGCCCGCCGCGAACGTCGCCGCGGGAATTGACCCCCGTCAAAGACCTGTGATCCATGGCGCGGCATTGTCGCGCCATGTTCACATCAGCGTTCCTCAGAGGCGAAACGTGGGGCTTTCCCGGAGAGGCGGTGGAGCACATCGAGACGCACGCTGCGCATGTGTTCCTCGTCAGTGACCGCGCGTTCAAGATCAAGAAGGACGTAAGACTTCCCTATCTCGATTTCGCGAGCGTCGGGAAGCGCCGCGAGGCGCTTCAGGCGGAGCTCGAGATCAATCGCCTCTTCACGCCGGACCTCTACGTCCGCGTGGACGAGGTGCTGGGCGAGCCCGTTCTGGTCATGCGCCGTTTCGCCGCTTCCGCGCTGCTCGCCTGGCGCATGGCCCATGACGAGATCGAGCCGGATCTTGCGGGGAAGCTGGCCGCCATGGCCGCCGCTTCACACGTACGCGCACCCCGCCGTGACGTGAAGGGCTCGGACATCATGTCCGACCTCGGTGCGCAGCTGTCCAGGGCTTTTATCGATTCGCCTGACATCTTCCACCCCGCCGACACGCTGGAGTTCCACGCTCTCTATGAGTCGGCCCTCGGATTCCGCCGCCACCTGCTGACGGAGCGCAGCGAGCGCGGGCTGGTGCGCCGCTGCCACGGCGACATGCACTGCGGCAACATCATCGTGGAGCAGGGAGAGCCAAGACTCTTCGACGCCATCGAGTTCAGCGAGAAGATAGCCACCATCGACGTGCTCTACGACCTCGCCTTCCTGCTGATGGACCTGTGGAGCAATGGCGAGAGGGCCGTCGCCAATGCGGTGCTCAACCGTTACCTCGACCTGCGTCGCGCCGAGGAGGATCTCTCGGGCCTCGCCACGCTGCCGCTGTTTCTCGCCACCCGCGCCGGCGTGCGCGCACTCGTCACTGCCGATCTCGCGCATGAGTTGGCGCTCAAGAACTCGATGAAGGAGCGTGGCCAGGCGCTCGACTGGTTCCGCGCCACCATCGATTATCTGAAGGTGCCGCCGCCCATGCTGCTCTGCATCGGTGGTCTTTCGGGCTCAGGCAAGACAACCGTCGCCGCGGGCATTGCTCCCGATTCTGGCGCTGCACCCGGTGCGGTCCATGTGCGTAGCGACATCGAACGGAAGATCCTCGCAGGTGTTGCCGAAACCGACCGCCTGCCGCCCGAAAGCTATACCCGCCAGTCATCCTTCGAGGTTTATGCCGCCTGCCTTGCACGCGCCGAGCGGGCGCTGGCGGCCGGTCATTCCGTCGTGCTGGATGCCGTCTTCGCGGAGGAAGGCGAGCGGAATACTGCGGCCGAGCTGGCCCGACGCAGCAAGGCGCAGTTCGCTGGCGTCTGGCTCGATGCGCCGCCGGAAACGCTCATGACCCGCATCAAAGGACGGGAGGGCGATGCATCTGACGCCACCGCCGATGTCATCGGTAGGCAGCTCGGCTACGACCTCGGACACCTCGACTGGCTGCGCGTGGATGCTGGAGGCACCCCTGATGAGACGCTCAAGCGTCTCAGAGGAACGGTTCCGTTTCGGTTCTCCGCCCCATCATGAAGCAGTCGGACACGAGCTGCAGTGGCGCGCCGTCGACATGCGAGCGGCCGGTGCGCAGCAGTTCC
Organism: Aestuariivirga sp.; assembly: GCF_037139295.1. GTDB lineage: Bacteria > Pseudomonadota > Alphaproteobacteria > Rhizobiales > Aestuariivirgaceae > Aestuariivirga. Next base: position 13,208 of record NZ_JBAXGR010000034.1, read on the forward strand.
GCGAAGTGCACGTAGATGTCCTCGTATTCTTCTGGCGGGGCCGTGGTGATGAGCTTGCCGGCGACATAGAGTTCGGTGCCGCCGCGACGCAGCGCCAATTGCAACCCGTCGGCGGTTTCCACGACGATGTTCCAGCTCTGCTCGCCGGTCTGCCGCCAGTCGAGGTCGGCGGTGAGTTCGGCCTGGCCGTCCCATGACGGCTTGAAGGTGATCTGCGCGGCAATCGGCGTTGCCTTGTTGCGGGGTGTTTCCAGCATGGCCGACTTCACGAAGACCGGTTGCGGCAGGATCTTCGTCACAATGGAGAAGGCGTTGATGCCGGGGTCGAAGACGCCGAAGCCGCCGGGTTCCCAGATCCACTCCTGGCCGGGGTGCCAGTGGCGCACGTCCTCCTTCCAGCTGACGTGCAGGCGGGTGACGCGCTTGTCCTCCAGCATCCGTTGCGCCTCGTTCACCGCCCTGTTGTATTGCGAGTGCCAGGTGGTGAAGAGAATGCGGCCTGCCTTCTCGGCATGTGCAGTGATGGCATCGAGTTCGCCCACGGTCGGAGTAGGCGGTTTTTCCATGAGGACGTGGAGGCCGGCATCCAGCGCCTCGCGGGCGATGGTGAAGCGGGGCTCGGGCGGCATGCACAACGACACCGCATCGAGCTTCAGACCACTGCGGAACAGTTCGGCGGGCGTCTTGAAATGCGGCACGTCGCGGTAGCCCTCGCGTGAGGAAACGACGGCGGCGACGTCGAAGTCCTTATTCTTGGCGACGACGGGGAGGTGCTGGTCCTGGGCGATCTTGCCAAGGCCGATGATGGCGAGTTTGAAGGCCATGGTTCAAGCGCTCCTGATCTGGCGGGTGAGGGAGGAGAGGAGAGCATCAACCTCTCCTTCAGTGTTGTAATGCGCAAGGCCGACGCGCAGCACGCCGCCCTTGTCCATGAGCCCCATGCGGCCGACTGGCTCAATGGCGTAGTTGTGGCCGGACCAGACGAAGATGTTGTCCTTGGCGAAGCCTTTCGCAAGGGTCTCCGGGTGATGACCGTCGAGCGTGAAGGAGACGGTGGGAACGCGGCGGTGCATGGCATTGGCCGAGGTGATGCCGCGGATCGTCAGGCCCTTGAAGGTCTTCAGCCCCTCGATCAACTGCAGCGTGACCTTGTGCTCGTAGTCGGCAAGGTTGCTCCATGCGGAGGCGATGCGCTTGGCCCGAGTCCCGCCCGCGCCGAACTGCTCGAGGTATTCGATGGCGCCCAGCGTGCCGGCCATACCTTCGTGGGACAGCGTGCCGGTTTCGAACTTGTGCGGCAGGTCTTCCCCGGCCGGGCGGACCTTGTAGCCGAAGGTGTCCTTCAGCAGTGCCTCGCGGCCCCACAGGATGCCCTGATGCGGGCCGAACCACTTGTAGGCTGAGGAGACCACGAAGTCCGCGCCGAGGTCCTGAACGTCGATGGCATAGTGGGGCGCATATTGCACGGCATCGAGATAGACGATGGCGCCGGCTTTCTTCGCTTCCGCTGCGAAGCGCCTGGTGTCATTCACCGTGCCGGTGCAGTTCGACGCCATGCCCATGGCGAGGAGCTTGGTCTTGTCGCTCAACACCTTGGTCAGGGCATCGTCCGGGAATTCGTAGGCCTCGGTGTCGAAGTCGATCCAGCGCACGGTGAGGCCGAGGTCATCGGCAAGCAGCAACCACGGGGCCACGTTGGCGTCGTGGTCCATGCGGGAGAGCACGATCTCGTCGCCGCGGTTGAATTTCTTGCCGAGGCAGCGTGACATGTGGAGCGTGAGGCTGGTCATGTTCTGGCCGAACACGATCTCGTTCATGCTTGCTGCGTTGTAGAAGTCGGCGCAGGCCTGGTGGGCGAGGTCGACCAGCTCGCCGGCTTCCACTGTGGTGGTGAAATAGCCGCCCAGATTGGCGTTGCGGTTGGCGAGGCAGTCGACCGTGCGGTCGATCACCCGCTGCGGCACCTGGGTGCCGGCCGGGTTGTCAAAGTAGATTCGGTCGCGGCCGCCGTCCTTGAGCGCGAGGGCGGGGAACTGGGCGCGGATGGCGGCGACGTCGAGGGCGGCAGTCATGGTGAAAAATCCGGTTCAAACAATTGGAAGCCACCATTAACCGGGCTTTGCGCTTGCCTCAACCGTCGCTTTCCGGCATGGGGAGGTCGCCGGCTGGCGAAAGGCGTTTTGCCTCCGGGCCTATTGTGACGTTTCAAAGATTTGTCCTCCGGAGACAGCTGATGAGCGATGATGGTGAACTTGATCTGAACTCCCTCAATGACGAGGAACTGGTCCAGCAGGTCCATGACGACCTTTACGACGGCCTCAAGGACGAGGTCGAAGTTGCGGTTCACATCCTGCTGGGGCGCGGCTGGACACCCTACAAGGTGCTGACCGAAGCCCTCGTCGAGGGCATGCGCATCGTCGGCGTCGATTTCCGCGACGGCATCCTGTTCGTTCCGGAAGTGCTGCTGGCCGCCAACTCGATGAAGGCCGGCATGTTCATCCTCCGCCCGCTGCTCATCGCCACGGGCGCCCCGCGCCAGGGCAAGATGGTGATCGGCACTGTCAAGGGCGACATCCACGACATCGGCAAGAACCTCGTCGGCATGATGATGGAAGGCGCCGGCTTCGAGGTGATCGACCTCGGCATCAACAACCCGGTCGAGAAGTATCTCGCCGCCATGGAAGAGCACAAGCCGGACATTCTCGGCATGTCGGCGCTGCTCACCACAACCATGCCCTACATGAAGGTCGTGATCGATACTATGAAGGAAAAGGGCATGCGCGACGATTACGTGGTGCTTGTCGGCGGCGCGCCGCTGAACGAGGACTTCGCCAAGGCCATTGGTGCCGACGCCTATTGCCGCGATGCGGCGGTGGCCGTCGAAACCGCCAAGAGCTATATGGCGAAGAAGCACAACCAGCTGACGGCCAACTGATTTGGGAGGGTCTTCATGACCCTTGTCAATCTCAAACCATCCGACGAATTCGAGTTCAAGCCAGGCCAGGGGAAGGTTCTTCTTCTGGCCTGCGGTGCTTTGGGCCGTGAGATTGTCGACCTGATCGAGCGCAACCGCTGGACGGCATTCGACCTGCAGTGCCTTCCCGCCAAGTGGCACAATACGCCCGACAAGATCGTGCCGGCGCTGCGCGAGAAGATTAGGGAGGCCAAGTCCCGCTACGAGTCGATCTTCGTGCTCTATGGCGACTGCGGCACCGGCGGCGACATCGACAAGCTGCTGGCGGAGGAGGGGATCGAGCGTCTCGAGGGCCCGCACTGCTATGCCTTCTTTTCGGGTCAGGAGACCTTTGCCAAGACGGCAGAGGATGACGTGACAGGCTTCTTTCTCACCGATTATCTCGCGCGGCACTTCGACAAGCTGATCTGGGAGGGGCTGGGCATGGACCGGCACCCCGAGTTGTTGCCGCTCTACTTCGGGAACTATACCAAGATCGTGTTCCTGGCGCAGACGCGCAACGAGGAGCTGGCCAAGAAGGCGATGGCGGCGGCCAAGCGACTGGGCCTTGCCTATGAATATCGCTATACTGGCTATGGCGAGCTGGAGCGCGACCTGAAGGCGCGCGCCTGAACGTTCAAGCGACTGAAGAGAAGCCATGCGCCATCCTTTGTGAGGGTTGCATTGACCCCTCGCGAGATAAAAAGGGAGGCGCGGGCGCTGCCCGGCGCGGGGGTCGTAATGCCCCCGGGTCTCCTCCTCGGCCCCCGGGAGTGTGGCACACGTTACGCCACACCCGCAGGCCTGCCCTCCGCCCCGCCCGAGCTCACCGTCATGAGCAGGACCCCGATTGGGGGGAGTGATCGGACATATAGCACAATATAGGACTAAAGTCAAGACTAAAATTCCTGGGCGATGAGGCGGCTGATGCCTGTCCACTCTTCATGCCCGGTCACAATAATTGTCCCGGGCAAGCGCTCTGGAGCGGCGAAAAGCATACGCGGGCCAAGCCCGCGTATGCTGAAAGGACGGAGACGGAAGCCCGGTGGGATGAAGAACCCAGCAGGACGGGCTGAACAGAAAACCCTACCACTCGTCCTTGCGATAGGCGCCGCCGGTGATGGCGTAGTAGTCACCGGCGCTTTCGCAATAGATGTGACCTTCGAGATAGGTGTCCGTCGCGCCATCGATCGAGCCCGCGCAGATCGAGGTATCTTCGCTTCCGTCGCGTTTCCAGAACAGTACCGAACCGCATGCCTTGCAGAAGCCGCGCTGGGCGATGTCGCTGGAGCGGAACCAGGTGAGGCCGTCCTGCTTGGTGAAGCTCAACTCGATGTCGGCGCAGGCCGTTGCGGACATGTAGTTGCCTGTCTGCTTGCGGCATTGGATGCAGTGGCAGGCGAGAACGGGACGCAGGTCGCCGTGGACTTCGAAGCTGACGGCGCCGCAGAGGCAGGATCCGGTTTTCATGTGAAGGCCTTGTGGAATGCGGTGATGTGATCAGACATGACGCTCTCAGGCCTCCTGGCGGGCCTTCAGGAAGGCGCGCATGTGGAATTGCGCCTGAGCCGGAGCATAGGCAAAGCCTTGTCCCACGGGGCATGCATGTCGCGCAAGGCATCCACCCGTCATGCAGGTTTGCCCCGCCGCCGTGGCGAGATGCCCGGCACAGGCCGGGACGTCATAGTTCGTGCCGCTGAAGGCGTTGACCGGGCATGCGGACAGGCAGGGCTTCGCCTCGCAGCTCTCGCAGGGGTTCGGGCCCGGGTCCTGTGACGGAATATCGAATTCGACGGGGAAGAGCAGGGCGGCGCGGTAGGCGTGCCAGAGGCCGTAAGTCGGGTGAATGTTGAGGCCAAGAGGGGAGACGTGGCCCGCCCCTCCGCGCCGCGCCCAGGTGAGGAAAGGCCAGGGCGGATTCATGTCGAAGGGGTAGACGGCCTGCGCATCGAGGTCTCGTGCGAGGACCGTGACCACGTCGCGGGTCCAGGCGTCCATGGCGTCGGTGGACGGGTCGCGCTCGGCGGCGAAGCGGCGGAACATGGCAGGCCCGGCATTGCCGATCAGGATGCCGAAACGGGCGCCTTCCGGCGCCCGGTCATCAGCCTTCGGTGCGAACCAGCCGAGCGGGGTGAAACCCGCCCGGCGGATCGCTGTCAGGATCGGGTGTTCCACCTTACGCCCAGCGCGGGTCGCCCGGTTCCATCACGCTGCGCGGCAGCTTGATGTCGTGCTTGGCGCGGATCTGCTCGTCGATGTGGCGCGGGATGTATTCCGGATAGTAGGTCGAGAGGATCTCGCGCTTCCGGGCGGCCGCACGCTCGACGATGTCGGGCTTGCCGGCCTCGTTCCATTCCTTGGGGCTCATGCGGTTGGAGACGGAAGGGTAGACATAGTCCTTCTGCATGAGCTGCAGCGTCTGCTCGTTGCCGAGGTAGTGGCCGGGACCTTCGATGCAGACATTGGCGATGACCTCGAGCGACAGCGTGTCCTCGTTCACCTCGATGCCGCGGACGTTGCGGTTGATGGAGCCCAGCATGTCGTTGTCGATCAGCAGGCTCTCGAGGCAGAAGCCCAGCAGCGAGGCGTGCATGCCAGCTGACTCGTAAAGCATGTTGATGCCAGTCATCGCCGAGATGCCGGCGGTGACGCCCTTTTCGTAGCCCGCCTGCATGTCCGGCAGCTTCGAGTCGCACATGCCGGCGGCGGAGCCGACGGTGAGATTGTAGAAGTGGCCCATCTGGGCGCAGCCCGAGGTGATGAGCGCCTGCTCGCCCGAACCGCCCGACATGGCACCGGTGCGGAGGTCAGACACGAAGGGCCACGGACCCCAGATGGCGATGGCGCCGGGAACGATGGCGTTGATATAGACGAGGCCGGCGAGGCATTCCGACACGGCCTGCACGATGGTGCCGGCAAGCGCTGCGGGCGAGGTGGCGCCCGCCTGTGCGGCCGACAGCAGCAGCACCGGCATGCCGCCGCGGGCTGCCACTTCAAGGCAGCGGCAGGCGTCTTCTGCAAACTTCATGGGCGGCACAACGAAGCAGTTTGACTGCGACACGAAGGGGCGCTCGCGCCACTTGTCCTCGCCGCCGGCCAGCACGTGGAGGATCTGCAGGCATTCCTCGACATGGCCCGGTTCCACCATGGAGGTGCCGACGTGCTTTTCGGTGCCGGCGAGGCAGGCGTACATGGTGTTGATGTCGAGGTCGTGGCCGGTGATCATGTCACGCGCGGTCACCGGGCGTTGGTAGAAGTGGATGTGCTCGCAATTGTCGACGATGCGGCCGGCGTCATAGAGATCGACGAGGAGCGATTCGCGGTAGCTGCGGGTTTCCGGCTCGACGATGTGGACCGCGGCACCGGCGGTGCCGAAATAGACCTTGTTGCCCGAGGGCTGCATGTCATGCTTCGGGTCACGCGCGTGCAGCACGAAGTTGCGCGCGCAGGAGGCCAGCGTGTCCTCGACGAGGGCGCGCGGGATGCACAACCGGCCATGCTCGTTGATCCAGCAGCCCTTGGCCGTCATGGCTTCGACGCAGGTCGGGATGGCCTGGGCGAGGCCCACGGTTTCGAGCAGCTTCAGCGCAGTCTCGTGGATGCGCTGCATCTCATGGTCGGTCAGCGGCTTGTACTGGCCGCCCTCCATACCGGGGCGCACGGCGGCATCCGCCATGGGAATGGGGCGCGAACGCATTGCCTTGCGGGCTTCACGGCCACCGCGGCGGCGGGAAAGATCTTCGACAGCACTCATGGATCAATACTCCTGATATGGACTCTATATCCACCGGTTCGATGTGGAGATTCAATGGCCTATCTTTTTCCAGGCAGCGTCAGTTTTTTTCACCCTTGGACAGGCGGTTTTCCACCCCTTGGCCCCTAACGCCCTGAATTCCATGGTGATACAAGTGGGCTCCAGACCAGTGGTGAGGAATCTTGGCCAGACGCGACCTGCCCCCTTTACGTGCACTGACCGCCTTCGAGGCGGCGGCCCGGCTGGGCAGTTTCCGGCTGGCCGCCAGCGAACTGGGCATTACCCGCTCGGCGGTGAGCCACCAGGTGAAGTCGTTGGAGCAGCGCCTCGGCGTGCAATTGTTCCGGCGCGATGCGCGGCGCGCCGAACTGACCCAGGCGGGCCACACCTATTTCCCGCCGGTGCGCGAGGCCTTCGACATGATCGAGGCGCAGACCCGCGCACTCAAGCCTTCGGCGTCCGATAACGAGCTGACCTTGCAGGTCTATGTGACGGTGGCGCTCAAGTGGCTGATCCCGCGGCTGCATGACTTCGAGAAGCGCTACCCGGACATGAAGGTCAGGTTGTCGACCTCCTATTTCGACTGGGACTTCGACGAGAAGAATGTCGACGTGGGGCTGATCCTCGCCCGCAACCGGACGCCTGACCACTATTACCGCACGCTGTTCAACTCGCTGCTCACGCCGATCTGCTCGCCGGACCTGCTCAAGGGCCCCAATGCGCTGAAGACGCCAGACGACCTGAAGAAGCACAAGCTTCTCTATGTCTACACGGCTGAGGAAGACTGGCATCTGTGGCTTGAAGAGGCAGGTGTTGACGGCATCAAGCTTTCCGACCGGCTGGCCTTCGACAGCTACATCCTGGCGCAGGAGGCGGCTATCGAGGGGCGCGGCGTTGCCATGACCATCGGCCCCTTCGCCACCGAGGAAATCAAGGCGGGGCGGCTGGTGCAACCCTTCGACCTCAAGGTTCCGCACCGGCACAACTGGCTCTTCGCCTGCAATGCCGAGCACCGCATGAAGCCCAAGATCAAGCGCTTCGAGGACTGGCTGGTGAAGCAGATCGCTGCAGACCCTGCACTTGAAGCCTATCGCGAAAAAGGAAAGTAAGCCGTGACAAACACCGATTCCGACACCACCCGCCGCAGCCGACGCGAAGGTGGGGGCCGCCGGGCAGCGGGCAGCGATGGACGCAACCCGGTGCCGCAATTGCCACGCCGCAAGCTGAAGCGCCTGTTCCCGGCGACGGAGATCGTCTCGGCCGACGAACTCGAATCGATCCATCTCGCCTCACTGAAGGTGCTATCCGAAATCGGCATGGACTTCACCCTGCCGGAAGCGCGCGACATGCTGAAGAAGGCGGGCGCCAGCGTCGACGGCGAGCGCGTGCGTTTCGACCCGGCGATGATCGAGGAGCTGATTTCCAGCGCGCCTTCGGAATTCAACTTCCATGCGCGCAATCCGGCCAATGACCAGCGCATCGGCGGCAATTCCATCACCTTCGGCACGGTTGCGAGCCCGCCCAACGCCTCCGACATGGACGGCGGCCGCCGCACCGGCAACTACCATGACTACAAGAATTTCCTACGGCTTGGGCAGTACTTCAACTGCATCGGCTTCATCTCTGGCTATCCGGTGGAGCCCATCGACATCCACGCCTCGATCCGCCACCTCGAGGCGCTGCGCGACATGGTGCTGCTGACCGACAAGCCGTTCCATGCCTATTCACTGGGCCGCGAGCGCATCCGCGACGGTATTGAGATCGCCCGCATCGGCCGTGGCATCAGCCAGGAGCAGCTGGAGCGGGAACCATCGCTGTTCACGATCATCAACACCAACTCGCCGCTGAAGCTCGATACGCCGATGCTGCAGGGCATTCTCGAAATGTCGTCGCGGAACCAGATCGTCTGCGTGACACCCTTCACGCTGGCGGGTGCCATGGCGCCCGTCACGATGGCGGGCGCTTTGGTGGAACAGAATGCCGAGGCGCTGGCGGGCATCGCCTTCACGCAGTTGGTGCGCAAGGGTGCCCCCGTGATCTATGGCGGCTTCACCTCCAACGTCGACATGAAATCGGGCGCACCCGCCTTCGGAACGCCGGAATACATGAAGGCAACAATCGTCGGTGGCCAACTCGCGCGGCGCTACAAGATTCCGTTCCGCACGTCGAACACCTGTGCGGCCAACACGATGGATGCACAGGCCGCCTATGAGAGCGTGTTCTCGCTGTGGGGCCTCACCATGGGCGGCGGCAACCTGATCATGCATGGCGCAGGCTGGCTCGAAGGCGGTCTCGTGGCGAGCTTCGAGAAGTTCGTGCTCGACTGCGACCTGATCCAGATGGTGAGCGAGTTCATGCAGCCACTGGAGACGACCGAGGATGCCTTGGGCGTCGAGGCCATCCGCGAGGTGGGGCCTGGCGGCCACTTCTTCGGCGCGCAGCACACGCTGGCCCGCTACACCAACGCCTTCTATTCGCCGATCATCTCCGACTGGCGCAACAACCAGCAGTGGCTCGCTGCGGGCAAGCCGGAAGCCTGGCAGAGGGCCAATGCAGTGTGGAAGCAGGCGCTGGCGGACTATCAGGAACCCGCCATCGATCCCGCGATCAGGGACGAACTCAACGCCTTCGTCGAGAAGCGCAAGTCTGAGGGTGGTGCGCCCACAGATTTCTGATGCCGCGCGTCGTCGTCATCGGCGGAGCGAATGTCGACATCAAGGGTCACGCACGCGGCGCATATGTGGCTGGAACGTCGAACCCCGGGGAAGTGGTGGTCGCAGCGGGCGGCGTGGGCCGGAACATCGCAGAGAATCTGGCGCGGTTGGGACTTTCCGTCTCACTGATCACCGCGCTGGGTGAGGATGCCAACGCACGGATGCTGCGCCAGGCCTGTGCGGAGGTGGGTGTCGACCTCGCGATGGCACTTACTGCCGGTGCACCAACCGGTTCCTACCTCGCCGTGCTGGACGAGACGGGTGAGCTCGTGAGTGCCATCAACGACATGCGCGCCATGGATGCGCTGACGCCTGAGCATTTGAAACGTTGGGCAACGCAGCTTGGCGAGGCTGACATGCTGGTCGCCGATTGCAATCTCTCCGAGGTTTGCCTCGCATGGCTCTGCCGATTTGCCGCGGAACGTGAGCTGCGGCTGCTGATCGAACCGGTGTCGGTGTCGAAGGCGCGGAAGCTCCTGTCCTTCGAAAGGCCTTCACCCGTCTTTGCGATCACGCCCAACCTGCAGCAACTCGCGGCATTGACGGACACGGACGGACCGGAGGCTCTTGCGCGGCTACATGATTTGGGTTTTTTCAATATCGTGCTGCACCGGGGCGGCGCGGGCGCGATCGTATCCGATGGCAAGCATCTATTGCAGGTCGAACCTGTGCCCGTTCCTTCAATTGCGGATGTGACAGGTGCGGGCGATGCGGCGGTTGCAGGTCTCGTCTGCGGGCTACTTGATGGAAGAAGTCTCGCCGAGGCGACGCGGCTTGGGCAGTGTGTCGCCGCGATCAAGCTTTCCTCCGCACAGTCGGTGGCGTCCGGCCTCAGCCGTGATAGTCTTCTGCAACTTGCGAGGATCCCTTAAGGAGTTCACGTGGCCTATCCGTTGTCCTTCACTGACGAGGTACGGCGCGCCCTTGAAGAGCGCCGCCCTGTGGTGGCGTTCGAATCCACCATCATCGCCCATGGCATGCCTTATCCGCAGAATGTGGAGACGGCACGTGCGGTTGAGGAGATTGTTCGGGTGGGCGGTGCTGTTCCCGCCACCATTGCCATCATCGGCGGCGTGCTGAAGGTGGGGCTCACGCCTAAGGAGCTTGACCGGTTCGGGCGCGAGGGGCGTTCCATTGCCAAGGTTTCGGTGAGGGACCTCCCCTTCATCGTGGCCCAACAACTCGATGGTGCGACGACGGTTGCTTCCACCATGCGCATTGCCGCGATGGCGGGCATTCATGTCTTCGCCACCGGCGGAATTGGTGGCGTTCATCGCGGGGCCGAGAAGACCTTCGACATCTCCGCCGACATGACGGAATTCGCAGCGAGCGATGTTGCCGTCGTGACGGCGGGCGCAAAGGCCATCCTCGACCTGGCTCTGACGCTCGAGACGCTTGAGACGCTGGGCGTGCCGGTGGTCGGGTTGGGCACCAGCGAGTTTCCTGCCTTTTATTCCCGCCAGAGTGGCCATGCCGTGCCGATGAGCTGCGCCACGCCGGCGGAGGTTGCGGGCGTGATGCGCGCCAAGTGGGCGATGGGGTTGAAGGGTGGTGTGGTTGTTGCCAATCCAATCCCTGAGGAGGCGGAAATCCCGGCTGAGGAAATCGCACCCGTCATCGATGCCGCGGTGAAGAAGGCCGAGGCTCAGGGCATCATGGGCAAGGAGACCACACCCTTCCTGTTGGCCGAGATTGCGGGCGTGACGGCGGGCCGATCTCTTGCCGCCAATATTGCCCTCGTGAAACATAATGCGGAAGTTGCGGCAGCAATCGCCGTGGCCTTTGCAGAGCACGTTTCATGAATGTCCAGCGCCGTGGCCGCCGCGCCGACGCCGCCCACACGCCGATCCAGCAGCTGCCATGGAAGCAGCCGCAGCACCCGATGGATTATGCGCGGGTGGTGTCCGATGACCAGGTGGAGGCCATCCATCGTCAGTCGCTGAAGGTTCTCGAGGTGATCGGCATGGACGTGCTGCTGCCCGAGGCGCGCGACATCCTGCGGAAGGCCGGCGCGCTGGTGGATGGCGAGCGAGTGCGCATCGGGCGCGACATCGTCGAGGCGGCGATGAAGACGCCTCCTGCCGAATTCACCTTCCATGCGCGGAACCCCGGGCACAGCATCCGGGTGGGTAGCAAGTGGATCGCCTTTGCACCAGTGGGTGGGCCTCCCAACTGTTCCGATCTCGACAAGGGACGCCGACCTGGCACGCTGGAGGATGCAGGCAATTTCGTGAAACTGGCGCAGTTCTTCAACACGGTGCACACGGCGGGCGGCGCGTGTGTCGATGCGCTCGACGTCCATGCATCCATCCGGCATCTGCACATCACGCGCAACAAGATGGTCTATTCCGACAAGGTTCCCTTCATCTACGCGACGGGCCGGGCGCGGCTGTTCGATGGACTGGAGATCATCCGTCTGGCGCGCGGCATCAGCCATGAGCAGCTGCTGCAGGAGCCTTCGACCTACACTGTCATCAACACCAACTCGCCACTCAAGCTCGACGTGCCCATGGCCATGGGCATCATCGAGATGGCGAAGCTGAACCAGATCGTGGTGGTCACCCCCTTCACGCTGCTGGGCGCCATGGCGCCGGTGTCGCTGGCCGGTGGCATGGTGCAGCAGAATGCCGAGGCGCTGGCATGCCTGGCATTGTCACAGCTGGTGAGGCCGGGGGCGCCCTTCGTCTATGGCGGGTTCACGTCAAACGTCGACATGAAGTCGGGTGCACCTGCCTTCGGGACGCCCGAATACATGAAGGCCTGCATCATCGGTGGGCAGTTGGCCCGGCGCTACAGCTTGCCTTATCGCACCTCCAGCACCAATGCCGCGAACAGTGTCGATGCCCAGGCGGCCTATGAGACGGCGTTCTCGCTGTGGGGCGCCATCATGGGCGGTGGCAACATCATCCAGCATGCGGCAGGGTGGATGGAGGGTGGTCTCGTCGCCTCCTACGAAAAGTTCGCGTTGGACGTAGACCTGCTGCAGATGATGCAGGAATTCCTGAAGCCCGTCGTGGTGGACGAAGCCGAGATGGCGCTCAAGGCCATGCAGGAGGTGGGGCCGGGCGGCCACTTCTTCGGCGCGCAGCACACGCTGGAGCGCTATTCGACCGCCTTCTACCAGCCGCTGATTTCCGACTGGCGGAATTTCCAGAGCTGGCAGGCTGCCGGCGCACCCACCGCCGATAAAAAAGCCAATGCGCTGTGGAAGCAGGCATTGGCCGAATATCGTCAACCCTATCTCGATCCGGCGGCGCTGGAGCAGATCGACGACTTCGTGGCCCGCCGGATCACCGAGGGCGGCGAGAAGACCGACTTCTAGCGCGAATAGACCAGGCGAAGGCGTGGCAGGGCCGGTTCCTCGCCTTCCGCAACGCTGTTCATGGCAAGCTCGTAGGACAGGCGCAGGGCATTGCCCTGCTGGTCCGGCGGCAGGGTAGCGAGGAAACCGCCCAGAGCCGTCTCCAGCGCCTTGGCGAAGTCCCGGTGCCCTGCCTGCGAGGCCTCATCCGCCACCATGGCGACGAGGCAGTAAAGGCTAGCGGTCGTAGGGGCGTCAGTGAGGGGAAGGGTCCGCTCGTCACGCTCAGTCAGTCTCACGTGTATCTCCGCTGCTGCCGAATCGGCTATGTTGCGTCTGGTTGTAGAATTCTCCGGAGTTTGCAGAAGCTGCAATATAGTAACATTGCCAGCATGGCCCCCTGGAAGGAGCCGGAAGCGGGCTTGACCGGGGGCGGGAGCGTTGCTCAATGGGGCCTATGACACCGGTTTTCTTCTATCACCTTGAGCGGCAGCCGCTGGATAGCGTGCTGCCGAAACTGCTTGCCATGAGCCTTGAGCGCGGCTGGCGGGTGGTGGTGCAGGCCGGAAGTGAAGAACGGAGCGAGGCACTCGCTGCACAGTTGTGGAGTTTTGACGACGAGAGCTTCCTGCCACATGGCACCAAGGCCGATGGCTTGCCAGACCTTCAGCCGGTGTGGCTGACAGCCGAGGATGAAAACCCCAACAACGCCAATATCCGTTTCTACGTCGACGGTGCGGAGGTGGGAGAGATCGGTGGTCTGACCCGCGCCGTCATCATGTTCGATGGCAATGACCAGCAGGCGGTCGAGGCGGCGCGTGCTGGCTGGAAACGCTTCAAGGCGGCAGGCCACGAAGTGAGCTATTGGCAACAGGATGAGCAGGGCCGCTGGCAGAACCGCGCTGCCGGCACGTGACGCTCAGCCCATCTGGGCTTCGAGCCACTGATTCTCGAGATCTTCGAGTTCGGCGGCGAGTTTGGTGCGCAGCTTGCCGAAATCCGCGGCCTTCTTCGGTTCCCGCGCGAAGATTTCATGGTCGCCCAGGGCCTTGTCGAGAATGTCGATCTTGCCGCGCAGGTCATCCATCTTGCGGTCGAGCTTGTCGGCCACCTTCTGGACGGGTGCGGCAACGGGCTTCGGCGCTGCGCGTTGTTCCGGCTGGGCGGCCTTCACGGAGCGGCTGGCGCGGCGGTTCTGGCGCGAACGCTCAAGGACGAGGCGGGTGTAGTCGTCCATGTCGCCATCGAAGCGCGTCACCGTGCCATCGTTGACGAGCCAGAGCTCGTCAACACAAGTTTCGATGATGTGGCGATCATGGCTGATGAGTATGACGGCGCCCTCATAGTCGTTGATCGCCATGATCAGCGCCTCGCGACTGTCGACGTCGAGATGGTTCGTCGGCTCGTCGAGCACCAGGATGTGGGGCGCGTGGAAGGCGGCAAGCGCGAAGAGCAGCCGCGCCTTTTCGCCGCCGGACAGGGTTTCGCAGCGCGAATCCGCGAGTTGTGCGCCGAAGCCATAGGCGCCGAGCTTGGCGCGGCGTTTTGACTCAGGCTGGTCCGGCATCAACTCGGCAAAATAGGAATAGGGCGTGCGCTCGGGCGAGACTTCGTCCAGCTGGTGCTGGGCGAAATAACCGACCGTCAGCCGGGCGGGGGCCTTCATCTCGCCCGCCATGGCCTCGAGCTTGCCGCACAGCAGCTTGGCGAAGGTCGACTTGCCGTTGCCGTTGGACCCCAGCAGCGCCACGCGGTCATCGGGGTCGAGCCGCAGCGTGATGTTGCGCAGCACCGGCTTGTTCTCGGCATAGCCGACGCTGACCTTGTCCCACTTCACCAATGGCGGGGCGATGGCCTTCTCGGGATTGGGAAAGAAAAACGGCGCGACCCGGTCCTCCACGAGTTCGGCGATGGGCTCGAGCTTCGAGAGCGCCTTCAGACGGCTTTGCGCCTGTCGTGCCTTCGAGGCCTTGTAGCGAAAGCGCTCGACGAAGGCCATCATGTGGTCGCGCTGCTCTTCCTGTTTCTTGCGCAGCTTGACGGTGAGCGCCTGGCTTTCGCGTCGCTGGCGCTCGAAGCTGTCGTAATTGCCCTGATAGAGCGTGAGCTTGCCGCGATCGAGATGCAGGATGTAGCTCACCGCCTCGTTCAGCAGGTCGCGGTCGTGACTGATCAGCACAATGGTGTGCGGATAGTCGCGAATGAAGCTCTTGAGCCAGATCGAGCCTTCGAGGTCGAGGTAGTTGGTGGGCTCGTCGAGCAACAGCACGTCGGGCTTGGCGAACAGCGCCGCCGCCAGCGCCACGCGCATGCGCCAGCCGCCGGAGAGTGCAGAGCAGGGCCCTTGCTGCTGCTCCTCGGTGAAGCCGAGCCCGGTGAGCAGGATGGCGGCGCGGGCCTCCGCGCTGTGGGCGTCGATGTCGGCCAGCCGGATCTGGATCTCGGCGATGCGGTGGGGGTCAGTGGCGGTCTCCGCCTCGGCGGTCAGCGCCATGAGTTCCGTGTCGCCGGCCATGACTGTTTCGAGCAAGCTCTCGGGCCCCCCCGGCGCTTCCTGCGCTACGGTGCCGATACGCGCATTGCGCGGCAACGTGACAGAGCCGCTCTCCAGCGGGATTTCTCCCAGGATCAGGCGGAACAGGGTGGACTTGCCGACGCCATTGCGCCCGACAATGCCGACCTTGTGGCCTTCCGGCACTGCGACGGAGGCATCTTCAAGCAGCAGGCGGCCGCCGATTCTGTAGGTTAAGCCGTTGATGTGGAGCATGGCGGGGGCCTTGTAGCTTGGCCGGGCGCAACTGTCATGTACCTATGGCCAAGGCCCCCGAATGCCATTGACTCTTTTCGTGCTGCACCGCACAAGTTTTGAGGTGAACTGAGGAGCGCACATCAGGTGTCGAACGTAGCATTTGCAAGGGCGGCCAGCACCGGTCCGGTGGACCATGTCTATCTGGATGAGGCCACGATGATGCTGCGGGACCTGCTGCGCCAGGTCATCCGGGTGCGCGAACCGCGCGTCCTCGCCATCATCAACGAGCCTGCAAATGCCCCCGCCCTTTCTTCCGAACTGATCGAACCTGCCCTGCAGGTCATCGGCATGTGGCTGCAGCTCCTCAACATCGCCGAGGAAAACGCGGCGATGCGCAACCGCCGCCAGATGGAAACCCGCAGCGGGCCAGATCAGGTGCCGGGGTCCTTCTCCCACGCCTTCGCCACGGTGGCCGCCGCCAATGTCTCGCCTGAGGACGTGCAGACAGCACTCGACACAATCGATGTGCAGCCCACCATCACCGCGCATCCGACGGAAGCCAAGCGCGTGACGGTGCTGGAAATCCACCGTCGCATCTACCTGAAGCTTTATGAGCTTGAGAGCCCGCGCTGGACGCCGCGCGAGCGCGTGCAGTTGCTGAAGTTGCTCAGGAACGAGATCGACCTCCTGTGGCTCACCGGCGAAATCCGCCTCGAGAAGCCGACGGTGGAGCAGGAAATCCTCTGGGGGCTGCACTTCTTCCGTGAAACCCTGTTCGACCGCACGGTGAGCCTGTGCGATCTGCTCGAGGCCGCTCTTCAGCGTCACTATCCGGAAACACCACACCGGGTGCGCCCGCCCCTGCGCTATTCCTCGTGGATCGGTGGCGACCGCGACGGCAACCCATTTGTCACCGTCGACGTGACCCGCTATGCGCTTGCAGAAAACCGCAGCGCCATCGTGGCGCGGCTCGAGCAACGGCTGAACGATCTGGCACAGCTCGTTTCGCTCTCCGCTCAGGAAATCACCTTCCCGCAGGGCTTCCTCGATCGCGTGCAGACACAGGCG
The DNA here is from genome assembly GCF_037139295.1 of Aestuariivirga sp. Taxonomy (GTDB): domain Bacteria; phylum Pseudomonadota; class Alphaproteobacteria; order Rhizobiales; family Aestuariivirgaceae; genus Aestuariivirga. The sequence continues at coordinate 29,747 of NZ_JBAXGR010000034.1, forward strand.
GAACTCTCCGGCGATGCCGAAACGATCGCCAGCCGCAACGCGCATGAGCCGTTTCGCCGCTTCTTCACCGCATTGAAGATTCGCCTCGGCAAGACCTTCTCGCATGAGCCAAAGGGCGCGGGCTTCCAGCCCATCGACACCGGCGAACTGATCGAGCAGCTCCATGCCGCCGAAGAGGCGCTGGCGCAGATGCAGTCTGTCTCGCTCGCCTCCACGCTGGTCCGCCCGGTGCGCTGGGAGGTGGAAACCTTCGGCTTCCGTTCGGTGAGCCTCGACATCCGTCAGAATACCACGGTCATCAACCGTGTCCTGAAGGAAATCTGGCGCAAACTGAACCCGCTCGAACCGGGCGAAGGCCCGGAAACCGGAAGCACCGAATGGCAGGCGTGGATCGAATCCGAACTGGCGAAACCACTCGGCTTCCTGCCGAAGTTTCGCGGTGTCTCGGATGAGGCGCGCGAGTTGCTGGGCCTTCTCGAACTGATCCGCGACACGATTGATGGCCCGGACCCGGATGCCATCGGCGCGTTCATCCTGTCGATGACACAGTCGGCAGCGGACGTGCTGGGCATCTATCTCCTCGCCAAGTTCACCGGACTGTTCGCTGACGAAACGGCGCGTGAAATCTGCCGCATCCGCGTGGTGCCCCTGTTCGAAACCATCGACGATCTGCGCGCCGCGCCCGAGATCATGACCGAGTTGCTCGCGCACCCTGTGGTCAAGACGTCGATTGCTGCGCATGGCGGCCGGCAGGAAGTGATGCTGGGCTATTCCGACTCCAACAAGGATGGCGGGTTCTTCTGTGCCAGCTTCGAACTCTTCGAGGCACAGCGGCGGCTGATCCGCATTGGTCGGGATGCGGGCGTGTCGATCAGCTTCTTTCACGGCCGTGGTGGTTCAGTAAGCCGCGGTGGCGCGCCCACTGGCCGCGCGATCGCCGCGCAGCCGGCCGGCACCATCAACGGCCACATGCGCGTCACCGAGCAGGGTGAGGTCGTCTCCTCCAAATTCGCTAACCGCGGCACGGCGCAGCACAATCTCGAGATCCTCGCCGCCTCCGTCTTCGTCCACACGTTGAAGTCCATTGATGAGCCGGAGCTCAAGGTGAACCCGGAGCATCAGAAGGCGGTGGAGTGGATTGCGCAGGCTTCCTTTCGCCACTACCGCAAGCTCGCCGAGGACAAGGGCCTGCTCGACTATTTCCATCAGGCCTCGCCGGTGGAAGAGCTGGCCAACCTGAAGCTTGGCTCGCGCCCAGCCCGCCGCTTCGGCGCCAAGGGCATCGGCGACCTGCGCGCCATACCCTGGGTTTTCGCGTGGAGCCAGAACCGCCACCTGCTCACCGGCTGGTATGGCCTGGGCTATGCCTTCGACGACTTCCTCGTACCGCGCGGTGGCGATGGCATGAAGCTGCTGCGCGATATGTTCATGCGCTCCCGCGGCTTCCGCCTTGCGGTGGATGAGGTGGAAAAGTCACTCTACCTCGCGGACATGAACGTGGCGGAACAATATGCCGAACTGGTCACCGACCGCACGTCCGCCGAGCGCCTCTTTGCACTGATCCGTCACGAGCATGACCGCACGGCGCGGACTATCCTTGAACTCACCGGCGAGACTCGCCTGTGTGAGCGCTTCGAAGGCCTGCAGCGCCGTTTTGAGCGCGTGCGCCCGATGGTCGATCAGGCCAACCGCTGGCAGGTGCAACTTCTCAAGGACACGCGCCGCGGCAAGGGTGACGAAAAACTGATGTTGCCGCTGCTGATGACGATGAATTGTGTGGCGGCCGGGCTCGGCTGGACGGGCTGATCAGCGCTTCGGCCTTTCGATCTCGAGCCCGTGGGCCAGGCCCTCGCGCTCATCGAAGACGAAGCAGGAGCCTTTCCAAAGGCTCTGCTCCTGCGGGATCACTTCGAGATATTTCAATATGCCGCCCTTGAGGTGATAGACTTTCTCGAACCCTTGCGCGCGGAGATAACTCGTCGCCTTCTCGCAGCGGATGCCGCCGGTGCAGAACATGGCAATGGGGCGGTCTTTCTTGTCCGCCAGTTCCCGCGCCACGTAGGCGGGGAATTCACCGAAGCTGGTGGTTCCGGGGTCTACAGCGTTCTGGAAGGTGCCGGCATCGAATTCGAAGCTGTTCCGGGTGTCGATCACGAGCACATCAGAGTCGGCGATCAGCGCGTTCCAGTCCTCCGGCTTCACGTAGGTGCCGACCACTTGCATGGGGTCGAGGCCCGGCACGCCCATGGTGACGATCTCCTTCTTCAGGCGCACCTTCATGCGCTTGAATGGCATCTCCTCCGCGTGTGACTCCTTGCTTTCAAGGCCGACGAAGCTCGGGATGGATCGGATGACATCCATCATCGTCGAAAGTTGTTCGGGCTCTCCGGCAATCGTGCCGTTGATGCCCTCCTGCGCAAGCAGGATCGTGCCGCGGATACCACGCGTCGTCGCGGCCCCCTGCAAGACTGGGCGCAGTTCGGTGAAGTCGGGCAGTGTCACGAACTTGTAGAAGGCACTGACAGCGATCATGCGGCCCAGGCCTCCATCTCGTTTGAACCTGCGATCAAGGCGAGACCCTTGGCGATGGAGAGCAGTTGCTCGCCCGTGTCGATCTTCTCGGTCGGGAAGCGGGCCTCGAACAGGCGCCGCACGGCCGGGACGAAGGAGGTGCCGCCCGTGAGGAAGACACGGTCGATGTCATTCGCGGCAAGCCCAGCCTTTGCAAGGGCTGCATCCGCCGTGGCGCCGATCTTCTCGAGATCCGGGGCGATCCAGCGTTCGAAGTTGCTCCGACTGATCTTGCCGGAAATGTCCACACCAGACAGCTTGAACCGGAAGGGAACGGACTCATGCTCCGTCAGCGCCGCCTTGGCGCGGGAGACCGTACGGTAGAGTTCATAGCTGACGCCACCCTCGATTAGGTCGACGAGGCTGAGGAGCTGGTCTTTCGAGGAACTGCTGCGGGCAAGCTCGCGCAATTCCCGCAGCACCTCGGGGCGCCGCATCAGGCAGAGTTCGTTCCATCGCGAGAAGCTGGCGAAGTAATGCTTCGGGACGGTCAGTTCCTTGCCCCAGCTCACATAGGTCGCCCGCTTGCCGAGGCGCGGCGAGACGACGTGATCGATGATGCGGAAATCGAAATTGTCGCCCGCAAGGCCAATGCCCGTATGAGCGAGAGCCTGTGCCGAGATGCCAGCCTTGCCCTTCTTGAACCGCAGCACCGAGAAATCGCTGGTACCGCCCCCGAGATCGGCGACAAGGATCACCGCATCGCGCGTTAAACGCTGCGCGTAGAAATATGCTGCCGCGACGGGCTCCAGGACATATGTCACATCTTCAAAGCCAAGACCCTTGAGGGCGTCAGCATAGCGGCGCTGCGCCAACGCATCGTCGGGATTCGTGCCAGCGAAAGTGACGGGCCTGCCGATTGCGAGGCGTTTCGGGTAGGCCACAAGGCCCGCATGTTCACGTAGCCTGGCGAGGTAGGTGTGCATGAGGTCTTCAAATCGGTAACGGCTGGTGAAGACGGCCGTGTCAGAGAACGACGCGCTGGCGGCGAAGGACTTGAATGACTGGAGAAAACGGGTCTCCTCCGGCATTTCAATGAAGTCGCTGATGGCCCACGGACCGACGTCGGCGAGAGGCTTTCCGCCTTGCACCGGATTGCGCCTGAAAGACAGTGTGGTGCGCAGCGCATCGAGCGTTTCGGCCGCGTGAGCGAAAACCTGTACTTCCGCCAGACTTCCGTTGGGGAAGGCAACCACTGTGTTCGTCGTGCCGAAGTCAATCCCGACGGCGTGCATGAATGTTTCCGCAAAAGAAAAATTATGTGGCGAGGCATTACTTTGGTTTGCGCAGCCTGTCTTTCACAAAACACCTTCGCACTTGCCCTAGCGGACGAATTTTAGTCTATTCGGTTGTCCAAGCACAGGGAGCTTACAAAAATGACGATTTCGAAACGCGTGCTGCTCGCGGCTACGGCACTTCTGGCCTTCAGCCTTCCGGCGTCTGCCGCCAACATGATTGGCAATTGCGAAGTGGCGGGCGAAAAGGGGTCGATCCCCATCGCCAACCCGGCCAAGGCCGGTCAGCTTACCGTCGAAGTGTCTCTGCCCGCCCCCATCTGGTGGAACGGTGATACGCCGGAGGCCATCAAGGATGGCATGGAATATTGCATGGCGGCCGAGATCGCCTGGCGCGCCGGCTATGACAAGCTTGAGGTGGTGAACGTCGGCTGGGACGCGCTGATCGCCGGCCAGACCGCAGACTTCGATCTCGCCATGTCGGAAATCTCCATCACCGACGAGCGCAAGAAGATCCATGACTTCTCGGTCCCCTATTTCAGCTCCGACATCGGCGTGTTGGTGCGCAAGGATGCGCCGGTCGATGAGAAGACGATCAAGTCTGCCAAGATTGGCGTGCAGCAGGCGACGACGGGCGCGGCCTTCGTTCAGGACAAGCTCGGCATCACCGATGTCCAGGTCTATCCGGACCAGGGCGACATGTTCGCCGCCCTGCGCGCCGGCCAGACCGACGTGGCCGTGACCGACACGTCGATCGTGCTCGCCGAAGTCGTCGCCAACCCGGACAAGGTGGACGTCATCGGCCAGTACAAGACAGGCGAATCCTATGGCGCCATTTATCCGAAGGGCAATGCCAACAACCCGACCATCGACAAGATCATGCAGTCGATGATCGACGACGGCACGATCAAGAAGCTGGGTGCCAAGTATCTGGCGGCCGCCTGGGGCAAGGACCCGGCCTCCGTTCCCTACTTCAACCCCTGAGGTCACTGCCCCCGCCGCCTGAAAGTGGCGGGGGCATTCCCATTCCCAAGTGAAAAAACACACTCCTCCTCCGCTGCCACAGCGCGCCGATGGCCTTGCCTTGGCGTCGCTTTTGTTCGCTGCGCTATGTACGCTCGCCGCCTATGGCGCGACCAGGCTCGTCCGGTCTTCGCTCGACTATCTCGGCGTGGACACGAGCATCTGGCAGGTGATCTTCTGGATCTCCATTGCAGCAACTGCGCTGCTTTTCATCCCGGCCATCCGCTCCTTTGGCGAGTCGCGGAAAGCTGCTTCGGCACTCGCCGCGGGTGACATCGTCGAAGCCCGCATACAGACGGCGGCGTCTCGCGAAAATGGCTGGGTCACCTTCGGCTGGGGCGCCTTCGCGCTGATTGCCCTCGGCTTTGCCGTGTTCGTGATGATGAACGACGTGGCGGTGGGCAAGACCTTCTTCTACTTGCCGCTGATGCAGCAGAAGTGGTGGCTGGTCACCAAGCAGTTCTTCCTGACCAACATTTTCATCTTTGTGGTGGCGGAAGTCCTCGTGCTGGTGTGGGGCCTGATCGTGGCGCTGGCGCGACTGATGCCCGGCAAGGCCGGCCAGCCCATCCGCGCCCTCGCCATTCTCTACTGTGACATCTTCCGCGGCCTTCCCGCCGTGGTGACGCTGTACCTGATCGGCTTCGGCATCCCGACGTCCGGGCTGCCAGAAATGATCGTGCCACATATCGTGGGCTGGTTCGTCGACATGTCTTCGATGACGGTGGCCGAGCAGCGCACGCTCACCCGCATCCCCGTCATCTGGTGGTGCATTCTCGCGCTGACGCTGACCTATGGCGCCTATGTGGCCGAGGTCTACCGCTCGGGCATCGAGTCGATCCACTGGAGCCAGGTCTCGGCGGCGCGCTCGCTGGGCCTGTCCTACATGCAGACCATGCGGTTCGTGATCGTGCCGCAGGCCGTGCGTCGCATCATCGCCCCGCTGCTCAACGACTTTATCGGGTTGCAGAAGGATACGGCCCTCGTTCAGGTGGTTGGCGTCATCGACGCCTTCAACCAGTCGCGCATCATTGCGGCCAATGCCTTCAATCTTTCGGCCGTCACCGTGGTCGCCATCCTCTTCGTCATCATCACCATTCCGCAGGCCCGCTTCGTCGACAAGATGATCGAGCGTGACAATGCCCGCATGCGGGCA
>NZ_JBAXGR010000035.1:0-35517 GCF_037139295.1 Aestuariivirga sp.
CCTTGTTGAGATAGCCGAGCTCATCGGCGGCCGCCTTCGAAAGATCCATGATGCGGGTGTCAACAAAAGGACCGCGATCGTTGACGCGCACGACGACCTCACGTCCATTATCGAGATTGGTGACCTTCACATAACTCGGCAAAGGAAGCGTGGCGCTGGCTGCGGTGAGGCGGTTCATGTCAAACCACTCGCCGTTCGATGTCTTGCGGCGATTGAAGTCCTCGCCATACCAGGAGGCAACACCCTTCTTGTCGTAGCCAGGCTGTTCCTTTGGCGTGAACCACTCACCTGCCACCTGATAGGGCTTTCCGACGAAGTATCGTCCACCGCCCCACGGCACTGGGCCCTTGCCGGGATAAATGGGGCTGCCCTGCCCGGCGAATGGATCCCGCTTTGCCGTGTGCTTGTGCGATGCGCACCCCGCGATGGCGAGGGCCATGGCGATCAGAACTATGCCGTTCCGCGCAAACCGCAACATACTCACCTACTCCGACCAACAGGTCACACGCACGCGTGGCGCAATTGATTCCAATGAGCGAGAAGTTTGCGCCCACAGCGTAAATGACGCGTTGGGAAGTATGGTTAAAAAAACCTTGCTGTGCGGTTACTCGACAGCTGCACTCTTGCCCTGCAAGCGCTCAATATTGGCCTGAGCACGATCGTTTCCGGCGGCCAGGGCCTGCTGGTAGAGGTCGAGCGCCTTGGTCTTGTCCACCGTGGCACCCCAGCCCATCTCGTACATGCCACCCAGGTTATTGAGTCCCCACGGGTCGCGCTGTTCGGCGGCCGCCGTGAAAAGCCCAAAGGCCTTGTTGAGGTCCCGCGCCACACCTTTACCCTCGAGGTAGAGCATACCAAGATTGTTCTGGGCATCCGCCAGCTTCTCGTCCGCGGCCTTCTGATACCACTCGGCCGCCTTGGTCAGGTCGACCTCGGTGCCACGGCCCTGCTGATAGGCTTGACCGAGGGCATCCATGGCAGGGGCATAGCCCTTGCCGGCGGCATCCTGATAGAGCTTGAGAGCGGTTGGGTAGTCCTGTTTCAGACCCTTGGCGCCACGCGACACCAACCGCGCCAGGTGATACTGCGCCTCGACGTTGCCTTGCAGCGCGGCCTGCCGAAACCACCGGGCGGCCTCAGCCTCGTCGACGGCGACATTCTTGCCCGTCTCATAGGCAACGCCCACCTCGTATTGCGCATCGACGTCTCCGACCTTGGCCAGGGTCAGTTGCTTGTTGAAGGACAGTTCCTGCAGCGACTGGGCCGCCGCAGGGCCTACGAGGAGCAACAGGGTTGCGAGTGCCAGAATCGGTTTGCGCATGGGGTGACTCTTTACTTCAATCGACGCGTATGAACTTGGTGGACTTGCAGAAAACGCCCGCCACGCAGCCGTTGACCCTCATGGTGGAGGGTCCGGTGATCTGAATGGCCGAGGAATAGGTGTTGCCATCATCCGGATTGTAGATGATGCCAGACCAACGACCCTCGCCGCTGGCCTTCATGTTCGACAGCACAGTAAGACCGATCACCGGGCGCTGGCGCAACGCCGGGTTGGGATTTTCCTTGTCCGTGCGCGGCTTGCCCTTGTCATCACGCGGCTTTTTCAGGGCGACAACCCGTGCGCACAGACCAGCCCCGCACTTCGATACCCGCACCGTCACCTTGCCGTTGGCCATCCGCCAGGTCCCCGTTGGGCCATCGGCCGCCTGGGCCTCTCCCAAAACAAGGGCCAGACCTAGGGCAAGCAGTCCAGCCACCACAATCCGCATTCCTGAAACCTCCGCACGCCCGCTATGCGCCCAGGCCCCATCATGCCCGATTGCCGGGAAATATGGGAAGGGTTATCGTCACGGCCTTCAGCACAGGAGATGACCATGGGGAACCTCGCGACACTCAAGACCGCCAAGACCCTTGAAACCGACGAGTGGCAATTGCGTGTCGACCTTGCGGCGGCTTTCAGGCTCGCCGCCCGCTACGACTGGCATGAGGCGGTGGCCAACCACCTGAGCCTCGCCGTCTCGGCGGACGGCAAGAAATTCCTCATGAATCCCCGGTGGAAGCATTTCTCGCGCATCAAGGCGTCCGAGCTGCTGCTGCTGGATTCGGGCGACACGTCGACAATGGACCGGCCCGATGCGCCGGACCTCACGGCCTGGTGCATCCATGGCCGCATGCATGCCACCGTGCCGCAGGCCCGCTGCATCATCCACCTCCACCCGCCCTACGCGACCGCAATCGCGTCCCTGGCCAACCCCGACATCCTGCCGATCGACCAGAACACCGCGCGCTTCTCCAACCGCGTGGCTTTCGACATGGAATATGGCGGCATGGCCAATACCGATGAGGAAGGCGATCGTCTCGGCCGGCTGCTTGGCAACAAGCAGATGATGATGATGGGCAATCATGGGCTGCTGGTCTGTGCCGAGACCGTGGCCGAAGCCTTCGACCTCACCTACTACTTCGAGCGCGCCTGCCGCAACCTGGTGCTTGCCTATTCAACCGGCCAGAAGCTCCACGTCATGAGTGCGTCCGTGGCTGAGAAAACCGCCCAGGAGTGGGAATCCGACCGCGAGCAGTTCAAGTCGCACTTCGCCGAAATGAAGCAGATACTCGACGCGGAGGACCCCTCCTACGCCGACTGACCGCAACCATTGAGATGCCCGGCGAAGGCTGCTAGGAACAGACCGCCTTCGCCGGCACTACCTGGAGGGGTGGCAGAGCGGTCGATTGCGGCGGTCTTGAAAACCGTTGAGGGTTCGCGCCCTCCGGGGGTTCGAATCCCTCCCCCTCCGCCAATGGACCTTCTTATGCCATTGAATTAACATCATAAAATGTCTTGATCAGAGTTGATGGCCTAGCGGATGGCCTAGCGCGGGCTAGCGCTCGACCGCTGGCAGAAAGGTGACTTTCTTGTTCGTATTGGCCCTGATCGTATTCGCCCTGTCGGCTCTTATCGGGGCCATATCCCTGCTGGGCATCCTCTACCCCTTCCGACCCTTCGGCACGCGCAAGAGGGCCGCTCTTTCGTTGGTCGGCTGTCTCGTCCTGCTCATCGGCTCGACAATCGCCGCAAGCACCCTCCAACCTCCACCCGCGCCGCTGACCACGGCAAGCAACGAAGCGCCTGCTCCAGCCCCCGCGCCAGAACCTATCCCCGCACCGGCACCTGCAACTGCGCCGGCTCCCGCGCCTGACCCCGCACCTGCCGCCGACAAGTTCCCAGCTTCCGCATTCATGTGGGACGCAGACACGAAGAAGTACAAAAAGCAGATTATCGCAGTCGTGAACCGCATTGCGCGGGAGAATACCAACTGCCCCAACCCTGACCCCACATCCGTCACCCTCTCGACTGACAGAAGCAAGCCCAACGACCCTGTCTTCTTCGTGATGTGCGGCAGCGGCCTAAAGGTCTTCAATGTCTGGTTCCGGCCTGCGGACGCAGACAAGACGGCCACGATGGCCGGGGTAAAGCCGATCTCTCAGTCAGGCGCAGTAAGCGCCTGCGAAGCCACCGCCAAGGCCGCTGCGAACCATCCTTCGACGGTGGACTTCTCCCGCTTCATGGACGCCGCCTACGTGACCTACCCGTCAGGGCGGGCTCGGCTCACGTCTTCATTCACGGCCAAGAACAGCTTCGGCCTTGACCTCACCTACGACATCCAATGCCTGTTTGAAGGCACAAAGCTGATCGAGACAGTCATCAACGAGAGAAACTAGTGACCTACGAGTAAGGTGCACTCAAGCCCCAATGATCATTAACCCCCAACGCTTCCGAGACCTGCCGCTCCTCACCCTCGACCGCGTTCCGGACTTCGTTCCCGGTCGCCTCTCAGTGTGGCTTTTCACCAAGCATCAGCGGAAAGATGGCCAGAGAATAGAGGACGGCAGCAAGGCCTAGCGGATAGACGGTTCCGCGATACACCAGTGCCGCAGCTACGACGCCACCGGTGAAGAAACAGCCGATCGATAAAGCGCGGCGCAACACGTTGGGCCGCGACCCCTCCCCCAGGCGTGATTCAGACAGAAGCGCTGTCAGCGTAAGCGTCATGACGTTGGTTGCCAGGTCCTGCACGCCATGCCGCCGCAGGATTGCTGTTTGCAGGCCCATGCCGAAGGCAAGTACGGCCGTAATGGCGTGGCCCAGCGTCTCGTTGCCATTCGGCTCATAAACCCAGCAGACACCCGTCGAAAGGACTATCGTGCACCACACGATGAGGAATGCCGCACGTCGCACATTATGTTCTTCAGGTAGCAGCAGCAGGCGCCCGCCCAATATTGCCCCCAGCGCGAAGGCTCCCAGAGGCCAGAGATAGCGCGATGACCGATCAAAGGTACCGCCAGAACCGACATCCACCGCCATCAGCAGCAAATTGCCGGTCATCATCTCGGCAAACACGCCCCCCAGCGCCTTGATGCAGGTAACATCGATGATGCCACAGATGGCCGACACCAGATAAAGCCCAGGCCGGACATCTCGTGTCACCCGTTGGACGAGCCCCACACTCAACTTCCGCATCGCCCCTCACCCCGCCTGACCCGAGGCTCCGGATTATCCTCCCTGCGGCCCGTAGCGCAAGACAGGGAATGTCACCCAGCCCACCCCATCTCTGTCATGTGCTGAGTGAGACGTGAGACGTGAGATATCCCGCCGACACCGCTAGAAGCGATACTTCATCGTTGCCCGAGCCACGCTGAACTTGTAGTCAGCCTCGCCCTTGTTCTTGACCTCGCTCCAGTCAGCGTCGAGCGTGCCGTCAGCAAGGTTCACATTGCCCATCGAGTCCCAGGTGTAGGTACCGAGGTCGACGTAGAGATATTCGAGACCCAGCGTCCAGCGGTCCACGGCATATTCAATGCCGCCACCCAGCGTCCAGCCGAACTTCCAGGCGTCACCCTCAGAGTTCCAGGAGGCCGACTCGATATCGGTGCTGGCATTCAGGCTCTGCTTCAGGCTCAACTCACCGTAGGCGAGGCCACCGGTGCCATAAACGAGAAAGCTGTCTTTCGCATAGCCTACCCGGGCACGCACCGTTCCATACCAATTGCCCTGGTAGTCGATCTTCTCGTAGGCATTGACGCCTTCCGAGGCCAGCACCTCGCTCATGGTCTCGCTGACGTTGTTTTTCACATTGCCTTCGAAGCCGAGATAATTGAAGTCGCCCTCGACGCCCAGAACGAAACTCGACATCTGCATATTGTAGCCCGCGACCACGCCCGCCTCGAAGCCGGCACCACCGACGTTCGACGTATTGTCGAGTTCGTCAATGAGATTGAGTTCGTCCTCTCCAATGTCTTCCTGGCCGTTGTAGCTGTAGTCGGACTTCATCTGGCTGCTGTTCAAGGCCACGCCAGTGTTGACGCCGACATAGCCGCCTGACCAGTCATACGTGGCACCTGCCAGGCCAATATCTCCGGCGATGGCCGTCTGGGCGCCGCAGCCAAGCGTAAAGGCGGCGCAGGAGGCGAGAAGCAGCTTGTTCATGGGGTCTCTCCGGCATTGAAATTAGTGATTTCACAACCAAAGATCGCGGCAAATGGCTTACAAATTATGAATCTGCTGAACCACAATGAACAATCGTTTGCATACCGCCGCCTCCGAAAACGAAAACTCCGTGCACGGATATCCGTACACGGAGAATGATTCGTTGGAGGCGCTAAACCTGACTAAAGCGGCGTCAGCTGCATGGGGCCTGAGGTAAGGCGCATGCCGTCCGAGGTGATGGGCGAACACATGGAGGGCGTGCCCTTCGGCAGCCAGCTCGTCGGGTTGCGGGCCTGGCAGAGCTTGCCGTTGGACGCCTGCCAGATGCCGGTGCCGGTGCCCTTGCCCGCCTGGTCATATTCGAAGGTGCCATCGCCATAGAACGTGACGGTGCCCTTGTTGCCCGGCGCAGCATAGGTGAACTTGCGCTCGGCAAGTGCCTTGGTGATGTCACCCGCCGAAAGTGCGTTACCGACGGGCAGCGGGCCGGGAGCAGGCGCAACCGGGGCCATCGCGACGGGAGCCCCCGGAGCCTGTGTTGCGGGGGCAAGATCAGGAGACGAACTGCTGGACGCGCAGGCAGCGAGCCCCAAGGCTACCGTCGCGAGCGCCAGGCCGGAAAGGCCGCGGGCAAAACGCATTGCGTCAGACTCCTTCCGCCAGCACCACGACGCGGGTGCCGATGGGAACGCGGCGGTAAAGGTCCTCCACGTCCTGGTTGATCATGCGGATGCAACCGGACGAGGCATTATGGCCGATCGACATCGGGTCGGTCGTTCCATGAATGCGGTAAAGCGTGTCCTGGCCATTCTGGAAGAGGTAAAGCGCGCGGGCACCGAGCGGATTGTCGGGACCTCCCGGCATGCCGTTCGCCCATTTGGCCTTTTCAGGCACGCGGGCAATCATTTCCTTGGGCGGCGTCCAGCGCGGCCACATGACCTTGCGTCCGACGTCTGCAAGGCCTGCCCAGCGGAAGCCGTCCTTGCCGACGGCACAACCCCAGCGCAACGCCTGGCCACCCTGCTGCACAAGGTAGATTTGGCGGTTCGGTGTATCGACGATGATGGTGCCGGGCCACTGGCGGCCAGTATAGGCCACGGTTGCCGGGCGGAACGGCGCCGGGATCTTGCTATAATTGAAGGGCGGCAGCGGATACGGATCGTCGTCGGCGCTCTGCGGAAGAGCCGCAGTGGACAGAGGTACCGTCAGCAGGGCTGCGGATGCTCCGGTCAGGACGGCGCGTCGGGAAAGCATCATGGTCCTCTCGTCGGGTCTGGAAGTCATGTTCGTGTCGTACCAAATTGGCGGGGAAACGCTAAGTACATATTAACGATAACCCGCAAGTTGTGAGGGAATGTCTGCTGGAATGCAATTGAACTCGAATTAATGCAACCCCAGATTTACAGATGGCGGCCGCCCTACTGACGATCAACCTCTATCCCTTCACCCTGAGATTCGCTGGATCATGCAGCGGCTCCAGGTGAATCCGTGCCTTCACCACGTCCTTGGCCACCACCAGTTCATATTCGCCTGCCTTGAGATAGGCCTCATCCACGCCGCCGGCCTGGCGCACATATCCATATCCGACGGGCCTTCCCACCGTATAGCCATAGCCTCCGCTGGTCAGGTAACCGGCGAATTCCCCATTGCGGAGAATGGTTTCACGCCCCGCCAGCACGACATCCTCGCGCTCCGTGGTGAACCCGGCCAGCATCTTGACGAGTGGCCTGGAGGCAATCGCCTCGCTTGCGGCCCGGCCGATGAAATCCTCATTCGACTTGAGCTTCACCGCCCAGCCGAGGCCGGCGTGAAAGGGCGAGTCGTTGGGGGTGATGTCGGCGCCCCAGGCGCGATACCCCTTCTCAAGGCGCAGCGATTCGATCGCACGGTACCCCGCAGGAACGATCCCCTCCCCGTGCCCTGCCTCCATCAGCGCATCAAAGACGGTGCCAATGGCGGCAATCGGCACATGCAGTTCCCAGCCAAGCTCGCCCACATAGGTGACGCGCAGCGCCCTCACCTTCGCACCCGCGATGGTGATCTCACGCACAGCGCCGAAGGGGAATCCGGCATTGCTGACATCCGCATCGGTGAGCCTGGCAAGGATGGATCGCGAAGCCGGACCCATCAGTGACAGCGTGCCCCACTGTTCCGTAACGTCGCTGAGCGTGGCGTCGAGGCCAGGCCGAATATGTTCCCGGATCCAGGCGAAGTCATGAGTACGGAAGCCGGTGCCGGTGACGATGTAGAAGTGATCGTCGGCAAGCTGCGCCACCGTCAGGTCGCACTCGATGCCACCGCGGCTGTTCAGCATCTGGGTATAGGTCAGCTTGCCGGGCCCGCGCGCCACGCGGTTCGCGGCGATGAAGGAAATTGCCTCCGCAGCACCCCTGCCCTTCAATTCATACTTTGCGAATGACGACTGGTCGAACAGTCCTGCCTTCTCCCGCACCGCGCGGTGTTCCTCACCGACATGCGGGAACCAGTTCTGGCGGCCCATGGAATAGACGTCTTTCAGTTCGACACCGGGCGGCGCGAACCAGTTCGGCCGTTCCCACCCGAGCTTCGATCCAAAGCAGGCTTGGCGCGCCTTCAGCCGCTCATAGAGCGGCGAGACGATGCGCGGACGGCCGCTCTGGTATTCCTCATGCGGGAAGGCCACCGTGTAATGCTTGCCATAGGCCTCGAGCGTGCGCTCGCAGGTCCAGTCGCGGTCCTTGTGCAGGTCAGAGAAGCGGCGGATGTCGACAACCCACAGGTCCATCGGTGCCTCGCCCTTCGCAGCCCATTCCGCCAGCACCCAGCCCGCACCACCGCCCGAGGCGATGCCGAAGGCATTGAAGCCGGCGCCGACGTAGAGGTTCTTGAGCTCCGGTGCCTGGCCAAGAATGAAATTGCCGTCGGGCGTGAAGCTCTCCGGACCATTGATCATTTTCTTGATGCCGGTGTTGGCCAGTGCGGGCACACGCGCCAGCGCCTCGCCCAGGTGCTGCTCGAAATGGTCCCAGTCGTCGTCGAAAAGCTGGAACTCGAAGTCATCCGGCACGTTGCCCGTCGTCCACGGAATGGGGTTCGGCTCGTAACCGCCGAAGACAAGGCCTCCGACCTCTTCCTTGAAATAGGTGCGGCGGTCCGGATCACGCAGTGTTGCGGCATCCGACGCAAGGCCATCCACCTTCTCGGTAATCACATATTGATGCTTCACAGGTTGCAGTGGCACGGAGACCCCCGCCATCGCCCCGATCTGCCGGGCCCACTGGCCACCGCAGTTGATGACCGTCTCGCAGGCGATGGTACCCTGATTGGTGCGGATGGCCTTCACACGCCCGTCCACGATATCGAACCCTTCGACCCGGCACCCCTCGACGATCTTCGCGCCATGCATGCGGGCGCCCTTGGCCAACGACTGCGCGATGTCGGATGGAGAAGCTTGCCCGTCAGTCGGCAGCCAAGAGGCGCCGACGAGGTCAGACACGTCCATCAGCGGCCACATTTTCTTCACCTCGGCTGGCGAGACGAGATGCATCTCCATGCCGAAGCTCTGGGCAGTGGTTGCCAGGCGCTTATATTCCTTCCAGCGGTCCTCATTCGTGGCCAGCCGCAGGCAGCCCGTCATCTTCCATCCCGTGGCAAGGCCCGTCTCCGCGTCGAGCTTCTTGTAGAGGTCGACGGAGTATTTCAGGACCTGGGTGATGGAGGCCGAGGAGCGCAACTGCCCAACGAGGCCAGCCGCATGCCAGGTCGAACCCGAGGTGAGCCTGTTCTGCTCCAGCAGCACCACGTCGGCCTTGTGGTCCCGCGCTAGGTGATAAGCCGTGGAGCAGCCGATGATGCCGCCGCCGATCACCACATATTGCGCATGCGAAGGAAGGGTCATGATGAGTCCGTGTTGAGGTCTGCGGCATGATTTCAGAAGTCGGCGGGCATTTCATCCCAAATCATGCCCCCGCATGCCGCCATGCCCTATCCGCAGTCATGCCGTGACCTTCAAGCCCTTGTTGGGGGCTTCCGTCTCTGCCTATCCTCCGCCGCACAAATGGGGGAGGATTCTCAATGAACATTCTGGTCATCGGCGGTGGCGGCATGGTCGGCGTCAAGCTGATTAACAGGCTCGCCAAGGACGGCAAGCTGGGCGATGCCCCGATCACGAAAATCATCCGTCAGGACGTGGTGCTGGCGCCACCACCCCCTGCCTCGGCCTTCCCCATCGAGACGCTGATCGGCGACCTTTCGACACCGGGCGAGGCCGAGAAGCTGATGGCTCTGAAACCCGACGTCATTTTCCATCTGGCGGCCATTGTTTCGGGCGAAGCGGAGGCTGATTTCGAGAAGGGCTATCGCATCAACCTCGATGGCACGCGCTATCTCTTCGAGGCGATCCGCAAGGCTGGTGGCGGCTACAAGCCGAAAGTCATCTTCACCTCCTCCATCGCCGTGTTCGGAGCGCCTTTCCCGGATGCCATTCCGGATGAGTTCTTCAACACACCACTCACCAGCTACGGAACGCAGAAGACAATCTGCGAATTGCTGCTGGCGGACTATTCGCGCCGGGGCTTCTTCGATGGCGTGGGCCTGCGCTTCCCCACGGTCTGCGTCAGGCCGGGCAAGCCCAACCTCGCGGCGTCGGGCTTCTTCTCCAACATCATCCGCGAGCCGCTGGCCGGGCAGGAAGCCGTCCTGCCGGTGCCCGAGGACGTGCGCCACTGGCATGCATCCCCGCGCGCCGCCATCGGCTTCCTGATCCACGCGGCCACCATGGACACGGGCCTGCTCGGCAACCGCCGCAACGTCACGCTGCCCGGCGTCTCCTGCACGGTGGGCGAACAGATCGAGGCGCTGCGCAAGGTCGCGGGCGAAAAGGTGGTGGCCCGCATCAGGCGGGAGCCCAACGAGACCATCATGAAGATCGTCGCCGGCTGGCCGCGGAACTTCGAGGCCAAGCGCGGCCGCGAATTGGGCTTCAAGGCCGAGAACAGTTTCGAGGACATCATCCGCGTCCACATCGAGGACGAGCACGGCGGCAAGATCGCCTGATGGTCCGCACTGCCACGGTTGCCGAACTCGCCCCCTTCTCGCTCGCCGTGCTGCGGGCGGCCGGGGCCGACGAGCCGTCGGCGGAGGCTGCCACCTGGGCCATGCTGCATGCCTCGCTGCATGGGGTCGACAGCCACGGCATCCGGCTGCTGCCCTGGTATGCCGACTGCCTGCGCAATGGCATCGCCAAGGGCACGCCCAATATCACCGTCTCGCACCCGCGCCGGGCAGCGGCCCTCGTCGATGCTGATGATGGCCTCGGCCACATCGCCATGTACCGTGCCATGGACGAGGCCTGCGCCATCGCCCGTGACTGCGGGATCGGCATGGCGAGCATCATCAACTCCACCCATTTCGGCGCGGCCGGCGCCTATACGCTGGCGGCGGCGGATGCGGGCTTCATTGGTTTTGCGACCTGCAACTCGGGTGCCTTCGTCGTGCCGCATGGCGGGAGCCGACCCATTCACGGCACAAGTCCAATCTCGTTGTCTGCGCCCAATCCCGGAGGCGACCCCTTCCTTCTCGACATGGCGACGAGCTCCGTGCCGTGGAACAAGGTTCTAAGGTATCGCACGGAAGGCATTGAATTGCCTCAAGGAGTTGCCGTCGACGCAACGGGCGCATTCGTCACCGACCCCAACAAGGCCGTCGCCCTTGCGCCTGCCGGCGGACCAGACTTCGGATACAAGGGTGCTGCCCTTGGCGGCGTCGCGGACGTGCTGGGCGGCATCCTCACCGGCATGCGGCTGTCGTCCGATCAGGACGGGCTCGCATTGGGCGACACCAAGGTCGGCCATTTCGTGATGGCCATCGACCCCACGCTGTTCATGACGCTCGAGGCCTTCGGACAGGGCGTGCAAACCTACATCGACCGCTTCAAGACCCAACCCGGCACCTATGCGGCTGGCGGGCCTGAATGGGAACGGCGCCGCCTGCGGGAGTCTGAAGGCATCCCCTTGCCCGAAGGGCTCTCCGCCGAACTCGGCGATGCGGGCGCCAAGGCCGGGGTGCCACTGGGTTTCTGATGGCGCCAGACCTCAAGGAGAACCGGACGCGTGGCATCCTGTGGATGCTCGCCACCATGTTCTGCTTCATCTCGCTCGACACGATGATGAAATACCTGATGGAGAGCTATTCCCTCGTACAAGTCACCTGGGCGCGGTTCTTCTTCGCCACCGTGGTTGCAATCATTGCCTGCGGGCCGCGCATCGGAAAACTTGCGGTGAGCAGGCATCCGAAACAGCAATTGCTTCGCTCCGTTTTCCTGATGTCCACCACCGGTTTCTTCAACGCCGGAATTCGCACCGTGCCGCTGGCAACCGCCACCACCATCATGTTCCTCAACCCGGTGCTGGTGACCGTGATGGCCATCCCGCTGCTGGGCGAAAAAGTGGGGCTGCGGCGCTGGATCGGGGTTCTTTTGGGCTTCCTGGGCGCGGTCATCGTGGTGCGGCCGTGGCAGGAAGGCATGGGCATCTACGGCTATGGCGTCATCTTCCTGCTGGTCGCCGCCGTTCTGAACGCCAACTACCAGATCCTCACCCGGCGGGTACGCGGCGATGACCCACTCACCTCGCTGCTTTACACCGCCACCGCAGGCGCGGTGGTAACGAGCGTGCTGGTGCCGTGGTTCTGGGCGTGGCCCACTGCCGTGGACTGGCTGCTGCTCATGGGCACCGGGCTCGCGGGCGGCCTCGGGCACCTGTTCCTGATCCGTGCCTTCCGGTCGGCACCCGCCTCCGTCGTGGCACCCTTCTCCTACTCCTCGCTGCTGTGGGCGACGATCTTCGGCTTTGTCATCTGGGGCGACTGGCCAGACCTGTGGACCTGGGCCGGCGCCGCGCTTATCATCGGGTCTGGGCTTTACATCTTTTCGAGGGAACGACGGGCATGAAGACGGTCGAATTCACTGCGATGAAGGACGGCACCGCCGAGGAATACCTGTTCCTCAAACCGCTCGAGGACGAGCATGTCCGGGGCACCGCCGAACGCGTGCTGCGGGAGCTCCGTCTGCAGGAGGAGGAAACGCTTCCGGGCTACAAGATTTCCCGCCTCATGCACGGCCTGCAGTCGGCCACACGCGCCTACAATGAGGGCGCGGACATCGACTGGGTGGTGGGTACGTTGCTTCATGACATCGGCGATGGCCTCGCACCGCAGAACCATGACAGGTTCGCCGCCGAGATCCTGCGTCCCTACATGCGCGAGGAAGTGGTCTGGACGGTGGAGCACCATGCGTCGTTCCAGATGTATTATTACGCCCATCACTACGGCTGGAACCAGCATGAGCGCGAGAAGTACAGCGCCTCGCCCTTTTACCAGTCCTGCATCGATTTCTGCGAGCGCTGGGACCAGTCATCCTTCGACCCGGCCTATCCGACGAAGGACCTCGCCTTCTTCGAGCCCATGGTGCGCGAGGTATTCGCCCGCAAGGCCCACGATCCGGCCGTTCAGCAGAAGGGCGTGGTGAGTGGCCTGCCGCAGCTGGCGACCGCCGCCGAGTAGCCTCATACGCCGCTCGCAGACCTGAAATGCCGCGCCGTGGCTGGCAGGCTCGCCTCCGCCCGGCCATGGTGACAGCATGAATCAGCCGCGCCCAGCCCTGAGCCGCAACCTGATCGGCGTCCTCTCGCTGTGCCTCGGCGTCTTCGTGTTCTCGATGCAGGATGCGATCCTGAAGGGCCTGAGCGGCAGCCATGCCGTCACGCTG
The DNA here is from genome assembly GCF_037139295.1 of Aestuariivirga sp. Taxonomy (GTDB): domain Bacteria; phylum Pseudomonadota; class Alphaproteobacteria; order Rhizobiales; family Aestuariivirgaceae; genus Aestuariivirga. The sequence continues at coordinate 13,227 of NZ_JBAXGR010000035.1, forward strand.
GCCATCGTGCTGCGCTCCATCGTCGGCCTGCCCATCCTGTTCGCCATGGTCTGGTATGAAAGGGGTCCCTCGGCCCTCCGGACAAGGAACTGGAAGCTGCTGGTGGCGCGCGGGCTCATCCTGCTCACGTCCTACACCACCTACTACATGGCCTTCCCCGTCCTGCCGCTGGCAGAGGCCGTGGCGCTGTTCTTCACCTCGCCCATCTTCGTCACCATCCTCGCGGCCCTGTTCCTGCGCGAGAAGGTGACGCTGAAGGCCTGGGCTGCTGTCATCGCCGGCTTCATCGGCGTGCTCATCATCCTGCGCCCCGGCAGCGAGCTGTTCGAGCCTGCCGCCCTGCTGAGCCTGATCAGTGCCGCCGCCTATGCCCTCTCCATGATCCTGGCGCGGCGCTACAGCGCCGACGAGCCGACGACCGTCATGGCCTTCTACGTCAATGCCGTCTACCTGGTGGCCGCTGCTGGCATCGCGATGGTCTTCCACCTGATGGGCATCACCCACGCCGCGCACCCGAGCCTCGAATTCCTCGTCAGGCCATGGGACATGCCGAACGCCACCGATCTGGCCCTCATGGGCCTGTGCGGTGTCATCGCGGCGCTGGGCATGGCGCTGCTGACCCACGCCTATCGCCTGGCGCGCGCCAACCTCGTCACGGTGTTCGAGTACACCGGCATGCTGTGGGTGCCGCTCTGGGGGTTCCTGTTCTTCCAGGAGGTTCCGCGATGGACCACGGTGATCGGCACACTGATCATCATCGCCGCGGGCATATTCGCCGTCAGGAATGCCAAGGCTTAAGGTGCGACCTGCTCGCTCAGGATCTTGAAATCGCCGACGTAGCTCTTCGGCATGCCCGGAGCTGCAACGACGCGCAGCCACAGGCCCTTGCCCATCTCGCCGCCGGAAATGGCGAAGGTGCGGGCTTCGGCGGATTGCGGCAAGTCAAAGCTCATCACCGGCCGGCCCGCTGCGCCGATGTCCCCCTCGGGCAGCACCATCACATCAACCGACTTCGCCATGGAGGCAGGGTCGACACCCGCTGGCGGCTGGTACTCGAGTGCCGTCACCTGCTGCGCACGATTTCCGCTGAACAGCACGAGGATGTTCAGCTCGGTATCGGGCGGCGAGATGGCGACGAAGGTGTCATCCTGCCCGTCGAACAGGCTGGAGAAACTGTAGCGATTCTCGCTGCCGTCCTTGAGTGCTGCAGTGAACGCCGCGCCCTCGGCTAGGTTGACGGTCTGGGTGGCCAGTTTCGGCGCCTCGGTCTTCGACACCGTCTCGTTTGGCACCACGGCGTCGGCCTTCTGCGGGTCAACCGACACCACCACGTTCACCGGCGGCTGGGCCGCCTGGTGAGGCAGGAAGGTCTGGTAGGCAGCGAGCCCGACGCCGGCAATCGCCGCCAGGCTCGATATGACGATGTGGAAATTGGTGAGCTTCACCGAATTAGGCTTTGAGGATGCTACGTCCTGCATAGGTGGCCTGCGATCCCAGTTCTTCCTCGATACGAAGAAGCTGATTGTATTTGGCCAACCGGTCCGAACGCGCCAGCGAGCCAGTCTTGATCTGACCGCAGTTTGTGGCAACAGCAAGGTCCGCGATTGTCGAATCTTCGGTTTCGCCCGAGCGATGCGACATGACGGCGGTGTAGCCCGCCTTGTGCGCCATCTCGACGGCTTCCAGCGTCTCGGTCAGCGAGCCGATCTGGTTCACCTTGACGAGGATCGAGTTGGCGATGCCCTCGGAAATGCCCTTCTTCAGGCGCTTGGTGTTGGTGACGAACAGGTCGTCGCCGACGAGCTGGTGGGTCTTGCCGATGAGGTCGGTCACCTGCTTCCAGCCGTCCCAGTCATCTTCCGACATGCCGTCCTCGATCGAGAAGATCGGGTAGGACTTCGCCAGCATGGCAAGGTATTCGGCCTGCTCCTTGATCGAGCGCTTCTTGCCCTCGCCCTCGTAATCGTAGACGCCGTTCTTGAAGAACTCAGTGGCCGCGCAGTCCATGGCCAGATAGATGTCCTTGCCTGCCTTGTAACCCGCCTGCTCCACAGCCTTCATCACGAAGTCGAGGGCCGCCTCGGCCGACGGCAGGTTGGGCGCAAAGCCGCCTTCGTCGCCAACGTTGGTATTGTGGCCAGCCTTCTTGAGGGCGCCTTTCAGCGTGTGGAAGATTTCTGCACCCATGCGCAGGCCTTCGCGGAAGCTGTCCGCTCCCACCGGCATGATCATGAATTCCTGGAAGTCGATCGGGTTGTCGGCATGGGCGCCGCCATTGATGATGTTCATCATCGGCACCGGCAGCACGCGCGAGGCCGCACCACCGACATAGCGGTAGAGCGGAAGGCCTGCCGCATCCGCCGCCGCCTTGGCTGTGGCAAGCGAAACGCCGAGGATGGCGTTGGCGCCAAGCCGCGCCTTGTTGGGCGTGCCGTCGAGTTCGATCATCGCCTGGTCGATGGCGATCTGGTCCTCGGCTTCCATGCCGGCCAGCGCATCGAAGATCTCGCCGTTGACGGCGGCCACCGCCTTGAGGACGCCCTTGCCGAGATAACGTGCCTTGTCACCGTCGCGCAGCTCGACCGCCTCATGGGCCCCCGTCGAAGCGCCCGAGGGGACGCCGGCGCGGCCCATGGAACCGTCTTCCAGCACCACATCAACCTCCACCGTCGGGTTGCCGCGGCTGTCGAGGATTTCGCGGGCGGTGATGTCGATGATTGTGGTCATGGCCAGGTCCCTTGATGTGCGTAAATCAGGCAGTGGTTATGGCGGGAGGCCATGGCGTTTGCAAGACGGTTCCGAGCCCGGACCCAGGCCGGCTTCCGCTCTTCAGGCGCCCTTCGCCACCTTGTCGAGAGCCATCAACGTCCTGAGCAGATCCTCGAGCTTGTCGAGCGGCACCATGTTCGGCCCGTCGGACGGGGCATTGTCCGGGTCTTCATGCGTCTCGATGAAAACGCCTGCCACACCCACGGCAACCGCAGCGCGTGCAAGCACTGGCACCATGCGACGGTCACCACCGGAGGACGCCCCCTGCCCCCCGGGCTGCTGCACCGAATGCGTGGCATCGAAAATCACCGGCGCGCCCATTTCTTCCATGATGGGCAGGGCCCGCATGTCAGACACCAGCGTGTTGTAACCGAACGATGCACCGCGCTCCGTGAGCATCACATTGGGATTGCCGCTCTCGACGATCTTGGCCAGTACGTTCTTCATGTCCCAGGGAGCGAGGAACTGTCCCTTCTTCACGTTGACGATGCGTCCCGTCTTGGCGGCGGCGATCAGAAGGTCGGTCTGTCGGCACAGGAAGGCCGGAATCTGGAGGACGTCGACCACAGTCGCCAGTTCGGCGCACTGGCCATTCTCGTGAACATCCGTCAGCACCGGAAGCCCCAGTTCCTTGCGGATGTCGGCGAAGACCGCAAGTGACTTCTCGAGGCCCATGCCACGCTTGCCCGTGAGACTGGTGCGGTTCGCCTTGTCGAAGCTCGACTTGTAGACGAGCCCGATCCCCAGCCTGCCGCAGATTTCCCTGAGGCGGCCGGCCATCATGAAGGCATGGTCGCGGCTCTCCATCTGGCAGGGACCGGCGATCAGCGACAGCGGCAGCGCATTGCCGAATTTCACATTGGCGGAGGAAACAATCGAATTGGGCGTCATTTTTTGGGATACACCAGGAAAGTGCCCGAGCCGTGGGCATAGAGTTTGCCGTGTTCGTCGATGAGCCGCGCATCTGCCGTCAGCATGGTGCGGCCGGCATGGATCACCGTGCCGGTGCACAAAAGCCGTTTCACCGATGCGTCGATCTTGCCGACATAGTTGACCTTGAGTTCGATGGTGCCGTAGCCGATGCCGGCAGGAAGCTTGGTCTGCACCGCGCAGCCGGTGGCGCTGTCGATCAGCGTTGCCGCGTAGCCGCCGTGCAGTCGCATCTGCGGGTTGTAGTACCGGGGCGACGGAAAGGCCTCGAACGTGGCGCTGCCATCCTCCACAGCAATCAGCTTGAAATTCATGGTCTCGGCCATGGCCGAGCCGTGCCAGTCCTTCAGCAGCTCGCGAAGATAGTCGAGCCCGCTTTGCGGATGGTTGTCGTGTGCTTGCGTGTCCATGCCCATCCCGTCATTACGCCGACTGCACCACGGGCACAGCCTGGGCAATGGTTATGCCCTCGCCCCGGAACCGGGACAACAGCGAGAAACGAATATCACTTGCGACCTGGGAACCCATCAGAACATCCGCGACGAAGGCCCGCACCACGAATTCAAGCCCGTTCTTGCCGAAACTCGTGAGCAGTACTGTCGGCGCAGGATGGGTCAGAACCTTGGGGTGGCCGCACGTTGTCTCAAGCAGAAGTTTCTTCATGACGTCCGGGTCGGTGTCGTAGTCGACCACCACGTCGATCGAGAAGCGACCCATGTCGTCATTGTGTGTCCAGTTCTTGACGGCTTCGGTGACGAGCGCCGAATTCGGCAGGATGATGGAACAGGAATCAAAAGTCTCGATCTCGGTGGAACGCACGTTGATCCGCCGGACAATGCCTTCACCTTCCGGCAGCGATACCCAGTCGCCCACCCGGATCGGACGCTCGGCGAGCAGGATGACGCCAGACACGAAGTTGTTGATGATCGACTGCAGGCCAAGCCCGATGCCGAGGCCGAGCGCGCCGGCGATGATCGCGAGGCTCGAGAAATCCACACCGGCGGCGGTCAGCGCGAAAACACCGGCCAGCAGGTAACCGATGTAGCTCGACCCCGTCAGGATCGAGTCCTGCACGCCCTTCTTGATCCGGGTGTCGGAGAGGATGCGGTGGTCGAGCCAGCTGTTGAACACCTTGGTGGCGAGGATGCCGGCCACCAGGATTGTCAGCATGATGGCCAGCGTGCCCGGAAGGATGGTGACATCCCCGATAGTTATGCCCAGCGCCAGGGTGTTCATCAGCCCGCGCATGTCGACCCAGTTCAGTGTCCACAGCAGAAGCAGAAGCGGAATGCCGGCGATCACCAGAACGAGGTCGACCATGGTGCGGAATATCAGACCCAGGCGCTCGATGGCTCGCTCGCTCAATCCGGAGATGCGCCGCAGGAAGACGCCGAAGTTCGACTGCGGGTCGAAGCTCGCCTGCACCATCGCGTCGAACAGGTGGTAAACGAGGAAGACCAGCGTCACCACCATCGTGGTGCGCACAATCTGGTGGGCGATGTAGTCGCCGAGCGCCAGATAGCCAAAAATCAGCGATGTGAAACCGATGATGATGAGCAGCCAGGCCAGCGGCACCAGCTTCCTCGCCCAGCTGAAATAGAACCGACGCTTGTCGTCGTCCGGCAGGCCCTGCTGGTCGTGCAGCACCAGCAAGACGATGCTGGACAGCACCAACAGGCTCAGCGCACCGAGCGCCGTCTGGCCCTGCGTGTAATTCAGTCCCAGGTACATGCCGCCCGAAACCTGTCCCAGCTGCCTGTTGAAGGAGGCGACGAAAGCCGTGAGGCCGACGAGCAAGGTGACCCGCGATGCCGCGCGTTCGTCCAGGTCGACGATGCGGATTTCCGGTTTGCCGGGTGCCGTCACGCGGCGTGCGAGAACGTAGTAGAAGATGGTGGTGAACACCGTGTCGCGCAGCGAGTCCCACAACAACACCATGCGCGGATTGGCGTCGGTGAAATAACCACTCGTCTCGAGGGCGAAGCGGATGGGAAAGAACACGACGGCAAGGGCCGCAAAGGTGACGATCAGGGCCCGGAAGACGATCCACAGCCTGGTCATGTTGTCGAGCGGGCGGCCCGAGTTCGAATAGCCCGTCAGCCAACGCGAGAAGAAGCGGTTGATGAGCCGGAAGGCCAGGCCCGCGCCAAAAACGATCGCCGGGATCGTCAGCAACCCAAGCGGCTGCGCGGTCTGCGACACGTCCGCCCACCAATTGCGGAGCATGAGTGACAGACCGGCGAACAGCACGCCGATGCCGGCGACGAGGTCAACCCAGACATCGAAATTGAGGATCGACCGGCTGCGGTCGAAGATTCGGCCGAAGAACTGGTCGCGCTGCAACGTCGAAACGGACCGCGAGGCTTGTTCGGCCTCGACGGTGACGACGTCGAGTTGCGCCTTGATGCTTTGCAGCTTGTCCCGCGTCGCGGTGACATCGGCGCGCGACTGCGCAACGCCTTCATCCTCCCTTTGACCGGCGGCGGGCGCCGTGCCCAGCGAGTTCAACTGCTGAGTGACTTCGCCCAGTGGCGCAACCAGCTTGAGCGAACGGTCGGCTGCTGTGGTGCGGATCTTTTCCAGCGTCACCTTGAGATTGGCGAGGTTCTGGTCGCTGAGATTGGGCCGGCTCAGGGTCTGCGTTGCCATTTCGAGGTCGATGCGTAGCTGCTGCAGGCCACGATCGGTTTCGCCGATGATGGCGCGGTCGAATGCGAAGCCCGCGGAGGCGGCAAGGAGCAGCGCCAGAAGCGCCGTGAGCAGAACCCGTGCCGCGCGCATGGGCTTACACCAGCCGGCTTTGTTCGATCGCCGCCGCGATGAAGGATGAGAACAGCGGGTGCGGATCGAAGGGCTTGGACTTCAGTTCCGGGTGATACTGCACGCCGATGAACCACGGATGGTCTGGATACTCCACCGTTTCAGGCAGCAATCCGTCGGGCGACATGCCGGCAAAGCGTAGTCCCGCCTTCTCCAGCCGGTCGCGGTAGTGGGTGTTCACCTCGTAGCGATGACGATGGCGCTCGGAAATGTGGGTCGCGCCATAGATCTCGGCGATCTTGCTGCCTGGCTTCAGTTCCGCGTCGAAAGCGCCCAGCCGCATGGTGCCGCCCAGGTCGCCACCCTGCTTGCGGATCTCGAGCTCATTGCCCTTCATCCACTCGGTCATGGTGCCGACAACGGGCTCCTTCGTCTCACCGAACTCGGTGGAGCTTGCGCCTTCGATGCCGCACAGCTCGCGCGCTGCCTCGATGCAGGCCATCTGCATGCCAAAGCAGATGCCGAAATACGGCACCTTGCGGGTGCGGGCGAACGTCGCCGCCTTGATCTTGCCTTCCGAGCCTCGCTCACCGAAGCCGCCGGGCACGAGAATGCCATGCACACCCTCGAGGTAGGGCGCCGGATCTTCCTTCTCGAAGATCTCCGACTCGATCCAGTCAAGGTTGACCTTCACCTTGTTGGCGATGCCGCCGTGGACGAGTGCCTCCTGCAACGACTTGTAGGCGTCGAGCAGGCCTGTGTACTTGCCCACCACCGCAATGTTCACCTCGCCCTCCGGCTGGGTGATGCGGCTCATGATCTCGGTCCACTGCGTAAGGTCCGGCTCCTTCGCGTCCTTGAAGCCGAAGGCCTCCAGAACCTCGCGGTCGAGGCCTTCGTTGTGATAGGAGCGCGGCACGTCGTAGATGGACTTCACGTCCAGCGCCTGGATCACGGCGGAAGGCCGCACGTTGCAGAACAGCGCGATCTTGCGGCGCTCGTTCACCGGAATTTCCCGGTCGGCGCGGCACAGCAGGATGTCCGGCTGGATGCCGATGGAGCGCAGCTCCTTCACCGAGTGCTGGGTGGGCTTGGTCTTGAGCTCGCCTGCCGTCGGGATGAAGGGCAGCAGCGTGAGATGGATGTAAAGGCAGTCGCCGCGCGGCTGCTCCTGCCCGAACTGGCGGATGGCCTCGAAGAACGGCAGGCCCTCAATGTCGCCCACCGTGCCGCCGATCTCGACCAGCACGAAATCATATCCGTCATTGCCGGTCTTGATGAAGTCCTTGATGGCGTCGGTCACGTGGGGAATCACCTGCACCGTGCCGCCGAGGAAGTCACCGCGGCGTTCCTTGGCGATGATCTCCTGGTAGATGCGCCCGGTGGTGATGTTGTCCTGCTTGTTGGCATGGCGCCCGGTGAAACGCTCGTAATGGCCGAGGTCGAGGTCAGTCTCGGCACCATCGTTGGTCACGAAGACCTCGCCGTGCTGGTACGGGCTCATGGTGCCCGGATCGACGTTGAGATAGGGGTCGAGCTTGCGGAGCCTGACCGTGAAGCCACGTGCCTGCAGCAGCGCACCAAGTGCTGCCGATGCCAGACCCTTGCCGAGAGAGGAGACCACGCCGCCGGTGATGAAAATATATCGCGCCATGGAACTTTACCCTATCTGCATCAAATCACGTTTGAAAGCCCGGAAACTGTGTTTCCGGGCTTTGTGGATAACTCAAGAGATACGCGACCTTACGGGTTGACCGGAACCTGCGGCTGGGCCGGCGCGGCGGGTGCCAGCTTCGGCAGCACCGAACTGTCGCCCGAACCCTGCGCCGGAGCCGCCGGCTGGTCGCCGGTGGTTGCAGGGGCTGCAACGCCGTCGATCACCGAGCCGGAGCCGCGGTGGGTGGCAATGACAGTAAGCCCGATCGAAGTGCAGAAGAACGCAATCGCCAGCCACGCCGTGGTGCGGGTCAGCGCATTGCCGACGCCGCGTGCCGTAAACAGGTTGCCACCCGAACCACCGCCGCCGCCGATCCCAAGGGCACCCCCCTCGGAGCGCTGCAGCATCACCACGCCAATCAGCGAGAGGGCGACAACGAGATGAATGACGAGAATGACGGTTTCCATGGGCGTTCCGGGACTTTCCGATCGAATTGCGGGCTGGCTTTACCCGCTTCATATGGGGAAAGCAACTGCAGCCGCCAAGGCTTGCAACGCCCGACGCAAAGTCACAAGGTCACCAAGGCGACAACGGAGGCCACGGACATGGCAGCCTACATCATTGCAGATATCACCGTCACCGACCGGGAAGGCTTCGAGAAGTACCGCCAGGCGGTGCCGGCGGTGATTGCCGCCCATGGCGGGCGCTACGTCGTCCGGGGAGCACCCCGTACGCTCCTTGAGGGTGACCCTGCCCCCAGCCGCCTCGTCATCCTGGAGTTCCCGGACATGGCAAGCCTTCAGGCCTTCTGGTCCTCGCCGGACTATGCCCCGCTCAAGACGCTGCGCCAGAATTCGTCGAACTGCCGGATCGAAGCGGTTGAAGGCTACGCGCCTTAAGCTTCTAAAATATCAGGCTGATTTGTATTTGTAGCGGAAGGTGCAGCAGGCTGCTCCTTCCATGATCGTTTGCTTGCGCTCCAGCGTGATGTTCGGGTCATAGCCCTCGCAGAAGGTCCCGTCGCGGTTGCAGGACAGGAGATGCCCGATCTTGCCCAGCCCCATCTCCTTGTAGGTTTCCGCATAGCGGCAGCGGGTAATGTCGAAGTCGAAGGAGGTGTCATCCGCCTTCAGCACCTTCATCTCCAGCGCCCCGTCGGCCGTCCAGTTGTCATAGAGCTTGATGAAGTCGGCCATTGTGGTGTTGCCGCCGGTCTTCTCGGCAAAATACCTGCCTTCCGCTACGGCAGCCTTGCGGATCGCCGCATCGAGGATGGCGCTGGCCTTCTCCTCGCCGAGCTGTTCCACCATCTCGGCATAGATCGGCCCGATGACCTGAGCCTGAAGCTTGCGCTTTGTTAAAGTCGGAATTTCAGACATCAGGCGTAAACCTTGATAATGCCCAGGAAATCGGCAGCCTTGAGGCTGGCGCCACCGACCAGTGCGCCATTCACGTTGGGCTGGCTCATCAGTTCTTCCGCGTTGGACGGCTTGACCGAACCGCCATAGAGGATGCGAACGCCTGCCCCGTCCTTGCCCATCAGGCCTCCCAGTTCCTTGCGGATCAGGGCATGCACCTCAGCCACCTCCGCTGTGGTGGGCGTGAGTCCGGTGCCGATTGCCCAGACAGGCTCATAGGCAATGACCGTGTCCATCGCCGTGGAACCTTCCGGCAGTGATCCCTTGAGCTGGCGGGTGACCACCTCAAGCGTCTTCCCGGCCTTGCGCTCGTCCAGCGTCTCGCCGATGCAGATGATGGCCTTGAGCCCTGCCTTCTGAACGGCCTTGGCCTTCTTGTTCACGATCTCGTCTGTCTCGCCGTGGTTGGTGCGGCGCTCGGAATGGCCGACGATGATGGCGGTGCAGCCGGCTTCCTTCAGCATCTCGGCTGAAATGTCGCCCGTATGGGCGCCAGACGCGTTCCAGTGGCAGTCCTGTCCGCCCACCTTGATCTTGGAACCCTTGAGCACCGATTTGACCCGGCGGACCAGAATCGCCGGCGGGCAAACCATCACGTCCGCCTTCAGCTTCACATCCTTGAGCATGGCGGCAAGGAGGCGCGGCTCCTTCAGCATGGCCACGCTGCCGTTCATCTTCCAGTTTCCGGCGACCAGTGGCCGCGGCCCTTCACTTGCCATGATTGACTGCTCTCACTCCCTTGCGAAACAGCCTCTTAGCAGACGCATCCCGCACTTGCGAGGGGGTGTTCGCCTACCTATAGTGCGCCGCGCCCATCGCGGGCCGATGATTTGAAAGGGACTTTTCGACATGATGGACTCCATGCGCAAGGCCGCCAAGAGCTGGGTGGCGAAGCTCTTCATCGGCGCGCTCGCCGTGAGCTTCGGCGTATGGGGCATCGCCGACGTCTTCAAGTTCAGCTCCGCCACCGACCTCGCCACGGTGGGCAGCGAGGAGATCACGGCCGACGCCTATAGCCGCGCCCTCCAGCAGCGCCTGCAGGACATTGGCCGCCAGACGGGCAAGGGCGTCACCCCGGAGGATGCGCGCGCCTACGGCATCGACAAGGGCGTGCTCAACTACCTGATCCAGGGCGCTGCCCTCGACAGCGAGGTGAAGACCCTCAAGCTCGGCGTCTCCAACACGTTCATGGCGCAGGACCTGATGAAGAACCCGACCTTCCAGGACTCTGCCGGCAAGTTCAACCCGGACCGCTTCAAGCAGGTGCTGGCGCAAAACAACATGAACGAGTCGACCTTCTTCGCCTCGGAGCGCCAGCGCATGCTGCGCGACGCCCTCACCGAAACCGCCACAGGCTCGCTCCCCGTCAGCGCCGGCATGCTGGAAGCCCAGTACCGCTATGACAACGAGCAGCGCGACGCGCGCTATTTCATCGTGACCACCGCCGACAGCGAAGTCCAGGCACCGACCGACGACGAGATCAAAAAGGAATACGAAGCGCACCCCGAGGCCTATACAGCACCGGAATATCGCGCCATCGCCATCATGAAGGCGGAGCCCGCCGACATCGCCTCGAAGATCATCCTCACCGACCAGGATCTTGCCGACGGCTACGCCAAGTACAAGAACGAGTTCTTCTCGCCTGAGAAGCGCACCGTCCTGCAGATCACTTTCCCGACCCTCGCCGATGCCCAGGCCGCCAAGGCCAAGATTGCTGGCGGGCAGGATTTCCTGGCCGTTGCCAAGGAGCGCGGCTTCACCGAGGCCGACGCCACCTTCGCCGACAAGACCAAGGACGCGTTCATCGACCCGGCCATCGCCGATGCCGCCTTCTCTCTGCCTGAAGGCAGCGTGAGCGAGCCCATCAAGGGCACGCTGTCCACCGCGCTGGTCAAAGTCGTGAAGATCACGCCCGAGCACCAGTCGACCCTCGACGAGGTCAAGCCGCTGCTCAGTGACCGTCTCAAGCTCGAGCAGGCAATGGAGCAGATCCAGTCGACCTATGACGCGGTAGAGGATGCCCGCGCCGCGCAGACCAGCTTCGAGGACATCGCCGCCAAGGCCGGCATTCCCTTCCAGCTCATCCCCGCGAGCGATGCCCAGGGCAAGGACAAGAGCGGCAAGGACATCGACATTCCCCACAAGCCGGATGTTCTGCAGGCTGCATGGTCAAGCGACGTCGGCGTCGAGAACGACGCGATCTCGCTCGACAACGGCTATGTCTGGTACGAAGTCCGCGAGGTGGTTCCTGCCGCGCTGAAGCCGCTCGACCAGGTGAAGGACCAGGCCCGCGCCGCGGTCATCGCCGAAAAGGTCAAGGCCCTGTCGGAAGACAAGGCCAAGAAGCTGGTCGAACGGGCGCGGACCGGTGCCAAGCTCGATGATCTCGCTGCCGAAGTGAAGGCCCAGGTCCAGACGTCCCAGGGGCTGAAGCGCACCGAAAAGGGAGACAGCTTCGGCCGGGCTGCCGTGCAGGCCCTCTTCGCTGTGCCGGACACCGGTTTCGCCTATGCGGTGGAGCCGGATGGCAAGGGCGCACGCGTGATGCAGTCGGCGCCGGTGCTGCTGCCGCCATTTGACATCAATTCGCCCGATGCCAAGAGCATCGCCAAGCAACTCCAGCCGCAGGTTTCAAACGTGTTGCTGGAAGCCTATCTCGCAGCCCTCCAGAACCAGGCGGGCGTCAGCATGAACGACGACCTCTGGCAAAAGCTCTCGGGACCACAGACGAACTGAGCCACTCCCCGTGACCTACTTGCCGGAAAACCACAATGATCATCTCCCCAGATTACGATAGCTTCGCCAGCGCCTATGAGCGCGGCGAGGCGCAGATCGTATCGACCAGGCTCGTGGCCGACCTAGAAACGCCCGTCTCGGCAAAGCTGAAGCTGGCGCGCAACGCGCGCTATTCATTCCTGCTCGAGTCCGTCGAAGGTGGCGCCGTGCGCGGCCGCTACTCGATCATCGGGCTGAATCCTGATCTCATCTGGAAGGTTGAAGGCGGCAAGGCCCTGATCAACCGCAAGGCATCGCTCGATCCTGATGGCTTCTTCGAGGACACCGGGCTCCACCCTCTCCAGTCGCTCCGCGCGCTGCTGGCTGAAAGCCGAATCAAGCTGGCGGAGGATGCACCACCCATGGCTGCCGGCGTCTTCGGCTTCATGGGCTATGACATGGTGCGCTTCATGGAGGAGTTGCCGGAGCCGAACCCGGATACGCTCAACCTGCCCGACTCCATGATGATCCGTCCGACGGTCATGGCGATCTTCGACAGCGTGAAGGACGAAGTGACCGTAACGTCGCCCGTCTATGCCGCCTCTGGCGTGTCTGCGAAGGCCGCTTACGCACGGGCCAGCGAGCGCATCGGCGAGGTCGTCGACGCACTGGACCGCCCGCTCGACCTGTCGCTCCAGCAGGCAGACCTCTCGCCCATCGGAAGCCCACGCTCCAACACCTCGCCAGATGAGTACAAGGCGATGGTACTCAAGGCGAAGGAGTACATCGCAGCGGGTGACATCTTCCAGGTCGTTCTCTCACAACGCTTCGAGACCGAGTTCACGCTGCCGCCCTTCGCGCTCTACCGCTCGCTGCGCCGGGTGAACCCCTCGCCCTTCCTCTATTACCTCGACTTCGATACGTTCTCCGTCATCGGCTCCAGCCCGGAAATCCTGGTGCGGGTGCGTGACGGCAAGGTGTCGATCCGCCCCCTCGCCGGCACCCGCCGCCGCGGCGCCACGCCGGCGGAAGACCGCGCCCTGGCGGAGGAGTTGCTGGCCGACCCCAAGGAGCGCGCCGAGCACCTGATGCTGCTCGACCTCGGTCGCAACGACGTGGGCCGCGTGGCCGACATCGGCTCGATCAGGGTCACCGACCAGTTCATCCTCGAATATTACAGCCAGGTGATGCACATCGTCTCCAACGTCGAAGGCAAGCTGTCGAACAAGTTCGACGCGATCGACGCCCTTGTGGCGGGATTTCCCGCAGGCACCGTATCGGGTGCTCCGAAGGTGCGCGCCATGGAAATCATCGACGAGTTCGAGAAGAACAAGCGCGGCGTCTATGCGGGATGCGTTGGTTATTTCTCTGCTGATGGCGAAATGGACACCTGCATCGTGCTCCGCACGGCCATCGTCAAGGACGGCAAGATGTATGTTCAGGCGGGCGCCGGCGTCGTCGCCGACAGCGTCCCGGAGAGTGAACATCAGGAGTGCGTGAACAAGGCCAAGGCCCTGTTCCGCGCCGCCGAGGAAGCCGTCCGCTTCGCGGGCCGGGCCGGGAGGGCGCAATGATCATCCTCATCGACAACTACGACAGCTTCACCTGGAATCTCTATCATTTCCTCGGCGACATCGGCGCCGAGACGGTCGTCCACCGCAACGACAAGATCAGCGTCGGCCAGGTGATCTCGGCCAAGCCCGAGGCCATCGTCATTTCCCCCGGCCCCGCCACGCCCAACGAGGCCGGCATCTGCCTCGAATTGATCGAAAAGGCTTCGGAGACCATCCCGGTGTTCGGTGTCTGCCTCGGCCTGCAGTCCATGGGCCAGTGCTTCGGCGGCAAGGTCATTCGCGCGCCATCGCAGATGCACGGCAAGACCAGCCAGATCCACCACACCAGCAAGGGCGTGTTCAAGGACCTGCCGCAAGACTTCACGGCGACGCGCTATCACTCGCTCATCGTCGATCGTGACAGCCTGCCGGACTGCCTCGAAGTGACAGCCGAGGCCGACGGCCAGATCATGGGCCTGCAGCACAAGACGCGGAATGTGCACGGCGTTCAATTCCACCCGGAGTCGATCGCCTCCGAGCACGGCCACCTGATCCTCAAGAACTTCCTCGAACTGGCGGGGGCCCGCTGATGGCTGAACTGAAACCCCTCATCGCCAAGGTGGCGGCCGGCACCCCCCTCACGCGCGCGGAGGCCAGAGAAGCTTTCGACGTGATGATGTCGGGCGATTCCACGCCCTCGCAGATCGGCGGCTTCCTGATGGCGTTGCGCGTGCGCGGCGAAACGGTGGACGAGATCACCGGCGCCGTCGAGATCATGCGCGAGAAGATGCTCACCGTGGACGCTCCAACCGATGTGATCGACATCGTCGGCACCGGTGGTGATGCCTCAGGTTCCTATAACATCTCAACCTGCGCGGCCTTCGTCGCTGCTGGTGCGGGTCTCAAGGTTGCCAAGCACGGCAACCGTGCCCTCTCCTCGCGTTCGGGTGCTGCGGACGTGCTGATGGCACTGGGCGTCAAGATCGATGTCCCGCCGGAGAAGATCTCCGAATGCATCACGAAAGCGGGCCTCGGCTTCATGTTCGCACCCTCTCATCATTCGTCGATGAAGTTCGTCGGCCCGACTCGCGTCGAACTCGGCACACGGACGATCTTCAACCTGCTCGGCCCCCTCTCCAACCCGGCCGGTGCCAAGCGCCAGGTCACGGGAGTGTTCTCGAAGCAGTGGGTAGAGCCGCTTGCTCAGGTGCTGCAGAACCTTGGATGCGAGGCCTGCTGGATCTGCCACGGCGAAGGCGGCATGGACGAGATCGTGCCCACCGGCACCACATGGATTTCCGAACTCAAGGACGGCAAGATCACCTCCTTCACGCTGACGCCTGAGGACGTGGGCCTCACGCGCTCGTCCATCGAGGACCTCAAGGGCGGCGATGCCGAACACAACGCCGATGCGCTGCGCCATGTGCTAGGCGGCAAGCCGTCCGCATTCCGCGATGCAGCCGTGATGACCGCCGCCGCAGCTCTCGTCGTGGCTGGCAAGGCGGCAAGCCTGAAACAGGCCGTTGTCGTTGCTCAGAAGGCCATCGACAGCGGTGCCGCTGAAGCCGCCCTCACCAAACTCGTCAAGGTATCGAACGACTGATGGCCACCATTCTCGACAAGATCGCCGCCTACAAGCGCGAGGAAGTGGCGAAGGCCAAGACCTTGACCACGCTTTCGGAGCTCGAAGGCCGCGCCAGATCCGCGCCCCCGGTGCGCGGCTTTGCGCGTGCGCTCGATGCCAAGGCCGCTGCGGGCCAGTGGGGCCTCATCGCCGAAATCAAGAAGGCCAGCCCGTCAAAGGGCTTGATCCGCGCCGACTTCGATCCGCCCACGCTCGCCAAGGCATACGCGGCAGGTGGGGCTGCCTGCCTCTCTGTTCTCACCGACACGCCCTCCTTTCAGGGCGCGCCTGAATTCCTCACCGCCGCCCGTGCCGCCTGCGCGCTACCTGCATTGCGCAAGGACTTCATGCTCGACACATGGCAGGTGGTGGAAGCCCGCGCCTGGGGTGGCGACTGCATCCTGCTCATCATGGCGATGATCGACGACACGCTCGCAGCCGAACTCGAAAGCGCCGCCCAAGACTGGGGCCTCGACGTCCTCATCGAGGTGCACAATGAGGAAGAACTCGACCGCGCGCTGAAACTCCGCTCGCGCATGATCGGCATCAACAACCGCGACCTCCATACCTTCGAGACGTCGCTCGCCACCACCGAGCGGCTTGCCCCGCGCATCCCGAAGGACCGCATGGTGGTCGGCGAAAGCGGCCTGTTCACGCCCTCCGACCTCGCGCGGCTTGCGAGCGTCAACGTCAACGCCTTCCTCATCGGAGAGAGCCTCATGCGCCGGCAGGACGTGACCCAGGCCACCCGTGCGATCCTGACCAAGCCATGAGCCACCTCACCCATCTCGACGCCGAGGGCAACGCCCACATGGTGGACGTCTCGGAGAAGGACGTCACCAGCCGATCCGCCACCGCCAAGGCGCTGGTGGAGATGCAGCCCGAGACCCTCACCCTCATCCGCGAGGGCAAGGCCAAGAAGGGCGACGTCATCGCCACAGCGCGCATCGCCGGCATCATGGCGGCAAAGAAGACCCATGAACTGATCCCCCTCTGCCACCCGCTGATGATCACCAAGGTGACGATTGATTTCGTGCCCGACGTTTCTGCTTCCACCATCGAGGTGACGGCAACCGTCAGGGTCGAGGGCAAGACGGGTGTCGAAATGGAGGCGCTCACCGCCTGCTCGGTCGCCTGCCTCACGCTCTATGACATGTGCAAGGCGGTGGACCGCGGCATGAAGATCACCAACCTCCGCCTCGTCGACAAGTCGGGCGGCAAATCCGGACATTTCACCGCGGAGTAATCGGCATGGCGCTCATCCCCGTCGAAGAGGCCCGCGCGCGCATCCTGCAGGGCGTGAAGCCGCTGCGATCCGAGGATGTGAAGCTGGAGCTGGCACTCGGGCGCGTGCTCGCCAAGCCGCTCAAGGCTGTCAGAAACCAGCCGCCTTTCGATGCCTCCGCCATGGATGGTTATGCGGTGATTGCGGCGGATGTCGCATCTGTGCCCGCAACGCTCAGGCTCATCGGCCTCTCAGCCGCCGGACACGGTTTCAAGGGCAGGCTCAAGCGTGGCGACTGCGTGCGCATCTTCACCGGCGCGCCGGTGCCGAAGGGTGCGGATGCCGTCATCATTCAGGAGAACACCGAGGCCAGCGGCAAGGCCATTCGCATCCTGCAGCCCGCCACACCCGAGCAGAACATCCGCTTTGCCGGTCTCGACTTCCGCAAGGGCGATCCGCTGCTCCCCGCCGGGCTCAAGCTTGGCGCGCGTGACATCGGGCTTGCCGCCGCCGCCAATGCTCCGAAACTCGCCGTGCGTCGCCGCCCCGTCGTAGCGTTGATTGCCACCGGTGATGAGCTGGTGCTGCCGGGCGGAAAGCCCAGGGCGGACCAGATCGTCTCCTCCAACAGCAACGCCCTCGCCGCCATGGCAGAGCACCTCGGCGCCACGGTGATCAACTTCGGCATCGTGCCGGACAATCTCAAGGCCACCGAACGCGCCGTTGCCAGGGCCGCGAAGGCCGACATCCTCGTCACCACCGGTGGCGCCTCCGTCGGCGACCACGACTATGTTCAGGCGGCGCTGAAGAACTCAGGTGTCGCCATCGACTTCTGGAAGATCGCCATGCGGCCCGGAAAACCCTTCATGTATGGTCGCCGCAAGTCTCAGCACGTGCTGGGCCTGCCGGGCAACCCCGTTTCCTCCCTCGTCTGCGCCCGGTTGTTCCTGAAGCCCCTCATCGATGCCCTTCTGGGCCTCCCCGTGGGCGATGATCTGGTCGAGGCAAGGCTCGGTACGTCAATGAAAGCGAACGACAGCCGTCAGGACTATGTCCGCGCCACATTGGTGGAGGCCCCGGACGGCAGCCGCACGGTCACCCCCTTCGCGACGCAGGATTCTTCAATGCAGCGCACATTTCGCGAGGCCCAGGCCCTTATCGTCCGGCCTCCCCAAGCGAAAGTGGCAGTCCAGGGTGACGTCGTGAAGATCTTACGTCTCGACTTCTGAACAGTTACGGAAAGTAAACACTTGCAGAACTAAACAGGTACGGATATCTTTGTTTTGGATTTGTTCCGATTCCGGACAAAGAATAAACGAACATCGAGAGAACCTGCCCATGTTGACGCGGAAGCAACTCGAACTCCTCCTGTTCATCAATGAACGGTTGAAGGAGGAAGGCGTTCCCCCCTCCTTCGAGGAGATGAAGGAAGCCCTCAATCTGCAGTCCAAGTCGGGCGTCCACCGCCTGATCGTGGCGCTTGAGGAGCGTGGCTTCCTCCGCCGCATGCCCAACCGGGCCCGCGCGCTGGAGGTGCTGAAGCTGCCTGATGCGCATTCCCCCAGCCTCACCCAGAAGAAGGCCGGCGGTTTCACGCCCAATGTCATCCAGGGCAACCTCGGGCGCGTGAAGCCCGTAACCGCCACCAATGACGGCGCACCCCGCGCCGCCGTCGTGCCGATGATGGGCCGCATCGCCGCGGGCGTGCCGATCTCCGCCATCCAGGACCACACCGCCAACATCGCCGTACCGCCTGAAATGCTGACGGGCGGCGAACACTTCGCGCTCGAGGTCAAGGGCGACTCGATGATCGAGGCCGGCATCTTCGACGGTGACACGGTCATCATCCGCAAGGGCGACACCGCGCACAACGGCGACATCATCGTCGCTCTCGTTGACGACGAAGAGGCAACCCTGAAGCGCCTGCGCCGCAAGGGTGACTCGGTTGCACTCGAAGCCGCCAACCCGTCCTACGAGACCCGCATCTTTGGTCCTGACCGGGTGCGCGTGCAGGGTCGCCTGATCGGCCTTCTCCGCAAGTACTGAGATCTTCCCGCCGCCCCTTGGATGCGGCGGGAACTTCGCCTAACCTCGGGCCACATCAAGCCTTTGAGGAGTGCTGCCCCATGAAGATCTACGGCGACCTGATTTCGCCCTTCGTCCGCATGACCGTCGTCGCCGCCCATGAGGTGGGCCTTGGCGACAAGGTGCAGCACATCGTCGAGCCGGTGAAGCCCACCGAAGTCAACGCCAAGCTCGCCAGCCTGTCGCCGATCGGCAAGATCCCGGTGCTGGAGACAGACCATGGCCACGGCATCTATGACTCCCGCGTCATCATCGAATATCTCGCCCACACCGCCGGCAACACCAACCTCATCCCGCATGAGCCCGCGAAGCGTTTCCGTGTTCTCACTCTGCAGGCGCTGGGCCAGGGCCTCGCCGATGCCGCAGTGGCCTATCGTTATGAAACCGCCATGCGCCCCAAGGGCCTGCAGTGGGAAGACTGGATGGCGCGCACCGAAGCCCGCCTCCACGCCAGCTTCGATGAACTCGAGTCCAACTGGATGGACCTGCTGCAGGACGTGAACGCAGGGTCGGTCGCCGTCGCCGTCACTCTCGCCTATATCGATTTCCGGCTCCCCGACCTCAACTGGCGCAATGGCCACCCCAAGCTCGGCCACTGGCACCAGCATTTCTCAGGCCGCGACAGCATGAAGAAGACCGCACTGGCCGCAAAGTAGCTGCGGCAAGAGCGACCTTGCGCGCCCCGTCACGGAAGCCCATTTTCGAACCATGAGCGAATTCGACGTCATCGTGACCGGGGCCGGCCCCGCCGGCCTCTCCGCCGCCTGCCTGCTTGCATTGGACGGCCGCCGCGTGGCGCTGGTGGCCAAGCAGCAGGGCGACGCCACGGACCCGCGCACGGTCGCCCTCATGCAGCCCTCGATCCGGCTTCTCATGCATCTGGGCCTGTGGCCCGGGCACATGAAGCAAGCCACCCAGCCGCTGCGCAAGCTGCGTCTGGTCGATGACACGGGCTCGCTGTTCAAGGCGCCCACCATCACCTTCGATCCCGCCGAGCTGGGCGAGGAGGCCTTCGGCTGGAACTTCCCGCTCGGCATCCTCATCCCCGCGCTCTTCGCCCGCGCCCAGGAACTGGGTGTCACCTTCACCGGGACCGACGCTGCCTCCGTCCACACCGCTTCGGACTCCGTCACCATCACCACCACCGATGGCCAGCGCCTCACCGCGCGCGTGGCGCTTGCCGCCGATGGCCGCAACTCGCTGCTGCGCGATGCGGCGGGCATCCGCACCAACCGCTGGAGCTATGACCAGGCGGCACTGGCGACAAGCTTCGATCACTCGGGCCCGCATGACGGCATCTCGACCGAGCACCACAAGAAGGCCGGGCCCTTCACCACCGTGCCCATGCCCGGCAACCGCTCGGCCCTGGTGTGGATGGAGCGCCCGGCGCGCGCCGCCGAACTCCTCGAACTCTCCGACCGCGAGATCGCGGCGGAGATCCAGATCGGCACCCATGGCGAGCTCGGGCTGATCTCGAATGTCGGCCCGCGCCGCCTCTTCCCCATGCAGGGGCTGGTGGCGCGCGACTTCGCGAAGAACCGCATCATCCTCGTGGGCGAGGCTGCCCACGTGGTGCCGCCCATCGGCGCGCAGGGCCTCAACATGTCGCTGCGCGATGCCGCCCAGGCCGCCGACCTGATGGAGGGCGAGGACGACCCCGGAGCATCCGCCATCCTGGCGGACTACGACGCCCGCCGCCGCCGCGACGTGCAGCCGCGCCAGCAGGTGATCGACCTGATGAACCGTTCGCTGCTCTCAGGCTTCATGGCGCTCGAGACGGGCCGTGTTGCCGGCATGACGCTGCTCTCGCAGTTCGGTCCGCTGCGCCGCGCGGTGATGCAGTATGGGCTGGCGCCCTCATCCAACCTGCCGCGCGTGATGCGTGCCCATCAGGGCACAGCACCCGAATTGATCGCATAGATCAGCAGCGGAATGATCACGGCGGAAAGTGCCGTGGTCACGATCACCGCTGTCGAGGCGCCCTCCACATAGGACTTGTACTGGCTCGCCAGGATGAAGGCGTTGGATGCGGTCGGCAGAGCCGCCATCATCACCGCCACGTGCAGCCACAGCGGCGGTGTTCCCGGCACCATGCTCACCACCACATAGGCCAGCACCGGCTGCACCATCACCTTCATGACGGACACCAGCACAAGTGCTGGTCCCACGCCAGCGAAGCGCCGCATGCCAACCGTCACACCGAGAGCGAAGAGTGCCGTGGGGCCTGCCGCCTTCATCAGCATGTCGAGGATGGTGCCCAGCGCACCCGGCGGGTCGAAGTGCAGCGCCGAGCCGATGACGCCCAGCACCGTGGCGATGATGAAGGGATGGGTTCCCACCTGCTTGGCAATGCGCCAGGCCACGGCACCCCAATGCGCCTTCTCCTCCCGCTCATTGGCGAGGGTAACGAGAAAGGCCGTGAGCACGAATTGCAGCGCGCAGTCGAAGCAGAACACCAGCGCTGCCGGCACTGCCGCCTGCGGCCCGAAGAAGGCCACCGCCAGCGGCAGGCCCATGTAACCCACATTGCCATAACTGCCCGACGTGCCCTGCAGCACCGCCGTCCTGAATTCCGTTCCCAGTAGCAGGCGAGACAGCGTCATCACCATCAGGAAGGCGGCCAGCGTCACCGAGGTGGTCGCGGTCACGAAGGGCCAGTTCACCAGCTGCTCGAAGGGTGCCGCCGACACCACGAGGAAGATCAGTGCCGGAAGCGAGAAATAGACCAGGAAGATGTTGAGCCAGGCCAGCCCCTGCTCGCCCCCCTGCCAGCGCCGGGCGGCGAAAACCCCAAGCAATATCAGGCCGAAGAACGGCATGGCAAGGTTGAGGATGTCGGACATATGGAAGCAGCGCCCGGTGGATTTCAGGCCAGCCTCTTGCCTTCCGCCGCCATCCTTGGCAAGCAATGGTTATGAGCACCGCATCCACCGCTAAGTTTGGTATTGGTCAGGTTGTGCGCCACCGGCTCTTCTCGTTCCGTGGCGTCATCTTCGACGTCGACCCCGTGTTCAACAACACGGAGGAATGGTGGAACTCCATCCCCGAGGATATCCGCCCCCGCAAGGACCAGCCCTTCTACCATCTCCTCGCCGAGAACGCGGATACGGAATACGTGGCTTATGTCTCGGAGCAGAACCTGCTGGTCGACGACACCGGTGAGCCGGTCCGCCACCCGCAGGTGCGCGAATACTTCGAAGGCTACGACAGCCGCCGCAAGAGCTACCGCCCGCGGGACATGCAGCAACACTGAGGGGATGCACCCTCTCTGCCAGCGCTAAACGACCATCCGCCTCTCCTCGTCATGCAATCGCAAGAAGGATGCGGGAGGCCCTCACACCTCATCATACGCGGGCTTGACCCGCGTATCCTTTCCGCCGCCCCGCAAATGATGCCGGAGCAAGCCCCCGCATGATGGGCAGTGGTGACGTCTTCTCCCGCTCCCTCAGGGGAGAAGAAGGGACCCGTTGCAAAACGCAACGGGTAGATGAGGGGAAGCAAGGCACAGAGGCAGCCAAGTGCGAGCGGGCTTTCCCTCACCTCCCCCAACTGCGT
>NZ_JBAXGR010000036.1:0-35130 GCF_037139295.1 Aestuariivirga sp.
GTGACCGTGTTCAACCGCCTCGAAAGCCCCTACTGGCAGGTCGCCTTCAAGCTCGGCGACGGTAGTCGCGTCCAGAAAAGCCTGGGCACCATGGATGAGGCCGTGGCGCGGGAGCGGGCCATGGTGATGTATGACGAGGCCCGGCTCCGGGAGCGCATGGGTCTCAGCGCCAGGGCCGTGAGCTTCAACCAGGCGGCGGATGCGTGGCTTAAGGAGCTTAAGGCGGAAGCAGATGCTGGGCTGCGGAAGCAGCGCAACGTGATCGACTACACCCCCATCGTGGATAGGTACCTGAAGCCGTTCTTCGGGGAGAAGTCGATCGATGAGATCCGGGAGCCGGATATCGCCCAGTACCGCAGCTGGCGGCGGGACTACTGGATCAAGGGACCGGGCAGCAAGATCACCCATATCGAATATGAGCGTGGCGGCCTCCTGATCCAGAAGCCCCTGCCCCGGGGCATCAAGGCCCCGCGCACCGGCACCGTCAACACGGAGAACACGGTCCTCCGGGGTATCTTCAACCATGCCAAGAACCAGCGCTGGGTCACCGTTCAGCAGATCCCGGAGATCAAGAACGAGGTCCAGCGCAAGAGCGAGGCCAAGCGGCATGCCCATCGGCCCTTCACCCAGGCTGAATGCCAGCAGCTGGAGCGGTTCCTGGATGGCTGGGTGGGTGCCAATCACATCAAGGAGCGCGAGCGCTGGCGGCGCGAGGCGATCCAGGACTTCATCCTGCTGCTGATGGCCGGTGGCTTCAGGGAGAATGAGCTGAGCAAGAAGGACGAGCGCACGGGTCAGTGGAGCGGTGTCTGCTGGCGGGACGTGGAGTTCTTCACCTCTGCCAAGGGCGTGCCCCTGGTCCAGCTGCGGGTCACGGGCAAGACGGGTCCCAGGGAGACCGTGCCCATGCAGAACGCCGAGTTCATCCTCCGCCGTCGCCAGCAGCGCTGCCCCACTGCCGGTCCCGATGACTTCGTGATGAGCCTGCCCGATGGGAGCCGCATCGCTGGCTTCGACAGCGGCGTGCGCCGTGTGCTTACCGCCGCCGGGCTGCTTCAGGACCCGGTAACTGGCCGCAAGCGCGGCATCTACAGCTTCCGCCACACCTACGCGACGCTGCTGGTGACGTCGGGCCGCGTCAGCCCGGCAGAGCTGGGCGCCAACATGGGCACCAGCCTGCCCATGATCGACCGCCACTACTACCACTTCGATCCCAAGAAGGCGGCGGATCGCCTGTCGGACACCTCGGACGATCGCTGAGCGGTCCACGGCACATGGCTGATCCTGAGTTACTCAGGATCATCTCCAGTTAATTCCCCAAGCCTGACAACCTCAGAAGAGGAGATGCCAATGCACTTCAAGCGCAAGAAGCCTCGGACCCGTTGGATCGCCTTCTGCGGCTGTTCGTGCTGCGCCACAAAGCTTCGGCAGGTGCCCAACGAGCTGAAGCTCCCTCAGTCGGATCGCAAATGCGCGCAGAAAATGATAGAGGTCTAACTCCCGCAACCATCCTTTAGCAGCTCAGATATTCTCTCGTGTGTGGATGTCGAACGGCAGGATCACGGTCTGGCGGGCGTTGCGGTTGGGATCTGTAGCAGCCCTGATCATGCTGTCGATCGTTTCGCGCGCTAGGCGCTGCAGGGGATGCGAGATCACCAGGCTCAGCGTCCCATCGAGAAGAGCCGCGCGCGTGTTGTCCATGAGCTCGTAACCCACGGACACCAGGCTTCCTGATCTACGGCAAGTCCGAATTGCGTTCATCGCGCCCGAGATGCCGCCGCCTGAGATATAGAGCCCGGTCAGGTCAGGGTTGGCGTTCAGGAGCCTTTCCGTCATCTCCTCGGCCACGGCGCTCGTCTCGAAAGTCGAGATAGGTTCGAGGAGTTGGAACTCGGGAGCGTATTCTCGGAAGTAGGACCGGAAGCCGCTCTCGTTCATTTCCTGGCAGCGGTAGCGGTGGTTGCCGACGAGGATGCCGATCTTGCCCGGCTGTTTGCAGATGTTGTGGAAGGCCCAGGCTGATGTCCGTCCCACCTTCCAGTTATCGAGACCCACGTAATTGACGTTTCCGGTCGCGGAGAGCTGCGAGATCAGCGCAAACACGGCCACGTCCTTCTCCTCGAGGGTGGTGACAGCCTGCGTCACGACAGGGTGGACGGCCGATACGACCCCCACCGCCTGGCACGTCTCGCCGAGTTCCAGCACCTTGCCGCCGATGAATTGCGGTGAGAGATCCTGTGCAAAGACGACCTCGACCTCGATGTCATGCTCCTCGATCGCGCGGGACGCCTCGGTGAGCGCTGTTCCCAGCATCTTGTAGAAGGTGCGGTTCGGTTGATGCAGTACGAAACCGAACTTCAGCTTGGATCGGCGTGACGCGATCTGGGCCTTTATGGTGCCCACACCATAGTAGCCGATCCGCTCGGCAGCCTCCCTAACCGCCTGAATCGTCTCAATCTTCACTGCCTCAGCGCCGGAGAGGACCCGGTTCACCGTCGAGACTGAAACATTTGCCTCACGGGCGACGTCTCGGATGGTGGGGCGTGGCATTTGACACATTCTCCATGAGATGTTTTGTCTCAATTAGCGGATTTTGTGAAACAAAAGAAATGAAATTTCCGTTCCAACCTAAGTGATGTTGAGTCAAACATTCTATCATGTCAATTGATACGCATTGACATACTGGATTTCCAGACGATGGATGACCTCAAGTTCGGAACTCGGAACAAGCGCGGCGACTGGGCGCCCAATGCTCATCCCCAGATCGCGTTCTTCTGGTCCAAGCCGCTTGATCTGAGGGCCTGGGGCAAGTTCCTCATCGACTACATCTGGCCGTGGAACGCCTTCCACATGGCCGTCACACTCATTTACTGGAACTTCCTCCTCCCGGACTGGGAGACGATGAAGACGCTCAGTTGGGGCTGGGCCCTGTGGCTCTATGCCGTCAACTCGATCGGCATCTTCATCATGTATGGCTCGGTGGAGTTCTTCTATTACTGGAAGCGCAAGCAGGGCACGCGCTTCAAATACAATGCCAAGTTCCCGGCTGAGCAGCCTTCCGACGTCTTCTGGTTCAAGAGCCAGAACATTGACAACTTCCTGAGGAGCTATCTCTCCGGGATCGTGTTCTGGACGCTCGTCGAAGTGCTCATGCTCTGGTGCTTCGCCAACAATTACGTGTGGTGGCTGAACCCGGCTGATCATCCTTACTGGCTGCTGTTCATGCTGTTCATGACGCCGGCGATCCACGAGGTGAACTTTTTCTTCATTCACCGGCTCATCCACGTGCCGATCCTCTACAAGTGGATCCACTCCATTCACCACAACTCGATCAATCCGTCGCCCTGGTCATCGCTTTCGATGCACCCGATCGAGACCTTCCTCTATCACGGCGTGGTGTGGTGGCACCTAGTGCTTCCCTCGAATCCCTTCATCGCCCTCTACCAGCTGCATCTCGCAGGCTACGGAGCGCTCAACGGTCACATCGGGTTCGATACGCTGGAGCTCACCGAGGACAAGCCACTCACGACGCATGCCTACCTTCACTACCTGCACCACAAGTATTTCGAGGTGAACTACGGCGGCGACGGCCTGATCCCCCTCGATAAGTGGTTTGGCTATTGGCACGACGGTAGCAAGGAAGCCCAAGCCCGAATGGATGCTCGCTATCAAAAGAAGGTAGCGCGGATGAACGCAAAGAACGCGAGCAGTGCCTGAACATTTTTCAAACCCCGTCACCGCGACGGATAACATGGGAGGAAGACAATGAAGCTTACCAAGACACTGGTTCTGATGGCGACTGCCGCAGTCATGGCGATGTCCGCCACGACGGCCTTCGCCGGTGCCAAGATTTTCGTGATCGGTGGCAAGCCCGACGATCCGTTCTGGGGGATCGTCAAGCGTGGAGCGGAAGATGCGGCGAAGGTCGTCGAAGCCCAGGGCGGTTCGGTGACCTGGCTCGGCCCGCAGAACTACGATAATCTCGGCGTTGACGCTGCCGAACTGATCCGCCAGGCCATCGCTCAGGGTGCAACCGGCGTTGTCGGCCCCGACTGGGTTCCCGACGCGATGGATCCGGCCTTCAAGGCGGTGAAGGATGCCAAGATCCCGCTCGTTATTTACAACGCCGGTGGCATTCAGGCCGCTGATCGCCTCGGCGCTCTCAACTACGTAGGTGCCATCGACTACAAGGCAGGCGTCGCCGGTGGCGAGTATCTTGCCAAGGCCGGTGCCAAGAAGGGCGTTTGCATCAACTCCCTGCCGGGTGCCGCCAACATCGAAGACTACTGCAAGGGCTTCAAGGAAGGCCTCGAGAAGAACGGCGCTACCTACGACGTACTCCCGCTTCCGGCAACCGCCGAAGGCAACGTTGGTGCTGTCTCTGAAGCCTTCAAGGCCTATCTGGCCAGCCATCCCGACACGGATGCCGCCTTCACCACCGCCAACCTTGACGCCATCGGCGTCGCCCAGGGCATTTCTGCGGCTGGCATGGACGGCAAAGTGAAGTTCTGCGGCATCAACTTCGACGAAGGCATCCTGAACCAGATCAAGGAAGGCAAACAGGCCTGCGCCATTGATCAGCAGGGCTACCAGCAGGGCTTCTATGCCGTGTCGATCCTCAATGGCTTCATCAATTATGGTCTGACGATCGCCACGCGCGAAATCCTGACCGGCCCGGGTGTTGTCGACTCGACGACCATCGACGCCACGATGGCCGGTGCGAAGGAAGGCACCCGCTAAGGTAGGTGACGAGTAGCAGGCCGTCCGGCAGAGCCGGGCGGCCTTTCTCGACCGCAAGCGCATTTGCTGTAAGCTGCAGATCGGCAGAGTGAGGATCCATGGCAGACACCATATCCGCCAGGAGCGGGCGTTTGGGGCAGCTCTTGCGGCGTCCCGAAGCCGGAATCTTTCTGGGGCTGATCACCGTCTACATCATCTTCGCGGTTCTTGGTGGCGAAAAGTTCATTGGACCATCCGGCTGGTCGAGCTGGCTGAACGTTGCGGCAGAAGTCGGCATCATTGCCTTGCCGGTCAGCCTGCTCATGATTGCAGGTTACCTCGATATTTCGGTGGGGGCCGTTGTTCCCGCCTCAAGCCTCGCGGTTGCGCTGATCAGCAATCATTTTGGCATGCCCATCGTTGTCGGAATCGCCGGGGGCCTCGCCGTGGGTCTGCTGGTGGGCTTCGTGAATGGCCTGCTCGTAACGCGGACATCCGTTCCGTCCCTGATCATCACCATTGGAACGATGTTCGGCACAATGGGCCTCGCGCTGGGACTGACGGTCTGGATCAAGGGTTCAACGGGCGTCTTTCTCGTCGCCGATCCCGTGACCAAGCTCATCTTTGGTGAGGCACTCGGCGGCATGTTCCGCGTCGGCATCTTCTGGTGGCTGGCCATCGCTGCAGCGTTTTACTACCTCCTGCACGTCAGCCCATGGGGGAATGGCGTCTTCGCAATGGGTGGTGACCGGGAAAGTGCGCGCAATGCCGGCATTCCGACGGATAGGCTGACAATCCAGCTCTACATGCTCTCGGGTCTTGCGTCCGCATTCGTCGGGGTGCTGCAGATCATCGCCAACAGCAATGCCCAGGTGGCTGCCGGTAGCACATTCATCTTCAATTCAATCATGTGCGTGGCGATTGGCGGCGTCGCACTGACCGGCGGTGCCGGATCAGTTCTTGGCGTCGTGCTCGGCACGATCATCTTCTCTGTCGTAACGCAGGGTGTCTTCTATTCCGGCCTCGACACGAACCTCGTGTCGATCGTCATTGGTGCAATGTTCCTGCTCGCGGTGCTGACGAACGACAGCTTCCGCAACTTCATCCAGATCTTTTTCAGCAAGTCGAAGTGAGGCAGGGAATGGAGCTTATACGCAAATTATTGCGAGGCCCAGCCGCTGCGGCAGTGCTGAGTTTGATCGCCGTCGTGGCGTTCTACGTTATCGTCGGGCGTGCCAATCTTCTGGAACTGGGAGCGGCCGCGAGCTGGCTCAATTTCGCAGCCAATCTCGGAATAATCGCGCTGCCCGTCGGACTCCTGATGATTGCGGGCGAAATCGACATTTCATTTGGCGCCATGATCCCCGCGGGCGCGATCACGATCGCACTCCTTTCTGGCACTTATGGCCTTCCGATCGAAGTCGGCATTCTCGGGTCCTTGGGACTGGGTGCCATAGTCGGTCTTATCAACGGCCTGCTGACTACGCGCACGAAGGTTCCGTCCCTCCTCATCACGCTTGGCACCCTGACGATCATGCAGGGCGTCGTTCTGTGGGGTGCGATGAGCCTCGCGGGCAATGCCAGCATTCCCCTCAAATCCCCTGATTGGGCTAAATTTCTCTTTGGTCATCTGATCGGGAACAGCCACCAGGTCGTCATTGTCTGGTGGGTCGTGATGGCCCTGGCCTTCGGCTTCTTTCTGCACAAGACACGCTACGGAAACTGGATCTTCGCTCTGGGCGGAGACCGGAACTCGGCGCGCAATGCCGGTGTGCCGACGACGAAAATGACGATCGCGCTCTTCATCATGTCAGCAATGGCAGCATGCTTTGTAGGTATGTGCGGTGCCATCCAGTTCAACACGACGCAAGTGTCGGGCGGCATGAGCTACATCTTCAACGTCATTGCCAGCGTCGTGGTCGGCGGCGTGCTGCTGACCGGTGGATTTGGCTCGGTGACGGGAATCTTCATTGGCACGCTCACCTTTGCCATCGTGAACAAGGGTATCTCGTTCACGGCCATCAATCCAAACTGGGCGAATCTGATCATCGGCACCACCTTGGTGCTCGCTATGCTGATGAACGAGTATTTCCGCAAAAAGGCTTTGGCCTACAGCCCCAAGAAAGTGTGAGGACTTCAAGCATGACCGGGTCATCGACATCACCCATCCTTGAGCTTCGCAACGTCAACAAGTCCTTTGGACCCATCGACGTCCTGCATGACATCACCCTCCAGGTGCGCGCGGGCGAGGTTTTGTGTCTTCTTGGCGACAATGGTGCTGGCAAGTCGACGCTCATCAAGATCATGTCGGGCGTCTATATCCCGACGTCCGGCGAGATCCTGATGGATGGTCAGGCGGTTCGCTTCGATACGCCGAGGGATGCATCCGAGAAGGGCATTGCCACTGTGCACCAGTTTGGTGGCACCTTCCCCCTGATGTCGATCGGCCGATCCTTCTTTGTGGGTGTCGAGCCCACCAAGGGCTGGGGCCCCTTCAAGGTCTTCGACCGCAAGAAGGCCAATCACATTGCCATCAATGCTCTCCAGAGTTTCGGTATCACTCGCATCGACGATGGAGACCGGCTCGTTGGCGGCCTGTCCGGTGGCGAAAGACAGTCGCTGGCGATTGCGCGAGCCGTGCATTTCGGAGCCCGCGTCCTCATTCTCGATGAGCCTACCGCAGCGTTGGGCGTGAAGCAGGCTGCCCACGTCCTTCGTATCGTCAATGAGGCAAAGCGGCGTGGACTTGCCGTCATCTTCATCACCCATCAGGTCATGCACGCGATGGCTGTGGGTGACCACTTCGCAGTATTGATCC
Source organism: Aestuariivirga sp. (assembly GCF_037139295.1). Classification (GTDB taxonomy): domain Bacteria; phylum Pseudomonadota; class Alphaproteobacteria; order Rhizobiales; family Aestuariivirgaceae; genus Aestuariivirga. Next base: position 7,538 of record NZ_JBAXGR010000036.1, read on the forward strand.
GTGGCGCGGTCGCCGCCGACTTCCGTCGGGGCGAGAAGAGCCGCGAGCAGATCACGGATCTCATGGCTGGTGGTGAGACGATGGCCGATCTCGAGTCCCAGATCGAAGGCTACATGGCAACACATGACGGGCACCCTCCACCTACCCACACCTGACCTCCCCCTGGAAGCGGTCTCGCCAGGGTCTTCCGGCCGCTTCCCTTTTTATTCACGCCCGCGCCCGCCAGGGCACAGAAAACCTTAGAGTTTACGAAATGACTTCACCCTTCACGCTCGCCGCCTGCGCCGAGATGCTCTGGCAAGAAAAGCCCTTCGAATGGCGCCTCAGGCGCCTTACAGAACTGGGGTTCCAGTGCGGCATCTGGAACTGGACATCGCACGACCTGGGGATGCTGGAGAGGTCTGGCGCCGTGTTCTCGTCGATGACCGGCTACATTCGTGGTCGGCTGGGGGACGAAGAGGGTGCTGCAGAACTCCTCGCGACAGCGGCGCAATCGGTGGAAGTGAGCAAGCGTCTGAACGTGGCGCGTCTGAACCTCCATGGCACAGGCCTCGGCGACCGAGGACTGCCGGTAATACCTTGTGAAGTTGTCACGGGTGCCATGTGGCTCAAGGCGCGCGACACGTTGAACCGGATCGCCGATCTGGGCGACAGGCACGGCGTCACCTTCATGATCGAGAACTTGAACCTGGCCGTGGACCACCCGGGCGTGCCGTTCGCACGGATCGAGGACACGTTGGCACTCGTGTCCTCAATTGACCGCAAGTCGCTCGTTCTCAATCTCGATCTCTACCATGTGCAGATCGGCGAAGGGAACCTGATCTCCTGGTGCCGGAAGAGCCTGCCTTGGATTGGCGAGATCCAGGTGGCGGACGTCCCCGGGCGCATGGAGCCTGGGACCGGCGAGATCAACTATCACGGGGTGGCCCGCGCCTTGAAGGCGATGGGCTACAGCGGGCCGGTGTGCATGGAGGCCTTCGCGTCGGGAGACGCCGAGGTGGCACTTCAGGCATTCCGGGAAGCTTTCACAATCTGACATTCAATCGAGGAAAGACATGACGATACGGGTTGGCCTGATCGGGGCAGGCATCATGGGGGCAGATCATGCGCGGATCCTCGCGCTCGAACTGCCGGGCGTCACGCTGCACACGGTCTGCGACGCAGATGGTGCCCGCGCCCGGAAGATCGCCGACGAGGCGGGGGCAGCGCATGTGAGTGCTGATCCCCTTGCTGTGATCTCCGACAAGTCGGTCGATGCCGTGCTGATCGCCAGTCCCGATCACACCCACGCACCGCTGAGCAAGGCCTGCGTCGAAGCTGGAAAGCCCGTCCTCTGCGAAAAGCCCCTGTCTCAGGATTCGGTCGAATGCCTGGACGTCATGGCGGCGGAGACGAAGCTCGGACGGCGGCTGGTCCAGATCGGCTTCATGCGGCGCTTCGATCCGTCCTATGTCGAGATGAAGGATGCGCTGAGGGCCGGACGCATCGGTAGCGCGGTGATGATGCACAATTTCCACCGCAACGTCTCGGCTCCTGCCAATTTCACCGGGCAGATGGCCATCACCAATTCGGCCCCGCATGAGTTCGACATCGCCCGTTTCGTACTCGATGCCGAATACGAGACGATTTCCGTGTTTCGCCCCAGGTTCAGTGATCCTTCCAAGGTCGGTTCACCCGTCTTCATGGTGCTCAGCACGCGGTCTGGCCAGCTGGTGAACGTCGAGATCAACAACAACGCCGCCTATGGCTATGACGTGCGCGGCGAGCTCATCGGCGAGAAGGGATCGGTCTTCCTCAGGTCGCCCGTCGCGAGCGAGATTCACGTGGACCTCCAGGCAGCCACCTCCTACCCGGCCGACTGGCGTCCTCGCTTTGCCGAGGCCTACCGCCGCCAGAATGCAGCCTGGCTCAAGTCCATCTCCACGGGAAAGCCGGCAGGTGCCAGCGCCTGGGATGGCTATGCAGCCACGCTGGTTGCCGAAGCTGGAGTCCAGTCGCTCGAAAAAGGCGCTCCCGCTGCCGTCGCTCCGGTGGCGAAGCCCAAGCTCTATGAGGACCGCACATGAAGATTGGAATGGTAACCGACTCACTCGGGCATCTGGGCTTTGACAAGATGCTCGAGACCGCGGCGGGGCTCGGCATCGAGGGTGTAGAGTTCAACGCTGCGAACTGGACATCGGCTCCGCACATGAAGATCGGCGATCTTCTGGCCAGCACCGCTGCCTGCCGAACGATGCAGGCTGCGGTAAAGTCTCACGGCCTCGAAATCATCGCTCTGAATGCCAACGGCAACCAGCTGCATCCCACCGAGGGTGACAAGCAGTCGACGGCCTTGCATGACACAATTCGGCTGGCCGGTCTGCTGGGTGTCGAGACTGTCGTGCTGATGTCGGGCCTTCCTGAAGGCGCACCCGGTGACAAGATGCCGAACTGGGTGATCTCGTCGTGGCCGCCCGAAACGCAGACCATCCTCAAGTACCAATGGGAAGACCGCCTGCTGCCCTACTGGTCGACGCTGGTCGCCTTTGCCCAGGCGCATGGCGTGAAGAAGCTCGCGGTCGAGCTTCATGGCAACCAGCTCGTCTACAACGTTCCAACCCTGCTGCGCCTGCGCAAGGAGGTGGGCAACATGGTGGGAGCGAACTTCGACCCCTCGCATCTCATGTGGATGGGGGCCGATCCGCTGGCTGCCATCGATGCACTTGGCCCGGCGATCTACCACACCCACGCCAAGGACACCTTCATCAACAAGCCTGTGTGTGCCACCACCAGCCGTCTCGAGAACGGATCTCTTGTGGACATCCCGGCTCGTGCCTGGAGCTACATCACGCTGGGCTATGGTAATGGTGAAAGCTGGTGGAAGGACTTCTGCTATCGCCTCCGCATGGTCGGATACGACGGCTGGCTGTCGATCGAACATGAAGATGTGATGCTTGGCCGCGAGGAGGGTGTCCGCCGGTCTGTCGAATTGCTGAACGCTGTGATGCCGTCTGATCCCAGCGACTACAAGCCCCAGGAATTTTGAGGAGAAGCCACATGCCGCGCAAGCGCCCCACTATCGCCGATGTTCGTGCCAACAAGGGCAAGTACCAGTACACCATGATGCGAGTGGAAAACTGGGAGGAACTCGCTGCCGCCGAAGAGGCCGGCATCGACATGGTCTCGGTCCCGCCCGAGATGCTCATCCAGAAGCACTTCCGTGACGTGGCTCCGTCGCTCTTCGCCATTCCGGGCAAGCCCCTCTACGAAATGGGTACCTCCGACGACATCCTTCGCTGGGCCTTCCAGATGGTCAATGCCGGGGCTGATGCCGTCTATTGCGCCGCCTCCTTCCCGGTTGTGAGGCGTCTCGCTGACGAGGCGGTGCCGGTGATTGGCCACGTCGGTCTCATCCCCTCGAAGTGCACCTGGACGGGTGGCTTCAAGGCTGTAGGCAAGACGGCTGACCAGGCCATGCATGTCTGGGAGATGTGCAAGCTTTACGAGGAGGCTGGAGCCTTCGGCGTCGAGATCGAGGTGGTACCGCCGGAAGTCACCGCGGCGATCTCTGCTCGCACCTCGCTGTTTATGGTGTCCATGGGTGGCGGCAAGGGTGGTGATTGCCAATATCTGTTCGCCTGCGACGTGCTGGGCACCAACACGGGACACGTGCCGCGTCACTCGAAGCAATATGCCAATCTCGCGAAGGAATTTGACCGCATCCAGAAGATGCGCGTCCAGGCCTTCAAGTCCTGGGTGGGCGAAGTTCAGACCGGCGCCTGGCCGGACGCTCCCTACATCGTTTCCGCTCCCAAGAAGGAGATGGATACCTTCAAAACCCGGCTCGCCAAGGAAGCGGGTGGCCCCAAGAAGCGGAAATGAACGAGGACGTCATGTCAAAATGGGTTGATGTATGCAGCGCGGACGAAGTCCCCCTCGAGGACGTAACGCGCTTCGATTTCGAAGGACGTACCTTCGCGATCTACCGGTCTCCGGAAGACGCGTTCTATGCCACGGATGGTCTTTGCACTCACGAGAAGATCCATCTGGCGGATGGACTGGTCATGGATAACGTGATTGAGTGCCCCAAGCATAATGGGCGCTTCGACTACAAGAGCGGCCAGGCGCTGGGCGCACCGGTCTGTGTCAATCTCCGCACCTATCCAGTCAAGGTTGAGGGCGGAAAGGTCCTCGTTGACATTACGTAAGCAGAAGGGCGCCTGTCGCTCGGAGGCTGAACACTGAGTTTCACTGATTTGAGGAGACATTGAATGCTGCGTTTTGGAGTCCTGGGTGCTGGCCGCATCGGCAAGGTGCACGCAAGAACGATTGCCGCCTCCGGCAAGGCCAAGGTTGCCTATCTGGCGGACGCCATGCCAAAGGCAGCGGAGGACCTCGCGGCAGAGGTCGGTGCCAAGGTCGCGAGCGTCGAGGACATCATCAAGGCGAAGGACGTTGACGCCATCCTGATCGCCACCCCCACCCCCTTCCATGCCGAGCAGATCGAGGCCGGCTCCAATGCCGGCAAGGCCGTGCTGTGCGAGAAGCCGGTCAGCCTCTCGGTCGCCCGCATCGAGGAATGCCTGAAGACGGTCGCCAAGAACAAGACCACCCTGATGATCGGCTTCAACCGCCGCTTCGACCCCAACTTCGCCACCCTCCAGAAGCGCCTGCGCGACGGCGCCATCGGCAATGTCGAAATGGCCACCATCATCAGCCGCGACCCGGCCCCGCCGCCCGCGTCCTACGTGAAGAGCTCCGGCGGCATCTTCCGCGACATGATGATCCATGACCTTGATCTGGCACGCTTCCTGGTGGGAGAGGAGTTCGTCACGGTGCAGGCGCTGGGTGCCGCCCTCGTCGACAAGGCCATCGGTGACGAAGGCGATTGCGACACCGCCGCCGTGCAGATGCAGACGGAGTCGGGCAAGATCGCCGTCATCACCAATTCGCGCCGCGCCACCTATGGCTACGACCAGCGCATCGAGGTGCATGGTTCGAAGGGCATGCTGCGCGCCGGCAACGTCCACAACACCACGGTGGAAGTGGCCAATGCCGAGGGCTTCCACGAGGACCCGATCCTCAACTTCTTCACCGAGCGCTACGGCCAGGCCTATGCCAACGAAGTGCTCACCTTCATCGACGCCGTGACCAACTCCAAGCCCGTTGCACCCTCGGGCCATGACGGGTTGCAGGCCCAGAAACTGGCCGATGCCGCAACCGAGTCCTGGCAGACCGGCAAGCCCGTGAAAGTGAGCTGAATCAGATGGATATCGAGAGCCTCAAGCACCTGTCGATGGACGGCAAGACCGCCGTCATCACGGGCTCGACGCAAGGGCTGGGCGAAACCATCGCGCAGCTCTTCGCCGACCGCGGCGTCACCCAGATGGTCATCACCGGCCGCAACGCCGAGCGCGGGCAGCGGGTCAAGGCCGCACTCGAAGCCAAGAAGGTGAAGACCGTCTTCGTGCAGGCCGACCTCGTGAAGCTCGCCGACGTGCGCAAGATCGTGGCGGCCTGCGACGCCTCCTTCGGCCGCATCGATGCCCTCGTCAACGCCGCGGCGCTGACCGACCGCGGCACCATCTGGGACACCTCTGAGGCGCGCTACGACGAGCTCTTCGATGCCAATGTGAAAGCACCCTTCTTCCTCATGCAGGACGCGCTGCAGCTGATGAAGAAGTCGAAGACCTCCGGCACCATCGTCAACATCCTCTCGATGTCGGGCCACGGCGGTCAGGACTTCCTCACCGCCTATTCCACCACCAAGGGCGCGCTCGCCACCATGACGAAGAACGTCGCCTATGCGGTGATGCGCTACAGGATCCGCGTCAACGGCCTCAACATCGGCTGGATGGACACGCCCGGCGAAGACCGCATCATGAAGACCTATCATGACGCCGACCCCGACTGGCTGAAGGCCGCCGAAGCCGCCCGCCCGGTCGGCCGCCTGCTGAAGCCCGGGGAAGTCGCCCGCGCCACCGCCTATCTCTCGAGCGATGAATCGGGCCTCATGACCGGCTCCATCATCGACTTCGACCAGCAGGTGCTGGGCGCCGGCAACGCCATCGCCGAGCCGCCGGACGCGGTGTGGTAGCACCCCTCACAACGGCCGCCCGCGAGGCGGCCGTTGCGTTTCCGGATGATGCTTGTGCGTTGCGCAGCGATGCCGGGAGCATGCGTTTCGATGCCGGATGCGTTGCTGCCGTAGACACGGCGCGGCGCTTTTCCGGGCAACCGAAAGCAACCGTGAAAAGGATCCCAATTGCACCGGCCGCAACAGGAATATGTTCATCCTGCGGCAAATCCATGCCAGCGCCATGGCGGCATGTGCCCCGCGCGTCGTCAGCAGAATTGCGAAAAGGATTGCCGGGTCACGCCCGGCAATGATGAAGCCCGGATGAAGCGTAACACCGTGAAGCATATTGGAACCTGCATTCCATCGCGCCTCCGAGCCGGAGCGGCCTGACACGTCGTCTCCCGCGTCTTCAGCGGGAGAAGAAGGGACCCGTTGCACTTCGCAGCGGGGAGATGAGGGGAAATATGCACTGCTGATGCTTCAGACCCCGCTTCCCCTCACCTCCCCCAACTGCGTTGGGGCCCCTTCCTCTCCCGCCTTGCGGGAGAGGACGTGAAGTGGTCAGGCGGCGCGGCGGAGCGCGAAGCGGGTGCCGGCGTCGTGGATGGCGATGAAGCCCATGCGGGCCATGGCGGCGAGTGTGGCGCGCACCTGTGGCTCTGCCTTGCGGCCCTGTTTGAAGGAGAGGGCGATATCGAGCGCAGAGAGCGGGGTTGCGGCAGCGGCAAGGGCAGCCATGACGGCGCCCGCCTGCTCCACCGCGCCAGCGGGGAAATTGACCTTTGCCTTGGCGGCCGCGGCGGCGGGCAGGCCGAGATCAGCTTCGAACTGCTCCTGCTTCTCGCGCGCGGAACCGAAACGGGGAATCTGGTAATCGGGGCGGAGCCAGCGGACCTGGCCCTTCGCCTCTTCGCCTGCGCGCTGCTTGTTGAGGGCGACGAGGCGAACGAGCACCTCCTGCTCGGGCAGGTCCACCGGCCAGCCATAGGCCTGCGCCACGGCGGCATCGAGTTCCGCGTGAAGCTCCTTGAGGATGAGGACGAGGCCATCATCGCGCAGCCGCTCGTCCTCCTTCGAGAGCGCGGCACCGGACCTTAACTTTTCCAGCACGTTATACATCTGGGTGAGGGTGATCTCGGGATGATCTGCCTGCACTGCCTTGCGGTGCGCATCCAGCTTCTCGGCGATGCTGGCTATGCGGGAGCGGGTGAACTCATCGGGATCGGGGAAGGGGAAGGGATCGAAGCAGCGAGATTTCACGTAGACTGCGTCGCCTTCATACACGCCAATCTTAGCTGAGTTAGCAGCGTACCACGTGAAATGAATTCTGCTCATCAAAATACCCAGCATGAAGGAATCGTCAAAAGCTATTACGACAATCTTATTGTCCGGCAGAATTGCCGCATTAAGAAACTGGAATATCCGGTGCTTGGCAGTTTCCACGGTGGCGATATAGCGCGGTAGACCGACAAGAGCTGGGCGTATCTCATCTCGTGTCCGCCCAAAGAGCCACCACCGCGCCTTTATGTCTGCATCACGATTCTGATCTCTCTTTGGTTTCACAGAACGAAGGAGGTGCTGATAGACCTCAGGATACTCATCGCGGACCCTTTCCGAATCGAGACCATAGAGATCAATAGCCATGACACCGCGAGGAGTTGAAACTATATCTCTCCCGTTTCGATATGGACGGATGTAGCGCTCAAGACCGGCGCGGCGACCAAGACCAAGATGCTGAGCTTCCTGCTCCGTAACGATGAAGCCAGCACCGAACAGCATCATGCCTCTTGATGACAGCCCAGAGTTTGAGACGAGAGGACTGACCGTAGAGAGGTCTGCTCCTATCGTAAGATCATTGTTGATCTTCCCTTCCGATCTCCTGAAAGCAAGCTTCGGCTCATCGGTATCCAGCCCTTCCTCAGAAACCACCTCCTGCAATACGCCATCCAGTCTTCCTGCGCCTACGGCTGTCATAGCGATACGGACAGCCGCAGCCTGCTTAGTCGCCTTCGTCCACGGATGATCAGGAATAGCGAGCAAGATCGAGACCGGCTGTTTGGCTGAGAGGTGCTTCTCCACCGTGCGGCGCTGGAAGACCTGCGTGATCGAATTGGTCGTCACCAGACCAAAGCGCTTCAGCCGTGTTGCCTTGCGCGTCAAAACCTCGGCTGCCCTGTCCCACCAATACATCACGAAGTCAGCGCTGTCGTTCATGTCCTTGTGGGCAGCCCACAGGGCTTCGGCATAGTCATCACCCAATTTCGAGCGAATGTCCTTGCCGCCGATGAAGGGTGGGTTGCCGACGATGTAATCCGCCTCCGGCCACTCGGGCCTGCGCGGGTTGATGTAGTGGCCCTTTGCATCCACCCCGTCTTGCGCCAGCACGGCATCCATGTGGCGGATGTTCCTGTAATCCCGCAGCACCGGCTCGCCCGGCAGGCTGCGGTTGTTGCGGATGTGCCATTGCAGATAGCCGATCCACAGCACCAGCTCCGCGATGTGGCGGGCGCGGGCGTTGATTTCCAGCCCCAGGAACTGGTGCGGGTCCACCTCGTGACGCTCGAGCCCGGCCAGCGCCTGCTGGCCGCCGAGGTTGAGAAGGGCTTCGACCACGTCACCCTCCAACCGCTTCATGAGTTCCAGCGTGACATAGAGGAAGTTGCCGGTGCCGCAGGCGGGATCGAGCACGTGGGTGTTGTAGAGCTTTTCGTGGAAGGCCTGCACGGCGGCGATGGCGTCCTTGCTGCGGCCTTCACCCGTCAGCCGTTCGGCGGCGGTAAGGACTTGCTGCCATTCGCTGCGCAGGGGTTCGATGACGGTGGCGACCACGAGGCGTTCCACATAGGCGCGCGGCGTGTAATGCGCGCCGAGGCGGGCGCGCACATCAGGATCCAGCGCCTGTTCAAGCAGGGTGCCGAAGATGGAGGGGTCCACCTCGCGCCAGTCCTGCCTTGCGGCCTCGCGCAGCTCGCCGATCTCCTCCTTCTCCAGCGGGTAGGCGGGCGCATCGCGGAAGAGCTGGCCGTTGAATTTCTTCACGCGGTCCTGCACGGCGGAGGCATAGTCGCCGCGGTCCATCGCCTGCCACAGCATTTCAAGCTCGGGCGCGAAGATGTGGGGCTTGTCGCGCGCGCGGTCGAGCAGGCTGGTGAAGGTATCCTTGGGCAGAAGCTCCACGTCCTCGGCGAACATGGTGAAGATGCAGCGCATGAGGAAGGCGGCCACGTCCTCCGCCGGGAGCTTGCGCTGCTCCATGCGTTTGGACACGGCGGCCAGCCTTTCGGCTATTTGTCGCGTGGCCTTGACGGCGCGGCGGGTGGGATCGAGCGCATGCGGATCATCCCAGATGAGGCGGAAGAGCTGCTGGATTTCGGGCTTCGCCAGATCATCGAGATAGATGCGGAAGTTCTGCCGGTCCGGGAACTGGGTGTAGTTGCGGCCCTTGCCGGTGAAATCGGCGTAGAGCTCGAAGCAGAGGCCGACATCGCAGACGATGATGAAGGGCGGCCAGTCATGCGCGGGCGGCAGATGGCGCGCATAGTTCTCGGCCTGCTGGCGGGCGTTGTTCATCAGCACGTCCCAGGCGCGGGAGGACTTGCCGCGCTGCTGGTCATTCTCCTTCGGGAAGAGGTCCTTCTGGTTCGGGAACTCGCTGCGCTCACGCCTTGCGCGGGACTGCTTCGATTCCAGCACGAAGGCGCCGCGCTTGTAGAGGTCGATGAAGTTGCGGCCCCTGTCGCCCTTCACGTCGAACTCGAACTTGTAATCTCCGTCCATCGGCTCTTCGAGGCCGAGGGCCTGACAGAAATGGATGAGGAACTTCTGCGACTGCGCGCGCTCGCCGCCGCCTGCATTGCGCCAGTGCGTGATGAATTTGCTGATTGCGTCCGCCGTCACAAGGTGACGTTACGATGCAGTGAATGCAACCAAAAGTTATATATCGATTTCAGGAAACAGGAAGCTGGGCCCCGGGGCCCAGCTTCCTGTTTCCTGAAATCGATATATAACTTTTGGTTGCATTCACTGCATCGTAACGTCACCTTGTGACGGCGGACGCAATCAGCAAATTCATCACGCACTGGCGCAATGCAGGCGGCGGCGAGCGCGCGCAGTCGCAGAAGTTCCTCATCCATTTCTGTCAGGCCCTCGGCCTCGAAGAGCCGATGGACGGAGATTACAAGTTCGAGTTCGACGTGAAGGGCGACAGGGGCCGCAACTTCATCGACCTCTACAAGCGCGGCGCCTTCGTGCTGGAATCGAAGCAGTCCCGCGCAAGGCGTGAGCGCAGCGAGTTCCCGAACCAGAAGGACCTCTTCCCGAAGGAGAATGACCAGCAGCGCGGCAAGTCCTCCCGCGCCTGGGACGTGCTGATGAACAACGCCCGCCAGCAGGCCGAGAACTATGCGCGCCATCTGCCGCCCGCGCATGACTGGCCGCCCTTCATCATCGTCTGCGATGTCGGCCTCTGCTTCGAGCTCTACGCCGATTTCACCGGCAAGGGCCGCAACTACACCCAGTTCCCGGACCGGCAGAACTTCCGCATCTATCTCGATGATCTGGCGAAGCCCGAAATCCAGCAGCTCTTCCGCCTCATCTGGGATGATCCGCATGCGCTCGATCCCACCCGCCGCGCCGTCAAGGCCACGCGACAAATAGCCGAAAGGCTGGCCGCCGTGTCCAAACGCATGGAGCAGCGCAAGCTCCCGGCGGAGGACGTGGCCGCCTTCCTCATGCGCTGCATCTTCACCATGTTCGCCGAGGACGTGGAGCTTCTGCCCAAGGATACCTTCACCAGCCTGCTCGACCGCGCGCGCGACAAGCCCCACATCTTCGCGCCCGAGCTTGAAATGCTGTGGCAGGCGATGGACCGCGGCGACTATGCCTCCGCCGTGCAGGACCGCGTGAAGAAATTCAACGGCCAGCTCTTCCGCGATGCGCCCGCCTACCCGCTGGAGAAGGAGGAGATCGGCGAGCTGCGCGAGGCCGCAAGGCAGGACTGGCGCGAGGTGGACCCCTCCATCTTCGGCACCCTGCTTGAACAGGCGCTGGATCCTGATGTGCGCGCCCGCCTCGGCGCGCATTACACGCCGCGCGCCTATGTGGAACGCCTCGTGGTCGCCACCGTCATCGAACCCCTGCGCAGCGAATGGCAGCAAGTCCTTACCGCCGCCGAACGGCTGACGGGTGAAGGCCGCAGCAAGGACGCCATCGCCGCCGTGCAGGCCTTCCACGAAAAGCTCTACAACACCCACGTGCTCGATCCCGCCTGCGGCACCGGCAACTTCCTCTATGTCACGCTGGAACTCATGAAGCGGTTGGAGGGTGACGTGGTCGAAGCCCTTCTCAACCTCGGCGGCCAGCAGGCGCTGGCCGGGCTCGAGCGTCACGAGGTGGACCCGCACCAGTTCCTGGGGCTGGAAATCAACGCCCGCGCCCGCCACATCGCGGAGCTGGTGCTGTGGATCGGCTATCTGCAATGGCACATCCGCAACAACCGCAGCCTGCCGGGCGAGCCGGTGCTGCGGGATTACAGGAACATCCGCCACATGGATGCCGTGCTGGCGCAAGACGGGGTGGATGCAAAGGGCCACTACATCAACCCGCGCAGGCCCGAGTGGCCGGAGGCGGATTACATCGTCGGCAACCCACCCTTCATCGGCGGCAAGGACATTCGCTCGAAATTGGGTGATGACTATGCCGAAGCCCTGTGGGCTGCCCACAAGGACATGAACGACAGCGCTGACTTCGTGATGTATTGGTGGGACAGGGCAGCCGAGGTTTTGACGCGCAAGGCAACACGGCTGAAGCGCTTTGGTCTGGTGACGACCAATTCGATCACGCAGGTCTTCCAGCGCCGCACGGTGGAGAAGCACCTCTCAGCCAAACAGCCGGTCTCGATCTTGCTCGCTATTCCTGATCATCCGTGGACGAAGGCGACTAAGCAGGCTGCGGCTGTCCGTATCGCTATGACAGCCGTAGGCGCAGGAAGACTGGATGGCGTATTGCAGGAGGTGGTTTCTGAGGAAGGGCTGGATACCGATGAGCCGAAGCTTGCTTTCAGGAGATCGGAAGGGAAGATCAACAATGATCTTACGATAGGAGCAGACCTCTCTACGGTCAGTCCTCTCGTCTCAAACTCTGGGCTGTCATCAAGAGGCATGATGCTGTTCGGTGCTGGCTTCATCGTTACGGAGCAGGAAGCTCAGCATCTTGGTCTTGGTCGCCGCGCCGGTCTTGAGCGCTACATCCGTCCATATCGAAACGGGAGAGATATAGTTTCAACTCCTCGCGGTGTCATGGCTATTGATCTCTATGGTCTCGATTCGGAAAGGGTCCGCGATGAGTATCCTGAGGTCTATCAGCACCTCCTTCGTTCTGTGAAACCAAAGAGAGATCAGAATCGTGATGCAGACATAAAGGCGCGGTGGTGGCTCTTTGGGCGGACACGAGATGAGATACGCCCAGCTCTTGTCGGTCTACCGCGCTATATCGCCACCGTGGAAACTGCCAAGCACCGGATATTCCAGTTTCTTAATGCGGCAATTCTGCCGGACAATAAGATTGTCGTAATAGCTTTTGACGATTCCTTCATGCTGGGTATTTTGATGAGCAGAATTCATTTCACGTGGTACGCTGCTAACTCAGCTAAGATTGGCGTGTATGAAGGCGACGCAGTCTACGTGAAATCTCGCTGCTTCGATCCCTTCCCCTTCCCCGATCCCGATGAGTTCACCCGCTCCCGCATAGCCAGCATCGCCGAGAAGCTGGATGCGCACCGCAAGGCAGTGCAGGCAGATCATCCCGAGATCACCCTCACCCAGATGTATAACGTGCTGGAAAAGTTAAGGTCCGGTGCCGCGCTCTCGAAGGAGGACGAGCGGCTGCGCGATGATGGCCTCGTCCTCATCCTCAAGGAGCTTCACGCGGAACTCGATGCCGCCGTGGCGCAGGCCTATGGCTGGCCGGTGGACCTGCCCGAGCAGGAGGTGCTCGTTCGCCTCGTCGCCCTCAACAAGCAGCGCGCAGGCGAAGAGGCGAAGGGCCAGGTCCGCTGGCTCCGCCCCGATTACCAGATTCCCCGTTTCGGTTCCGCGCGCGAGAAGCAGGAGCAGTTCGAAGCTGATCTCGGCCTGCCCGCCGCCGCGGCCGCCAAGGCAAAGGTCAATTTCCCCGCTGGCGCGGTGGAGCAGGCGGGCGCCGTCATGGCTGCCCTTGCCGCTGCCGCAACCCCGCTCTCTGCGCTCGATATCGCCCTCTCCTTCAAACAGGGCCGCAAGGCAGAGCCACAGGTGCGCGCCACACTCGCCGCCATGGCCCGCATGGGCTTCATCGCCATCCACGACGCCGGCACCCGCTTCGCGCTCCGCCGCGCCGCCTGACCACTTCACGTCCTCTCCCGCAAGGCGGGAGAGGAAGGGGCCCCAACGCAGTTGGGGGAGGTGAGGGGAAGCGGGGTCTGAAGCATCAGCAGTGCATATTTCCCCTCATCTCCCCGCTGCGAAGTGCAACGGGTCCCTTCTTCTCCCGCTGAAGACGCGGGAGACGACGTGTCAGGCCGCTCCGGCTCGGAGGCGCGATGGAATGCAGGTTCCAATATGCTTCACGGTGTTACGCTTCATCCGGGCTTCATCATTGCCGGGCGTGACCCGGCAATCCTTTTCGCAATTCTGCTGACGACGCGCGGGGCACATGCCGCCATGGCGCTGGCATGGATTTGCCGCAGGATGAACATATTCCTGTTGCGGCCGGTGCAATTGGGATCCTTTTCACGGTTGCTTTCGGTTGCCCGGAAAAGCGCCGCGCCGTGTCTACGGCAGCAACGCATCCGGCATCGAAACGCATGCTCCCGGCATCGCTGCGCAACGCACAAGCATCATCCGGAAACGCAACGGCCGCCTCGCGGGCGGCCGTTGTGAGGGGTGCTACCACACCGCGTCCGGCGGCTCGGCGATGGCGTTGCCGGCGCCCAGCACCTGCTGGTCGAAGTCGATGATGGAGCCGGTCATGAGGCCCGATTCATCGCTCGAGAGATAGGCGGTGGCGCGGGCGACTTCCCCGGGCTTCAGCAGGCGGCCGACCGGGCGGGCGGCTTCGGCGGCCTTCAGCCAGTCGGGGTCGGCGTCATGATAGGTCTTCATGATGCGGTCTTCGCCGGGCGTGTCCATCCAGCCGATGTTGAGGCCGTTGACGCGGATCCTGTAGCGCATCACCGCATAGGCGACGTTCTTCGTCATGGTGGCGAGCGCGCCCTTGGTGGTGGAATAGGCGGTGAGGAAGTCCTGACCGCCGTGGCCCGACATCGAGAGGATGTTGACGATGGTGCCGGAGGTCTTCGACTTCTTCATCAGCTGCAGCGCGTCCTGCATGAGGAAGAAGGGTGCTTTCACATTGGCATCGAAGAGCTCGTCGTAGCGCGCCTCAGAGGTGTCCCAGATGGTGCCGCGGTCGGTCAGCGCCGCGGCGTTGACGAGGGCATCGATGCGGCCGAAGGAGGCGTCGCAGGCCGCCACGATCTTGCGCACGTCGGCGAGCTTCACGAGGTCGGCCTGCACGAAGACGGTCTTCACCTTCTTGGCTTCGAGTGCGGCCTTGACCCGCTGCCCGCGCTCGGCGTTGCGGCCGGTGATGACCATCTGGGTGACGCCGCGGTCGGCGAAGAGCTGCGCGATGGTTTCGCCCAGCCCTTGCGTCGAGCCCGTGATGACGGCGGTCTTGCCGTCCATCGACAGGTGCTTGAGGCTCTCGATATCCATCTGATTCAGCTCACTTTCACGGGCTTGCCGGTCTGCCAGGACTCGGTTGCGGCATCGGCCAGTTTCTGGGCCTGCAACCCGTCATGGCCCGAGGGTGCAACGGGCTTGGAGTTGGTCACGGCGTCGATGAAGGTGAGCACTTCGTTGGCATAGGCCTGGCCGTAGCGCTCGGTGAAGAAGTTGAGGATCGGGTCCTCGTGGAAGCCCTCGGCATTGGCCACTTCCACCGTGGTGTTGTGGACGTTGCCGGCGCGCAGCATGCCCTTCGAACCATGCACCTCGATGCGCTGGTCGTAGCCATAGGTGGCGCGGCGCGAATTGGTGATGACGGCGATCTTGCCCGACTCCGTCTGCATCTGCACGGCGGCGGTGTCGCAATCGCCTTCGTCACCGATGGCCTTGTCGACGAGGGCGGCACCCAGCGCCTGCACCGTGACGAACTCCTCTCCCACCAGGAAGCGTGCCAGATCAAGGTCATGGATCATCATGTCGCGGAAGATGCCGCCGGAGCTCTTCACGTAGGACGCGGGCGGCGGGGCCGGGTCGCGGCTGATGATGGTGGCCATTTCGACATTGCCGATGGCGCCGTCGCGCAGGCGCTTCTGGAGGGTGGCGAAGTTGGGGTCGAAGCGGCGGTTGAAGCCGATCATCAGGGTGGTCTTGTTCTTGGCGACCGTCTTCAGGCATTCCTCGATGCGGGCGACCGAGAGGCTGACCGGCTTCTCGCACAGCACGGCCTTGCCGGCATTGGAGCCGGCCTCGATCTGCTCGGCATGGAAGGGGGTGGGGGTGGCGATCAGGATGGCGTCAACGTCCTTCGCCTTGATGATGTCCTCGACGCTCGCGACCTTGGCACCGACCTCTGCCGCGAGGTCCTCCGCTGCCTTTGGCATGGCGTCCGCCAGATAGGCAACCTTGGCCTTGCCGGAGGCGGCAATCGTTCTTGCGTGCACCTTGCCGATGCGGCCAGCACCCAGGACTCCAAAACGCAGCATTCAATGTCTCCTCAAATCAGTGAAACTCAGTGTTCAGCCTCCGAGCGACAGGCGCCCTTCTGCTTACGTAATGTCAACGAGGACCTTTCCGCCCTCAACCTTGACTGGATAGGTGCGGAGATTGACACAGACCGGTGCGCCCAGCGCCTGGCCGCTCTTGTAGTCGAAGCGCCCATTATGCTTGGGGCACTCAATCACGTTATCCATGACCAGTCCATCCGCCAGATGGATCTTCTCGTGAGTGCAAAGACCATCCGTGGCATAGAACGCGTCTTCCGGAGACCGGTAGATCGCGAAGGTACGTCCTTCGAAATCGAAGCGCGTTACGTCCTCGAGGGGGACTTCGTCCGCGCTGCATACATCAACCCATTTTGACATGACGTCCTCGTTCATTTCCGCTTCTTGGGGCCACCCGCTTCCTTGGCGAGCCGGGTTTTGAAGGTATCCATCTCCTTCTTGGGAGCGGAAACGATGTAGGGAGCGTCCGGCCAGGCGCCGGTCTGAACTTCGCCCACCCAGGACTTGAAGGCCTGGACGCGCATCTTCTGGATGCGGTCAAATTCCTTCGCGAGATTGGCATATTGCTTCGAGTGACGCGGCACGTGTCCCGTGTTGGTGCCCAGCACGTCGCAGGCGAACAGATATTGGCAATCACCACCCTTGCCGCCACCCATGGACACCATAAACAGCGAGGTGCGAGCAGAGATCGCCGCGGTGACTTCCGGCGGTACCACCTCGATCTCGACGCCGAAGGCTCCAGCCTCCTCGTAAAGCTTGCACATCTCCCAGACATGCATGGCCTGGTCAGCCGTCTTGCCTACAGCCTTGAAGCCACCCGTCCAGGTGCACTTCGAGGGGATGAGACCGACGTGGCCAATCACCGGCACCGCCTCGTCAGCGAGACGCCTCACAACCGGGAAGGAGGCGGCGCAATAGACGGCATCAGCCCCGGCATTGACCATCTGGAAGGCCCAGCGAAGGATGTCGTCGGAGGTACCCATTTCGTAGAGGGGCTTGCCCGGAATGGCGAAGAGCGACGGAGCCACGTCACGGAAGTGCTTCTGGATGAGCATCTCGGGCGGGACCGAGACCATGTCGATGCCGGCCTCTTCGGCGGCAGCGAGTTCCTCCCAGTTTTCCACTCGCATCATGGTGTACTGGTACTTGCCCTTGTTGGCACGAACATCGGCGATAGTGGGGCGCTTGCGCGGCATGTGGCTTCTCCTCAAAATTCCTGGGGCTTGTAGTCGCTGGGATCAGACGGCATCACAGCGTTCAGCAATTCGACAGACCGGCGGACACCCTCCTCGCGGCCAAGCATCACATCTTCATGTTCGATCGACAGCCAGCCGTCGTATCCGACCATGCGGAGGCGATAGCAGAAGTCCTTCCACCAGCTTTCACCATTACCATAGCCCAGCGTGATGTAGCTCCAGGCACGAGCCGGGATGTCCACAAGAGATCCGTTCTCGAGACGGCTGGTGGTGGCACACACAGGCTTGTTGATGAAGGTGTCCTTGGCGTGGGTGTGGTAGATCGCCGGGCCAAGTGCATCGATGGCAGCCAGCGGATCGGCCCCCATCCACATGAGATGCGAGGGGTCGAAGTTCGCTCCCACCATGTTGCCCACCTCCTTGCGCAGGCGCAGCAGGGTTGGAACGTTGTAGACGAGCTGGTTGCCATGAAGCTCGACCGCGAGCTTCTTCACGCCATGCGCCTGGGCAAAGGCGACCAGCGTCGACCAGTAGGGCAGCAGGCGGTCTTCCCATTGGTACTTGAGGATGGTCTGCGTTTCGGGCGGCCACGACGAGATCACCCAGTTCGGCATCTTGTCACCGGGTGCGCCTTCAGGAAGGCCCGACATCAGCACGACAGTCTCGACACCCAGCAGACCGGCCAGCCGAATTGTGTCATGCAAGGCCGTCGACTGCTTGTCACCCTCGGTGGGATGCAGCTGGTTGCCGTTGGCATTCAGAGCGATGATTTCGAGGCCGTGAGACTTTACCGCAGCCTGCATCGTTCGGCAGGCAGCGGTGCTGGCCAGAAGATCGCCGATCTTCATGTGCGGAGCCGATGTCCAGTTCGCAGCGTTGAACTCTACACCCTCGATGCCGAGCCCCGCCGCGGTCTCGAGCATCTTGTCAAAGCCCAGATGCCCGAGTGAGTCGGTTACCATTCCAATCTTCATGTGCGGTCCTCATAGAGCTTGGGCTTCGCCACCGGAGCGACGGCAGCGGGAGCGCCTTTTTCGAGCGACTGGACTCCAGCTTCGGCAACCAGCGTGGCTGCATAGCCATCCCAGGCGCTGGCACCTGCCGGCTTTCCCGTGGAGATGGACTTGAGCCAGGCTGCATTCTGGCGGCGGTAGGCCTCGGCAAAGCGAGGACGCCAGTCGGCCGGGTAGGAGGTGGCTGCCTGGAGGTCCACGTGAATCTCGCTCGCGACGGGCGACCTGAGGAAGACCGATCCCTTCTCGCCGATGAGCTCGCCGCGCACGTCATAGCCATAGGCGGCGTTGTTGTTGATCTCGACGTTCACCAGCTGGCCAGACCGCGTGCTGAGCACCATGAAGACGGGTGAACCGACCTTGGAAGGATCACTGAACCTGGGGCGAAACACGGAAATCGTCTCGTATTCGGCATCGAGTACGAAACGGGCGATGTCGAACTCATGCGGGGCCGAATTGGTGATGGCCATCTGCCCGGTGAAATTGGCAGGAGCCGAGACGTTGCGGTGGAAATTGTGCATCATCACCGCGCTACCGATGCGTCCGGCCCTCAGCGCATCCTTCATCTCGACATAGGACGGATCGAAGCGCCGCATGAAGCCGATCTGGACCAGCCGCCGTCCGAGCTTCGTCTCCGCCGCCATGACGTCCAGGCATTCGACCGAATCCTGAGACAGGGGCTTTTCGCAGAGGACGGGCTTTCCAGCTTCGACGCAGGCCTTGCTCAGCGGTGCGTGGGTGTGATCGGGACTGGCGATCAGCACGGCATCGACCGACTTGTCGGAGATCACAGCAAGGGGATCAGCACTCACATGCGCTGCCCCCGCCTCGTCGGCGATCTTCCGGGCGCGGGCACCATCTGCGTCGCAGACCGTGTGCAGCGTGACGCCCGGCAGTTCGAGCGCGAGGATCCGCGCATGATCTGCCCCCATGATGCCTGCCCCGATCAGGCCAACCCGTATCGTCATGTCTTTCCTCGATTGAATGTCAGATTGTGAAAGCTTCCCGGAATGCCTGAAGTGCCACCTCGGCGTCTCCCGACGCGAAGGCCTCCATGCACACCGGCCCGCTGTAGCCCATCGCCTTCAAGGCGCGGGCCACCCCGTGATAGTTGATCTCGCCGGTCCCAGGCTCCATGCGCCCGGGGACGTCCGCCACCTGGATCTCGCCAATCCAAGGCAGGCTCTTCCGGCACCAGGAGATCAGGTTCCCTTCGCCGATCTGCACATGGTAGAGATCGAGATTGAGAACGAGCGACTTGCGGTCAATTGAGGACACGAGTGCCAACGTGTCCTCGATCCGTGCGAACGGCACGCCCGGGTGGTCCACGGCCAGGTTCAAGTTCTCGATCATGAAGGTGACGCCGTGCCTGTCGCCCAGATCGGCGATCCGGTTCAACGTGTCGCGCGCCTTGAGCCACATGGCACCCGTGACAACTTCACAAGGTATTACCGGCAGTCCTCGGTCGCCGAGGCCTGTGCCATGGAGGTTCAGACGCGCCACGTTCAGACGCTTGCTCACTTCCACCGATTGCGCCGCTGTCGCGAGGAGTTCTGCAGCACCCTCTTCGTCCCCCAGCCGACCACGAATGTAGCCGGTCATCGACGAGAACACGGCGCCAGACCTCTCCAGCATCCCCAGGTCGTGCGATGTCCAGTTCCAGATGCCGCACTGGAACCCCAGTTCTGTAAGGCGCCTGAGGCGCCATTCGAAGGGCTTTTCTTGCCAGAGCATCTCGGCGCAGGCGGCGAGCGTGAAGGGTGAAGTCATTTCGTAAACTCTAAGGTTTTCTGTGCCCTGGCGGGCGCGGGCGTGAATAAAAAGGGAAGCGGCCGGAAGACCCTGGCGAGACCGCTTCCAGGGGGAGGTCAGGTGTGGGTAGGTGGAGGGTGCCCGTCATGTGTTGCCATGTAGCCTTCGATCTGGGACTCGAGATCGGCCATCGTCTCACCACCAGCCATGAGATCCGTGATCTGCTCGCGGCTCTTCTCGCCCCGACGGAAGTCGGCGGCGACCGCGCCACGGATCAATACTGCGAAGTGGTCACCCACAGCCATCGCGTGCATGACCTGATGGGTGATGAAGATGACGGCAAGTCCACGCCGCTTTGCCTCATTGACGATACGAAGGACGTGGGCAGCCTGCTTCACGCCCAACGCTGCGGTAGGCTCATCGAGAATGAGGACGCGGGCTCCGAAATGCACGGCTCGCGCAATCGCCAGCGACTGTCTTTCGCCACCGGACAGGCCGCCAACGAGCCGGTCTCCATCGTCGATGCGAGTGATACCGAAACTCTGGAGAGCATTGATGGCAATGTGATTGGCCTTCTTGCGGTCGAAGACCTTGAAGGGGCCCCAGCCCTTGGTGGGCTCGACACCCACAAAGAAGGATCGGCCGATCGACATCAGGGGGAAGGTGCCACCAAACTGGTGCACAGTGGCAATGCCCTTCTCGGATGCATCCCTCGGCGTATCGAAGCGAACCGCCTGACCATCCATCAGGATCTCGCCGGACGTCGGGATATAGACGCCCGACATGATCTTGATGAGCGTCGACTTGCCAGCACCATTGTCGCCAAGAAGACACAAAACCTCGCCCGCGCGCACCTGGAGGGTGATGTCATGCAGGACGTCGATGGGTCCAAAGGACTTGTTGACGTTGCGAAGCTCAAGGATGGGTGATGTCGATGACCCGGTCATGCTTGAAGTCCTCACACTTTCTTGGGGCTGTAGGCCAAAGCCTTTTTGCGGAAATACTCGTTCATCAGCATAGCGAGCACCAAGGTGGTGCCGATGATCAGATTCGCCCAGTTTGGATTGATGGCCGTGAACGAGATACCCTTGTTCACGATGGCAAAGGTGAGCGTGCCAATGAAGATTCCCGTCACCGAGCCAAATCCACCGGTCAGCAGCACGCCGCCGACCACGACGCTGGCAATGACGTTGAAGATGTAGCTCATGCCGCCCGACACTTGCGTCGTGTTGAACTGGATGGCACCGCACATACCTACAAAGCATGCTGCCATTGCTGACATGATGAAGAGCGCGATCGTCATTTTCGTCGTCGGCACACCGGCATTGCGCGCCGAGTTCCGGTCTCCGCCCAGAGCGAAGATCCAGTTTCCGTAGCGTGTCTTGTGCAGAAAGAAGCCGAAGGCCAGGGCCATCACGACCCACCAGACAATGACGACCTGGTGGCTGTTCCCGATCAGATGACCAAAGAGAAATTTAGCCCAATCAGGGGATTTGAGGGGAATGCTGGCATTGCCCGCGAGGCTCATCGCACCCCACAGAACGACGCCCTGCATGATCGTCAGGGTGCCAAGCGTGATGAGGAGGGACGGAACCTTCGTGCGCGTAGTCAGCAGGCCGTTGATAAGACCGACTATGGCACCCAGTCCCAAGGACCCGAGAATGCCGACTTCGATCGGAAGGCCATAAGTGCCAGAAAGGAGTGCGATCGTGATCGCGCCCGCGGGGATCATGGCGCCAAATGAAATGTCGATTTCGCCCGCAATCATCAGGAGTCCGACGGGCAGCGCGATTATTCCGAGATTGGCTGCGAAATTGAGCCAGCTCGCGGCCGCTCCCAGTTCCAGAAGATTGGCACGCCCGACGATAACGTAGAACGCCACGACGGCGATCAAACTCAGCACTGCCGCAGCGGCTGGGCCTCGCAATAATTTGCGTATAAGCTCCATTCCCTGCCTCACTTCGACTTGCTGAAAAAGATCTGGATGAAGTTGCGGAAGCTGTCGTTCGTCAGCACCGCGAGCAGGAACATTGCACCAATGACGATCGACACGAGGTTCGTGTCGAGGCCGGAATAGAAGACACCCTGCGTTACGACAGAGAAGATGATCGTGCCGAGCACGACGCCAAGAACTGATCCGGCACCGCCGGTCAGTGCGACGCCGCCAATCGCCACGCACATGATTGAATTGAAGATGAATGTGCTACCGGCAGCCACCTGGGCATTGCTGTTGGCGATGATCTGCAGCACCCCGACGAATGCGGACGCAAGACCCGAGAGCATGTAGAGCTGGATTGTCAGCCTATCCGTCGGAATGCCGGCATTGCGCGCACTTTCCCGGTCACCACCCATTGCGAAGACGCCATTCCCCCATGGGCTGACGTGCAGGAGGTAGTAAAACGCTGCAGCGATGGCCAGCCACCAGAAGATGCCGACGCGGAACATGCCGCCGAGTGCCTCACCAAAGATGAGCTTGGTCACGGGATCGGCGACGAGAAAGACGCCCGTTGAACCCTTGATCCAGACCGTCAGTCCCAGCGCGAGGCCCATTGTGCCGAACATCGTTCCAATGGTGATGATCAGGGACGGAACGGATGTCCGCGTTACGAGCAGGCCATTCACGAAGCCCACCAGCAGACCCACGGCGAGGCCCCCGGCGATTCCGACAACGATGGGCATGCCAAAATGATTGCTGATCAGCGCAACCGCGAGGCTTGAGGCGGGAACAACGGCCCCCACCGAAATATCGAGGTAACCTGCAATCATGAGCAGGCTGACCGGCAAGGCAATGATGCCGACTTCTGCCGCAACGTTCAGCCAGCTCGACCAGCCGGATGGTCCAATGAACTTTTCGCCACCAAGAACCGCGAAGATGATGTAGACGGTGATCAGCCCCAGAAAGATTCCGGCTTCGGGACGCCGCAAGAGCTGCCCCAAACGCCCGCTCCTGGCGGATATGGTGTCTGCCATGGATCCTCACTCTGCCGATCTGCAGCTTACAGCAAATGCGCTTGCGGTCGAGAAAGGCCGCCCGGCTCTGCCGGACGGCCTGCTACTCGTCACCTACCTTAGCGGGTGCCTTCCTTCGCACCGGCCATCGTGGCGTCGATGGTCGTCGAGTCGACAACACCCGGGCCGGTCAGGATTTCGCGCGTGGCGATCGTCAGACCATAATTGATGAAGCCATTGAGGATCGACACGGCATAGAAGCCCTGCTGGTAGCCCTGCTGATCAATGGCGCAGGCCTGTTTGCCTTCCTTGATCTGGTTCAGGATGCCTTCGTCGAAGTTGATGCCGCAGAACTTCACTTTGCCGTCCATGCCAGCCGCAGAAATGCCCTGGGCGACGCCGATGGCGTCAAGGTTGGCGGTGGTGAAGGCGGCATCCGTGTCGGGATGGCTGGCCAGATAGGCCTTGAAGGCTTCAGAGACAGCACCAACGTTGCCTTCGGCGGTTGCCGGAAGCGGGAGTACGTCGTAGGTAGCGCCGTTCTTCTCGAGGCCTTCCTTGAAGCCCTTGCAGTAGTCTTCGATGTTGGCGGCACCCGGCAGGGAGTTGATGCAAACGCCCTTCTTGGCACCGGCCTTGGCAAGATACTCGCCACCGGCGACGCCTGCCTTGTAGTCGATGGCACCTACGTAGTTGAGAGCGCCGAGGCGATCAGCGGCCTGAATGCCACCGGCGTTGTAAATAACGAGCGGGATCTTGGCATCCTTCACCGCCTTGAAGGCCGGATCCATCGCGTCGGGAACCCAGTCGGGGCCGACAACGCCGGTTGCACCCTGAGCGATGGCCTGGCGGATCAGTTCGGCAGCGTCAACGCCGAGATTATCGTAGTTCTGCGGGCCGAGCCAGGTCACCGAACCGCCCTGGGCTTCGACGACCTTCGCCGCATCTTCCGCTCCACGCTTGACGATCCCCCAGAACGGATCGTCGGGCTTGCCACCGATCACGAAAATCTTGGCACCGGCGAAGGCCGTCGTGGCGGACATCGCCATGACTGCGGCAGTCGCCATCAGAACCAGTGTCTTGGTAAGCTTCATTGTCTTCCTCCCATGTTATCCGTCGCGGTGACGGGGTTTGAAAAATGTTCAGGCACTGCTCGCGTTCTTTGCGTTCATCCGCGCTACCTTCTTTTGATAGCGAGCATCCATTCGGGCTTGGGCTTCCTTGCTACCGTCGTGCCAATAGCCAAACCACTTATCGAGGGGGATCAGGCCGTCGCCGCCGTAGTTCACCTCGAAATACTTGTGGTGCAGGTAGTGAAGGTAGGCATGCGTCGTGAGTGGCTTGTCCTCGGTGAGCTCCAGCGTATCGAACCCGATGTGACCGTTGAGCGCTCCGTAGCCTGCGAGATGCAGCTGGTAGAGGGCGATGAAGGGATTCGAGGGAAGCACTAGGTGCCACCACACCACGCCGTGATAGAGGAAGGTCTCGATCGGGTGCATCGAAAGCGATGACCAGGGCGACGGATTGATCGAGTTGTGGTGAATGGAGTGGATCCACTTGTAGAGGATCGGCACGTGGATGAGCCGGTGAATGAAGAAAAAGTTCACCTCGTGGATCGCCGGCGTCATGAACAGCATGAACAGCAGCCAGTAAGGATGATCAGCCGGGTTCAGCCACCACACGTAATTGTTGGCGAAGCACCAGAGCATGAGCACTTCGACGAGCGTCCAGAACACGATCCCGGAGAGATAGCTCCTCAGGAAGTTGTCAATGTTCTGGCTCTTGAACCAGAAGACGTCGGAAGGCTGCTCAGCCGGGAACTTGGCATTGTATTTGAAGCGCGTGCCCTGCTTGCGCTTCCAGTAATAGAAGAACTCCACCGAGCCATACATGATGAAGATGCCGATCGAGTTGACGGCATAGAGCCACAGGGCCCAGCCCCAACTGAGCGTCTTCATCGTCTCCCAGTCCGGGAGGAGGAAGTTCCAGTAAATGAGTGTGACGGCCATGTGGAAGGCGTTCCACGGCCAGATGTAGTCGATGAGGAACTTGCCCCAGGCCCTCAGATCAAGCGGCTTGGACCAGAAGAACGCGATCTGGGGATGAGCATTGGGCGCCCAGTCGCCGCGCTTGTTCCGAGTTCCGAACTTGAGGTCATCCATCGTCTGGAAATCCAGTATGTCAATGCGTATCAATTGACATGATAGAATGTTTGACTCAACATCACTTAGGTTGGAACGGAAATTTCATTTCTTTTGTTTCACAAAATCCGCTAATTGAGACAAAACATCTCATGGAGAATGTGTCAAATGCCACGCCCCACCATCCGAGACGTCGCCCGTGAGGCAAATGTTTCAGTCTCGACGGTGAACCGGGTCCTCTCCGGCGCTGAGGCAGTGAAGATTGAGACGATTCAGGCGGTTAGGGAGGCTGCCGAGCGGATCGGCTACTATGGTGTGGGCACCATAAAGGCCCAGATCGCGTCACGCCGATCCAAGCTGAAGTTCGGTTTCGTACTGCATCAACCGAACCGCACCTTCTACAAGATGCTGGGAACAGCGCTCACCGAGGCGTCCCGCGCGATCGAGGAGCATGACATCGAGGTCGAGGTCGTCTTTGCACAGGATCTCTCACCGCAATTCATCGGCGGCAAGGTGCTGGAACTCGGCGAGACGTGCCAGGCGGTGGGGGTCGTATCGGCCGTCCACCCTGTCGTGACGCAGGCTGTCACCACCCTCGAGGAGAAGGACGTGGCCGTGTTTGCGCTGATCTCGCAGCTCTCCGCGACCGGAAACGTCAATTACGTGGGTCTCGATAACTGGAAGGTGGGACGGACATCAGCCTGGGCCTTCCACAACATCTGCAAACAGCCGGGCAAGATCGGCATCCTCGTCGGCAACCACCGCTACCGCTGCCAGGAAATGAACGAGAGCGGCTTCCGGTCCTACTTCCGAGAATACGCTCCCGAGTTCCAACTCCTCGAACCTATCTCGACTTTCGAGACGAGCGCCGTGGCCGAGGAGATGACGGAAAGGCTCCTGAACGCCAACCCTGACCTGACCGGGCTCTATATCTCAGGCGGCGGCATCTCGGGCGCGATGAACGCAATTCGGACTTGCCGTAGATCAGGAAGCCTGGTGTCCGTGGGTTACGAGCTCATGGACAACACGCGCGCGGCTCTTCTCGATGGGACGCTGAGCCTGGTGATCTCGCATCCCCTGCAGCGCCTAGCGCGCGAAACGATCGACAGCATGATCAGGGCTGCTACAGATCCCAACCGCAACGCCCGCCAGACCGTGATCCTGCCGTTCGACATCCACACACGAGAGAATATCTGAGCTGCTAAAGGATGGTTGCGGGAGTTAGACCTCTATCATTTTCTGCGCGCATTTGCGATCCGACTGAGGGAGCTTCAGCTCGTTGGGCACCTGCCGAAGCTTTGTGGCGCAGCACGAACAGCCGCAGAAGGCGATCCAACGGGTCCGAGGCTTCTTGCGCTTGAAGTGCATTGGCATCTCCTCTTCTGAGGTTGTCAGGCTTGGGGAATTAACTGGAGATGATCCTGAGTAACTCAGGATCAGCCATGTGCCGTGGACCGCTCAGCGATCGTCCGAGGTGTCCGACAGGCGATCCGCCGCCTTCTTGGGATCGAAGTGGTAGTAGTGGCGGTCGATCATGGGCAGGCTGGTGCCCATGTTGGCGCCCAGCTCTGCCGGGCTGACGCGGCCCGACGTCACCAGCAGCGTCGCGTAGGTGTGGCGGAAGCTGTAGATGCCGCGCTTGCGGCCAGTTACCGGGTCCTGAAGCAGCCCGGCGGCGGTAAGCACACGGCGCACGCCGCTGTCGAAGCCAGCGATGCGGCTCCCATCGGGCAGGCTCATCACGAAGTCATCGGGACCGGCAGTGGGGCAGCGCTGCTGGCGACGGCGGAGGATGAACTCGGCGTTCTGCATGGGCACGGTCTCCCTGGGACCCGTCTTGCCCGTGACCCGCAGCTGGACCAGGGGCACGCCCTTGGCAGAGGTGAAGAACTCCACGTCCCGCCAGCAGACACCGCTCCACTGACCCGTGCGCTCGTCCTTCTTGCTCAGCTCATTCTCCCTGAAGCCACCGGCCATCAGCAGCAGGATGAAGTCCTGGATCGCCTCGCGCCGCCAGCGCTCGCGCTCCTTGATGTGATTGGCACCCACCCAGCCATCCAGGAACCGCTCCAGCTGCTGGCATTCAGCCTGGGTGAAGGGCCGATGGGCATGCCGCTTGGCCTCGCTCTTGCGCTGGACCTCGTTCTTGATCTCCGGGATCTGCTGAACGGTGACCCAGCGCTGGTTCTTGGCATGGTTGAAGATACCCCGGAGGACCGTGTTCTCCGTGTTGACGGTGCCGGTGCGCGGGGCCTTGATGCCCCGGGGCAGGGGCTTCTGGATCAGGAGGCCGCCACGCTCATATTCGATATGGGTGATCTTGCTGCCCGGTCCCTTGATCCAGTAGTCCCGCCGCCAGCTGCGGTACTGGGCGATATCCGGCTCCCGGATCTCATCGATCGACTTCTCCCCGAAGAACGGCTTCAGGTACCTATCCACGATGGGGGTGTAGTCGATCACGTTGCGCTGCTTCCGCAGCCCAGCATCTGCTTCCGCCTTAAGCTCCTTAAGCCACGCATCCGCCGCCTGGTTGAAGCTCACGGCCCTGGCGCTGAGACCCATGCGCTCCCGGAGCCGGGCCTCGTCATACATCACCATGGCCCGCTCCCGCGCCACGGCCTCATCCATGGTGCCCAGGCTTTTCTGGACGCGACTACCGTCGCCGAGCTTGAAGGCGACCTGCCAGTAGGGGCTTTCGAGGCGGTTGAACACGGTCAC
>NZ_JBAXGR010000037.1:0-35064 GCF_037139295.1 Aestuariivirga sp.
TGGCGCTCCCTGCGGGAGTCGAACCCGCCTTTGCAACGTGAGAGGCTGCCGTCCTAACCGATAGACGAAGGGAGCTCTCCGAGGAATGGGCACCCTATATAGGGGCTCTCAGGCCAGTGCAAGCCCTTCAGGGACCCGCGGCGATGCGGGAAATGATGGCGTTTTTCCTGACATCCACGACGATCACCTCGCGGCCGGTGTTGATGACCAGACGGTCGCCGTCGAGGGCCGTGGTGCGGATGTCGGCATTGGCGGGGAGGCCAAGATTGAGGGTCTGTGGTGGTGGTTCGGGCTTGGGCGGGGCCTTGTGGTTGGCCTTCCAGATAATACCGACGATGAGCGCCACGAACAGCAGCACCAGAACCACGCCCATGATATAGACCAGCCGGAGCAGGCGGCGGGTTGCGGGGGGCAGTTCTGTCGACGTGGCATCGCCTGCCTGCAATGGATCGGATTCGCTCATGTCAGTGCCTTCACAACTCCTCGAAACCAGCGCCGCCGAAGCCTCGCGCCTCGACAAGGCGCTGGCCGCAGCCTTTCCTGACGTGAGCCGCGCGCGGTTCCAGGCCCTTATCGCGGAAGGCGCCGTGTCTGTCGAGGGCGAGACCGTGAGGGAGGGACGACACAAGGTGAAAGCGGGTGACACACTGCGCGTTATCCTCCCGGAAGCAGCGCCTGCCCTGCCGCTGGCAGAAGCCATGGCACTGCGCATCAGCTACGAGGACAAGGACCTCATCGTGATCGACAAGCCCGCCGGACTGGTGGTGCACCCGGGTGCCGGCAATGAGACCGGCACGCTGGTGAACGCCCTGATCGCCCATTGCGGCGACAGCCTGTCGGGCATCGGCGGAGTGAGGCGTCCGGGCATCGTCCACCGCCTTGACAAGGATACAAGCGGCCTTCTGGTGGTGGCCAAGAATGACAAGGCGCATCACGGCCTGTCGGATCAGTTCGCGGCGCATGGCCGTGACGGCAGGCTCGAGCGGAGCTACCTCGCCATCGTCTGGGGAGTGCCGGAACGGCGGCAGGGCATCATCTCGGCACCGATCGACCGCTCGACCGCCAATCGGCAGAAGATGGCTGTCTCCAGGGGGGCGAATGCCCGCGAGGCGGTGACCCACTACGAGGTGCTGGAAACGCTGGGAAAGCCGCCCGTGGCGAGCCTCCTGCGCTGCGTGCTGGAGACAGGACGAACCCACCAAATCCGCGTCCACATGGCCCATATCGGAAATCCACTGCTGGGCGATGGGGTCTATGGATCAGGCTTCCGGACCTCCGCGAAGAAGCTTTCGGAAGATGCAGCAGCAGCGCTTAACGCATTGAATAGGCAAGCCCTTCACGCCACCAGCCTGGGGTTCGAACATCCTATTTCGGGCAAGCAAATGCAGTTCGAAAGCCCGGCACCAGAGGATTTTGCAAGGCTCCTCGGCGCGCTGCGCTTGAACAACACGCAAGCGTGACTATCTGTAACTGCTCCGGTGTCTTATTTCTTGCGTAATTGTCCGGTAAGAATAGCCCTCAGACAGGAAAGGCTTTGAAACATGGCTAGGACCACTTCCCTCCCCGCAATCGCGTCGGGCGAAGCCGGTCTGCAGCGCTATCTGCAGGAAATCCGCAATTTCCCAATGCTGCAGCCGGACGAGGAATTCATGCTCGCCAAGAGCTGGAAGGAACACGGCGACAAGCAGGCGGCTGAGAAGCTGATCACCTCGCACCTTCGCCTCGTGGCCAAGATCGCCATGGGCTATCGTGGCTATGGCCTGCCCATCGGTGAGGTCATCTCAGAGGGCAACGTCGGCCTCATGCAGGCGGTAAAGAAGTTCGAGCCGGACAAGGGGTTCCGCCTCGCCACCTATGCCATGTGGTGGATCAAGGCCTCGATTCAAGAGTTTGTTTTGCGTTCCTGGTCGCTTGTGAAGATAGGCACCACCGCAAACCAGAAGAAGCTGTTCTTCAACCTGCGCAAGGTGAAGAGCCAGATCGAGGCACTGGAAGACGGCGACCTGCGCCCCGACCAGGTGGAACTCATTGCCAAGAAACTTGGTGTGACCGAGGCGGACGTGGTGTCGATGAACCGCCGCCTTGGTGGCGACACGTCGCTCAACGCCACCGTCCGCGAGGATGGCGAAGGCGAATGGCAGGATTGGCTGGTTGACGAGTCTGACAACCAGGAAGAAATGCTCGTCCAGTCGGAAGAGCAGTCGATGCGCCATGGCCTGCTGCAGGACGCAATGGAAAAACTGACTGACCGCGAGCGCCGTGTCTTCGAGGCCCGCCGCCTGCAAGACGACCCTTCGACGCTGGAAGATTTGAGCCAGGAATTTGGCGTATCGCGCGAGCGCATCCGCCAGATCGAAGTACGCGCCTTCGAGAAGGTGCAGAAGGCCGTGAAGAATGCCTCGCAACGACTGCTTGCGCCGAAATCGCTGCCGGCACCGACCGCGTAAGCAACTGCTTCCAGACAAAGAACATCAGCATGGCCGGGTTTGACCCGGCCATCGCTTTTGGTGGCGACCAGAAGAGAACCGGCAGACCTACTGGAAGAATCCCTTCGCCCGCGGCGTGGCAAAGAAAATCTGCACGGCCCAGATGCTGTCGCCCCGCTGGATGACGCCGGTCGACACGAAGGCGAAGCTGCGGTTCACCATGTTCTTGCGGTGCGAGGAACTCTCCACCCATTGCTGGAAGAGTGCGCGTGCCTTGGCATCGTCGACGGGCGTGTCCTGCGTATCGCGTGCGGCATTCTCGCCGATCGAGGGATACTTCGTCACGTCACCGACGAAGGCCGCCATGCGACCCTGGAAACTCGCGCCGGTGGACGATGAGTGGCCCATGAAATCATGCAGCATCATGTCGGCTGCATGGGCGCGGGCCGCCTCCTTGAAGGCGGCATCGGCCGTGACCGGGGTCTTGCCCTTCTCCGCACGATAGGCATTGAGCAGCCCAACCAGTTCGGCCTCGAGATCCGCACGATACGTCGAACCTTTCGGAGGGTGTGCGGCGAGGCCCTTGGCAAAATCGAGATAGGGCCCGGCGAGGGCTGACCCCGCACCGGCAGTCAAGCTGAGCAGGCCGAGGCAAAGCCTCCGCCGGGTCCGGTCAGGGCGCATCAGTCAAGACTCCATGAACCATTGTAGACAATTTAGGGTTGTTAATCATAGTCATATACACGCAATAAGAGTTCACCCGCCAGGATCGAGCCAGATTCGGGAGCGGGACAATGCGCACAAATCTGGTCCGATTCGGGAAGCTTCGTCTTCCCGTGAACATTTCGCAGCCGGGATGGCTCATGGCGTCTTCGGCTGTGGCAGGGCTATCCGGTGGTTTCATCACCGTTTCGCAGGGCATTTGGGCAGGAGCGGGGCCGGCCTTGCAAGCCGGATTGGCGGCAACGCTACTCGCGGCCGGAACGCTGGCGGCAGGTCTTTCTCCGCGCTCGCAGCCCATCAAACGGCCAGCGGCCGGGTTGGTCAGCAGGCCGTCGCTCATGGAGAGGGCTTCGCGCCTCTTCGACAGTGATGCGCGCGCGTCCGTCATTCTCTGCGAACTCACTGGTCTCGCCTGGACCAGCCGCAACCAGTGTGTCGAAGCGGCACAAATGGCATTCGAGGAAGCGCAAGAGCGCCTCTCCGCCAGCCTTCCGCAGGGCGCATTGGCCGCACAATGGAACGACGAACACTTCGTGGTTCTGCTGCCCGCCAGCAGCGATCCGATGACCGCGCTGAGCTTGGCGCGCGACCTTTGCGCCGCGCTCACCACAGGCCCCGCATTTGCAAACCTCTCGACCGCCGTCACCTGCCATGCCGGCATCGCGCTGGCCCCAACCGATGGAACACGCCTGTGCGAGTTGGTGAACAACGCAGAACTCGCACTGGCCGAAGCGCGGCGACAGGGAAAGCCGGGCTACGGATTCTATGCGCCGGGCATGTCGGCAGCAGCGGACAGGCGCTCCGCTCTGCAGCGGGCCGTACGCGATGCAGTAAAGAGTGATGCGCTACGACTCGAACTGCAGCCGGTCTATGCCATGCGCAGCGGAGAACTCACCGGCTTTGAAGCCTTGATCAGGCTGCATGACCAGGAGCTCGGACAAGTTCCGCCATCGGAGTTCATTCCGCTTGCCGAAGAGGCGGGGCTCATCGTCGACATCGGCGAATGGGCGCTGGAGGAGGCTTGCCGCGTGGCCGCACAGTGGCCGCCACACCTTGTCGTCGCCGTCAATCTTTCGCCCGCTCAATTCCACTCAGGCACGCTGATCACCACGACGCGCAGGGCCTTGCAGCGCCACTCGCTGCCCGCCTACCGCCTCGAGGTGGAGATCACCGAGGGCACGCTGATGGCCGACAGTGAGCTGGTGCTGGGCCAGTTGCGCCTGCTGCGCGACATGGGCGTCGGCGTGGCACTCGACGACTTCGGAACCGGCTACTCGAGCCTTTCCTACCTCTGTAAGTTCCCCTTCTCGAAGCTCAAGATCGACAGGAGCTTCGCCGCGGCCCTCGACCACTCAGCCTCTGCCAAGAATGTTCTCCGCGCCATCGTCAGGCTGGGTCATGGCCTCGGCATGACAGTGACGGCCGAGGGGATCGAGACGCAACGTCAGCTCTCCTTGCTGCGCGACATCGGTTGCGACCTCGCCCAGGGTTACCTGCTGGGCCGACCGGCGCCATTGAGCGATCTTGCGGCGATCATCCTGGGGAACTTCGCGCAGCAGCTTGCCCGCCGCCCCAGGCCGGCGCGCCGGAGTGCCGCTTGAGCGCTGGCGCTTTGCACTTTCCTCAGGACGAAGGGCAGTCTAGTTTGCGCCCGCATCAACGAACACGGGCAGCATGCGCAAGCTTTCACCCACCAAGGCGATCTCCCACGCGCTGAATTCAGTCTGGACCTATCGGCAGGTTGCCGCCCGCATCGCTGTACCGTGGTTGCCGGCGCTGCTGATCTGCGCGATTGCCCAGGTCTATTTCGGGCCACCCGACCCGATGGCCGATGAACTCACCACACCGGCCCTCGTGCAGATCGTCACGTCGATCGTATCGATCTTCGTGATCTCCGCCATGTCGGTCAGCTGGCATCGCTTCATCCTGCTGGATGAGGTGAGTCATGGCATCCGTTTCGACGGCAATTCCCGGCGCTATTTCGGAAACTACTTTCTCCTGCTGCTTGCCATGGCCGTTCCCTTTCTGCTGGCGGTCCTCATGCTGGTGCTGCTACCGGCTGCCATGACCTTCGTGGTTCCGGTCCTGCTACTGCTCTGGGGCGCCATAATGCGACTGTCAGTGAAGCTTCCGGCAGTGGCGCTTGGAAACCGCGACTACACGTTCCGTGATGCATGGGCGGTCACCTCCGGCAACTTCTGGCCATGTCTTGGTGTCCTGGTCCTGAACGGGCTGATCCTGTTCGGCGGGTTGCTTGTGCTGCTCCTGGTGGCCGGCACCATCGCCCAGGTGCAGCCGCTGGTGGCTGACGTTTTCGCCATGGTGGCCTCGCTGGTGCTGCAACTGGCCTATGCCTTCATCAACGCATCGGTGCTCACCTCGCTCTATGGTTATTTCGTCGAGCGCCGCGAGTTCTAAGGCTTGATCAAGGTCAATGGCCGGCGCGCCCGACAGGCGCAGAATTTCCGCTTCACAGTCGATCAGCGGGGGTTCCATGTCCGACATCAGTTCAGCCACGGCGAAGCCCGCCGAACCAGCCAGTACCAGACCGGCTCAGGAACAACCGGAGGAGGCCCCACCCCCTCGCCTCTCGCCGGCCCGGGCTGCGACACAATCCGGAAGCCATCCGCCACGCCTTCGAGAGCGGTGAGTTTCCTTACAAGACCCGCATGGGGAACAATCTCTATGAAGAGGAAATGGCCCGGCTGCAGGTCGAGCTCCTCAAGCTGCAGAATTGGGTGAAGGAGACGGGCGAACGCATCATCGTGTTGTTCGAGGGGCGCGACGCCGCCGGCAAGGGCGGCACCATCAAGCGCTTCATGGAGCACTTGAACCCGCGAGGGGCGCGCGTGGTGGCACTCGAGAAGCCCAACGAGCGCGAGCGCACCCAATGGTATTTCCAACGCTACATCGAGAACCTTCCGGCGGGTGGCGAGATCGTGTTCTTCGACCGCTCCTGGTACAACCGCGCCGGCGTCGAGCGCGTCATGGGTTTCTGCACGCCCAACGACTACC
This sequence comes from Aestuariivirga sp., assembly GCF_037139295.1. Taxonomy (GTDB): domain Bacteria; phylum Pseudomonadota; class Alphaproteobacteria; order Rhizobiales; family Aestuariivirgaceae; genus Aestuariivirga. The sequence continues at coordinate 6,165 of NZ_JBAXGR010000037.1, forward strand.
TTGAATTCATGCGCCAGTGGCCGGACCTCGAACGCATGCTGGTGCGCTCCGGCATCCGGCTTTTCAAGTTCTGGTTCTCGGTCACGCGCGAGGAACAATTGCACCGCTTCCTGTCACGCGAGAACGATCCGCTGAAGCAGTGGAAGCTGTCGCCCATCGACAAGGCGTCGCTGGACAAGTGGGATGACTATACCGAAGCAAAGGAGGCGATGTTCTTCTACACCGATACCGCCGACTCGCCATGGACCATCATCAAGTCCGACGACAAGAAGCGCGCGCGGCTGAACTGCATGCAGTACTTCCTCTCATCCATCCCCTACCCCAACAAGAACGCCAAGGTCGTGACGGGGCCAGACCCGCTGATCGTCGGCTCCACCGCCCATGTGATCGGTCGCGACAATCACATCATCGGCAAGACGCCGCGTCCGGGAAAGCAGAAGCGCTGATCAGCCGAAGCTTACCGCAAACTGCGGTGGGTTGCGCAGCGTCTGGTACACCACGCAATAGCGCTCGGTGAGCTTCTGCAACTGTGCCCTCTGCTCGTCGCTGAGATCACCGTCGAGATCGAAGCTGAGGCGAATGTCGCGGAAGCCGACGGGTGCGGTCTTGTCCACGCCAAGGGTGCCGCGGAAGTCGAGATCACCCTCGGCCCGCACGGTGGCGCCACGCAATGGCAGTGCGAGCGCGGTGGCCACGGCGTTGAGCGTGACGCCGGCGCAGGCAACAAGTGCTTCCAGCAGCATGTCGCCCGAACAAGCCTGCAGACCGTTGCCGCCCGTTGCTGGATGTAGCCCGGCTTCCACCAGCGCCCGGCCGGTTGCCACTGAGCAGCTGACGTTCTCTCCGAGCTTTCCCTCGGCCCGAAGGGTGATGAGCGCCTTGTCCGGCTCATCGCGATAGGCTGCCTTGATCGGAGCCTGAAGGTCCTTCAACTCCTGCGCGTCCATGCCGGTGCCCTCCTCCACAGTACGAAACAGCATAACACATCAATCCTCGAAGGGGTCCTTCATCAGGATCGTATCGTCGCGCTCCGGGCTGGTGGAAAGAAGCGCCACCGGGCACTCGATCAGCTCTTCGAGGTACTTCACGTATTTGATCGCCTGTGCGGGAAGCTGCGCCCAGCTGCGCGCGCCTGCCGTTGTGCCCTTCCAGCCCTCGAAGCTCTCATAGACGGGAACCACGCGCTTCTGCGCCTCTTCGGCAGCCGGAAAACGCTCGAGCTTGCGACCGTCGAGATCATAGCCAACGCCGACCTTGATCTCCTCGAGGCCGTCGAGCACGTCGAGCTTGGTGAGCGCAATGCCATGGATGCCGGAGGTCTTGATTGCCTGGCGCACCAGCACCGAGTCGAACCAGCCGCAACGGCGCTTGCGGCCTGTGACAGTGCCGAATTCGCGGCCGCGCTGGCCGATATATTCACCAACCTCGTTCTCCTGCTCGGTCGGGAAGGGACCGGAGCCGACGCGCGTCGTATAGGCCTTGGCGATGCCCAGCACATAGCCGATCGATGAGGGACCGAGTCCCGAACCGGCCGCTGCTTGGCCAGCCACCGTGTTCGAGGATGTCACATAGGGATAGGTGCCATGGTCGATGTCGAGAAGGATGCCCTGAGCGCCCTCAAACAGGATGCGCTTGCCTTCGCGCTTCATGTCGTCGAGCAACGCCCACACGGCATCCGAGAAGGGCAGGATGCGCGGCGCGATCTCGGCCAACTGGGCGATCAGGGCTTCAGCCTTCAGCTCCGCTTCGCCCATGCCGCGGCGCAGCGCGTTGTGGTGGGCCAGCAGGCGGGCGAGCTTGGGGCCGATGGTGGCGAGGTCAGCCAAATCATTCACGCGGATCGCCCGGCGGCCCACCTTGTCCTCGTAGGCCGGGCCAATGCCGCGGCCTGTGGTGCCGATCTTGCCCGTACCTGCTGCTGCCTCGCGCAGCTGATCAAGCTCACGGTGAAGCGGCAGGATCAGGGTGGCATTGCCGGCGACACGCAGGTTCTGGCGTGAGATGTCCACCCCTTGCGACGACAGCTTGTCGATTTCGGTTGCAAGTGCCCAGGGGTCGATCACCACGCCATTGCCGATGACCGAGAGCTTGCCGGGCCGCACGATGCCGGAGGGGAGCAGCGACAGCTTGTAGGTGACACCATCGATGACCAGCGTATGGCCGGCATTGTGACCGCCCTGGAAGCGCACCACGACATCGGCCCGCTCGGACAGCCAGTCCACCAGCTTGCCCTTGCCCTCGTCGCCCCATTGGGCGCCGACCACTGCCACATTCGCCATTTCAGGCTCCTTTCAGACACAGGAACGGCCCCGCGCGGGTGAGCCGCCGGAGCCGTTGCGGGCTCTTACACCATTGGCGGCAGAAGGCAAACCGGAGAAAGGCAGGCCCCATCACCGCCACCGGGAGGCGGTTGACCTCGCACCGCGGCGGTGCAAGCCTCCCCCAATCCACCAGCTGAGAGTGCAAAGCCATGAAATCCGTCACCACCCTGCTGATCCTTGGTTTCCTGGCTGGGGCAAGTGCCCCGGCCCTTGCGGTAGCGACGCCAGAGGAGGCCCAGCGCCTCACCACCCTGTTCCAGACCTACCTAGGTTCAGAACCGGGCGTGGTCAGCGTAACCCCGCAGGGCGGAGGCTATGCCGCCAAGCTCGATCTCACCCCACTCTTCGCCAAGGTGAAGGACCCGACGGTCAGTCTTTCGCTTTCGCCGCTTGAATGGACGCTTACCGACCAGGGCGGTGGCAAGTGGAAAGTGGACCAGAACCAGGCGCTGACCTTCGCTTTCGGTGTCAAGGGTCAGGGTGAGACGAAGGGCTCCATCGCCTCCGTCACTTCGACCGGCATTTTTGACGAGGCGCTGGGTGGGCTTTCAACCTCTTCGGCGGAATTGAAGACCATCACCGCAGACCAGACGATGACCGATTCCGGCACGACCACGCACATCAACTATGCGATCGACGCCATCACCATGCAAAGCGCGATGCAGGGAAGCCCCGACAGCGCCGACGCAACGAGCAACTACAGCTACATCGGCCTGAAGGAAATGATCAATGTCCCCGCCTCAGCTGATGGCGGAACGCCCGCCATGGACCTCGTCATTGCCTCACCCTCGGGCAAGCAGGATGGGGCGGTGAAAGGACTGAAGCTCAAGGCGGTGAGCGATCTCGTCACCTGGCTCGTCGCCCATCAGGACCCGCAGGCAATTATCGCTGAACAAGCGGCGTTGAAGGACAAGCTGCGCGCCGCACTGCCGTTGTTCACGGGTCTTTCGGGAACCACCACGATGGACGATGTGACAGCCACTTCGCCCTTCGGCCAGTTCGCGGTGAAGCAGTTCGGCTTTGGCGCCGAGATGAACGGCATCGTTGCCGATGGCAAGCTGCGCGAGACCTTCAGCTTCTCCGGCCTGCAGGTGCCGCAGACACTTCTGCCACCATGGGCGACAGGAATGGTACCCGAGAAATTCAGCCTCGATGTGAGCGTCGCCGATCTCGACCTCGCGGCACCCGCCGCACTGATCCTCGACAAACTTGATCTGTCGAAGCCCGATCCGCTGCCAAAGGATCTCGACCAGCCCCTGATGCAGGCATTGATGCCAAAGGGCAGCGTCACGATCACGTTGGGGCCCAGCGAAGTTCTGGCGAAGCTCTATGACCTGACGGCGGAAGGCAGCATGACGGCAGGCCTCGTAGCCATGCCCGCAGGCCAGGCTCTGGTGAGGCTCATGGGCCTCGACGAGACAATGGCCGCGCTTCAAGCCGCGCCGCCGGACATCCAGCAGATGAGCGCCGGCCTGCTGCTGGTAAAGGGCCTTGGCAAGGCCGAGGCTGACGGTTCACTCTCGTGGAAGATCGAGGGTACGGAGGCCGGCGTCATCACCGTGAACGGCGCCGACGTCTCCAAGATTCTGGGTGGCGGGCAGTAGACCCTCCAACACGCCCGTCAGAAGGCCAGAGGCTTCGCCTGCTTTACATGCGGCAGCTTGGCCACCGCCTGAAGAACGGCGGCGGGCGGCGCCTCGTCGATCGACACGAGGCAGATCGCCTCTGCCCCCTGCGCGGCGCGGCCCAGGTTGAAGGTCGCGATGTTGACACCGGCATTGCCGAGGATGGTTCCCAGCGCACCGATGAAGCCCGGCTTGTCCTCATTCGTCACATAGAGCATGTGCGGGCCGAATTCGGCTTCCATGTCGATGCCCTTGATCTGGATGACGCGGGCCTTGCCGTCTGAGAACACCGTGCCGGCGACAGAGCGTTCGAGATGCGCCGTCTTCACCGTGAGCCGGATATAGGTTTCGTAGGCGCCGCGCTGCGTCTGCTTGACCTCGTCCACCTTGATGCCGCGCTCGCGCGCCACAACGGGGGCAGATACCATGTTCACCGTGCCAAGCATCGGCTGAAGAACACCTGACAAGGCGGCCGACGTGAGCGCCCTGGTGTTCATCTCGCCCACGTCGCCCGCATATTCGATGACGATGCCTGTCACGGGCTCATCGGTGAGTTGGCCCGCGAAGGAACCGAGCTTCTCCGCAACCGCAATGAAGGGCCGAAGGCGCGGAGCTTCATCCGCCGAAATCGACGGCATGTTGAGGGCATTCGAGACGGCACCCGTGATCAGGTAATCCGCCATCTGCTCGGCAACCTGCAGCGCCACATTCTCCTGCGCCTCGCCGGTCGATGCACCCAGATGCGGCGTTGCCACCACATTGTCGAGGTCGAAGAGCTTGTGGCTGATGGCGGGTTCCACCTCGAAAACGTCGAGGGCAGCACCCGCCACATGGCCGGACTTCAGCGCATCATAGAGCGCATCCTCGGCAACCAGCCCACCACGCGCGCAGTTGATGATACGAACGCCCTTCTTGCACTTGGCGAGTGCTGCTGCATCAATGATGCCGCGCGTCTTGTCCGTCAGCGGCGTGTGCAGCGTGATGAAGTCGGAGCGGCGGAAGATCTCGTCCAGCTCCACTTTCTCCACGCCGATCTCGATGGCACGCTCAGGCGACAGGAACGGATCAAAGGCGATGACCTTCATCTTGAGGCCCAGCCCGCGATCGGCAACGATGGAGCCGATATTGCCGCAGCCGATGACGCCCAGCGTCTTGTTGAAGAGCTCCACGCCCATGAAGCGGTTCTTCTCCCACTTTCCGGCATGGGTGGAGGCATTGGCCTCCGGGATCTGGCGGGCCAGCGCCATCATCATGGAAATCGCGTGCTCGGCGGTGGTGATGGCATTGCCGAAAGGCGTGTTCATCACCACAATTCCGCGCTGGGTGGCCGCCGAAATATCGACATTGTCGACGCCGATGCCGGCGCGGCCGATCACTTTGAGTTTGGTCGCCGCGGCGATGATCTTCGGCGTCACCTTGCTGGCGGAGCGGATGGCGAGGCCGTCATAATCGGGGATGGCGGCGAGAAGCGCCTCCTTGTCCTTGCCGAGGTCGGGGAGGTAGTCGACCTCCACGCCACGGTCGCGGAAAATCTGCACGGCAGTTTCGGAAAGCTTGTCGGAAACGAGAACGCGGGGAGCCATTGAAAGCACTCCTGATGTGAGATGAAGGGGAAAGACCTCAGGCAGTCGCCTGGGCATAAGCCCAGTCGAGCCACGGGATGAGCGCTTCGAGATCGGATGTTTCGACGGTGGCGCCACACCAGATGCGAAGCCCGGGCGGTGCATCACGATAGGAACCGATGTCGAAAGCGGACTTCTCGGTTTCGAGAAGCTTGACCATCTTCTTCGGCACGTTTTCGTCGGCTTTCAGCGTCAGGCACACTGAGGTATTGGAGCGTGTCGATTCCACCTTGGCGAGGTTCGCCGCGAAGTCACGCGAATCGAGCCACTTCTGGACGACCGCCGCATTGGCATCGGCGCGCGCCACGAGGCCACTGAGCCCCCCCACTTTCTGCGCCCACTCCAGCGCCACGATGTAGTCCTCGACGCAGAGCATCGACGGCGTGTTGATCGTCTCGCCCTCGAAGATGCCGGCAATCAGCTTTCCGCCACTTGTAAGGCGGAATATCTTGGGAAGTGGCCAGGCAGGCACATAGGATTCAAGCCGCTCGACGGCGCGCGGCCCGAGAATGAGCACGCCATGCGCGCCCTCGCCGCCCAGCACCTTCTGCCACGAGAAGGTGACGACATCGAGCTTGGCGAAGTCGAGCTTCTGCGCGAAGGCGGCCGACGTCGCATCGCAGATCGTCAGGCCGTTGCGATCCGCCGGGATCCAACTTGCATCGGGAACGCGCACGCCCGAGGTGGTGCCGTTCCAGGTGAAGACCACGTCATGGTCGAAATTGATGGTCGTAAGATCGGGCAGCTCGCCGTAGCCCGCGGTGATCTTGCGTGCGTCCTTCAGCTTCAGCTGCTTCAGCACGTCGGAGACCCACCCATCCCCGAAGCTTTCCCAGGCCAGCATGTCGACGGGGCGTGCACCCAGCAGCGACCACATGGCCATTTCGACGGCCCCCGTGTCAGAGGCCGGAACGATGCCGATCAGATGGGTTGCCGGAACCTCCAGCACCTCGCGCGTCAGCTCGATGGCACGCCTCAGGCGCGCCTTGCCGAGGCTCGAGCGGTGCGAGCGTCCCATGACTTCGGTGTTGAGGAGAGCGGGGGTCCAACCCGGGATCTTGGCGCAGGGGCCGGACGAGAAATGCGCGCAAGCCGGGCGCGTAGCCGGTTTCGTTGTCGTCATCTTGTGCTCCATCCTTGCAGATGGACCGGCTCTCGGTGGGGAAAGCTAGCCCGCGACCGATATCGCTCATTTTGCGACATGGTGCAAGGGCACAATGAGAACGGCTCGTGCCGGGGGCGCGAGCCGCTTCAGTTCACGGAATGCGATCAGATTAGAAGCTGTAGCGAAGACCAACCAGGGCCTGGTTGTCGTAGGTTTCCGAGTCGATGATCTGGCGGAAGCGATAACCGACGTCGGCGCTGACATTGTCGGTGATGTTGACTTCTACACCGGCCATCAATGCGTAGGTCACGCCGCTCTCATTGTCGCCATGGTCATCCGACCAGCCATAACCGATACCGGCACCCACATAGGGTGTGAAGATCGACTGGGTGGTGATGTCGAAGTACACGTTGCCGAGCACCGAGCCAAAGTCGTGGTGGTCGTTGCCGACACCGGCGTAGTCGAAGCGCGCGTCGGTACGCAGGTGGTCATTGAACCTGTAGCCCACACCGGCGCCGAGTTCAAACACGCTGTCGTTATTGTTCTGCGTCTCGAGCCACGACCAGCCAAGGTCACCGCGGAGGTAGAAGCTCGACGCCGTCACCACCGGTTCCGGGGCATAGTCGGCGGCCAGAGCAGCGGTAGAGGTGAAACCGGCCAGCAGACCGAGGCCGAGAAGCGCCTTTGTGATGAACTTCATAATCCCTTACTCCCTTGCAAACAGAACTCACTTGATAGATCCGAAGTTAGTAACCATCCGTGACTCAAGACTGGCGTGAATGCGGCAAAAAAAAGTCGAAGGCGATCTGTTGCTGCAAAGACACATGCTTTTGTATCGTGCTGACAGGCTTTGAATGCATTGTGTTTACCATGATCGTCTGCCCAACCAGCGGGCTGTGAAATGGCGTCTGCAGTGCTATACTCGGTACCGGGATGGAGGCCAGGATGAAGACTTTATTTACCATACTAATCACGCTTGCCACATGCAGCACAGCTCTTGCGGATTGCCCCGTCGATTCGATCGAGAAGGCACTTGCAACATCACTCGACGGCTTGAAGAAGGTTGAGCGCCAGGTCACCGACGTTCAGTCAACGGAGGGCGGTGTTTGGCGCATCTACCGCAAGAAGGATGGCCGCCTGAATACGCTGATCCGCCTCGACGGCGGAGAGTCAGGCATGAGCGAGCGCCGGCTCAGCGTCGTCAGCCCAGATGCTTACGGCATCGCCGTCACCCGTGTAGACTACCTTCGTCATGCCTTCATCGACAACGCTGGGCCGAACGGCACGGCAAAGCGCACGACGGAATATTTCTATTTCTGCGGCGGCAAGCTCTTCGTACCACAGATGGAATATGCGACACTCGATGGTGCTGAATATGCCAAGGCAGGTGCGGAGGCGCAGAAGATGATGACAGGCGACAAGGATGTGGCGGATGTGACGAAGGGGTTAAAGCGATAGGCGCCAATGAGCGCCGCCATCATGCCCTGACCTGATCCGGGCATCCTTCGATGCTCACCGTCCTAAGCAGCTGCCTTGGCGATCGCCCCGCAGAGCTCATCGACGATCGTCGAGACGAGTCCTTCGTCGTCGCCTTCCGCCATCACGCGGATCACCGGTTCAGTGCCGGACGGGCGGATGACAAGACGTCCCGAATTGCCCAGCCGCGCTTCCGCATCGGCGATCATCGAGCGCACGCGATTGTCCTGCAGCGGGGCGCCTTGCTTGAACTTCACGTTCTTCAACACCTGCGGCAGCGGCGTGAACAGGTTGCACACCTCGCTCACCGGTCTGCCCTGCCGCTTCACTTCGGCGAGCACCTGGAGCGCTGCCAGCAAGCCATCGCCTGTGGTCGAGAAATCCGACAGCACGATATGGCCCGATTGCTCGCCGCCCACATTGTGACCAAGGGCACGCATGTGTTCAACGACGTAGCGGTCACCCACCTTGGTGCGTGCCAGCGTCAGCTTCTGGTCGGCGAGAAAGCGTTCAAGACCGAGGTTGGACATGATGGTGGCGACGAGGCCACCACCACGCAATTCGCCACGCTTGGCCCATGAGGTGGCGATCAGCGCCATCAACTGGTCGCCGTCCACGACCTGGCCCTTGTCATCCGCAATGATGACGCGGTCGGCATCACCGTCCAGCGCGATACCGATATCGGCACGCAGTTCCTTCACCTTGGCGCACATCGCTTCCGGATGGGTGGATCCACAGCCGTCGTTGATGTTGGTGCCGTTGGGTTCATTGCCGATCTGGATGATCTCGGCACCGAGTTCCCACAACGCCGTGGGCGCGACCTTGTAGGCAGCGCCATTGGCCGTATCGATGACCACGCGCAACCCATCGAGAGTCATGTCCTTCGGGTAGGTGCGCTTGGCGAATTCGATGTAGCGCGCCTGCGCATCCTCGATGCGCTTGGCACGGCCGATGGTTTCCGGCGATGCAGCGGTCATCAGCGAGGGATCATCGAGCATCGCCTCGATCTCAAGTTCCTGCTCGTCCGACAGCTTGAAGCCATCCGGCCCGAAGATCTTGATGCCGTTGTCAGCGAAAGGATTGTGCGAGGCAGAGATCATCACGCCAAGATCGGCGCGCATCGAACGGGTGAGCATGGCGACGGCTGGCGTGGGCACAGGCCCTAACAGAAACACGTCCATGCCGGCGGCGAGCAGCCCCGAGGCCAATGCATTTTCGATCATGTAGCCAGAGAGACGCGTGTCCTTGCCGATCACCACGCGGTGACGATGGCTGCCGCGGCGATAGAGATTGCCGGCCGCCATGCCGATCTTCAGCACCATGTCTGCGGTTATCGCGCCGCTGTTGGCGCGGCCGCGCACACCGTCGGTTCCGAAATACTTGCGGGCCATGGAAACTCCCCTGCCTATAGTCCAGTCTGCTCCGGGTCGGCCGCAGCTTCGGCCACCGCCAGCGCCTCGACCGTTGCCCTCACATCATGCACGCGAAGAATATGCGCTCCGTTAAGAGCCGACCAGACGGCACCGCCAACCGAACCGTTGACGCGATTTCCCGCCTGTTTCTCGCCCGTCAGCGCGCCAATGAAACCTTTGCGCGAAAGCCCCATCAAAAGCGGAACGCCAAGTGAGTGATACAGCGTGAACTGCCGCAGCACGTCCACATTGTGGCGGAAGCTCTTGCCGAAGCCGATGCCGGGATCCGCCACGATGCGCTCGCGCGCGATGCCAGAGGCAACACAAGCCTCGATGCGTGCCTCCAGCCAATCGAAGACATCAAGCGCTACGTCGTCGTAGTGCGGGCTCAGCTGCATGGTCTTGGGATCGCCCTGCGCATGCATCAGGATTACGGGGCATGTCGCCTCCGCCATCGCCTGCATCGCTGCGGGTTCGTATGTGAGTGCCGCCACATCATTGACGATCTTTGCCCCGGCCTTGAGTGCGGCCCGCATGACATTGGCCTTCCGCGTGTCGACCGAAACGGTGAGGCCCTGCCTTGCCAGCGCCTCGATCACCGGCAGGATACGGCGAAGTTCCTCGGCCTCCGGGACGGCCTCGGAGCCGGGCCGCGTGGACTCGCCTCCGACGTCGAGGATGTCCGCTCCCTCCTTTGCCAGCTGGATGCCATGCGCGATGGCGCGCTCGGCTTCCGCATTGAGGCCGCCGTCTGAAAAACTGTCGGGCGTCACATTGACGATGCCCATGATCAGGGGCCGTTCGGCTGAGAGGAAGGCCGGAAGATGCGTCCGGCGCGGCAGTGTTCCCGGCGTGAAGCGGCGCGAGACCTCAGGACCGTTGCGCTCGATCTCCTCGACCAGCGTATAGGCGATTGTGGAAAGGCCGCCGAGCGATGCTCCGCGGCCCTCCGTGATCACTTGCCGGGCGTCGGACCCGTAGACGAGTCCGGCCGGCCTTGAGTAGCTCTTCCGCATCAGGCTTGCGGCTGCGGTTCCATGCCGCCCGCACCGCCCGCTTTGGGCTGACCTGTGCTGGGAACGGACGAGGATCCCTTGTTGGCCTTCTTGCCGCCATCGCCATCGTCGCGCTTGGGCGGCGTGCCGTTGAGCAGGTTCTTGATTTCCTCGCCAGACAGCGTCTCATACTCAAGAAGCCCCTGGGCGAGCGCCACCAGCTCATGGTTCTTCTCGGTCAGGATGCGCCGCGCCTCGGAAAGACCATCGAACACCAGGCGCTTCACTTCCTGGTCGATCTTCTGCGAGGTTTCCTCGGAGATGTTCTGCGTGCGCGACACGGAGTGACCGAGGAACACCTCTTCCTGGTTCTCGCCATATGCCACGGTGCCCAGCTCATCCGAATAACCCCAGCGGGTAACCATTGCGCGGGCAAGACGCGTCGCCTGCTCAATGTCGGACTGGGCGCCAGACGTTACGTTCTCCTTGCCGAAGGTGAGCTCTTCCGCGATGCGGCCGCCCATCATGATGGCAAGACGCGATGTCATCTGGGTGTAGCTCATCGACAGGCGGTCGCCCTCGGGCAACTGCATCACCATGCCCAGTGCACGGCCACGCGGGATGATGGTCGCCTTGTGCACCGGATCGGACTTCGGCACGTTCATCGCGACCAGCGCGTGTCCTGCCTCGTGATAGGCGGTCAACCGCTTCTCGTCCTCGGACATGGCCATGGAGCGGCGCTCCGCACCCATCATCACCTTGTCCTTGGCCTCTTCGAATTCCGACTGCGTGACGATGCGCTTGTTGCGGCGCGCCGCAACAAGCGCATCGTCACGCAGTCGGAATTCGAAGAGGCCAAGGACAAGGTGATGATGGGTGCGGAGCGCCGCTCCATGGCCATGTCCGAGGACGAGAAGCGGTTGACCGCCTATCACGAGGCAGGACACGCGCTGGTCGCGATGAACGTGCCGAAGTCCGATCCGGTGCACAAGGCGACCATCATCCCGCGTGGCCGTGCACTGGGCATGGTGATGCAGTTGCCCGAGGGCGACCGCCTGTCGATGAGCTACACCCAGATGACATCGCGTCTTGCCATCATGATGGGCGGCCGCATCGCGGAAGAGCTCACCTTCGGCAAGGAGAACGTAACGTCTGGCGCCCAGTCCGACATTGAGCAGGCGACGCGTCTTGCCCGCGCAATGGTTACCCGCTGGGGTTATTCGGATGAGCTGGGCACCGTGGCATATGGCGAGAACCAGGAAGAGGTGTTCCTCGGTCACTCCGTGTCGCGCACGCAGAACATCTCCGAGGAAACCTCGCAGAAGATCGACCAGGAAGTGAAGCGCCTGGTGTTCGATGGTCTTTCCGAGGCGCGGCGCATCCTGACCGAGAAGAACCATGAGCTGGTGGCGCTCGCCCAGGGGCTTCTTGAGTATGAGACGCTGTCTGGCGAGGAAATCAAGAACCTGCTCAACGGCACGCCGCCCAAGCGCGACGATGGCGATGGCGGCAAGAAGGCCAACAAGGGATCCTCGTCCGTTCCCAGCACAGGTCAGCCCAAAGCGGGCGGTGCGGGCGGCATGGAACCGCAGCCGCAAGCCTGATGCGGAAGAGCTACTCAAGGCCGGCCGGACTCGTCTACGGGTCCGACGCCCGGCAAGTGATCACGGAGGGCCGCGGAGCATCGCTCGGCGGCCTTTCCACAATCGCCTATACGCTGGTCGAGGAGATCGAGCGCAACGGTCCTGAGGTCTCGCGCCGCTTCACGCCGGGAACACTGCCGCGCCGGACGCATCTTCCGGCCTTCCTCTCAGCCGAACGGCCCCTGATCATGGGCATCGTCAATGTGACGCCCGACAGTTTTTCAGACGGCGGCCTCAATGCGGAAGCCGAGCGCGCCATCGCGCATGGCATCCAGCTGGCAAAGGAGGGAGCGGACATCCTCGACGTCGGAGGCGAGTCCACGCGGCCCGGCTCCGAGGCCGTCCCGGAGGCCGAGGAACTTCGCCGTATCCTGCCGGTGATCGAGGCGCTGGCAAGGCAGGGCCTCACCGTTTCGGTCGACACGCGGAAGGCCAATGTCATGCGGGCCGCACTCAAGGCCGGGGCAAAGATCGTCAATGATGTGGCGGCACTCACATACGAACCCGCAGCGATGCAGGCGATGGCGGAGGCGACATGCCCCGTAATCCTGATGCATGCGCAGGGCGATCCCAAGACCATGCAGCTGAGCCCGCACTACGACGACGTAGCGCTTGATGTCTTCGATTGGCTGGAGGCACGCATCGAGGCTTGTGTTGCCTCTGGCATCGCGCGCGAGCGCATCGTGGCGGATCCCGGCATCGGCTTCGGCAAGAGCTTCCGCCACAATGTGGACGTGCTGCGGCAGTTCACGCTGTATCACTCACTTGGCGTTCCGCTTTTGATGGGGCTTTCGCGCAAAGGTTTCATTGGCGCGCTGACGGGCGAGAAACAGGCGGGAAATCGCGTCAACGGTTCGGTTGGCGGTGCCGTCTGGTCGGCTCTTAACGGAGCGCATATTCTTCGCGTGCATGATGTGAGGGCAACGGTCGAGGCGCTGGCGGTGGCCGAAGCTGCGGCCGACCCGGAGCAGACTGGACTATAGGCAGGGGAGTTTCCATGGCCCGCAAGTATTTCGGAACCGACGGTGTGCGCGGCCGCGCCAACAGCGGCGCGATAACCGCAGACATGGTGCTGAAGATCGGCATGGCGGCCGGCAATCTCTATCGCCGCGGCAGCCATCGTCACCGCGTGGTGATCGGCAAGGACACGCGTCTCTCTGGCTACATGATCGAAAATGCATTGGCCTCGGGGCTGCTCGCCGCCGGCATGGACGTGTTTCTGTTAGGGCCTGTGCCCACGCCAGCCGTCGCCATGCTCACCCGTTCGATGCGCGCCGATCTTGGCGTGATGATCTCTGCCTCGCACAATCCTTTCGCTGACAACGGCATCAAGATCTTCGGGCCGGATGGCTTCAAGCTGTCGGACGAGCAGGAACTTGAGATCGAGGCGATGCTCGATGATCCCTCGCTGATGACCGCTGCATCGCCGGAAACCATCGGCCGTGCCAAGCGCATCGAGGATGCGCAGGCGCGCTACATCGAATTCGCCAAGCGCACCTACCCGAAGGACATGACTCTCGATGGGTTGCGCGTGGTCATCGATACGGCCAATGGCGCTGCCTACAAGGTCGCGCCCACGGCGTTGTGGGAACTCGGTGCCGAGATCATCCAGATCGGCAATGAACCCAACGGCACCAACATCAACGACGGCTGTGGATCCACCCATCCGGAAGCGATGTGCGCCAAGGTGAAGGAACTGCGTGCCGATATCGGTATCGCGCTGGACGGTGATGCCGACCGCGTCATCATTGCGGATGACAAGGGCCAGGTCGTGGACGGCGACCAGTTGATGGCGCTGATCGCCACCTCATGGGCCAAGCGTGGCGAATTGCGTGGTGGTGGCCTCGTCGCCACCATCATGTCCAACCTCGGTCTTGAACGCTTTCTCGCCGACCAGAAGCTGACGCTGGCACGCACCAAGGTGGGTGACCGCTACGTCGTTGAACACATGCGTGCCCTTGGTCACAATGTGGGCGGCGAGCAATCGGGCCATATCGTGCTGTCGGATTTCTCGACCACAGGCGATGGCTTGCTGGCAGCGCTCCAGGTGCTCGCCGAAGTGAAGCGGCAGGGCAGACCGGTGAGCGAGGTGTGCAACCTGTTCACGCCGCTGCCGCAGGTGTTGAAGAACGTGAAGTTCAAGCAAGGCGCCCCGCTGCAGGACAATCGCGTGCGCTCGATGATCGCCGATGCGGAAGCGCGGCTGGGCAATTCGGGACGTCTTGTCATCCGCCCGTCCGGCACTGAACCGGTGATCCGCGTGATGGCGGAAGGCGACGACGAAGGACTCGTCTCGACGATCGTCGATGAGCTCTGCGGGGCGATCGCCAAGGCAGCTGCTTAGGACGGTGAGCATCGAAGGATGCCCGGATCAGGTCAGGGCATGATGGCGGCGCTCATTGGCGCCTATCGCTTTAACCCCTTCGTCACATCCGCCACATCCTTGTCGCCTGTCATCATCTTCTGCGCCTCCGCACCTGCCTTGGCATATTCAGCACCATCGAGTGTCGCATATTCCATCTGTGGTACGAAGAGCTTGCCGCCGCAGAAATAGAAATATTCCGTCGTGCGCTTTGCCGTGCCGTTCGGCCCAGCGTTGTCGATGAAGGCATGACGAAGGTAGTCTACACGGGTGACGGCGATGCCGTAAGCATCTGGGCTGACGACGCTGAGCCGGCGCTCGCTCATGCCTGACTCTCCGCCGTCGAGGCGGATCAGCGTATTCAGGCGGCCATCCTTCTTGCGGTAGATGCGCCAAACACCGCCCTCCGTTGACTGAACGTCGGTGACCTGGCGCTCAACCTTCTTCAAGCCGTCGAGTGATGTTGCAAGTGCCTTCTCGATCGAATCGACGGGGCAATCCGCAAGAGCTGTGCTGCATGTGGCAAGCGTGATTAGTATGGTAAATAAAGTCTTCATCCTGGCCTCCATCCCGGTACCGAGTATAGCACTGCAGACGCCATTTCACAGCCCGCTGGTTGGGCAGACGATCATGGTAAACACAATGCATTCAAAGCCTGTCAGCACGATACAAAAGCATGTGTCTTTGCAGCAACAGATCGCCTTCGACTTTTTTTTGCCGCATTCACGCCAGTCTTGAGTCACGGATGGTTACTAACTTCGGATCTATCAAGTGAGTTCTGTTTGCAAGGGAGTAAGGGATTATGAAGTTCATCACAAAGGCGCTTCTCGGCCTCGGTCTGCTGGCCGGTTTCACCTCTACCGCTGCTCTGGCCGCCGACTATGCCCCGGAACCGGTGGTGACGGCGTCGAGCTTCTACCTCCGCGGTGACCTTGGCTGGTCGTGGCTCGAGACGCAGAACAATAACGACAGCGTGTTTGAACTCGGCGCCGGTGTGGGCTACAGGTTCAATGACCACCTGCGTACCGACGCGCGCTTCGACTACGCCGGTGTCGGCAACGACCACCACGACTTTGGCTCGGTGCTCGGCAACGTGTACTTCGACATCACCACCCAGTCGATCTTCACACCCTATGTGGGTGCCGGTATCGGTTATGGCTGGTCGGATGACCATGGCGACAATGAGAGCGGCGTGACCTACGCATTGATGGCCGGTGTAGAAGTCAACATCACCGACAATGTCAGCGCCGACGTCGGTTATCGCTTCCGCCAGATCATCGACTCGGAAACCTACGACAACCAGGCCCTGGTTGGTCTTCGCTACAGCTTCTAATCTGATCGCATTCCGTGAACTGAAGCGGCTCGCGCCCCCGGCACGAGCCGTTCTCATTGTGCCCTTGCACCATGTCGCAAAATGAGCGATATCGGTCGCGGGCTAGCTTTCCCCACCGAGAGCCGGTCCATCTGCAAGGATGGAGCACAAGATGACGACAACGAAACCGGCTACGCGCCCGGCTTGCGCGCATTTCTCGTCCGGCCCCTGCGCCAAGATCCCGGGTTGGACCCCCGCTCTCCTCAACACCGAAGTCATGGGACGCTCGCACCGCTCGAGCCTCGGCAAGGCGCGCCTGAGGCGTGCCATCGAGCTGACGCGCGAGGTGCTGGAGGTTCCGGCAACCCATCTGATCGGCATCGTTCCGGCCTCTGACACGGGGGCCGTCGAAATGGCCATGTGGTCGCTGCTGGGTGCACGCCCCGTCGACATGCTGGCCTGGGAAAGCTTCGGGGATGGGTGGGTCTCCGACGTGCTGAAGCAGCTGAAGCTGAAGGACGCACGCAAGATCACCGCGGGCTACGGCGAGCTGCCCGATCTTACGACCATCAATTTCGACCATGACGTGGTCTTCACCTGGAACGGCACCACCTCGGGCGTGCGCGTTCCCGATGCAAGTTGGATCCCGGCGGATCGCAACGGCCTGACGATCTGCGATGCGACGTCGGCCGCCTTCGCGCAGAAGCTCGACTTCGCCAAGCTCGATGTCGTCACCTTCTCGTGGCAGAAGGTGCTGGGCGGCGAGGGCGCGCATGGCGTGCTCATTCTCGGGCCGCGCGCCGTCGAGCGGCTTGAATCCTATGTGCCTGCCTGGCCACTTCCCAAGATATTCCGCCTTACAAGTGGCGGAAAGCTGATTGCCGGCATCTTCGAGGGCGAGACGATCAACACGCCGTCGATGCTCTGCGTCGAGGACTACATCGTGGCGCTGGAGTGGGCGCAGAAAGTGGGGGGGCTCAGTGGCCTCGTGGCGCGCGCCGATGCCAATGCGGCGGTCGTCCAGAAGTGGCTCGATTCGCGTGACTTCGCGGCGAACCTCGCCAAGGTGGAATCGACACGCTCCAATACCTCAGTGTGCCTGACGCTGAAAGCCGACGAAAACGTGCCGAAGAAGATGGTCAAGCTTCTCGAAACCGAGAAGTCCGCTTTCGACATCGGTTCCTATCGTGATGCACCGCCCGGGCTTCGCATCTGGTGTGGCGCCACCGTCGAAACATCCGATCTCGAAGCGCTCATCCCGTGGCTCGACTGGGCTTATGCCCAGGCGACTGCCTGAGGTCTTTCCCCTTCATCTCACATCAGGAGTGCTTTCAATGGCTCCCCGCGTTCTCGTTTCCGACAAGCTTTCCGAAACTGCCGTGCAGATTTTCCGCGACCGTGGCGTGGAGGTCGACTACCTCCCCGACCTCGGCAAGGACAAGGAGGCGCTTCTCGCCGCCATCCCCGATTATGACGGCCTCGCCATCCGCTCCGCCAGCAAGGTGACGCCGAAGATCATCGCCGCGGCGACCAAACTCAAAGTGATCGGCCGCGCCGGCATCGGCGTCGACAATGTCGATATTTCGGCGGCCACCCAGCGCGGAATTGTGGTGATGAACACGCCTTTCGGCAATGCCATCACCACCGCCGAGCACGCGATTTCCATGATGATGGCGCTGGCCCGCCAGATCCCGGAGGCCAATGCCTCCACCCATGCCGGAAAGTGGGAGAAGAACCGCTTCATGGGCGTGGAGCTCTTCAACAAGACGCTGGGCGTCATCGGCTGCGGCAATATCGGCTCCATCGTTGCCGATCGCGGGCTGGGCCTCAAGATGAAGGTCATCGCCTTTGATCCGTTCCTGTCGCCTGAGCGTGCCATCGAGATCGGCGTGGAGAAAGTGGAGCTGGACGAGATCTTCCGCCGCTCCGACTTCATCACGCTGCACACGCCGCTGACGGACAAGACGCGCGGCATCATTGATGCAGCAGCACTCGCCAAGTGCAAGAAGGGCGTTCGTATCATCAACTGCGCGCGTGGTGGGCTGGTTGCCGAGGATGCGCTCTATGATGCGCTGAAGTCCGGCCATGTGGCGGGTGCTGCCCTCGACGTTTTCGAGGTGGAACCCGCCATCAGCCACAAGCTCTTCGACCTCGACAATGTGGTGGCAACGCCGCATCTGGGTGCATCGACCGGCGAGGCGCAGGAGAATGTGGCGCTGCAGGTTGCCGAGCAGATGGCGGATTACCTGATCACGGGTGCCGTCTCGAATGCCCTCAACATGCCGTCGATTTCGGCGGATGAAGCTCCGCGCCTTCGGCCCTTCATTGCGGTTGCGGAGAAGCTCGGTTCCTTCGCGGGCCAACTCACCGATGAGCCCGTGACAGGCATCGTCATCGAATATGCGGGCGACGTGGGCGAGATGAACACCAGGGCGCTCACGTCGGCCGCCTTGTCAGGTGTTCTTCAGCCGATGCTTGGCACGGTGAACATGGTATCTGCCCCCGTTGTGGCGCGCGAGCGCGGCATCAAGGTGGACGAGGTCAAGCAGACGCAGCGCGGCGCCTACGAAACCTATATCCGGCTCACGGTGAAGACGGCGCATCTCGAACGCTCTGTCGCCGGCACGGTGTTCTCAGACGGCAAGGCCCGCGTCATCCAGATCAAGGGCATCGACATGGAAGCCGAATTCGGCCCGCACATGCTCTATGTGACGAATGAGGACAAGCCGGGCTTCATCGGTGCGCTGGGAACCATCCTCGGCAATGCCGGTGTCAACATCGCGACCTTCAACCTGGGCCGCGCCGCGCAGGGGGCAGAGGCGATCTGCCTCGTGTCGATCGACGAGGCGCCGCCCGCCGCCGTTCTTCAGGCGGTGGCCAAGCTGCCGCATGTAAAGCAGGCGAAGCCTCTGGCCTTCTGACGGGCGTGTTGGAGGGTCTACTGCCCGCCACCCAGAATCTTGGAGACGTCGGCGCCGTTCACGGTGATGACGCCGGCCTCCGTACCCTCGATCTTCCACGAGAGTGAACCGTCAGCCTCGGCCTTGCCAAGGCCCTTTACCAGCAGCAGGCCGGCGCTCATCTGCTGGATGTCCGGCGGCGCGGCTTGAAGCGCGGCCATTGTCTCGTCGAGGCCCATGAGCCTCACCAGAGCCTGGCCTGCGGGCATGGCTACGAGGCCTGCCGTCATGCTGCCTTCCGCCGTCAGGTCATAGAGCTTCGCCAGAACTTCGCTGGGCCCCAACGTGATCGTGACGCTGCCCTTTGGCATCAATGCCTGCATCAGGGGCTGGTCGAGATCCTTTGGCAGCGGATCGGGCTTCGACAGATCAAGTTTGTCGAGGATCAGTGCGGCGGGTGCCGCGAGGTCGAGATCGGCGACGCTCACATCGAGGCTGAATTTCTCGGGTACCATTCCTGTCGCCCATGGTGGCAGAAGTGTCTGCGGCACCTGCAGGCCGGAGAAGCTGAAGGTCTCGCGCAGCTTGCCATCGGCAACGATGCCGTTCATCTCGGCGCCAAAGCCGAACTGCTTCACCGCGAACTGGCCGAAGGGCGAAGTGGCTGTCACATCGTCCATCGTGGTGGTTCCCGAAAGACCCGTGAACAACGGCAGTGCGGCGCGCAGCTTGTCCTTCAACGCCGCTTGTTCAGCGATAATTGCCTGCGGGTCCTGATGGGCGACGAGCCAGGTGACGAGATCGCTCACCGCCTTGAGCTTCAGTCCTTTCACCGCCCCATCCTGCTTGCCCGAGGGTGAGGCAATGACGAGGTCCATGGCGGGCGTTCCGCCATCAGCTGAGGCGGGGACATTGATCATTTCCTTCAGGCCGATGTAGCTGTAGTTGCTCGTTGCGTCGGCGCTGTCGGGGCTTCCCTGCATCGCGCTTTGCATGGTGATGGCGTCGATCGCATAGTTGATGTGCGTGGTCGTGCCGGAATCGGTCATCGTCTGGTCTGCGGTGATGGTCTTCAATTCCGCCGAAGAGGTTGAAAGCCCACCCAGCGCCTCGTCAAAAATGCCGGTCGAAGTGACGGAGGCGATGGAGCCCTTCGTCTCACCCTGACCCTTGACACCGAAAGCGAAGGTCAGCGCCTGGTTCTGGTCCACTTTCCACTTGCCACCGCCCTGGTCGGTAAGCGTCCATTCAAGCGGCGAAAGCGAAAGACTGACCGTCGGGTCCTTCACCTTGGCGAAGAGTGGGGTGAGATCGAGCTTGGCGGCATAGCCTCCGCCCTGCGGGGTTACGCTGACCACGCCCGGTTCTGAACCTAGGTAGGTCTGGAACAGGGTGGTGAGGCGCTGGGCCTCCTCTGGCGTCGCTACCGCAAGGGCCGGGGCACTTGCCCCAGCCAGGAAACCAAGGATCAGCAGGGTGGTGACGGATTTCATGGCTTTGCACTCTCAGCTGGTGGATTGGGGGAGGCTTGCACCGCCGCGGTGCGAGGTCAACCGCCTCCCGGTGGCGGTGATGGGGCCTGCCTTTCTCCGGTTTGCCTTCTGCCGCCAATGGTGTAAGAGCCCGCAACGGCTCCGGCGGCTCACCCGCGCGGGGCCGTTCCTGTGTCTGAAAGGAGCCTGAAATGGCGAATGTGGCAGTGGTCGGCGCCCAATGGGGCGACGAGGGCAAGGGCAAGCTGGTGGACTGGCTGTCCGAGCGGGCCGATGTCGTGGTGCGCTTCCAGGGCGGTCACAATGCCGGCCATACGCTGGTCATCGATGGTGTCACCTACAAGCTGTCGCTGCTCCCCTCCGGCATCGTGCGGCCCGGCAAGCTCTCGGTCATCGGCAATGGCGTGGTGATCGACCCCTGGGCACTTGCAACCGAAATCGACAAGCTGTCGTCGCAAGGGGTGGACATCTCACGCCAGAACCTGCGTGTCGCCGGCAATGCCACCCTGATCCTGCCGCTTCACCGTGAGCTTGATCAGCTGCGCGAGGCAGCAGCAGGTACGGGCAAGATCGGCACCACAGGCCGCGGCATTGGCCCGGCCTACGAGGACAAGGTGGGCCGCCGGGCGATCCGCGTGAATGATTTGGCTGACCTCGCCACCATCGGCCCCAAGCTCGCCCGCCTGCTGGCCCACCACAACGCGCTGCGCCGCGGCATGGGCGAAGCGGAGCTGAAGGCTGAAGCCCTGATCGCCCAGTTGGCCGAGATCGCGCCGCGCATCCTGCCCTTCTCGGATGCCGTGTGGGCGTTGCTCGACGACATGAAGCGCGAAGGCAAGCGCATCCTGTTTGAGGGCGCTCAGGGCATCCTTCTCGACATCGACCATGGCACCTATCCCTATGTGACATCCTCGAACACGGTGGCTGGCCAAGCAGCGGCCGGTTCGGGACTCGGTCCCTCATCGATCGGCTATGTGCTGGGCATCGCCAAGGCCTATACGACGCGCGTCGGCTCCGGTCCCTTCCCGACCGAGCAGGAGAACGAGGTTGGTGAATATATCGGCCAGCGCGGCCGCGAATTCGGCACTGTCACAGGCCGCAAGCGCCGTTGCGGCTGGTTCGACTCGGTGCTGGTGCGCCAGGCAATCAAGACCTCCGGCATCCATGGCATTGCGCTCACCAAGCTCGACGTGCTCGACGGCCTCGAGGAGATCAAGGTCGGCGTTGGCTATGATCTCGACGGTCGCAAGCTCGAGCGTTTTCCGGCTGCCGAAGAGGCGCAGAAGCGCGTGGTTCCCGTCTATGAGAGCTTCGAGGGCTGGAAGGGCACAACGGCAGGCGCGCGCAGCTGGGCGCAGCTTCCCGCACAGGCGATCAAATACGTGAAGTACCTCGAAGAGCTGATCGAGTGCCCGGTGGCGCTTCTTTCCACCAGCCCGGAGCGCGACGATACGATCCTGATGAAGGACCCCTTCGAGGATTGATGTGTTATGCTGTTTCGTACTGTGGAGGAGGGCACCGGCATGGACGCGCAGGAGTTGAAGGACCTTCAGGCTCCGATCAAGGCAGCCTATCGCGATGAGCCGGACAAGGCGCTCATCACCCTTCGGGCCGAGGGAAAGCTCGGAGAGAACGTCAGCTGCTCAGTGGCAACCGGCCGGGCGCTGGTGGAAGCCGGGCTACATCCAGCAACGGGCGGCAACGGTCTGCAGGCTTGTTCGGGCGACATGCTGCTGGAAGCACTTGTTGCCTGCGCCGGCGTCACGCTCAACGCCGTGGCCACCGCGCTCGCACTGCCATTGCGTGGCGCCACCGTGCGGGCCGAGGGTGATCTCGACTTCCGCGGCACCCTTGGCGTGGACAAGACCGCACCCGTCGGCTTCCGCGACATTCGCCTCAGCTTCGATCTCGACGGTGATCTCAGCGACGAGCAGAGGGCACAGTTGCAGAAGCTCACCGAGCGCTATTGCGTGGTGTACCAGACGCTGCGCAACCCACCGCAGTTTGCGGTAAGCTTCGGCTGATCAGCGCTTCTGCTTTCCCGGACGCGGCGTCTTGCCGATGATGTGATTGTCGCGACCGATCACATGGGCGGTGGAGCCGACGATCAGCGGGTCTGGCCCCGTCACGACCTTGGCGTTCTTGTTGGGGTAGGGGATGGATGAGAGGAAGTACTGCATGCAGTTCAGCCGCGCGCGCTTCTTGTCGTCGGACTTGATGATGGTCCATGGCGAGTCGGCGGTATCGGTGTAGAAGAACATCGCCTCCTTTGCTTCGGTATAGTCATCCCACTTGTCCAGCGACGCCTTGTCGATGGGCGACAGCTTCCACTGCTTCAGCGGATCGTTCTCGCGTGACAGGAAGCGGTGCAATTGTTCCTCGCGCGTGACCGAGAACCAGAACTTGAAAAGCCGGATGCCGGAGCGCACCAGCATGCGTTCGAGGTCCGGCCACTGGCGCATGAATTCAAGGTAGTCGTTGGGCGTGCAGAAACCCATGACGCGCTCGACGCCGGCGCGGTTGTACCAGGAGCGGTCGAAGAACACGATCTCGCCACCCGCCGGAAGGTTCTCGATGTAGCGTTGGAAATACCATTGGGTGCGCTCGCGCTCGTTGGGCTTCTCGAGTGCCACCACGCGCGCCCCTCGCGGGTTCAAGTGCTCCATGAAGCGCTTGATGGTGCCGCCCTTGCCGGCGGCGTCGCGCCCCTCGAACAACACGATGATGCGTTCGCCCGTCTCCTTCACCCAATTCTGCAGCTTGAGGAGCTCGACCTGCAGCCGGGCCATTTCCTCTTCATAGAGATTGTTCCCCATGCGGGTCTTGTAAGGAAACTCACCGCTCTCGAAGGCGTGGCGGATGGCTTCCGGATTGTGTCGCAGCCCGGGCCGGCGAGAGGCGAGGGGGTGGGGCCTCCTCCGGTTGTTCCTGAGCCGGTCTGGTACTGGCTGGTTCGGCGGGCTTCGCCGTGGCTGAACTGATGTCGGACATGGAACCCCCGCTGATCGACTGTGAAGCGGAAATTCTGCGCCTGTCGGGCGCGCCGGCCATTGACCTTGATCAAGCCTTAGAACTCGCGGCGCTCGACGAAATAACCATAGAGCGAGGTGAGCACCGATGCGTTGATGAAGGCATAGGCCAGTTGCAGCACCAGCGAGGCCACCATGGCGAAAACGTCAGCCACCAGCGGCTGCACCTGGGCGATGGTGCCGGCCACCAGGAGCAGCACAAGCAACCCGCCGAACAGGATCAGCCCGTTCAGGACCAGGACACCAAGACATGGCCAGAAGTTGCCGGAGGTGACCGCCCATGCATCACGGAACGTGTAGTCGCGGTTTCCAAGCGCCACTGCCGGAAGCTTCACTGACAGTCGCATTATGGCGCCCCAGAGCAGTAGCAGGACCGGAACCACGAAGGTCATGGCAGCCGGTAGCAGCACCAGCATGAGGACCGCCAGCAGAAAGGGAACGGCCATGGCAAGCAGCAGGAGAAAGTAGTTTCCGAAATAGCGCCGGGAATTGCCGTCGAAACGGATGCCATGACTCACCTCATCCAGCAGGATGAAGCGATGCCAGCTGACCGACATGGCGGAGATCACGAAGATCGATACGATCGACGTGACGATCTGCACGAGGGCCGGTGTGGTGAGTTCATCGGCCATCGGGTCGGGTGGCCCGAAATAGACCTGGGCAATCGCGCAGATCAGCAGCGCCGGCAACCACGGTACAGCGATGCGGGCGGCAACCTGCCGATAGGTCCAGACTGAATTCAGCGCGTGGGAGATCGCCTTGGTGGGTGAAAGCTTGCGCATGCTGCCCGTGTTCGTTGATGCGGGCGCAAACTAGACTGCCCTTCGTCCTGAGGAAAGTGCAAAGCGCCAGCGCTCAAGCGGCACTCCGGCGCGCCGGCCTGGGGCGGCGGGCAAGCTGCTGCGCGAAGTTCCCCAGGATGATCGCCGCAAGATCGCTCAATGGCGCCGGTCGGCCCAGCAGGTAACCCTGGGCGAGGTCGCAACCGATGTCGCGCAGCAAGGAGAGCTGACGTTGCGTCTCGATCCCCTCGGCCGTCACTGTCATGCCGAGGCCATGACCCAGCCTGACGATGGCGCGGAGAACATTCTTGGCAGAGGCTGAGTGGTCGAGGGCCGCGGCGAAGCTCCTGTCGATCTTGAGCTTCGAGAAGGGGAACTTACAGAGGTAGGAAAGGCTCGAGTAGCCGGTTCCGAAGTCGTCGAGTGCCACGCCGACGCCCATGTCGCGCAGCAGGCGCAACTGGCCCAGCACCAGCTCACTGTCGGCCATCAGCGTGCCCTCGGTGATCTCCACCTCGAGGCGGTAGGCGGGCAGCGAGTGGCGCTGCAAGGCCCTGCGCGTCGTGGTGATCAGCGTGCCTGAGTGGAATTGAGCGGGCGAAAGATTGACGGCGACGACAAGGTGTGGCGGCCACTGTGCGGCCACGCGGCAAGCCTCCTCCAGCGCCCATTCGCCGATGTCGACGATGAGCCCCGCCTCTTCGGCAAGCGGAATGAACTCCGATGGCGGAACTTGTCCGAGCTCCTGGTCATGCAGCCTGATCAAGGCTTCAAAGCCGGTGAGTTCTCCGCTGCGCATGGCATAGACCGGCTGCAGTTCGAGTCGTAGCGCATCACTCTTTACTGCATCGCGTACGGCCCGCTGCAGAGCGGAGCGCCTGTCCGCTGCTGCCGACATGCCCGGCGCATAGAATCCGTAGCCCGGCTTTCCCTGTCGCCGCGCTTCGGCCAGTGCGAGTTCTGCGTTGTTCACCAACTCGCACAGGCGTGTTCCATCGGTTGGGGCCAGCGCGATGCCGGCATGGCAGGTGACGGCGGTCGAGAGGTTTGCAAATGCGGGGCCTGTGGTGAGCGCGGCGCAAAGGTCGCGCGCCAAGCTCAGCGCGGTCATCGGATCGCTGCTGGCGGGCAGCAGAACCACGAAGTGTTCGTCGTTCCATTGTGCGGCCAATGCGCCCTGCGGAAGGCTGGCGGAGAGGCGCTCTTGCGCTTCCTCGAATGCCATTTGTGCCGCTTCGACACACTGGTTGCGGCTGGTCCAGGCGAGACCAGTGAGTTCGCAGAGAATGACGGACGCGCGCGCATCACTGTCGAAGAGGCGCGAAGCCCTCTCCATGAGCGACGGCCTGCTGACCAACCCGGCCGCTGGCCGTTTGATGGGCTGCGAGCGCGGAGAAAGACCTGCCGCCAGCGTTCCGGCCGCGAGTAGCGTTGCCGCCAATCCGGCTTGCAAGGCCGGCCCCGCTCCTGCCCAAATGCCCTGCGAAACGGTGATGAAACCACCGGATAGCCCTGCCACAGCCGAAGACGCCATGAGCCATCCCGGCTGCGAAATGT
Organism: Aestuariivirga sp.; assembly: GCF_037139295.1. Taxonomy (GTDB): domain Bacteria; phylum Pseudomonadota; class Alphaproteobacteria; order Rhizobiales; family Aestuariivirgaceae; genus Aestuariivirga. The sequence goes on from NZ_JBAXGR010000037.1 coordinate 31,799, forward strand.
TCACGGGAAGACGAAGCTTCCCGAATCGGACCAGATTTGTGCGCATTGTCCCGCTCCCGAATCTGGCTCGATCCTGGCGGGTGAACTCTTATTGCGTGTATATGACTATGATTAACAACCCTAAATTGTCTACAATGGTTCATGGAGTCTTGACTGATGCGCCCTGACCGGACCCGGCGGAGGCTTTGCCTCGGCCTGCTCAGCTTGACTGCCGGTGCGGGGTCAGCCCTCGCCGGGCCCTATCTCGATTTTGCCAAGGGCCTCGCCGCACACCCTCCGAAAGGTTCGACGTATCGTGCGGATCTCGAGGCCGAACTGGTTGGGCTGCTCAATGCCTATCGTGCGGAGAAGGGCAAGACCCCGGTCACGGCCGATGCCGCCTTCAAGGAGGCGGCCCGCGCCCATGCAGCCGACATGATGCTGCATGATTTCATGGGCCACTCATCGTCCACCGGCGCGAGTTTCCAGGGTCGCATGGCGGCCTTCGTCGGTGACGTGACGAAGTATCCCTCGATCGGCGAGAATGCCGCACGCGATACGCAGGACACGCCCGTCGACGATGCCAAGGCACGCGCACTCTTCCAGCAATGGGTGGAGAGTTCCTCGCACCGCAAGAACATGGTGAACCGCAGCTTCGCCTTCGTGTCGACCGGCGTCATCCAGCGGGGCGACAGCATCTGGGCCGTGCAGATTTTCTTTGCCACGCCGCGGGCGAAGGGATTCTTCCAGTAGGTCTGCCGGTTCTCTTCTGGTCGCCACCAAAAGCGATGGCCGGGTCAAACCCGGCCATGCTGATGTTCTTTGTCTGGAAGCAGTTGCTTACGCGGTCGGTGCCGGCAGCGATTTCGGCGCAAGCAGTCGTTGCGAGGCATTCTTCACGGCCTTCTGCACCTTCTCGAAGGCGCGTACTTCGATCTGGCGGATGCGCTCGCGCGATACGCCAAATTCCTGGCTCAAATCTTCCAGCGTCGAAGGGTCGTCTTGCAGGCGGCGGGCCTCGAAGACACGGCGCTCGCGGTCAGTCAGTTTTTCCATTGCGTCCTGCAGCAGGCCATGGCGCATCGACTGCTCTTCCGACTGGACGAGCATTTCTTCCTGGTTGTCAGACTCGTCAACCAGCCAATCCTGCCATTCGCCTTCGCCATCCTCGCGGACGGTGGCGTTGAGCGACGTGTCGCCACCAAGGCGGCGGTTCATCGACACCACGTCCGCCTCGGTCACACCAAGTTTCTTGGCAATGAGTTCCACCTGGTCGGGGCGCAGGTCGCCGTCTTCCAGTGCCTCGATCTGGCTCTTCACCTTGCGCAGGTTGAAGAACAGCTTCTTCTGGTTTGCGGTGGTGCCTATCTTCACAAGCGACCAGGAACGCAAAACAAACTCTTGAATCGAGGCCTTGATCCACCACATGGCATAGGTGGCGAGGCGGAACCCCTTGTCCGGCTCGAACTTCTTTACCGCCTGCATGAGGCCGACGTTGCCCTCTGAGATGACCTCACCGATGGGCAGGCCATAGCCACGATAGCCCATGGCGATCTTGGCCACGAGGCGAAGGTGCGAGGTGATCAGCTTCTCAGCCGCCTGCTTGTCGCCGTGTTCCTTCCAGCTCTTGGCGAGCATGAATTCCTCGTCCGGCTGCAGCATTGGGAAATTGCGGATTTCCTGCAGATAGCGCTGCAGACCGGCTTCGCCCGACGCGATTGCGGGGAGGGAAGTGGTCCTAGCCATGTTTCAAAGCCTTTCCTGTCTGAGGGCTATTCTTACCGGACAATTACGCAAGAAATAAGACACCGGAGCAGTTACAGATAGTCACGCTTGCGTGTTGTTCAAGCGCAGCGCGCCGAGGAGCCTTGCAAAATCCTCTGGTGCCGGGCTTTCGAACTGCATTTGCTTGCCCGAAATAGGATGTTCGAACCCCAGGCTGGTGGCGTGAAGGGCTTGCCTATTCAATGCGTTAAGCGCTGCTGCTGCATCTTCCGAAAGCTTCTTCGCGGAGGTCCGGAAGCCTGATCCATAGACCCCATCGCCCAGCAGTGGATTTCCGATATGGGCCATGTGGACGCGGATTTGGTGGGTTCGTCCTGTCTCCAGCACGCAGCGCAGGAGGCTCGCCACGGGCGGCTTTCCCAGCGTTTCCAGCACCTCGTAGTGGGTCACCGCCTCGCGGGCATTCGCCCCCCTGGAGACAGCCATCTTCTGCCGATTGGCGGTCGAGCGGTCGATCGGTGCCGAGATGATGCCCTGCCGCCGTTCCGGCACTCCCCAGACGATGGCGAGGTAGCTCCGCTCGAGCCTGCCGTCACGGCCATGCGCCGCGAACTGATCCGACAGGCCGTGATGCGCCTTGTCATTCTTGGCCACCACCAGAAGGCCGCTTGTATCCTTGTCAAGGCGGTGGACGATGCCCGGACGCCTCACTCCGCCGATGCCCGACAGGCTGTCGCCGCAATGGGCGATCAGGGCGTTCACCAGCGTGCCGGTCTCATTGCCGGCACCCGGGTGCACCACCAGTCCGGCGGGCTTGTCGATCACGATGAGGTCCTTGTCCTCGTAGCTGATGCGCAGTGCCATGGCTTCTGCCAGCGGCAGGGCAGGCGCTGCTTCCGGGAGGATAACGCGCAGTGTGTCACCCGCTTTCACCTTGTGTCGTCCCTCCCTCACGGTCTCGCCCTCGACAGACACGGCGCCTTCCGCGATAAGGGCCTGGAACCGCGCGCGGCTCACGTCAGGAAAGGCTGCGGCCAGCGCCTTGTCGAGGCGCGAGGCTTCGGCGGCGCTGGTTTCGAGGAGTTGTGAAGGCACTGACATGAGCGAATCCGATCCATTGCAGGCAGGCGATGCCACGTCGACAGAACTGCCCCCCGCAACCCGCCGCCTGCTCCGGCTGGTCTATATCATGGGCGTGGTTCTGGTGCTGCTGTTCGTGGCGCTCATCGTCGGTATTATCTGGAAGGCCAACCACAAGGCCCCGCCCAAGCCCGAACCACCACCACAGACCCTCAATCTTGGCCTCCCCGCCAATGCCGACATCCGCACCACGGCCCTCGACGGCGACCGTCTGGTCATCAACACCGGCCGCGAGGTGATCGTCGTGGATGTCAGGAAAAACGCCATCATTTCCCGCATCGCCGCGGGTCCCTGAAGGGCTTGCACTGGCCTGAGAGCCCCTATATAGGGTGCCCATTCCTCGGAGAGCTCCCTTCGTCTATCGGTTAGGACGGCAGCCTCTCACGTTGCAAAGGCGGGTTCGACTCCCGCAGGGAGCGCCA
>NZ_JBAXGR010000038.1:0-33178 GCF_037139295.1 Aestuariivirga sp.
ACATTGTTCAAGGCCCTTCGCTATCAGGAGCAATTTGTGCCTGGAAGCAATCTGATCGGCTGGCTCACAGTCATCCCTCAAAACGAACACTACACGATGCTGCGAAAGCGGCGCGAGGTTGAGGATGTGGACAACATGTTCTCCGCGAGGCTCAGCGTGCCCGGAGGCCAGCTCGAAAACATTGAACTCACCGAGACGATGTCCGTCATCCGCACCCTTCCGAAGGGGCAGCGCTCGGCTGTTCTTCTGGTCGCCGCACTTGGCTACACCTGCCAGGAGGCGGCAGACCATTGCGCGACCAAGATTGGCACGATCAAGAGCCGCCTGAACAGGGGTCGCGCAACGCTCAGGCGCAGGGCGGAAGTTGACACAGGTCAGAAGTGGAACGGACGGAACAAATGTCTGTCAGGTCCGTTATCAACCATCGCGACTGATCGCGGTATTTGATTGGAACGATCATGACACAGACCCACAACACGAAAGCCGCTGAACTTCATGAGGCGACCGCCAAGTCGCACCGCGTCGCGGCAGAGCATTACGGCAAGTCGCAGCCCGATACTGCAAAGACGCATGCCTCCAAGGCCTTGATGCAGTCCACAGACGCTCACGAAGCCTCCGTGAAGGCACAGTCTGCGGATCCGTCCACAGCAGCGAAGACCGCGTAAAGGGATTTGCCGGGGATTGCCTTCATCTGAAGTGGCAAAACCACACATGTAGCAAAGGCGACTCCCGGCAGCCTCCCATCAACTGTTGCAGGGCCGCCGCGCCATGGCACCCACTTTCGGCAATCGTGGCGCTGAAGGAATTCGTCGAGCTAGACCAAATCCTCTTCGGAAGCGATCTTTCCTCATTACCCGCAAGCCTGACAGGCATGGAGACGGAAGCAATCGACAAACTTCCAATGCTGACAGAGGTCGAGAGGCCGGGAATAATCCGCGACAATAGCTTGGCACTCTTTCCAAGATTTCCACAAGCAATCCTGCCCGAGGCACACCGTCCGGAGCGCCTAAAGCGGGCCGCGCAAGCCAGGAGCGAAGTGGCAGCCGACGATGCAAGGAACCGATGAAGGGGGTGCCGAGTTGACAGAATGCAGTTAGCGAACGAATTCATCTCGGAAGCTAGATCAAACAATATCAAATACTAAAAGAACCACCCAGTTCTCATCTTCATCTTGTCCGGTGCGCCACTTCCGAACAAGCTACTCGCCGTTATCCCGCCACTTGCGGTCATCCTGGCGAATATTCGCGAGAGGATTCCGGGTCGTCGGCTGTTGCAGGCAGGGCAAGCAATTCGCTCCATACCTGATCGCTGATGGGCCAATTTGCCCATTGCAGCGTTTCGGCGATGCGCTCCGGGCGGCTGACGCCACAAATGGTCGACAGAACACGCGGATCGCGCAGCGAAAACTGCAGCGCGGCGGCGCCCAGCGGAATGCCATGGCGCGCGCAGACTTCTTCGACCCGGCGAATGGGGCGCAGCACGTCCTCAGTGGCGACCTGGTACACGTAGCGCTGCTGGCTGGCTGCACCCTTGGCAAGCGCACCGCTGGCATAGGGGGCTGCGTTGAAGACGGCAATGCCGCGCGCGGCGGCAAGCTCAAGCATCGGTTCGGCGTTGCGATTGACCAGCGTGTAGCGGTTATGCGTGATCAGGGCATCGAAATCCCAGTCGCGCAGCAATGGCATCATGATGTCGACGCGGCCCGCCGCCAGACCAACAGCGCGCGCTAGGCCCTCCTCCTTCATGCGCATCAGCGCATCCAGGGCGCCGCCGCGGCCGGTGACGTCCGAGAGGTCGGAGGCATATTCCGGATCATGAAGGTGCAGGATGTCGACGTGGTCAACCCTCAGAACGGACAGGCTTTCCTCCAGCGAGCGGCGCGCCTGAGCAGCGTCGAACCGCAAGGTGTCCATGTCACGGTCGAGCTTGGTGGACAGGATGCGGCCTGAGGGCCAGCCACCAAGCTCGCGCACCACCTTTCCGATGAGCGCTTCGCTGCGGCCCAGCCCGTAATTGCGGGAGGTGTCGATGAAGCCATCAGGCTGGTCGAAGATGGCCCGGATCGTTGCCAGGGCGCGCTCTTCGCCAACACTGTAACCATAGGTATCCGGCATGTCGGACAGGGCCGTTGCACCGTAGCCGATGCGCGGAACGGCTACACCTGACTTTCCAACTTGCCTGAGCGTGTTCACTGTCATCATCAACTCCTGTCTCCATCACCACGAAAGCACAATCACCGAGGCGGGAGAAGCCGCTTTGCGGCGACCTCACACGAAGACATCGACCTTCTGGAAGGTTGTGACGTCGATCAGGCCCTCGTCCGAGATGCGCAGTTCGGGAATGACGACGAGCGCCAGCAATGAATGCTGCATGTTGGCGTTGTTGAGGTTGCAGCCGCAGGCCTTCATCGCGGCCACCAGCTTTCCGGCCTTGGCGGCGACGATCTCGGCACGCTCAGCCGACATCAGTCCGGCGATCGGCATCTCGACACGCGCCAGCTCCCTGCCCTCGGATACCAGCACCAGGCCGCCGCCGTTGTCCTTGAGGATATTGGCTGCCTGCGCCATGTCTTCCTTGTTGGTGCCGACCACGATCATGTGGTGGCTGTCATGCGCCACTGTCGAGGCCAGGGCGCAATCCTTCGTGTAGCCGAAGCCCGAGACGAAGGCGTTGACCACCTTGCCCGTCGCCTTGTGACGCTCGACCAGTGCGATCTGGCAGACGTCGCCCGCCCGGTCCATCTCGACAAGGCCCGATTCGACCTTCAGAGTCTTCTGCAGCGCCTTGGTGGGCGCCTGGTTCTCGATGACGCCGATGACGCGCACATCCACTTGGTTGCGGCCCTTGGGCGCCACGACGTCGAAATCCTTCGCGGTGAGCGGGCGCTTCATGTTCATCGTATGACGCGCCGCCTCGGGATAGGCGAAGGCCGGGATCTCTGCCGTAAGTCGACCGTTCTCCGCCAGCACCACGCCGCGGGCGATCACCAGTTCGATGGGCAGTGTCGTGATGTCGGAGGTGAGGATCAGGTCGGCACGGCGGCCTGGCGTGATCGAGCCCAGCTCACGCTCAAGGCCAAAATGCTGTGCGGCGTTGATGGTTGCCATCTGGATGGCGGTGATGGGCTTCAACCCCTGCGCGATGGCATGGCGGACCACGCGGTTCATGTGGCCTTCGTTCACCAGCGTGCCCGAGTGGCTGTCATCCGTGCACAGCACGAAGTTGCGTGAATCGAGCCCCGCCTCGGTGACGGCCTTGATCTGTGCTGCGACATCATACCAGGCGGAGCCCAGCCGCAGCATGGCGCGCATGCCCTGGCGCACCCGGGCGATGGCATCTTCCGCACGCGTGCCTTCATGATCATCGGCGGGGCCGCCTGCCACATAGGCGTGGAAGGGATTGCCGAGGTCCGGCGAGGCATAATGCCCGCCCACCGTCTTGCCGGCATTCTGCGTGGCGGCGATCTCTGCCAGCATCTTCTCGTCACCGGCGATCACACCGGGAAAATTCATCATCTCGCCCAGCCCGATGATGTTGGGCCACTGCATCGCCTCGCGCACATCGTCCGGGCCTAGCGTGGCGCCGGGGTTTTCGAGGCCCGGCGCACTGGGAACACAGGAGGGCATCTGCACGAAGACGCTGACTGGCATGGCCATCGCCTCGTCATGCATCAGCCGCACGCCGGGAAGGCCCAGAACATTGGCAATCTCATGTGGATCGATGAACATCGACGTGGTGCCGTGAGGGATCACGGCGCGCACGAATTCGGTGACTGTCACCATGCCGCTTTCCACATGCATGTGCGCGTCGCACAGTCCCGGCACCATGTAGCGGCCCTCGGCTTCAATCACCTTCGTGTCCTTGCCAATGCAATGTGCGGCATCGGGGCCCACATAGGCGAAGCGGCCGTCGGCGATGGCAATGTCGGTTGCGGGAATGATTTCGCCGGAATGGACGTTCACCCACTTGCCGTTCCGGATCACCATGTCCGCCTTGTCACGCCCCATGGCGACGGCGATGAGGCGGGAAGCCGTTTCTGGCCAGGATTTGAGCATGGGTGTCTCCATCAGGTCTGGAACGTCAGCACGCGAGCGTCGTCGATGCACGAGATCGGAAGCCCTGTCTAGCATGGCCCAGCCATTCAGGCTGCTCCGACCTTGCCTGCGCCCTAATGCCTGCCGCGCAGGAAGCTGTCACCGGTGGACACGAGGCCTTCCGCAAAGCGGCTGAGACGGAGGGGGTTATCGGTGGGCTGCATCTCACCCGTCAGCAGGCGCGCAACGCGCCGCCCGGCCTCCGGTGACAGCATGACGCCCGCCCAGTAGCCACAGTTGAGATGAAGCCCTTTCACCTCCGGCACCGGGCCGATCAGCGGCTGGTCGTCCGGTGTGTACATGTAATAGCCCGCCGTGGTGGTGAGATCGCTGCTGCTGAGCGTCTCCGCCACCCCGGCCCAGAAGGGCGAGAGAGCGGTGATCTTGTCGAGCAGCACGGCCGCAAAGTCCCAGTCCGTCGGCACGTCCTCCACCGGGTTGGCGGTCACCGGCTCGTCGGGGTCGACCCAGGCCATCAGCGCGCCACCATGCTCGGGGCGCCAGTAGGTTTCCTGGCCGACGTCGATGCACAAGGGCGCAGCCCTCGGGATTTGCGGCTTCGGTGCCACATGCACCTTCTGGCGGCGCACCGCTTCGATGGGAAGCGTCACGCCCACCATCGCGGCGATGGATTGTGCGAAGGGGCCAGCTGCATTGACAACCTGGCGCGTGGCAATGCTGCCGCGTGTAGTGCGAACGGCGCAGATGCCTTCGGCATCGGTGTCGATGCCGGACACCTTCGTCTGCAGCAGGAACTTCGCGGTCGAGCCCTTGGCAAAGCCCTGCGTTGCCTCATGGCTGGAGAGCCAGCCGTCATTCTGGTGAAAGGTGCCGCAGACCATGCGCTCCGAGATGTAGGGAAAGCGCTGGCGAATGTCATCGGCAGCGAGAAACTCCGAGCCGGCAACACCATAGCCGTGATGCACGGCCACTGCCTGCTTCAGTCTCTCGGCATTCACCACATCGTCCGAGACGAAGAGATAGCCCTGATGCTTCAGCGCGATGTCATGGCCCGGGATGCCGACCGTATCGGCAAAGTTCTCATACATGCGGATCGACGGCAGCACGAGGTCTGCCATTGCCTTCTCTGTCATCTGGGCGCGGAAGCTTTCGATGGAGAGAGGCGTGGTGAGGGTGGAGAGGCCCTCGCGCATCTCGATCAGCACCGTGTCGAGGCCTGCCCTCGAGAGCCAGAAGGCAGTGGCCACCCCCACGATGCCACCGCCGATGACGACGACCTCCGCCGTCTTCGGCATGGTGGCGGCATCAGGCACGAAGATCTTGCGCATGCGCAGCCGCCTATTCCGCGAACTCGAGCAGCAGGTCCTTCGCCTCGACCTGCGAACCGGGATTCACGTGAATGGCCTTGATGGTGGCGGCGCGTTCGGCGCGAAGTCCCATTTCCATCTTCATTGCCTCGATGGTGAACAGCAGGTCACCGGGCCCGACCTTCTGGCCAACGCTGACTGCAACGGCGGCGATGGCGCCCGGCATGGGCGCGCCAAGCTGGGTGATATTGCCATCCTGTGCCTTGGCACGCACCGGCGCCTTGGCCTTGACGGCGCGATTGGGCACGCGGATGACGCGGGGCTGGCCGTTCAACTCGAAGAATACCTTGGCTTCGCCCTCCTCCGTCGTCTCGCCCACGGCCTGCAGACGAACCTCCAGCGTCTTGCCAGGGTCGATCTCGACCGAGATCTCCTCGCCGGGCTGCATGCCGTAGAAGAACACCGGCGTCGGCAGCACGCGCACCGGACCATAGAGGCGATGGCGACCCATGTAGTCGAGGAAGACCTTGGGATACATGAGGTAGCCGTTGAGGTCTTCGTCATCGACGTGGCGGCCGTTGAGGTCCTTCGACAGCTTGAGGCGGGTTTCATCGAGATCGACGGAAGGAACCAGCGAGCCCGGTCTGACGGTGATGGGCGCCTCGCCCTTCAAGGCCTTCTTCTGCAATGCCTTGGGCCAGCCGCCCGGCGGCTGCCCAAGATTGCCCTTCAGCATATCGACCACCGAGTCCGGGAAAGCGACCTCGACTTTGGGGTCCTCGACATCGGCACGCGTGAGGCCTTGCGCCACCATCATCAGGGCCATGTCGCCCACCACCTTCGACGATGGGGTGACCTTCACGATATCGCCGAACATCAGGTTGGCCTGGGCATAGGCTTGCGCCACCTCGTGCCAGCGCGGTTCCAGCCCCATGCTGCGCGCCTGGGCCTTGAGGTTGGTGAACTGCCCGCCGGGCATTTCATGGAGATAAACCTCGGAGGCAGGCGCTTCGATGCCGCTCTCGAAGGCCGCATATTGGTGGCGAACGGCCTCCCAGTAGTTCGAGATGGCGCGGATGGCGGAGGCATCGAGCCCGGTGTCGCGGTCGGTATGCGCGAGCGCTTCCACAATGGAGCCGAGGCAGGGCTGCGATGTGCCGCCCGAAAAGGCATCCATCGCCGCGTCGACGGCATCGGCACCAGCCTCTGCCGCGGCCAGCACGCTGGCCCCCGCGATGCCGCTTGTATCATGCGTGTGGAAGTGGATGGGCAGGCCCACCTCATCCTTGAGGGTCTTCACCAGCTTGCGCGCAGCAGCGGGCTTTAGCAGCCCCGCCATGTCCTTGAGACCCAGCACATGGGCCCCGGCGGCCTTCAGTTCTTTCGCCATGCCGATATAGTATTTGAGGTCATACTTGGCGCGGTTCGGATCAAGAATATCGCCCGTGTAGCAAATGGCCGCCTCGCACACGCGGTTCGACTCCAGCACGGCATCCATGGCGACGCGCATGTTGTCGACCCAGTTGAGGCTGTCGAAGACGCGGAACACGTCGATGCCCGTGCTGGCCGCCTGCTTCACGAAGGTCTTCACCACATTGTCGGGATAGGTGGTGTAGCCGACGCCATTGGCGCCGCGCAGCAGCATCTGCAGCATCAGGCTCGGCATGCGTTCGCGCAGGTCACGCAGGCGCTGCCACGGGCACTCCTGCAGGAAGCGGTAGGCAACGTCGAAGGTGGCGCCACCCCAGCATTCGACGCTGAACAGGCCGGAGAGATTGGCGGCATAGGCCGGCGCCACGCGGATCATGTCGATCGAGCGCATGCGGGTTGCCAGCAGCGACTGATGGCCGTCGCGCATCGTCGTGTCGGTGACGAGCAGGTGCTTCTGCGCGAGCATCCAGTCGGCCACCGCCTGAGGCCCCTTCTCCAGCAGCAGGTCACGCGTGCCCGGCTGCGGAAGACCACTCAGCTTTGGCACCGTCAGCTCGCGGCCTGTCACCTTCGGCTTGGGACGGCCGGCTGTCTCGGGGTGGCCGTTCACTGCAATGTCGGCGATGTAGGTGAGGATCTTGGTTGCACGGTCGCGCCGCTTCTTGAACTCGAAGAGGGCGGGCGTCGTGTCGATGAATTTCGTGGTGCAGCTGTTGTCGAGGAATTTCGGGTGCTTCAGCAGGTTCTCGACGAAGGCGATGTTGGTGGCCACACCACGCACGCGGAATTCCGACAATGCGCGGCTCATGCGGGCAATCGCCTGGTCCGGCGTCTGCGCCCAGGCCGTTACCTTGACGAGCAACGAGTCGTAGAAGCGGGTGATCACCGCACCCGCATAGGCCGTGCCGCCATCGAGCCTGATGCCCATGCCGGTGGCCGAGCGATAGGCAGTGATGCGGCCATAGTCGGGAATGAAGTTATTCTGGGGGTCTTCCGTCGTCACGCGGCACTGCAGCGCATGGCCATAGAGCCGCACATCCTCCTGCCGTGCAACGCCTGTTGCCTCGGCCAGCGTCTTTCCTTCCGCGATCAGGATCTGCGCACGCACGATGTCGATGCCGGTGACCTGTTCGGTGACCGTATGCTCGACCTGGACACGCGGGTTTACTTCGATGAAGTAGAAGCGGCCGGTGTCCATGTCCATGAGGAACTCGACCGTGCCGGCGCAGTCATAGCCCACATGCGCGCAGATGCGGCGGCCCAGCTCGCAGATCTCGGCGCGCTGAGCGGCATCGAGGTAGGGCGCAGGCGCCCGCTCGACGACTTTCTGGTTGCGCCGCTGCACGGTGCAGTCACGCTCATAGAGGTGATAGATCGCGCCATATTTGTCGCCAAGGATCTGCACCTCGACGTGGCGTGCCCGCTCGATCATCTTCTCGAGATAGCCCTCGCCATTGCCGAAGGCCGATTGCGCCTCGCGGCGGCCTTCCAGCACCTTGGCCTCGAGTTCGTCCGGCCCGGTGATCGGCCGCATGCCGCGCCCGCCGCCGCCCCAGCTGGCCTTCAGCATCAGCGGATAGCCGATGACTTGTGCTTCTTTGGCGATGGTGGCCATGTCATCGCCCAGGACCTCGGTCGCGGGGATCACCGGAACGCCGGCGGCCATGGCCACACGCCGGGCACTCGCCTTGTCGCCCAGCGCGCGCATCGTTTCCGCCTTGGGGCCGATGAAGGTGATGCCTGCCACGACGCAGGCCTCGACGAAGTCCGGATTCTCGGACAGCAGCCCATAGCCCGGGTGGATCGCATCCGCACCACAGGCCTTGGCCACCCGGGTGATCTCGGGGATCGAGAGATAGGCCGCAACCGGCCCCATCCCCTCGCCGATGCGATAGGCCTCATCCGCCTTGAAGCGGTGCAGCGAGAGCTTGTCCTCCTCGGCATAGACGGCCACCGTCTTCTTGCCGAGCTCGGTTGCCGCCCGCATGACGCGAATGGCGATCTCGCCGCGGTTGGCGATCAGGATCTTTCGAAACGACGGCAATTTCACCCCCAGCTGCGAATTGGCGCTTACTGTTTTGTTATCCTAGTCCGCAGTGATGGAGGAAGAAACCGGCGTCATCAACTCTGGCCGAATGGCTATCGCAGCCGCGATCCTGGCATCGTCACGCTGGCCGACTAGGCGAAAAGGCCTCCGCCGAACCGGCAGAGGCCCTTGTCTTGCAGTCATCGAAGAGTGTCTGCGGGCCTTGCCGGTCCGTCAGGGGGCCTCCACGACCAGAGTGACCTTGTTGATCGTGCAGCTCGAGGCGCTGGTCTTGTATTGCAGCTGGAAAGTCGTCGGCCCCACCGGCAGGTTCGTGACCGGGAAGACCTGAGTGGCGATGATGGGGTTGGTCGAGTTTGCCGATTTCACACCCATGAAGAATGTACCCGCCGCCAGCACACTCGTGCCGCCCGAATTCTTCGCGTCGAATGTCAGCGTACAGGTGACGTTGCTCGTGACCGTGATGTCCGCCGAAATGGTCACGAGCGCGCTGAGGGCGCCAGTGCCCGTGGTCTGGATGTTGCGGGCCACCGACACGGCGGTGGTGGTTGTTAGGTAGGTCGTGCTCGTGCCCGCCGTGAGCACGGCTGTGGCATAGGTCGCTCCCACCGGGACGGAGCCCGTGGCACCCGTCAGGCCAGTAGCGCCAGTCGCTCCTGTGGCACCCGTCAGGCCAGTGGCACCCGTCGCGCCCGTCAGTCCAGTGGCGCCCGTCGCACCCGTCAGACCGGTAGCGCCCGTCGCACCCGTCAGGCCAGTGGCACCCGTCGCGCCCGTCAGGCCAGTGGCACCCGTGGCACCCGTCAAGCCGGTGGCACCCGTCGCACCCGTCAGACCGGTAGCGCCCGTCGCACCCGTCAGGCCAGTGGCGCCCGTCGCACCCGTCAAGCCAGTGGCGCCCGTCGCGCCCGTCAAGCCAGTGGCACCCGTTGCACCCGTAAGGCCGGTGGCACCCGTTGCACCCGTAAGGCCGGTGGCACCCGTGGCACCCGTAAGGCCGGTGGCACCCGTGGCACCCGTCAAGCCAGTGGCGCCCGTCGCGCCCGTCAAGCCAGTGGCGCCCGTCGCACCCGTCAGGCCAGTGGCGCCCATCGCGCCCGTCAGTCCAGTGGCACCCGTGGCACCCGTCAGGCCAGTGGCACCCGTCAGGCCAGTGGCACCCGTGGCACCCGTAAGGCCGGTGGCACCCGTTGCACCCGTCAGGCCGGTGGCGCCCGTCGCACCCGTCAGACCAGTGGCACCCGTGGCACCCGTCAAGCCGGTGGCACCCGTCGCACCGTTTTCACCCTGGAGGCCCTGTTCGCCAGTGGCACCCGTCGCGCCGGTGTTACCTGTTGCGCCAGTAGCACCGGTGTCGCCCTGCGGCCCCTGGAGACCAGTCGCACCATCTGCACCCGTATCACCCCTCGGACCCTGCGGCCCATCGGCACCCGTATCACCTGTCGCGCCCTGAGGCCCGATAGGGCCCGTTGCGCCATCTGCGCCGGCGAGACCAGTTTCACCCTGCGGACCCTGAGGACCCGTTGTGCCCACTGCTCCTGTCGCGCCTGTTTCACCTGTCGCGCCCGCTGCTCCTGTCGCGCCTGTCGCGCCTGTTGCACCATTCGCGCCCGTGTCACCGCTCACACCTTGCGGGCCAATGGGACCCGTCGCACCGTCAGCACCGGGCAACCCTGTATCGCCCTGCGGCCCCGTCGCACCCGTCGCACCGGTTGCACCCGTTTCACCCGTGGGGCCGGTCGCGCCGTCATTGCCGGTGCCGGCACCTGAACCACCGGTGTTGCTGGCTGCGGCGAAGAGTTCCCAATAGGTCTCGCTTGAAGGTCCGGGGGCAACCTGGGCCGGCACCGGCAGCTTGGCGCGCCATGTCGAGCCGTCATGGAAGACAAGTTCATCGGTCACATAGGTATCGAGATTGTTCCAGTCGCCGCGCGACTTCAGCGAGATCGGCGCACAATTGGCAACATTCACCAAAACGGAAGGCTGGCCGGGCGAGGTGAGCATCACCACGCAGCGCCCGGGGATGTAGGACAAGGCGCGGAAATCGAATTCACCCGTGGCACGCGCCTTCGTCGACGCGACACCGCCATCCAAGGTCAGGACTGCATAGGGATTGGTCTTGCCGCGCAGCGTAAGCTTCCCCGAGCCGGCCGACGCCTGCGTGACGGTGATGTCCGCCGAAGCCAAATCACTCGTCGCCCAACCTGCCGACAACGCGGTCGTGGCCACCAGCATCGACCGGACCGCAAAACCGCCCCAAATACGCATAAACCACCTGCAAACCACAAATAATACGTAGTAGAAACTACTTATGAGAGGGTTAGCAACCGTTTGCATAAGTGTCAACTTAGAGCAACTACTATAGTAGCCGTATGGCTAACGAATGGATTCCCATCGGGCGGCCTGTCGCGATACGGGACACCTCACCCCATAACAAATTGAAATATTTATATTATTTTAGTTGAGTTGACGCTTGCGGCACCATGAATTCGTACAGACGATCATGGTGGCGTTACCTAGAGTCAGGCTGCGCAATGCCCTGAGTTAAGGTTAAGCCACTAACTTGTTTAGTAAGGAAACGCGGCCTTGCTGCAGACCTGACAGGGTAAATGAAAGAACTCCAGGCGCGGGTCGTGAACTTACGTTGCCAGCGACCCCAGCGTCGCCTCAAGGAAGCGCAGGGCCGCCACCTGCTCACGCAGCGTGTCGCGCCGCGCTGAGAGACACCAGCGCAGCCATAGGCCGTCGAGGAAGGCCAGGAATTCAAAGGCCATTGCCTCCGCGTCGACCGTCAGGTTGCGGAACCGCGCGACATCCGCCACCGCCCGCGCCACTTCCATCGTCAGCTCACGCTCGATCTTGTCGAGACTGCGCCTGGTGCGGGTGTTGAGCAGCATTCCTCGTAGATCGGCAACCAGACAAGCAGGTTCCTTCGTGAGTAATAGTCCGGGTGGAAGTTCTTTTCGAGCAGCTCGCGGAGTGCGGACAGCGCCTCGGCAAGGGTCTTCGGCTTGATGTATTCCACCGCCTTCGCTTCGAACAGCACGGAGCGGAAGACCGACTTGTGCAGTTCTTCCACGCTGCCGAAGTAGTGGGACAGCAGGCTGATCGAGACCTTCGCCTCGGCCGCGACATTCTTCAGCGTGAAGCCGCGCATGCCCTTTTCGCTCAGACATGCACGGGCCGCGTGAAGAATGAGACTGTGGCGGTGCTCGGGTGTCTCGCGGTCAGCCCGCTTGCGGGCCGGTTTTTGTGGTGCTGCCATGTTTCGCGGAACCAGGATCTAGATATCTTGGCAGCGCGATAACATGAAGTTGCTGATACTTGAAGGCAGTAGAATCCCATACGGAAGCCAGCCGAGCCTGGCCCCGGGCCCAGGCTGGAGGACCGGTACAATCGCAGCACGGCAGGACTCAGCCAGGTTGAATGTTCTGATTCATCCGGAAGAGATTTTGCGGATCAAACCGGCGCTTAACCTCCTGCAGGCGGGCATAGGTGGTGTCGCCCAATGCGTTGCGCACCAGCGATTGGTCTTCGCCAAGGCCAGGGAAGTTGAGATAGAGCCTCCCGGTTGAATGGCGCTGCATGTCGGCCCACGTCTGGCGCACCCAGCCGATGTTCGCGTCGTCATCCGCGACATCGGACCAGATCGCATCGAGGCTCAGCATGAAGGGTGCGGAACGGTCGCCAAAGCCCGATGACTCCGTCGTCACTCGCTGCATAGCGCCGCCAAATTTCCATATCGAGGCAAATGTCATCTCGGAGGGGCGCTTTGCGAGATGCGATGTGATCTCCCGGATCACGCCATCATCCAGACCTTTGAGATATGTGGATTTCCAGTAGCAGCGATCGCGTCCCTTGGGGAAGATCGCATCATAGAGGGTCTGGATGGTGCCGTATGGCATCGCGCCGCTGAAATCGAGCAGCGTCTCACCGAAGTTGCGCATCGGCGCGGTCACGCACTCGCCCTCGTCCGCGGGTCCATCGTAGACATGCGCCAGTGCCATCACGCGCCGACCCCAGCATGCTTCAGGGTAGGCAGGGTCGTTCGGGATGGTGGAGAACTCCGCTAACCCGCTCAGGCGCTCTGGCGCCGTCGCCATGAAGTCACGCCACTTGGGGAGTATCTCGTTGGCCATTTCTTCCGGATAGATCGGGGCGCAGAAGAACAGTTCGGCGGGAATCTCGTGCAGCGCGAATTCGAAGTTCACCACCACGCCGAAATTACCCCCGCCGCCGCGCAGCGCCCAGAGGAGTGCCGGGTTCTCGGTCTTGCTGGCGTGGACCAGACGTCCATCGACCGTGACCACATCGGCCGCCACCAGGTTGTCGCAGGCGAGGCCGTGACGGCCGCGCAGCCAACCGATCCCGCCTGACAGCGTGAGACCGGCAACGCCGGTAGCCGAAATCAAGCCGCCGGGAGTGGCCCGGTTGAACGGTGCCGTTGCGGCGTCCACATCGCGCCACACTGCGCCACCCTCGACGAAGGCGCGGTCGAGCGCGGGCGACAGGCGCACGCCGTTCATCAGTGTCATGTCGATCATCAGGCCACCCTCGCAAACGGCGTAGCCAGCCACATTGTGGCCTCCTGAGCGGATGGCGATCGAAAGCCCATGCTGGCGCGCGAAACTGACAGCTGCGGACACATCCGCCGCATTGCGGCAACGCGCGATCAGCGCGGGCCGCCGGTCAATCATGCCATTCCAAACCCGGGTTTCATCATAGGCCGGGTGTGCCGCATCGAGAAGTTCGCCGCGGAGACTCGCCCTCAGCGCGTCTATGGCGCCGGAATCGATCGATGTTGTGGTGCTTTTCGTCATGTTGTGTTCCTCCCGTGGCGGTTGAAGCTAGCCAGCCCGCAACTCCAACCGTAAAGTCAAATTTCCGCGGAACAGGTCATTTGAGCCATGGCGAACATGTCTGACCCCTTGAAGGTCGCAATCGTGGCGGTGCCGGAGGTGACGGCATCCACGCTCTACGGCATGTTCGACCTGTTTTCCTCTCCCGGGCGCGACTATCAGTTTATCACCACGGGCACGCCCGGTGACCAGCGCATGAAGCCCTTCATCGTGGCGCGGGAGCGCGAGAGCTTCACTGCAGCGAACGGCATCCAGGTGATGCCGGACCACAGCTTCACCACGGCACCGCAACCAGACATCGTGTGCATTCCTGATTTCTTCGTGAACCCGGGAGACAGTGTCGCCGGGCAATATGGACCCGAGGCAGAGTGGTTGGCGGATGTGCATCGCAAGGGTGCCGTTCTGGCGAGCGCCTGCTCGGGAGCCGTGCTGCTTGGCGAGGCGGGCCTCCTTGCCAATTGTGATGCCACAATCCACTGGGGCTATGTGCGCACCCTCACCAACAACTATCCAAACATCAAGGTCAACCTCAACCAGCCGCTGGTGATGGGCGGCACGTCGCATCGACTGGTCATGGCGGGTGGCGGCACCAGTTGGCAGGATCTGGCGCTCTATCTGATCGCGCGCCACGTGGGCCTCAAGGAAGCAATCGAGGTCGCAAAGACCTACATGCTGGAATGGCATGAGCTTGGCCAGCAGCCCTTCGCCTCGCTGCTGTCGTTCCGCCAGACCAGTGACGCGGTGATCAACAAGTGTCAGGCCTGGGTGGCCGACAACTATCGCCTACCTTCACCCGCCACGGCCATGGCAGAGGTCTCGGGCCTCACCACGCGCACCTTCATCAGGCGCTTCCGCGATGCAACCGGCATGACGCCGCTCGACTACGTCCACGCGCTGCGCCTCGAGGAGGCGAAGCAGATGCTGGAGACCACCGACGAGAGCATCGAAGCCATCGCCAACGAGGTCGGCTACGAAGACACGAGCTTCTTAAGCCGCCTGTTCCGTCGCAAGGTGGGCGTAGCACCGGGCGAATACCGGCTGCGCTTCGGTGCGCTGCGCAAGGCAGCACGCGAGCTCTGATCAGCTTACCCCAGCGGCTCGAAGTCGAGAGCCACGCCGTTGATGCAGTAGCGCAGGAAAGTGGGTGGTGGGCCATCCTCGAAGACATGGCCCAGATGGCTGCCACAGGTCGCGCAGTGCACCTCGGTCCTGATCATGCCATGGCTGCGGTCGACGGTGGTCACAACAGCCCCCGCGACCGGCACGTTGAAGCTGGGCCAGCCGGTGCCACTCTCGAATTTGTCCTGGCCTTCGAACAGACTGGTGCGACAGCCGGCACAGAGAAAGCGGCCGGGGCGCTTCTCGCGCAAAAGGGCGCAACTGCCGGGCCGCTCGGTGGCGTGGCCGCGCATCACGTCATACTGCTCAGGCGTGAGCATGGCGCGCCACTCGGCGTCGGTCCGCTGGAAGGGAAAGGTTTCGGAAGTCTGGGCATCGCTCATGGCGGGCTCCCTCGTCATGTTCGGGTTGTCTGTGATATCGGACGGCTGACATTGAAATGCCAGCCGAAATTGACGATCATCGCGAAACCGTGATGTGAGTTGAGACGACAGCCAGCGCGAGACCTGCAATATGACGCCATGTTTCTGATCACCGACCGGGCCGGCCGCTTTTCCCTGCTCAAGGCCTGCTGCCTCGCCCTGCTGCTGGCGCCTGCCCTCTGGCTCGGCTGGCAGGCACTGAACCATGATCTGGGGCCTCTGCCGATCAAGCAGGCTCTCCATGACAGCGGTAAACTGGCTGTTCGCTTCCTGCTGATAACCCTCGCGTTGACGCCGCTGCAGCGCCTGTTCCGCTGGCCGAAGCTTGCCATTGTCCGGCGCATGCTGGGCGTGGGCGCGTTTTGCTGGGCCGCCGCTCACCTGGTGTTTTATGTCGCCAGCCAGAAATTCGACCTGGCCCAAGTGGCGAGCGAGATCTTCAGCCGCTACTACCTCACTATCGGATTCATCGCGCTGACAGGCCTTGCACTGCTCGCTGCAACCTCGACCGATGGTATGATCTCCCGCATGGGTCCGTGGTGGAAGCGCCTGCATCGCGCGGTCTATGTCATTGCCGTTCTCGCCATCCTGCACTTCTTCATGCAGTCGAAGCTCGATGCCAGCGAGGCGACGCTGATGGCGGGTTTGTTCCTGACGCTGATGATCTACCGGCTGGCAATCTGGTTCCGCCTGCCGATGGGGGCGGTGATGCTGGCAGGCGTGGCGCTCGCCGGGGCCGCCGCGACAGCGCTTGCCGAGTTTGCGTGGTACGGCCTCGCCACCGGCGCCAACCCGTGGCGCGTGCTCGATGCCAATCTCC
Organism: Aestuariivirga sp.; assembly: GCF_037139295.1. Classification (GTDB taxonomy): domain Bacteria; phylum Pseudomonadota; class Alphaproteobacteria; order Rhizobiales; family Aestuariivirgaceae; genus Aestuariivirga. Next base: position 16,061 of record NZ_JBAXGR010000038.1, read on the forward strand.
ATGTGGGGCAAGGTCTCCGCCCAGCCGTCGAGGTCCTTCTGGTCGCGGCAGCCGTTGCGCTCAGCGCTGAAATCTGGCGGCGGCTCCCCTCCCGCAAGGGCTCTCCCTCCGGCCTGCGCGAGCCCCGCCGCGCCTGACGGCGCATAGCCAGCTCAGTCTATCAGCCGCTGCAGCAGTCCGTTTGTGGTGCTGAGGCGCTCCGCCAGCAGGGCTGCGATAGCCTGGTGAAGTGCATTGGCCAGCTGCGGGTCGCTGCGTTCCATGTCACGCAGCTTCGCCGCGTGCAACACATAGGCCTCAGTCGTCTCGTCGGCGATGGCGGATGCGTTGCGCGGTTGGTTCAAATACATGCCGATCTCGCCGATCATCGTTCCGCCGGTCAGCGAGCGAAGCCGCATCGAGCGCCCGTCAGGAAGCCCGAGGCGCACCGTTACGCGACCCGTTTCGATGAACAGGATCTCGTCCGGTGGCCCGCCCTGCCGCAGCAGATAGTCACCCGCCGCAAAATTCCGTGGCTCCAGATAGGCCATGAAGTCGGAGAGGGTGGCTCCTTCCGGCAACACCCGGCGGATGCGCTCCCAGCCCGAGACATCCCCCGGCAGTCCTCGGCCCGCCGCATCGCGCAGCAGGTCCTGCTCGCATTGTTCGAGCGCCTCGTCGAGGTCGTCATGGAAGCTCACGCTGCCCGCTGCGGGCTCGATACCGGACTGGCGGAACTGCGCGCGCAGCCCGCTGTTCATGCGGGTGAGCAAAAGCTGGCAGGCGTTGCGCTCGCACAGTGTGCTGATCTTGGAGAAGGCCAGCATGGCGGAGGAATCGCTTGCCGGCACATCGCGGAAGTCGAGCAGCAGGAAGCGCATCTTTCGCGGGCCAGGTGCTGCCATCATCTGCTGGATCCGTGTCAGCACCGAATAGGCCGTGCCGAAGAAGATGAAGCCCTCGAGCTTGATGACCCTGATGGCGCTGCCCTGCGCCTTCAGCACGGCGAGGGCAGCGGGATTGCGATCAACGTTGCTGCGATAGTCAGCACCGGAAAGCTCCTGCCGGATCACTCGCACGCGGCTGTAGCTGAGCACGAAGATCACCATGGCGACGGCCACACCCACCGCCACGCCGGCGGGAATGCTGACAGCACCGATCACCGCGACGATGAGTGCGACAATCAGGAAATCCTGCAGCGGCAGCCGGCGCCAACCGTCATAGAGCCACTCGATCAGCAGGCCGGCACCCATCGAGAACAGCAGCCCGCCCAGCACGGCGCGCGGCATGTAGGCGAGAAGCGATGTTCCGAACAGCAGGGCGGCAAGGCACAGCGCCGCCGAGGCGAGCCCGATCACACGGCTGTTGGCGCCCATGCGATAGCCAAGCAGCGAGGCGGAGAGTGCGTGGAATCCCACCGCCCCACCCAGCAGCCCCGACGCCATGTTGGCAAGCCCCGCGGCGCGCAGTTCGCGGTTGATGTCGAGATCGCTGCGCGTTGCCAGTTCGAGGCCGCTGGCATTGAGCAGCAGCGCCACCACGCTCACCAGTAAAATCGAGGCGAAGGTCGGGATATGGGCTGCTACGTGTGACCACTCCTCCGCCGAGAGCCGTATCCAGGCTGGCGCCTCGAGCCCGGTGAAGTCGGGAAAGGGCCCCAGCAGAAGCCCCGCCGCCTGCGCCTCGCCGACTGTCATGCCTGCCAAATGCAAGCCGAGGTGATAGAGCGCCACGGCGGCGAGCAGCAGCCCCGGAACCAGCAGCGGATGGCGATAGCGCCGCAGCATCGCCAGCAGCAGCAGGCCGAAGGCGAGGCCAGGCAACCAGCGCGCCGCCCGCAGCGGCTCTGAAAGCAGCTGAAAGTCGATTTTCGGAATCGCCACGCCGGTGAGCACGGGGATCGCACCCAGCAGGATCAGCAGGCCGGAGCCTGCCAGAAAGCCGCCGACAACCGGAAAGGGAATGAAGCGCATCAGCGCGCCCAGGCGGAACACGCCGAGGCCATAGAACACGGCACCCGCCGCGAAGGCCGCCACATTGGCCGAGGCGAGAACCACCAGCACGGCCAGGGCGGGCGGTACGCTGCTGCCCATCGTGGCGGCAAGTGCCGTTGCCATGACACCGATGATCACGGCGGGGCCATCCTGCACCTGTGCCACGACGCCGGGATAGCTGCTGAACAGCGCCACCAGCGCGCCCACCACCACGCCACCAGTCAGGATCAGTTCCAGGGCCGGGGCAATGCCGCCCGGCAGGCCATTTGGCATCACCAGCACCACCATGCTGGCCGAACCGAGAATGGTGCGAATGCCGGCGATCAGCCCGGCGGTGAGGCTGGTGACCAGCTGCTGCGCGTGAAGGCTCGACCCCATGCCCCGTCCCACACCATGATCTCGGGAAGGCTAGTGCATCCCTCGGCCGCCCGCCAGCCTGCACCGTCCGGGGCTGCAAAATTCAAGCTTGCCCGGGCCCAAGGCCTCTCCTATCGCTGTCGCGAATAAGCGTGGGGAGCAAAGCTTATGACACCATCACCGCCGGCGGCTGCGACCGCACCGGTTTACGGCAAGATCATCCGGAATATCGTGCCGCTGCTGTTCATCGGCTATGTGGTGTCCTTCCTTGACCGGGTGAACGTCGGCTTCGCCAAGCTGCAGATGGCCTCCGACCTCGCCTTCAGCGATGCGGTCTATGGCTTCGGGGCGGGTGTCTTCTTCATCGGCTATTTCCTGTTCGAGGTGCCGAGCAACCTGGTGCTGGCGCGGGTGGGCGCAAGGCTGTGGATGGCGCGCATCATGCTCACCTGGGGCGTGATCTCCTGCCTCTTCATGTTTCTGGGCGACTTTCGCTGGGGCGGCATGGCCCAGGGCCTGCATCTCACGGATGCCGAATTCGGCTTCTACCTGCTGCGCTTCCTGTTGGGCGCGGCGGAGGCCGGGTTCTATCCGGGCGTCATCCTCTATCTGACCTACTGGTTCCCCGCCAGCCAGCGGGCCAATGTCATCGCCCTGTTCATGACAGCGGTCGGCGTGTCGAGCGTCATCGGCGCGCCGCTGTCGGGTGCCATCCTGCAATTCGCCGACGGGCTGTTCTCGCTGCGCGGCTGGCAGTGGCTGTTCCTGCTGGAGGCCCTGCCCTCGGTGCTCACCGGCATCGCCTTTCTCATCATGCTGCCGGACCGGCCCTCGGCCGCCAAATGGCTGAGCCCGGCGGAGGCTGCTGCCGTCACCGCCGACATCCAGGCGGAAGACAGGAGCCGGTCACGGGCCACGCTCGTGTCCGCAGGCCATGCCTTCACCAGTCTCCGCATCTGGATCTTCGCGCTGTCCTACATGACGGGCACCATCGCCATCTATGCCGTCAGCTTCTGGATCCCGACCATCGTCCAGAACCTCGGCATTCCGCCGGGTGACTATTTCCGCGTTGGCCTGCTCAGCATGATCCCGTGGACGGTGATGATCATCGTGCAGGTCATCTGGGCCCGCCACTCGGACCGCACGCGCGAGCGCCGCTGGCACAGCTGTGCGGGCAATGCCATGGCGGCCATCGGACTTGCCATGCTGGCTGTTTGGCCGCAGAGCCCGGTGCTGGCGCTGACCGGCCTGTCACTCGTCACTGCCGGATGCGGCTGTTCCGTCGTCACCTTCTGGCCAATGCCGCAGAGCCTGTTCGCCGGCACGGCAGCGGCCGCCGGCATCGCGCTGATCAACAGCATGGGGGCACTCGGCGGCTATATTGGCCCGATGCTGATCGGCCAGATTCGCACCGCCAATCATGGCGACGCCAGCGTAGCCTTCATCGCACTCGCGGTGATCGCCGCACTCGGCGGCATTCTTGTGCTGGTCGCGTCCAAAGGGCTTCACGACCAGACGGCTGAAGGGGGCCAGCGCGTCAGACCTTGACGCGCATCGCCTTGCTTTCGGGATCATAGGGAGAGGCAGGAATGACCCGCGCCTTGCGCGCCTGCCCCACCACGTGAACGGTGAGTTCAGTGCCGGGCTTCGTAGCATCCCGATCCACCAGCACCATGGCGAGGCTCTTCTTCACCGTGTGGCCATAGCCGCCCGAGGTCACGTAGCCCACGCGCTTGCTTCCCTGCCACACCGGCTCATAGCCTGAGGCATCGGCGTCAGTCGCGTCCACCTCAAGCGTCACCAGAAGTGTTTTCGCACCTTCGTCGCGCTCCTTCAGCGCTGGGGCCTTGCCCACGAAGTCCGGCTTGCCGAAGTCGATGAAGCGGTCCATGCCGGTCATGCCCGGCGTATAGCCCTGGCGGAACTCGGCCGACCAGATGCCGAAGCTCTTCTCCAGCCGCATGGAGAGCAGCGCGTTGTAGCCATATTCGACGACGCCCAGGTCCTTGCCGGCCTCCAGCAGGATCTTGCGCAGCCGCGCGTGTTCCACCGATGAGCAGTTGATCTCGTAGCCGAGTTCGCCCACCACCGCGAGGCGGCCGACGCGCGTGCGGGGCAATCCAACATCCAGCGGCTTGCAGCCGAGGAAGGGCAGCGCCTTGCTGGAAATGTCGTCACTTGTCAGCCGCTGCAGCAGCGCATGCGAATTGGGGCCCGAGAGCGAAAAGCCGGTGGTGATGTCGGAGATGTCCTTGACCATGGCACCTTCGATCAGGTGATCCTCGAACCAGCGCATGTGCCACTGGCGGAGATAGTAGGAGCCCATGATCCACCAGGAGCCATCGCCCCAGTTGAACACGGTGAGGTCGCCTTTGAGCCGCCCGTCGTGTCCAAGCATCGGCGCAAGGCGGGCGCGGCCCGGCCCCGGCAGCTTGCAGGCAAGCAGCTGGTCGAGGAAGGCCTCGGCCCTCTGCCCCGTCACCTCGTAGCGCGAGAAGCCGGAAATATCGAGAACGCCCACGCCGTCTCGCACCGCACGGCATTCATTGCCCACGATGTCGAAAGCATTGGAGCGCTTCAGCGTCGGCTTTTCCTCAAAGCCTTGCGGCGCGAAGTAGAGCGGCACCTCGAGGCCCCATGAGCAGCCCCAGCGCGCGCCTGCTTGGCTCATGTCGGCATAGGCGCCCGTCGTCTTCAGCGGGCGACCCGCCCACAGCTGCTCGTTGGGATAGGACATGACGAAGCGGCGGGAATAGAATTGCCCCGTCGTCTGGCGAATGTACTCTCGGTTCTCGGTGAAGGCGCCATAGCGCGCGATGTCCATGCCATAGATGTCGGCCTCAGGTTCGCCCTCGACCATCCACTCGGCCAGCGACTTGCCCACACCGCCACCCTGCAGGAAGCCCGCCATCACGCCGCAGGCCGTCCAGTAGTTCTTCAGTCCACGGACGGGTCCGACCAGCGGGTTGCCATCGGGCGAGAAGGTGAAGGCGCCGTTGACCCAGCGCTTGATGCCGGTGTGGTTCATCACGGGATAGCGCTGGTAGACGAAGGCGAGCTCGTCCGAGATGCGGTCGATGTCTTCCTGGATCAGGTCGAAGCCATAGTCCCAGGGTGCACCATCCATGTTCCAGTGCTTGTAGTTCTGCTCATAGATGCCGACGAGCAGGCCCTTCCCTTCCTGGCGCACATAGGTGAAGCCCTCGAGGTCGATCATCATCGGGATCTCGCGGTCCATGGCCTGGATCTCGGGGATCGACTCGGTGATGAAGTAGTGATGCTCCATCGGGGTGAGCGGCAGTTCGATGCCCGCCATGCGGCCCACCTGCTTGGCCCACAAGCCGCCGGCATTCACCACGTGCTCCGCAGTGATCGTGCCCTTCTCGGTCACGATGGACCAGCTGCCGTCGGCCTTCGGGTGCAATTCCAGCACGCGGTTGTGCTCGACGACCGTGGCACCGCGCATGCGGGCCGCCTTGGCATAGGCATGCACCACGCCCGAGGGGTCGATATAGCCCTCGCGCTCGGCATAGAGTGCGCCCAGCACGTCGCCCGTATCGAAGATCGGGCAGGCGGCGCGCACCTCGTCGGGGCCCGCAAGGCGAACGTCCTCGATGCCCATGGTCTGGAACACCCGGTAGGAGGCCTGCAGCCATTCCCAGCGCTCCGGTGCGGAGGCCACGGAGTAACCGCCGGTCATGTGCATGCCAACACTCTGGCCGGACTCCTTCTCGATCTCGGAGAGCAGGTCGATTGTGTAAGCCTGCAGTGCCGCGATGTTCGGGTCGGCATTGAGCGCATGGAAGCCACCCGCCGCATGCCAGCTCGACCCGGCCGTCAGCACCGAGCGTTCGAGCAGCACCGTGTCGTTCCAGCCAAGCTTGGCGAGGTGATAGAGCACGGACGCGCCAACGACGCCGCCACCAATGACGGCCACCCTGTAATGCGACTTCATGGAAAGATCTCCGAACCGAAAAGAGCAAATCCTGAAAAGGGTAGTCGAGGCTCCTCAGCCTGTCCAGCGAGGGAAGTTCAAGACCTCCCTTGAGATCGTGGAAAGCGATGCGGCAATTCCGGCGCGGAAATCAAGGCCGCGTGCTTCAACCACAGCGGCCTGCAGTGGCTCAGGATGCAGTTCGGAACATTCCAGCCGCCGGTGCGTCCGGTGCCGTGGGCAGTACGGGCGCACGCGGTGTCGGCGAGTTGGCAAGCCGTGCGAGGATCCGTGCAGCCGCCTGCAGGTCGTTGGTGTCGAAGCCCTCGGTGAACCAGTCATAAACCGGTTGCAGGACCACGAGCGCCTGCTCCGTTTCGCCATGGCGTTCCAGTAGCTCGGCAAGGGTCATCGCCGCTCGCAACTCCCAAGACTTTGCCTCCTGCGCGCGCGCCACGCCAATGGCACGATGCAGCAGCCGCTCGGCATTGGGGCGGTCGCCTTCAAGGCCGTGGAGCCAGCCGCTCAACCGCAACACCTGGGCAAAGTGGCAGCGCTGCTCGCCCTGCTCGATGCGCTCGATGCACTGGTCGATCTGGCGTGCGGCGGCCTCCGTATGGCCCAGCCTCGCCAGTGCCTCGCCGCGCAGCGCCAGCAGATAGGGAAGCCACACGCGGTGCCCGGTTGACGCGAGCCGCGCCACGGCGCGCTCGATCTGTGCCGCTGCCTCCTCGAAGCGCCCGGCGCGCAGCCAGGCCACGCCACGGCTGATCTCGCACATCATGTCGAAGAACAGCGGCACGCCGAAACGCCGACCCATGGCGCTGGCCTCGTCAGCCCGCCGTTCGAGTTCACCGGGCAGGTTCAGGAATTCATAGACCTGCGCACCCAGCGTCAGCGAGAAGGCCATGTCGAAGGGGTGGCCACGGCGGCGCGCATGCTCATCGCGCATGTTGCACGTGGCAACTGCCTGGTGGGGATAGCCCATCATCCAGAGATACTGGCCACGGTAGATCCACTCGCCGGTCTGCGGGTCGGTGTTGGTTTTCTCCGCCACATGCCAGTGCTTCTGGGGATCATACATCGTGTTCAGCACATCGCCATGCTGCCGCGCCTTCGCGAAATCTCCCTGCCAGTAATAGGATCGGGCCAATGCGCGGTGTGCCACGATCGTCAGGTTGCCATCTTCCGCCGCCTCGCCGATCTCACGTGCGCGTTCGGCCCAGTTGAGCGACAGGGAAAGCTTGTCGATCGACATGTAATGCACCCACAGCGCATTGAGAATTGGCAGAAAGGCGGCGCTGTGGCGAAGTGAAGAGGCAAGCATCCATGCGGGTTCAAGCACTGCGGAAAGCTCCGGGTGCCCCCATCCGCGCTCGGCCACAAGAACGGGCGCAAGCGCTGCGCGGTAGCGCAGTTCAAGCACGTTGCGCTCCTCGCCCGGTGGCAGCGAAGCGACCTGCAGCAGGCCGCGGCGAAGGTGGCTTGCCGCCTCGTTGATGGCGAAGCGCTGCATGGCGATTTCCGCCGCCTTCAGCCATAGCGGCACGGCGCGGGCATCGGCACCTGCAGCACTCAGGTGATGGGCGACGAGTTCCGGCTGGCGCTCGGTCAGGCCGGGGTCATGCTCGGTGAGAAGCTCAGCCACCTTGTTGTGGAGGTTCTTGCGCTGGCTCAGCAGCAGCGAGTCATAGGCGGCGTCCTGCACCAGCGCGTGCTTGAACACGTAGCTGCGGGTGCCCACACCTTCCTCGATGTGTGCGAGACCGGATTCGACGAGTTGCGCCAGGCCCTCGTCCAGCTGTGTCATGTCATGGATGCCGATCGCCCGCAGGAACTCGCGGCTGAAGCTGCGGCCCACCACGGCGCCAATCTGTGCCACGCGCTTGGCCTTCACCAGCTTGTCGAGGCGCGCGGTCAGCGAACCGCGAAGTGAATCCGGCAGCGACACGATAACCGTGCCGCTGGCCTGCACGAAGCGGTCGCCGCTCTGCGCCAGCTGGCCGGATTCGATCAGGGCGTGGGTGAGTTCCTCGATGAACAGCGGCACGCCATCGGTCTTCTCGACGATCATGCCTTCGATGGCGGGCGGCATCGGCATGCCACCGGCACAGCGGCGGATCATCGCGAAACTCTGCTCCGGGGAAAGGCGCGGCAAGGTGATCGTGCGGCCGTCGGCGGAACCTGACCAGCGCGGCGCGAACTCGGGCCGGTAGGTCGTCACCATGAACACCGGAATGGTCGCGAGGCGCGACACCACTAGGTCGATCCCTTCAAGCGTCGTAGGGTCGGCCCAGTGCAGGTCCTCGAACAGCATGATGGCGGGGGCGTCGGCGCAGGCTGAGGCAATCATCGCGATGAGGATGCGCAGGGTCTCCGCCTTGGCGATGCGTGGCGGTTCTGTGATCGCGCCGAAACGATTGACAAAGGGCACCGACATCAACGCCGCGATGAAGCGCACGTCCGATGTCGGAAGGTGGTCGCGGCCGCAGACCAGAGCTTCGATGCGGTTCAGTCGCTCCTCAGGAGCCATGCCTCGGGTGAAGCCCATGGTCGACTCGAAATGGGCGATGACCGGGTAGAGTGGCGTGGCCATATGGAAGGGCGAGCACTGGAAGCGGATCAGGCGGTTCTCCGGCGTCACGATCTGCGCACAGAGGTCGGTTGCAAGGCGGCTCTTGCCGATGCCGGGTTCACCGCAGATGCCTGCGATGCGACCCCTTTTCTGTTCGCACACGTCCAGCCACATGTTACCCAGCACACCGAGTTCGGTTTCGCGACCGACCGGCATCTGGTCCGGTACGCCGGCCTGATCAGCTGGAATCGTTTGTTGTTCCTCCACCCGAAATGCTGGGACGGGCTGCGGAAAACCCTTGAGTTCCACGTCACCCAGTGGCGCATAGCTGAAGGCAGAGCCAGCGAGCTTGCGCACGATGGAACTCACCGCGATCTCGCCGGGCTGTGCGGTGGCCTGCAGCCGGGCTGCGAGGTTCATCGCATCGCCCACCGCCATACGCCCGCCGCTCGACACCACCACGATGCCGGTGGCGATACCGATCCGCAGGTCCAGCGGGTGCTCCAGGTTGCGGACGCCATCGAGGATGTCGAGACCGGCGCGGATGGCGCGCTCGGCCTCACGCTCATGCGCCAGGGGGTAGCCGAAGAAGGCGACGATGCCATCGCCCATGCGCTGGAACAGGTAGCCCTCATAGCGGGCGACACAGGCCGCGCACCAATCCTCATAGCCGCGGACAACATCCGTCAGGATCTCCGGATCAAGCTCGGCCGCAAGTTTTGTGTATCCGACAACATCGCAAAACAACACCGTCAGCTGCCGTCGCTGCTCGTCGTCTGCGACGACCGGAGCGCCCTCCGCCCGCATCAGCGCAGCAAGCAGTCGCTTGCGCGCGCCAAACGACAGGCCAAGCTCCACGAGGTCTTTTTCGGTAAGGAGAAGCATGGTCGTGAAGTCGATTTCGTTGTCCTCGAACAGCGCAAGGTGCTGTTCGAGCCCGTGATCGCGGAGCCATTGGGACAGAGCAATCATCTACCAGATCCCGAAAACGATTCAGACACGGCACGAACCGGCGAACCGGTGGAGGACATCGAAGACAGGCGCCCCAAGGGGCTACAACCGAAAGTTTTATATAGGCAACTGCAGACGGCGCCAAGGCCTTCTGATCAATGTCAATTTACACGGGTTGGATGTGAAAAATGCATGACACAACTTATGACACGCACGCCTTCCCAAATAATTTCTCAGAATTCTTAAGTGAAAGTACTATGGACGTGGGGTAAAGTTGAATCCTCCAAACGCGGTGAAGTCCGCGATTCTCAGGGAGCAGGGCTTGGCGAAATTGACGGTGGAAGACTTCCGGAACATCGCCATTTTCCGGGATCTGGAAGCGGAGGCCCTGAATGGCCTGGTGGTGGCCTGCTCGGTGCGGGACTATGGGCCAGGCGAGTTGGTGGTCGGTCACAACGACACGACGTTCGACGTCTTCTTCCTGCTGTCCGGCAAGCTGCACATGAGCCTCTATTCCGCCGACGGGCAGCGCGTTGGCCTGCATGAAATGAGCGCCGGCGGCATGTTCGGCGAGATCTCCGCCGTCGATGGTCTGCCGCGGTCGGTGAGCGTCGACTCGGCAACACGCTGCAGCATCGCCATCATGCCGTGGCAACGCTTCCTGGCGATGATCGAGAGCAGCCCCTGCTTCGCCATGGCGGTGACCCGGCAGCTGGCGACCCATGTGCGGCGACTTACCACCCGGGTATTCGAGTTCAGCACCATGGCCGTCCGACAGCGGCTTCGGGCGGAACTGCTGCGGCAGGCACTTCCGGTTGTGGAGGACACGGCAGCAATCGATCCCATGCCTACGCATGCCGAGCTTGCCAGCCGCATCAGCACGCACCGCGAAGCGGTCTCCCGCGAGATGGCATGGCTCGAAGGCAAGGGTCTGGTGGTGAAGAAGGGGAAGGCCCTGGTCATCCCCAGCATCGCCCGCATCCGCGCGCTCATCGAGCAGAGCTGGAACGATTAGCTCCACCCGGAGATCTTCAAAAAATCTGGCGGTGTGAGTTTCCGCACATCCCCGCCGCCGTTACTCTCCTAGTCTCCCCCTGTGTTCACCGGTCCCCCGGAGAACCATCCAGGACGAAGGAGGCGCACGTGGCCAAGCGAACCGTTCCGAGGCGGCATCCGGCCGCTCTCACCACCACCACGCAGCCCGTCATCCAACCGGAAGCAGCCGAGATCTGAGGATCCGCATGACGTTTCCCTATGGCCTCCACCTTTTGAACCTGCTGGGGGGCGCATGGAGATCTGAGAACGACGAACCCCTGCAAGCCACGACATCCGGAGCTTGGGCCGTGATGTTGACGGACGGGGCAGGCGATGGCGGACGCAGCAACCCCGGCACAGCTCCCGCAGGGACAAAAGCGTCCGCCATCGCAAACCTTTCGCCCCTGCCAGACCGGCAATGATGCCAGCACGCCCACAACCTTGCTAGGGTGGACCGATCTCCAACCAGCACTGATTGAGTCGGAATGCCCGTTGCTACCGTGAGGCCGCCTCTAACTGTCATCCTCCTTGTAATCGTTCTATTTCTTGCCTTCCCCTTTCCCGGGCAGGCTGAAAGCCTCGCGGGGCAAGCGTCCGTCATCGACGGCGACACGATCGAGATCCACGGGCAGCGCATCCGCCTGTTTGGAATCGACGCAGTGGAAAGCCGTCAGCGCTGCACGCGCGACGGCAAGCCTTGGGACTGCGGCAAGGACTCTGCTTTCGCACTGGCGGATCGCGTGGGCAGATCAGCAATCGATTGCCAAGGCAGCGAGCATGACCGCTATGGCCGCCTCGTGGCCATTTGCTTCAAAGGCGGGGAAGACCTGAACCGCTGGATGGTGGAACAGGGCTGGGCGGTGGCCTACCGCCACTACAGCCTCGACTATGTCGGAGCCGAGGACGCAGCCAAGGCTGCCCGGCGCGGGCTATGGTCGGGCAGCTTCGAGATGCCGTGGGAGTGGCGCAAGACGTCGCGCTAGGGCCTTATGGGGTGCGCAGGCCGTCCATCCACACCTTCGCCGCAGGGGCGGCGGTGATGAAGGTGAGGCGGTGGGTGCCACCCTTCACGTCAATGGGGTGAACGTTGTTTTGGGACTGGTCGGACCAGTTGCCGATGAGCACTGCCTGATAGGCGGCCATGAGCACGCCGATCATCTGCTTCACAACCTCATCGTGCGAACCGAAATACATGCGGACCGGCGCCCTGAAGCTCTGGCGGTAGGTCTCGCTCTGCGCCAGCAGGCGGCCATAATCCGAAACCGCGAACTTCACCGGATCACGCAACTCCGGACGAAGATACGCGACGAGCGGGCGGTCGCCGAGGCGAAGCATGATGGCCTTCAGTCCCTCCTGCCCCTTGTAAGAGCGCTCGTAGATGGCCTTCATGTCTTGATAGACCGCTGGATCCAGCGTCTGCTTCGCGAGATCGGCGGGGCCGTGGTAGTTCTGGAATGCGAACACGGAGAGCGCAACAATGGTATTGACCCAGGGCGCGTCGATGCCGGCGCGGGGATAGAACAGCAGGCCGTTCAGCGCAGCATAGGGATCGGCGGGCGCCGATGCCGTGAAGGCGGCGGTGACGGGAATGCCGTCTTGCTCGAAGCGTTCCTGCAGTCCGGTGGCATTGAGGCCGCCCTGCGACCAGCCCCCGATGAAGAACTCATCCTGTGATATGCCTTTGGCCTTCATGAAGTCCACCGCCGCAAGGTAGAGGTCCTTGCTGGCCTGCTGGGTGCTGGCCTTGACGAAATAGGCTTCCGGACTCGCAGCATCGTCGCCCATGCCGAAGTAGTCCGGCGCGATCAGCGCATAGCCATTGCCGGCGAAAAGCCCGGCCATGTAGCGAGTCTCGTAACTGCCATCGTAATGCGCATAATCTGACGGATTGGCGGCGACGAAGGCATAGGAAGGCACTTCATATTTGCCGTAGACCGTACCGTGTTCATAGATGATGAGCGGCAGCTTCGAACGGTCGGCAAGCACCGGCAGAGCAAGAAGGCCGGTTGCGGTGACGGGCTTGCCGTCCTTTTCCGGCACATGCGACTCATAGCGCACCGTGTAGAGTTCAACATCATTGCTGGCGGTCGAGACGGTTGGAAGCTCATAGCCATCGCCAGGCTTCTGGGTCTCGATGAAAGTGGCGCGTTCGGCGTCCAGCATGCGGGTGAGTTCCGCAGCGGACACTGTCTTCAGATAGGTAAAGACCGCATCTTGCGCGACAGCGGCGTTGCTGGCCACAACGAGGCAAAACAGGGCAAGGATCAATCTCAAGATGAATATTCCTTCCGTATCGTAGCGGCCTGAGCGAATGATGCTCCATGCGTCCACGCATTGACCCTTGTCAATGCCACATCAGGTCCCGAACCCGGGCTTGGCGGCTTCGCACGATTGTCATAAGGCAAGTCGAATGGGGCGTGGGGGACGCTATGGCACAGGCACAGACTGTAAGGCACAAACTCGATCTCAGGCGCTCGGTCACCACATCGGCCTTCGTCATGATGCTGCTTCTGGCGGTTCTCGGGCTATTTGCCTTGTTCTCGATCTGGTCGATCAATCGCACGTGGATTGATGGCATGGAGCGCTTTTCCGAGTTGCGGCAACTGTCCACCGATGCGCTGGAGGCGCAGGTGGCTTTCAAGGTGCAGGTGCAGGAATGGAAAAACATCCTGCTGCGTGGCGATGACGAGAAGCTGCTCACCAAGCACCATGCAGCCTTCACCAAGCAGGATCTCGATACCAAGGCACTGCTCGCAAGCGTGGCCCAGCAGGCAAAATCGCTGGGCTTCGACGAAGACGCCCAGCGCGCCGCTGCGTTGGTAGCCGCCCATGAGGCACTGACACAATCTTACGAAACGACGTTGAAAGAGATGCAAGGGGCAGCAGCCACACTCGACGCGGCGACAGCCCACACCATCGACGTGAAACTTCGTGGTGCCGACAGGGCGCTCGAGGCCGGCATCGGCACGCTAGCGGCAGATATCGGGGCTGCATCCGATGCAAAACGCGACGCCCTGATCACGTCCATGGGAGAGCGCTACGCCGTACTGCATGGCTTCATCATCAGCGTCATCCTCGGCGCATTGGCGGTGATGGGCTTCGTGGTCTATCGTCTGCTGCGCGCAACACGGGCGTGAACCAGAATGTTTGAGGGCACGCTCGCCGCCTTTGCGGGGCTCGGCTTTTTCCTCGCTGGACTGCACATGTTGTCCGAGGCGGTACGGGCACTGGCCGCGCGCAGGATGCGCCTCGCACTGGCCCGTGTTTCACGTCTGCCCTTCGGCAATGCGCTGGCTGGGAGCATGCTGGGCGCTGTGACACAGAGTACCAGCGCCTCAGCCTTCATTTGCATCGGACTTCTCAACGCGCGCGCCGTCTCGTTCTTCGCCGCCCTCTCGATCAGCGCCTGGGCATCAGTCGGAACCTCGATCCTGGTGTTCCTCGCCTCGGTGGACTTACGTTCGCTGGCTCTGCTGGCATTGAGCGTGGTGGGCCTGCTCTATCTCGCATCACTGCATCGGGGCGAAGCGGGGCGGCACCTGACGGACCTGCTGCTTGCCATCGGCGTCACACTTTTTGGCCTCACCATGTTGAAGGCCACCGGGCACACGCTGGCAGAAAGCTCCTGGGTGACGGAATTCTTCACTTTCGCATCGGAATCCTGGATATACAGCTTCATCATCGCCTTCATCGTGACGCTGCTGATGCAGTCATCATCCACCGTGAGCGCACTCGCGGTGATGCTGAGTGCCACAGGCGTTGTTCCGCTCGAGGCTGCCATGGTGATGGTGTGCGGCGCCAATGCCGGCTCTGGAGTAAGCGTTGCCCTGATCTCCTCCCACCTGTCCGGACCACCGCGACAGTTGGCGCTGTGGCAGGCGGTGGTGAAGCTCATCGGCGCATTGGTGGTTCTGCCCTTCGCGGTGACAATGCCGGAGGACGGGACATTGGCCACACTGCTGCCGGTGCCGTTGTTTCTCTCCGTCGTCTATCTCGTCATCAACCTCATCGGCGCGATCCTGTCCGGCCTGTTGCGCTCGCCACTGCTCAGGCTTCTCGAGCGGATGGCGCCTGCCAACCGCGAATTGCAGCGCTTCGAGCCCGAGTTCATCCTCGATGAAGCAGCGGAGGACCCCGGAACCGCATTTATTCTGGCCCGCCGCGAGCAGGCCAAGCTCATCTCGCTTCTTCCCGCCGCGCTTGGACCCGTGCGGCATGGCGAACCGGAGGAGGATGCAGGCCTGGACAATGGCGCGCGGCGAGAGCTCGCACTGAGCTTGACCGGGGACATTTCCGACTTCGTCAGCGAGGCAGTGAGCCGCCACCCCATTGGCACGGAAGTCACCGCCCTATTGCTGCTGCAGCGCTGCAATGAGCATATCAGCTCGATCATCGATGCCCTGCATGGCTACGTTCGCGAGATCTCTTATCTTACTGTGATGACCGAGCGCGAGCAGACCATGTGCGAGTCGATGACGGAGTCTCTGCACCTGCTTCTCGGTCTCGCGGCTGATGAAGCCGAAGGCGACCTGTCCAACCATGCCATGCTGGAGCGCCTCACAGCCGACCGCAGCGAGACGATGACGCGGTTCCGCCAGCAGATCGTGGAACAAGACCAGCAATCACATGCCAACCGCGAGCCGCTGTTCGTGGCGACCGGCCTGTTCGAGCGGATGGTCTGGCTGGTGCGGCAGCTCTCGGTCGACCTGAGCGAGATTTCAGCGGCTTCCTAGCCGGTACTGGCCTCGTCGACGATGGTCGCGAGGCGGGCCATGTCAAGGATCCGGACCTCACGATAGCCCAATTCGCAGATGCCCAGGGAGACGAGTTCGCCCAGGAGGTGGAACACCGTGGACCGCGACATGTTGCTGGCGGCGGCCAGCTCCTCCTGGGTGAGGGGAATGCTCACCGGTCCGGGCGGCAGGTAGTTGAGCAGGCGACCTCCGAAGGTGAGCAGGCGCGAGCACAGGCGGATACGCGGGTCGACGATCATCAGGTCCACGGCGTGCAGCAGATATTCCTCGACGTTCCACGCCATGAGGTTGAAGAACACCCAGTTCAGGGAAGGCTCGGTCTTGAGCAGGTCGATGATGGCTGTCTGGGAGAGGGCCAGAAGTTCGGTCGGTCGCCGCGCCACGACGGACATGATGCGCGGCCGCTTGCCAAGAGCAGCCGGTTCGCCAAACCAGCGACCGGCGAGCATGACATGTGCGTGGAGCATGCCCTGCACCGGGTGCGGCACGGTGATGACGGCACAGCCCGAGACGATGCAATAGATCTCGCTCGCCGAATCCTCGATGTCGAACAGCGTGCGGTTTTTTGGCAGGTTCACGAGCCGCATGCGGGAGCAGATCAGGTGCTGTACGCGCCGGTCGTGCTGGGACAGCCACCGGCTGTTCCGGGCGACGGCGACGGCTTCTTCCAACTGCATATTTTTTCAGGCCTGCTGCAAGATATCGTAACGGTACACAATTGATCATCCCGCTGTCTGATTATGTCAACCTGACTGGTGCCGGACGGCGACAGGAGGAGCTGGAATAGCTTCAGCCATGGCCGAAAGCGGGATAGAATGGCGGTGCAGAAGGGTGCGGCCCTTCCCGTGCTTGTCCTAGTCGGGGAACTCAAAGGAGGTACGATCCATGCCGGACATTACCCATAGCAAACCAAGCTTAATGAAGCGTCTGACACTTTTCACCGCCGCCCTGCTGGCGCTGGGGGCTGCAGCCACCGCCAGCGCCCAGGCCGCTGACAGGCCAAACATCCTCGTCATCTGGGGTGACGACATCGGCGGTTTCAACATCAGCGCCTATACCGCGGCATGATGGGCTACAAGACGCCCAACATCGACTCGATCGCCGCGCAGGGCGCGCTGTTCACCGACTGGTATGGCCAGCAAAGCTGCACCGCCGACCGTGCCGCCTTCGTGACGGGCCAGTCGCCGATCCGCACCGGCCTCACCAAGGTGGGCCTGCCGGGCACGCCGGAAGGCATGAAGATCGAAGATCCGACGATTGCCGTGCTGCTCAAGGCTCAGGGCTATGCCACGGGCCAGTTCGGCAAGAACCACCTGGGCGACCGCGACGAGATGTTGCCGACCAATCATGGCTTCGACGAATTCCTAGGCAACCTCTATCACCTTAATGCCGAGGAAGAGCCGGAAAACCCCGACTATCCCAAGGACCCCGAATTCAAGAAGCGGTTCGGACCGCGCGGTGTGATCCACTCCTTCGCCATGCCGGACGGCACCCAGAAGATCGAGGATACCGGCCCGCTGACGAAGAAGCGCATGGAGA
>NZ_JBAXGR010000039.1:0-32097 GCF_037139295.1 Aestuariivirga sp.
CGCGCTCGCATGGGTGATGTCCTGCCCGTCGAAGAACAGCTGGCCTTCGCTCGGCGCATAAAGGCGCAGCAGCGAGCGGCCGAGCGAGGTCTTGCCGGAGCCCGACTCGCCGACGAGGCCTACCGTTTCACCCTTCTTCAGCGCGATCGACACATTCGTCAGGATGCGGAGCCTTCGGCGATGGCCGATGAGCACCTGATGCCCCATGTCCGGCACGTCGAGCGAAATGTTCCGGGCGTCGATCAGCATCACGCCCCGATCTCCCGCTTGAGCTCGGCGATGAGGGTTTCAGGCACGGGCTTCAGGCTCTGCTCCGGCTGGTCGTAACGTGGGCTGGCAGCCAGCAGGGCGCGCGTATAGGAGCTCTGTGGATTGGCGAGGATTTCCGCCGTCACACCTTGTTCCAGCACCTTGCCGCCGTAGAGCACCGTCATGCGGTCGCAGATCTGCGCGACGACGCCCAAGTCATGGGTGACGAAGAGCAGCGTGGTCTTGTGTTCGCGCTGCATGTCGCGGATCAGGCGCAGCACTTGTTTCTGCACGGTCACGTCAAGCGCCGTGGTCGGCTCGTCGGCGATGACTACATGTGGGTTGAGCGAGAAGGCCTGGGCGATCAGCACGCGCTGGCGCATGCCGCCCGAAAGTTCATGTGGATAGCGCTCCAGCACGCGCTCCGGCTCGCGGATGTGAACGTCGTTGAGCAGGCTTAGCGCCTTGTCGAACGCCTGCTTGCGGTTCATGCCGGCGCGCAGGCGCAACCCGTCTGTCAGCTGGTTGCCAATGCGGCGGGCGGGATTGAGCGAAGTCAGAGGGTCCTGCGGAATGAGCGCGATGCGAACGCCCAGCATCTCGCGCAGCTTTGGGGGTGAGAGTACAAGAAGGTCCGTGCCTTCGAAGATGATGTTGCCACCAGTCACCTTGATGCCGGTCGGCAGGATGCCGAGCACTGCCTTGGCGATGGTGGACTTGCCGGCGCCGCTCTCGCCCACCAGCGCCATCACCTCGCCGGCGTTCACCGACAGGGAGACGTCGCGCAGGATGGGGCTCACCGCGGTGCGGGCGGAAAGGTTACGGATGTCGATAACCGGGCTCATCGCTTCAGCATCGGATCGAGCCACTGGCGCAATCCGTCTCCCAACTGGTTGAAGGCGAGCACGGTGAGGAACAACGCGCCGAGCGGAAAGACCAGCACCCACCAGGCCTGGTAGATGATCTGCCGACCCTCCGCGATCATGCCGCCCCAGGTGGGCATGTCGGTCGACACCGAGAGCCCGACGAAGGACAGGATGGCCTCGACTATGACGGCTCGCGCCACGCCTTGTAGATAAGCTTCGCAGTCGCCCACGACGGCATGACGTTGCCGAGCAGGCCGAAGATGTGCGGCGCATCCTTGCCGAAGCGCTGCATCATCGCGTCCCAGGCTTCCGCGTCGCCGGGGTCGATGGCGTTGAGCCGCGCCATCGTAAGAGCGGGGTCCTTGGATACGCCGAACCACGTCTTGTCCGGAAAAACTGATGCGAAACAGTGGGCTGCTGGCGTGAATGCAAGCCCGTGGCGGCCAAGGCCCTCGCAATGCTCGCGCAGGAAGGGCGAACCGGCGAACATCGACAGGTTCATAGCGGCGAGGTCATGCCGGAAGCCCGGCAGCGTCACCTCGCGCGTCTTCACTGCACCACCCGCTTCTGCCTTCGCTTCGAAGACACCGACACTCCAGCCGCATTTGGCGAGGTGCACTGCAGCCGCAAGCCCGTTGTGGCCCGCGCCGATGATGACCGCATCGAAATTGCTATTTGCCATGCGTTCCTGCTCCGCCACTTTTGCTTACGGGATGACGGCGAGCCGAAGCAACGGCATGACGCCGTGCTCCGGCCCTTGATGATCAGGCGAGCTTCACCAGTTCCATGTACTGCGCGAGACCCTTCACCTGGCTGAGCCAGCTTGCCAGGATATTCGGGTCGGCTGGTGCCGCGTGCACGCCAGGCTTGAATTCCTTCTTCAGCACTGTCTCGACGGCGAAGGATACAGGCATGGACACGAGCCGGCCCATGGCTGTACCGCGTTCGTCACCCCAGGCATCCATCGCCCAGGTCTCGTGGAACACCACCTTGCCATCGCGCTCTGCCTTGAGCGACACGAACAGGATCACCCTGTCGGGCTCACCCGGCGCATAGGCGTTCTCCTTGAGGAAATCGGAGGCCATCTCGGCCAGTCGCGCATCGCCCTCAGGTCCTGACAGTGTCTCGATTTCCTTGAAAACAGGGTCCCATGCCTTGGCCCAGCCGTTGAGGCGGATGGTGCCGCGCACGAAGTCCTTCACCTTCCAGCTCTTGTCGAAGCGATAGTCTTCCATGAAGGGATAGCTGTCGCGGTTCGGATAGACCTCGAAGCTTTCGGGCGTTGGCAGCGGCGCGTCATAGCCAGTGATGGCGTTCCACGGCCGGTCCACTTTCAGTTCCTTGAAGTCACGCAGGCTGCGCGAGGGAGAGCGCAGCGCCTTCAGCACGCCCACTGGCGCCCAGCTGAATTTATACTTGAACGAGTTCGGAATCTTCGGCACGCCGCCGCAATAGGAGGTGAAGCTCAGCACATTGTCGGCGTGGTAGGCGGGCGAAGCTCGGTAGCGCGCGACGAGGTCATGCGCCATCAGGTGATCGATGCCCGGGTCGAGGCCCACCTCGTTGACCGAGACGAGACCCTTGGCCTTGAATTCGGGGTCGAGTGCCCGCATCTCCGGCGCGATGTAGGATGACGACACGAAGTTGGCGTTCTTCGCAAGGCAGGCCTTGGCGATCGCCACGTGCTGGTCAGCGGGTAGCATCGAAATGGCAATGTCACCCGGTTGCAGCGCCGCTGTCAGTGCTTCAAGCGAATAGGGGCGAACGTCCTTCGTGAGGTCGCCCACAACCTCCTGCGCCTTGGAGACGGTGCGGTTCCAAACCACCACCTTGTGGCCATTCTCCAGAAGCCGCCGCAAGCCGGGGCCGGAGGAAAGTCCGGTGCCGCACCAGTGAATCGTCGTCATGTCAATCTCCGTCAGAGTGTCGCCGTGTGGCGGGTGAATTCGGTAAAGGCCCGGCCCCATACGCCGGCATCGAGATCGTCGAGCGTCAACAGCGATGGCAACAGTTGCGTTGCATAGTCCTCACTGCTTTCAACCGGGAGCAGGGAAGGCAGGTTATCGATTGCCATCACGTCGAGCGGTGGTGCGTCCCATACGCGTAGCGCGGGAGCCTCCCAGTCGGTGGCTCGATCATAGACCTTGATCGGCGAGAAATCGGAAGTCGGGTCGCAAGCGATATCGCCGATTACAGTAAGAGCGCGTGGTGCTGCCTTGGCTGCTTCGGGCACGAACACCGGGCAACCTGGCCGCGCCAGAATGCAGTTCAGGAAGATCTCGTGCTGCAGCACTTCAGGGAAGGGGCCGCCCGAGGCAGTTTCAGCCATGTCCCATCTGGTCACTGCAACGTTCATGGCGGCGCAGAGGTCGGCTGCCCCTGTGCCAACGCGCCCCAGCGCGCCGATGATCATGGCGCGTGGCCGTTGCACGGGTGGCAACTCCGCCTTGAGTCCGTCGAGCAGCGCCTGCTTGCTCGAAATTTTGGAAACTGGTCCGCAGAGGCCGCCCTTCTGCTGCGCCGCCCAACATTTGAGCGAGATCGCGGCCCCGGCAAAGCCCGCCCAGTAGCCGAATGCGGCAATGCGGCGACCCGCCTCGTCCACAAGGTACTCGAGGTCATAGAGTGTCCCGCCGCCGGCCTTGTATCGCTTGAGCAATACCTGTCCCGCTGGCTGGCCCTTATAGGCGTGGCCGAACATGATGTGGCGGTGGACAAGCGGCGTACCGTCCTCTGGCAGTTCCTTGAGACCGAAAATGATGGCGTCACGTGGTGCTGAGGGCCATGAATTTTCGGCGGCAATCTGGCATCCTGCTGCCTTGTAGCCATCGATGCCGATCGCACGAACGGAGCTTTCCTCGACGGTGACCGTGATGCCCGCTCTCACGAGGGCCGCCGCTCCGTCAGATGTCAGGCCGACGCGTTCTTCGTTGGGCCGCTGTTCCGACCTTACCCAGAGATGTGTCATTCACGCTTACCTGAAGTGTTGGAAAACCTTGAAATCGCATGCGTGTATGAACCAAATGCGCCTGCCGTTCCAGCGGTGTTTGGCGATGGTCCACCATGCAGCGCAAGGCCAATTTCGGTGCTTCGCCATGCCGATCATTCACTGTCCGGTGTCTTGCGAACCGTCGTCCATCGGGTCTGCCGGGTCAGGCGTCATCGGGGCCGTGCCGTCAGACAAGTCCTGGTCCGTCATTGCCGGGTCTGATGCGTCCTGGCCGCCCGCTGTCCCGTCGCCATTCTGGGAGGGCGAGAGGAAGATGATTTCCGTGGGCATGTCTTCATCATCCGATTTCACCACGAAGGGCGCCTTTGGAAGCAGCGCACGCAATGCCCGTTCAAGGCTGGCGTTCCGGAGGTGATTGGCGCCGACTGGCGTGTCCTCCGGTTCGCCCTTGATATCGACGCCGGTGGCACTGGCGATGGCCTCGATCAATTCCGAGGCCGTTGCATTTCCGGTTATGTCGATGTCATAGCCCTTGGCGGCGGGTTTCACGGTCACCTCCGCTGCCGCGGCCCCACACAATGCTGCGCCGGCAGCCAAGACCGCGACCGGCCCCATGACCGCCCGCAGTGTCATTCGCCAACTTGAGGTGATGTCAGACATCCAATTCCGGGTGCCAGCTGGCGCCTCTCTTTGCCAAGGCGTCAGCATAGGCTTTGACGATGGTGGGAACAACGGGCGGCTTCCGGCGGTTGCTTCGTCATTACGCTTTGCTCAGAAGGTAGGACGTTGCTGCCACATCGTAATCGCGGATTATGTAACCCTCGGAGAACATCTGCATCAGCCTTTCCCGAAGGTTTAGGCGCGCGGCAAGGGCGGATTGATAGTCCTCCCCCAGCAACCGGTCAAGGTCGGGCGGGATCGTCACGGGCAAGGCATCCTTCGGCGCGGAGGGCTTCGGTTGTCCGGGTTCCCAGGCGGCGCGGGCCTTCGCGCGGTCGGAGGCAAGGTGCCAGTCAGCGCGCAGACGGTCGGACGGGAGGCCGGCGTTGATGCCCTTCATGACGCCATAGTAGTCCGGATGATAGGTCGAAACCTCGGCGCCGAGGCGCGCGATGTTGAGGTTGGCGTTGGTATGGCGCAGCGGGTCGAAGGTCCAGCGCACCAGTGTGATGCCGCGGGCAAGGCACCATTCGCGCTGGTAGCGCTTGAGCCTTAGGGCGAGGCTCCTGCCGCGTGCGTCCGGGTGGACTGCCAGCCGGTGCGAGTGCTGAACGGTTGTTTCACGCGTTGGAAAGCCGAAGACATAGCCGACGAGCCGTTCACCCTCGAAAGCGCCGGCGACGAGACCACCCTCGTTCTGGATCACCATCATGAGGTCGGCGGGGTCCTCGGTGTCGTCGACGCCCCACACGTCGCGCTGAAGCTGCTCGGCCTTGAAGAATTCTTCCATGCCGGAAAGATCGCGGATGATCATGCCGGGAAAGTCTCCGTGGAGACCGTTACCTTGTCGAGGAAGGCGCGGTCCAGCGTTACCCCGATGCCGGGGCCTCTGGGCACGGGCATGCGCCCGTCGGTGGCCTCCAAGGCCTCGTTGACGATATCCTTGGCGAAATAGCGGCTAGAACTCGAGGTATCTCCCGGCTTTCGGAAATTGGCCAACGTGGAGAGGTGGATGTTGTGTGCGCGTCCGATGCCGCTCTCCAGCATGCCGCCGCACCACACGGGGAAGGTCCATGCCGCGCACAGGTCATGGATGCGCCGTGACTCTTGATAGCCGCCGACGCGCCCGACCTTGATGTTGATGATGCGTGTGGCACCACTCTCCAGCGCCTTTCGGGCGTGCTCGGCGGTGTGGATGCATTCATCGAGGCAGATTGCCGTCTTCAAGCGGGGTTGCAGCACGGCGTGGTCGTGGATGTCGTCCCAGGCCAGCGGCTGCTCGATATAATCCAGCCCGAAGCCGTCGAGCGCCAACATGGTGTCCATGTCGGCCAGCGTATAGGCGCTATTGGCATCAACCGTGAGGTGTGCGTCTGGCAGCGCATTGCGCACCGCCTCCACCAGCTTCACGTCGTGGCCGGGCATGATCTTGAGCTTGATGCGCTTGTAGCCAAGCGCGAGGTGATTCCGCGCTCGCTCGATTGTGTTGTCGATCGGCCCAATCCCCAGTGATACGCCGACGTCGATTGCATCGCGCTCGCCTCCCAGGAGAGTGGTGAGAGGCAGATTCAGCGACTTGGCCCACAGGTCCCAGAAGGCCATCTCCACCATCGCCTTGGTCATGTAGTGTCCGCGCCAGGGCGCGAGCAGCCCCTCGATGGCGGCTGGGCTCCCGAAGCTCTTGCCCACCAATTGCGGGATCAGCACGTCGCGCAGCAGCATCATTCCACCCGCAATGGTCTCGTCGAGGTAATCGGGAAGGGGGTCCATCACGCCCTCGGCAAAGCCCTCGATACCATTCGACCGCAGCGTGAGCAGGGGGAACAGCTTTTCGTGCATCGTGCCGGTGGCGATGGTGAAGGGGGTGAGCAGCGGCAGCCGCACGAGACGGAGTTCTGCGCTGTCGATCTTCATTGGCGAGGCGGTCATGTTGGTCTCCATGCTTCTATGGCTTATGGAGACTGTTCGCCCGTTTCAAGCCTCCAGATTCTTCTCGTCCAGCCGAACGGCAACGCCCGTCGTGGCGATGATGGTCACCCCGCTGCGCCATGCCAAGCGCGGCTCGGGCATTGCGCCGCCGACATTGGTAATCTTGGTCAAGCAGTATGAGGTCATCCCGCTTTCACATTCCCAGAACCTGCCGGTCGCCCAAGTCGTCGTCTTCGATGATGCCGGTTGTTCGAGGATGAGCATGCGCGGGGCAAGCCCGCGCATGATGCGGCGCTCGTCACATCATCACTTCACAAACCCTGCCCTGACCTTCTTGATTTCCTCCTCGAGAACGATCGCGCAGGCCTCCTGGTCGGTCTTCGACTTGAACCCCAGCCGCACCTTTCGGGCGCAGATGAACATGGAGGGAGAGGGGAGATCATATTCGTCGAGGCATATGTTGGAAATCAGCGCCCCCCGTTCGCCGGTCATCAGATAGGTCACGCAGCGCCGGAACATAGGGTCGTCGAATGGTGGGTCCTCGGCCGCAGCGGCGACACTGGCGCAGCAAAGGGATAGGAGGAGAAGAATGCCGGGCATGATCTTCATGCGAGCCTCCAGTAGGTGCCGGTCTCTCGGTTGTTTCCGGATGAACGCCTATTTCGTGAGCAGACGTATCCCGATCGCTGCCGTGATTCCTGACACCGCGCCGGTCAGCACCGTGCCCCATACCATGTCGATGATGGCGATCTTGGTGGTGAAGCCCTTCATCACGGCGAGGTTGGTGAGGTCGTAGGTGCCATAGGCAACCAGGCCCAGGATGGCGCCATAGAGCACCGCCTGCCCGACAGAGCCGCCTTGCACGGCGGGCCAGACGACCATCACCATCAGGCCGGTGACATAAAGGATGTAGAAGGCACCCGCGGCGCCCATGTTGGGCGGCTGGCGAAGCAAGTCACCGATCTCGCTTACATAGAAACTACGACCCAGCCACAGCAGCCAGACCATGTCGATCAGAAGGAACAGGACTGCCGCGGCAATCCAGAGAATGATCCACTGTGTCAATGCGCTCTCCTGTCCCTGATGTCTTTATACGGACGGGAGGCCCCGGAGATCACCTCAGGCAACCGCGCGGGCCAACGCACACTGCGACCATAGCTCGGACAGCGCCGAGACGAGGTGGTCGATGTCGGCTTCAGTGTGGAGAGGCGTGGGTGTGATGCGCAGCCGTTCCGTGCCGCGCGGCACGGTGGGGTAGTTGATCGGCTGGATGTAGATGCCATGCTGCGCCATCAGGATATCGCTGATCCACTTGCACTTCTTGGCGTCACCCACCATCACAGGAACAATGTGACTTTGGTTCGCCATGTAGGGCACGCCTGCCTGGTCGAGGCGCTTGCGCAGGCGGGCTACGCGGTCCTTGTGGCGCATGCGCTCCAACTGGGAAGCCTTGAGGTGGCGGATCGAAGCGGCAGCGCCCGCCGCGCAGTGCGGGGGAAGGGCGGTCGTGAAGATGAAACCCGAGGCGAAGCTGCGCACGAAGTCACACAGCGCGGCGGAGCCCGTGATGTAGCCGCCGACCACGCCGAAGGCCTTGCCGAGGGTGCCCTCGATCACCGTGATCCGGTCCATCAGACCCTCACGCTCGGCGATGCCACCGCCGCGCGGGCCATACATACCCACGGCGTGCACTTCGTCGAGATATGTCATGGCGCCATACTTGTCGGCGAGGTCGCACATACCCTTGATTGGACCGATGTCGCCATCCATCGAATAGACCGACTCGAAGGCGATGAGCTTGGGGCGCGACGGATCGGCCGCCTTCAGCAGGCGCTCAAGATCATGGAGGTCATTGTGCCTGAAGATGTGGCGTTCCGCACGGCTGTGGCGGATGCCCTCGATCATCGACGCGTGGTTGCCCGCGTCCGAGAACACGATGCAGCCGGGGATGCCGCTGGCCAGCGTGCCGAGTGCTGCCCAGTTCGAGACATAACCAGAGGTGAAGAGCAGGGCGCCTTCCTTGCCGTGGAGGTCGGCCAGCTCGCGTTCGAGCTCGACGTGATAGTGGTTGGTGCCCGAGATGTTGCGCGTGCCGCCGGCACCTGCGCCACAGCGCTCCAGCGCCTCATGCATTGCGGCAATCACCGAGGCGTTCTGGCCCATGCCCAGATAATCGTTGGAACACCAGACGGTGATGTCCTTCTTGTCCGCCCCATGGTGCGTGGCGCGGGGGAAATCACCCGCCTTGCGCTCAAGATCGGCGAAGACGCGGTAGCGGCCTTCGGTCTTCAGCGCGTCGAGTTCGGTCTGGAAGAAGCTTTCATAATCCATCGGGAGCACTCCGGAGGGCGGCTTTGAGAGGGGTATAGTCAAACTTTGGCGATATGGAATTGCGCGATTTCGCCGCGTCCTGGCGTAAGGGCAGGCTCCATTTCCACAGCTTTTCCACAGGCACCGGCAGCATCAGCATCCAGTGCTCGAACAGGGCCAACGCCGCCAGTGCGGCGAGCAGCGACCAGCCGGCGCGCTCCGCCGCCAGATCGGCCGAAAAGGCTTGCTGGAACAGCAGGACGGCGCCGATGGTGGCTGCGGTAATGGAGAAAGGAAACAGCAAATTCATGGACTTGCGGGTCAGGAAGCTCTTGAGCACCGCCATGTGGGCGGGAACGAACTCCTCAGACACGTTGCGCACGCCGAGGAACACGTTGAGCCTTGCTGAGAGGTGCATGGCCCACAGCAGCATGTAGGCCCAGAGGCCCCAGTTATTCACAGCTTGTCCACAGAGGCCCCAGATGGCCAGCGCCACGGCCACAATGGCGATTTCGTGCCACAGGTTGACGCCCAGCGCGTGACCGAAATGCCGCCAGCCCGAGCAGCCCGCCGCGCAGGACTGCTTGCGCGGGCCGGTCACGTAGCCAGTGTAGAGGCTCAGTTCCTGCCAGCCCCAGGCCAGCACGCCCGCCGTGAAGGAGGCGTAGACGGCGAAGAGCGAGCTATCGTCCCGTTCAGCCCAGACCACCCAGAGAGCGGCTGCCAGCACGGCCGTGCCGCCCGCCATGCTCCACTTGAAGGTCCGCACCGGCAGCTGATCGAGAAAGAAGATCACGCCGGTGGCGAACCACCAGAGGAGCAGGGCATAGGCGATGGGCAGTGCGTAATCCATCAGTCTCGCTTTACCAGGTCGGAGCCAGACGAATGTCGGCAGGCAGGTCGTTGGTTCTCGACGGGATGAGGTAGAGGCGGATCATGGTGGCGCTCGCCGCCACTGCCGTCCATGCCTTGCCCAGCTTCGCCGTCATGCCACCCTTTTTCTGCCATTCGCCGTTGCGGTCATTGATCTTCCGCAATTTTTCGAGGCAGGCAAAGAAAGCCGGATTGTCAATGTCAAGCTCAAGCGGGAAGACCTGCCGGGAGATTTCGGAGGTCACCTTGAAGACCTTGTAGCCATATTCGGTGGGGTCGATCCCCAGTGCCTCATGGAAGTGCGGACGCTGGTGGTCGCGCACGTACATGGTGGCGAACACGGCCACGAGGAAAAACTTCACCCACAGCTTGTTGAGGCCGGAGAGCAGTTCGGGATGCGCCCGCATGAGAAGCGCAAAAGCCTCGCCATGGCGGAACTCGTCGTTGCACCACTGCTCGAACCACTTGAAGATTGGGTGGATACGGTTTTCCGGATGCTGCTGCAGGTGCCGGAAGATGGTGATGTAGCGCGCATAGCCGATCTTCTCGGACAGGTAGGTTGCGTAGAAAATGAACTTGGGCCGGAAGAATGTGTACTTCTTGGTCTTCGTCAGGAACCCTAAGTCAACGCCCAGGTTGAAGTCCTTCAGCGTGTCGTTGATGAAGCCCGCGTGGCGGCCTTCGTCGCGCGCCATCAGGCGGAACAGTTCGCACAGGTCCGGGTTCGTCCCGCGCTTGCGCATCTCCGAATAGAGCACGCAGCCGGAGAATTCGGCGGTGAGCGAGCTCACCAGGAAGTCCACGAGCTCGCGGCGCAGGCCTTCCGGCAGGGCAGCGAGGTCAACATGGTCCCACTCGGCATTGCGCTTGAAGTGGCCCTTGTTGGGGTCAGCCTGCAACTCGGCGATGAGCTTGTCCCATTCGGCGCGCACGGGGCTGACGTCCAGCTTGTCCAGCGCCGCAAAATCGGTGGTGTAGAAACGCGGACTCAACACCGTTGATTCCTGCGCCTTGGCGAGCGTGTCTGCCGGCCTGATTCCGAGTGTTTCGATGGTCATTAGAGCTCCTCCCCCGAAAAGCTGAATTCGAGCAGTTCCATGAATTCCAGATCGCCGGTGAGCTTCACCCACTTGCGTTCCAGCCAGGTGGCCCGCGTGATCGTTGCCTTGCGGCGCTCCATCGCGGATTCGCCGTAGGGCACGATGATCGGCTTGCCGTGGACGAGCACCTCGTCGCCCGGCTCGACGGTCACCCCGTCATCGAGTTCAACATGCGCTGCGAGGTTCTCGAAGGTGTTCACCACGCGCACCGTGCACATCACGTCTTCCTTGGAAGCGGGAGCGAAGGGGTTCAGCATCAGCTCTGGTCTCCTGAAGGTGAAAGGAACCGAACGAAAGAAGCGGCATTGTCACGGCCATAGGCCGCAAGGTCAAGCGACACGCCCGAAACTGTGTCAACCAGCAGCAGCTGGCCGTTGGTCAACCGCTCGAGGCGGTAGGCATCGGTGGCCTTGGCCTGTTCGGTCTGGCGCATGCGGTTGAGGCCGCGCAGCACGCCGGGGATGAAGCCCTCCGCGCTGGTATGGGTGATGACAGCACCGGTCGTGGTGTCGATCACGGCCACGCCCTGCGCATCGCTCTCGAAGCGCAGCAACCGACTTTGTGCCACGTCCGAAGTGCCCAGGCTCTGCACCGGTGAATAATCATTATAGCGCGCCACTGAAACGGCCAGCAGCGCCGCCACCACCATGCCGGCCGCTGCGAGTGCCGCGGGGTGCGGTCTCAGGCTGCGGGCAGGTTGCTGGGCCATGGCGGTTCTCATGCGGCCACCGGCTGGCTGGTCTTGGCAGCGCGAACGGGCGCAGCCTCGACGTGCATCGGGACCGTGGCGGTTCCGGCAAGTGCCGCTGCGAGCAGGCTCGCCACGTCATCGGCTCTGGGCACGCAGCGCAGGCAGGGCTGCGGATGGGCAAATTTGAAGGGGCGGGCATGCGGCCACAACATCAGGTAGGCCACGCGTTCCTTGCTCGCCACCCGCAGCGGAATGTCGCCGGAGCCATTGGAAAACACCCGCAGCGAAGCGCCGTCGATCTGGCCGAAGGGCAGGTTGATTGTCACGGGTAGCGCCATGCCGATGCGCATCACCACGCGCTTGCTGGTGATGGTGTAGACGCTCGTCCGCGCGCTGAGGAAGGCCAGACCGCAGAGCAGTGCGGAGGCGACCAGCCCCATCGGCATCAGCCACTGGAAGGGGCGGATTGCCATCGCCATGCTCTCGCCTTCTGCAAGACGCAGCGCGCCTGCCAGCAGTGTGAGTCCGGCGAAGTACCAGATCACCTTGCGCGCGTGGAAGGCATGAACTGCCAGGTCCTGCCAGCGCGGCGCGCCCTGCCAGAGCATGCGCTCGCCCTTTGGCAGGAGCTGCGGAAGCCCCCGGACGGGCTCGAAGGCGAAATCGTCGTGGTGCTCGGTCATACCAGCGGCTCGGCGCGGTCAGCGGTGGCGTAGAGGTGTCCGCCTGCGTAGAAGGCGCAGATCTTGTCCTCTTCCAGGCGCGTGACGATGTCCGGGTTACGGAGGCCCGGCACCTTGATGAACTGCTTCGATGTGATCGACTTGACGTCGATGCGCCTTTTGCCACCCCAGATGCGTGCGAGCGTTGTCGGCAGGAGCACGTTGCGGATGTGGCCTTCCTTGTCACTCACTTCGACTTCGAGGTAGCGCATGATGTATTCGGAACGATCCACCCACACGTCCTTCACCGTGCCGCCCTGCTTGCCGTCGCAGCCGATCACCGGCATGCCGCGAGGGTCGGGGTCGCGCTCTTCCACGTGCCAGTCGGGATTGTTGCGGAGCGGCGAAAGCTTGGGCTCGCCAGTGAACAGCGCATCGGGAATGTCCTTGCGTTCGGCATAGGCGGCGGGACCCACGCCATCGACCATGGCATCGCCATCGGGTTCCAGCGGTGCGCCCGGCCACGGGCCGATGGGTGTTGCCTTGATCGGGCGGCTGTCATGGGGCTCGGCACGCGGTGCCTGAACAGTTGATCCGTCGGCGAGGAGATAGGTCTTGGGGGCGGGCACGGCTGGCCAACCCTGTACAACGATGTTGCCTGAGCGCTCCGACTCCAGTGGATATCCCTCGCGCTTATCTTCGCGGTGAAGGTAGATGATGATGCCGGCCAGGAAGATCCAGAAGGCGTAGAGTACGACCTGGGCGACGTCGACATACTGGGTCAAGGCTGCAGACATGGTGGTTCTCCTTCGATCAGCCTGGAATTTGCGCCAGGCCGAAGCCTGGCTGACGGGTTGAGCGCTTGCCGCCGCGCACCAGCGGTCCGATGACGGCAAGCGTTGCGAACAGAAGCACGATCTCGATCTGGTAGACGGTTACGTAGCCCGCGGCGGGGCCCGACGTAGCGGTGCCAAGCTCACCATGCATTGCGAGGTCCGACACGGCATCGCGCAGCATGCCGCTGATACCCACGCCGATGCCTGCAGCCGTCGCCTGCACGCCGCCCCAGGCGCCGAGCGCGAAGCCGCTCATGGTGCCTGTTCCACTGGAGGCCAGGTCCATCGCTGCGGTCAGCATGCCAACTGAAAACAGTCCGCCGCCAAACCCGATGAAGAAAACACCTGTCTGGAACAGCGACACGAGACCAAGCACGGGAGAAAAGATGACGCCTGCAAAGGCGAAGATGCCGGCAAGAATGCCCAGCGAGGCAAGGCGATAGGGGTCGCCACCCTTGCCGATCCGCCGTGCCGAGATGGCAAAGCCGGCCAGCGTGCCGAGTGCCATGGTGGCTGTGAGCCACGTGGTCTGGCCAACGTTGAGACCGAACACCTGGCCGCCGAAGGGCTCGAGCAGGATGTCCTGCATCGAAAATGCGGCAGAGCCCAGGCCAACGCCGATCAGAAGTCGCTTGGCGCGACCGGCCGCGCTGAACTGTGCCCAGGCCTCGCCGAAGCTGATGCGCGGAGCGTCTCTTGCCGTGAGCTTCGGGTTGCGCGCCTCCTGCTTCCACATGGCGACGACATTCAGAACCACGGTGATGACGGCAACGGCCTGGATGATCTGGATCAGCTGCTTCGCCGTGAAGTCATGCAACAGGCTGCCGAATACCAGTGCGCTCACCACCATGCCCAGAAGCAGCATCACATAGAGCAGGGCAACGACACGCGGACGGGTCACTTCGGAAGCGAGGTCGTTGGCCAACGCCAGGCCCGCTGTCTGTGTGGTGTTTATGCCTGCGCCGATCAGCAGGAAGGCCAGCGCCGCGCCGATCTCGCCCCACACAGGTGAGCCATGGCCGTTGCCGGTGAGGACGAGGAGCGCGAAGGGCAGGATTGCGAAGCCGCCGAACTGCATCATGGTGCCAAACCAGATGTAGGGCACGCGGCGCCAGCCCAGCACCGATTTATGGGTGTCCGACTTGAAGCCAATCAAAGCGCGGAATGGCGCGATAAGCACGGGGATCGATACCATCAGTCCGACGAGCCAGGCCGGAACGCCAAGCTCGACGATCATCACGCGGTTCAGCGTGCCGGTCAGCAGCACCATGGCCATGCCGACGGAAACCTGGAAGAGCGACAACCGCAAGAGACGCGACAAGGGCAGGTCCTTTGTCGCGGCATCGGCGAACGGCAGGAATCGGGGACCGATCTGCTGCAGTGCCGAAATGAATTTGCGGTTGATGCTCCTCATGTACGCTTCAGCTCCTGCGCATGGGAAATGTAGAATCCGCTGGAGACTCGTGCATTGCGGCCCAACCGCCAGTCGGCCAACTGCTCGGAACGGCTGATGTCCTTGTAGAGCGACGTCGTGGCATGCGGCACGATGCGCGGGGAGCGGTCGCTCCTCGGGAA
Source organism: Aestuariivirga sp. (assembly GCF_037139295.1). Classification (GTDB taxonomy): domain Bacteria; phylum Pseudomonadota; class Alphaproteobacteria; order Rhizobiales; family Aestuariivirgaceae; genus Aestuariivirga. Next base: position 14,702 of record NZ_JBAXGR010000039.1, read on the forward strand.
GGCCTTGCCGACAAAATGCATGGCGGCGAGTGCCGGCGTACGCGGGGCATAGGTGAAGTGCACGCCGCTGCGGCTCATTTCGGTGAGACGTGTCAGCATGCCGATCATGTCGGGCAGGCTGTAGTGGATGAGCGAGTCCATCGCCACGATATGGTCGAAAGTGCCGAGCTTCTTGTCGAGCATGTCGCCTGCCATGAAGTGGATGCGTCCCTGGCCCAGCTTCTCAGGCAGGCGTTCCTTGGCGATGCCGATGAGCGTGGGGGAAATATCCACCGCTGTAACATCTGCCCCGCGCTTGGCTGCTTCAACGGCAAGGGCGCCGGTGCCGCAACCCGCATCGAGGATGCGCGCACCGCGCAGGTCCTGAGGCAGGAAGGAGAGCAGGGTGGCGCGCATGCGGTCACGGCCCGCCCGCACCGTCGCGCGGATGCCGCTGACGGGCGCATCGGACGTCAGCCTCTGCCAGGTGTGCGCGGCTGTCCTGTCGAAATAGGTTTCGATTTCGCCGCGCCGCTCGAGGTAGCTGTCGCTCATCAGTCAAACCCCAGGAAGTCGAAAATGTCACGGTCCTTCATGGAGCGAGCCTCGCAGGGCTCGCCACCCGTCCACAGCTGAGCGGCCAGGCGCATGTATTCGTTCTGCACGTAGTCCACTTCCGGCGAAGACGGCATCTCGAACAGCGTCGACTTCTTGAGCCGGCTGAGGCGGATCGCGTCCACATCCGGCAAATGGGCGATGCGCTGCAGGCCGGTGGCTTCCGCAAAGCGGTCAATCTGGTCGGTGTCCTTGGAGCGGTTTGCAATCACGCCACCCACCCGAACGCCGTAGTTCTTTGCCTTGGCATTGATGGCCGCCACAATGCGGTTCATCGCGAAGATCGAGTCGAAGTCGTTGGCCGTCACGATCAGCGCCCGGTCGGCGTGCTGCAAAGGGGATGCGAAGCCGCCGCACACCACGTCGCCCAGCACGTCGAAGATGACGACGTCGGTATCTTCCAGCAGGTGGTGCTCCTTCAGCAGCTTTACCGTCTGGCCGACCACATAGCCACCGCAGCCGGTGCCGGCAGGCGGGCCGCCGGCTTCCACGCATTTCACACCGTTGTAGCCTTCGAACACGAAGTCTTCCGGGCGCAGTTCTTCCGAATGGAAGTCCACTTCCTCAAGAATGTCGATGACGGTGGGGATCAGGCTCTTGGTAAGCGTGAAGGTCGAGTCATGCTTGGGATCGCAGCCAATCTGCAGCACCCGCTTGCCGAGCTTAGAGAAGGCAACGGAGAGGTTGGACGACGTCGTGCTCTTGCCGATGCCGCCCTTGCCATAAACCGAGAACACCTTGGCGGTGCCAATCGAGGCAGTGGGGTCAAGGTGCACCTGCACACTGCCTTCGCCGTCTCCGCGCTGAGCCACCCGTGGCTTGCGATCAATCACCAATGTCATGCCGCAACCTCCACTCCAATGCCTTCGAGTTTATCTTCAAGTTCTTCGCCGGCACGTTCGAGTGCCGCGAGGGTTTCCGCATCCGGCGACCAGAAGTCGCGGCGCTGGGCTTCGAGAAGGCGGTTCACCACCTTCATCGCCGCCTTGGGATTGAGCGATGCAAGGCGGTCCCGCATCTTCTCATCGAGAACATAGGTCTCGCTGAACTGCTGGTAGACCCAGGGGGCCACCTGTCCGGTCGTCGCCGACCAGCCCACCGTGTTGGTGAGGTGGCATTCGATGTGCCGCACGCCCTCGTGACCGTGCTTCAGCATGCCTTCGTACCACTTCGGGTTCAAAACGCGGGTACGGCTCTCGAGCGCTACCTGGTCTGCCAGCGTGCGAACAACACCGGCACCGCGTGTCTGGTCGCCGATGTAGACCGGAACCGCCTCGCCGCGTTGCTTCTCCGCTGCGCGGCTGATGCCGCCGAGCGAGTCGAAGTAGTGGTCGATTGTGGTCACGCCGAGTTCGACGCTCTCGAGGTTCTGATAGGCGAGGTCGACGCCGGAGAGGACCGAAGCCATCAGCTGCGACTGCTGCGCCACCTGGCCATGCCGGCCATGGGCGAAGCTCTTGCGCTTGGCGAACGTGTCGCCCAGCTCGTTCTCGTCTTCCCAGCGTCCGCTGTCGACCAGCATGTTGACGTTGGAGCCATAGGCACCGTCGGCGTTGGAGAAGACGCGCAGTGCTGCAGTCTCGAGGTCACAGTTGTTGGCTGCCATGTGGGCCAGCGCGTGCTTCCTGACGAAGTTCATGCATTCGGGTTCATCGGACGAGGCGGCGAGCCAGCAGGCTTCCGCCAGCATGCGGGTCTGCAACGGCAGCAGGTCGCGGAAAATGCCGGAGAGGGTGAGCATCACGTCGACGCGCGGGCGGCCGAGTTCTTCAAGCGGCAGCAGGCTTGCGCCGCACAACCGGCCGAAACTGTCGAAGCGTGGTGCGGCACCCAGCAGGGCAAGCGCCTGGGCGATCGGGCCACCCTCGCTCTTCAGGTTGTCCGTGCCCCACAGCACCAGCGCCACGGTCTCGGGCAGCGGCTTGCCGGCGGCCACATGCGTGTCGAGCAGAAGCTGTGCCTGGCGGGCGCCATCCTTTACCGCAAAGGCGGAGGGGATGCGGAAAGGGTCGAAGCCATGCAGGTTGCGGCCCGTCGGCAGGATGTTGGGCGAGCGGATCAGGTCACCACCCGCCACCGGGCGGATGAAGCGCGCGTCGAGCGCCTTGAGCAGTCCTGCGATCTCGTGGTCTTCCGAGAGCAGCCGGTCCATCTCCGCGAGGTCGGTGGCGGTGCCAGCTTCGGCCACGCTGGCGATGGTCTCGCGGCGGGCGTCTGCGTCCATCGGCTGGCCGACAACGTGCAGGCCGTGCGGGATCAACGTGTATTCAAGTTCGAGGATCTGGTTCTGCAGTGCATCCACCCGGGCTTCGGGATCGTCCCATTCGGGTTCGGACGCGGCCAGGTCCACGGTTGCCGCCTGCGCCTGAATGAGCAGGGCGAGGTCATGGCGTTCGGCGGCGGCCGGTTCCAGGCCACGCCAGCGACCGATTGAGGCCTTGAGGTCGACGAGCCCGCGGTAGAGGCCGGCCTGGGCAAGCGGCGGCGTGAGGTAGCTCACCAGTGTCGCGCCCGCGCGACGCTTGGCAATCGTGCCTTCCGACGGGTTGTTTGCGGCATAAAGGTAGAGATTGGGAAGATCGCTGATCAGGCGGTCGGGCCAGCACTGGGCAGACAGGCCGGATTGCTTGCCGGGCATGAACTCAAGCGCGCCATGCGTGCCGAAATGCAGCACCGCATTGGCGGCGAAATCCTCGCGCAGGTAGCGGTAGAAGGCGGAGAAGGCGTGAGTCGGCGTGAAGCTCTTCTCAAACAGCAGCCGCATCGGGTCGCCTTCGTAGCCGAAGGCAGGCTGTATCCCGACCAACACATTGCCGAAACGCTCACCCAGTACATGGATGGTGGAGCCGTCGGCCTGCTGGCGGCCCGGTGCGGGCCCCCACTGTGCCTCGATTTCGCGCAGGTGGGTTTCGCGCCGCACATGTTCGTCGGCAGGAATCCGATGCATCACATTGGCATCCGAACCGAAGCGTTCGGCATTGCCTTTCAGGATACGCGCCTGCAACTCAGCGACGGAGGCTGGAACCTCGACGTCATAGCCGTCGGCCTTCATGGCCGTGAGCGTGTTGAACAGCGACTCGAACACCGCGAGGAAGGCGGCGGTGCCCACCGCACCTGCGTTGGGCGGGAAGTTGAACAGCACGATGGCGATCTTGCGATCAGCTTTGGGCGTCTGCCGCAGCGCCACCTGCTTGGCGACGCGCGCGGCCAGCATCGCTGCGCGCTCGGCGTGAACTCGCATGCCGCGCTCGCCCTGGTCGGCGATGGAGCGGCCGCCGAACACCACGCCACCCGCGGCACCGTCGAGCTCCGGAATGGCGATCATCATGGTGGTTTCAATGGGGTGAAGGCCGCGCTCGGACTCTTCCCATTCTTCCAGCGTCTGGAACTCGACTGGCTGTGCCGCGAGATAGGGCACGTCGAGCCTGGCCAGCACGTCCTCGGCGGCGCGCGCATCGTTGTAGGCGGGGCCACCCACCAGCGAGAAGCCGGAGAGCGAGACGAGCGCGTCGATCGCGGGCTTGCCGTTCTTCATGAAGAAGCGCTCGATGGCGGGCCGCTGGTCGAGGCCCGTTGCGAAGGCTGGGATCACTTTCAGCCCGCGCGACTCAAAGGCGGCGATCACGCCGTCATAATGCGCGGTGTCGCCCGAGAGCACATAGGAGCGCATCAGGAGAAGGCCCACGGTGCCCTTGCGGGCGGTGGGGAGCGAGGGAAGCTCATCGGACTTCTCGCTCATCCGCTGGCTCAGGCGCGGGTGATAGACGCCCACTTCCGGATAGCTCTGCGGGTCCTGGAAGGCGATACCGCGCATGCCCTTGCGGGGGCCATCGGCGAACTTCGAGACGAGGAAGCGAACCATCTGGCCGATGTTCTCTTCCGAGCCCGCCAGCCAGTATTGCATGGCGAGGAAATAGGCGCGTACGTCCTGGGCCGAACCTGGGATAAAGCGCAGGATCTTGGGCAGACGCTTCAGCATGGCGAGCTGCTTTTCGCCCGCCGTGGCCTTCTCGGTGTCCTTGTTGGTCTTGGCGCCGCGCAGTTTCTTCAGCAGGTTGACGATGGTGCTCTGGCTGCCGCCCATTGCGAAGCGGCCGATGCGGGTCAGCTTGATCACTTCTCCAGCCGACATGAAGCATACCATGCCATCGCAATGGTCGCGGCGCGCGGCCAGGGCCGGCAGCACGGCCTGGATGTGGTCTTCCATGAACAGCATGGTGGCGATGATGATATCGCCCTTGCCGATTTCCTCGATGCAATGAGCCAGCGCATCGGGGTTGGCGCCCCAGTTGGATGCCGCATGGACCGACAGCGTCATGCCCGGCACTTCGCGCGCCAGCTGCGCGTTGACGCGGGCAACAGCCCCCGTCAGGTGATTGTCGAGTGTGACGATCACCACGCGGCAGTGCGCCTTGGGCGCCTTATCTGCTGTAATGGGCTTTGGCATCGTACAGCGTCTCGATGGTGATGAGGGTGATGCCGCGCTCGGCGGCGAAACGTTCGGTGTTGCGGCGCGCCTTTCCGCGCACAAAGAAGGGAACTTTCTGCAATTCGCGCTCGGCCTCGCTCGCCCAGCCACCGGGCTGGGTGGAGGCTCCGGCCGTCGCAGGCTTTGAAGCGCCATGGCCGAGGTGAGATGCAGCGGCTTTGTCATTGAACTCGAAGTCATTGCGGAACATGTGGAGCAGGTGCTCCTCCAGCCCCATCATCAGCGGGTGCACCCAGCAATCGAAAATGACGTTGGCGCCCTCGAAGCCCATCTGCGGCGAATAGCGGGCAGGGAAGTCCTGCACATGCACGGGAGCTGAGATCACCGCGCAGGGGAAGCCCAGCTTCTTGGCAATGTGGCGTTCCATCTGCGTGCCGAGCACCAGTTCGGGCTGCAGTTCGGCAACCTTGGCCTCGACTTCGAGATAGTCGTCGGTGATCAGCGCCTCGAGGCCCAGCTTCGTTGCGGCCTCCCGCACGGGGCGCGCGAATTCACGGGAATAGGTGCCGAGGCCCACAACTTCGAAACCCAGCTCCTCCTTGGCGATGCGCGCTGCTGCCAGCGCATGTGTGGCATCGCCGAAGATGAACACCCGCTTGCCGGTAAGATAGGTCGAGTCGACCGAGCGCGAGTACCACGGCAGCCGCGACTCGCCCGCCGCCAGGGCAACGTCGGCGTCGAGACCCGCGAGCTGCGCCACCTGCGCGATGAACTCGCGCGTGGCGGAAACGCCGATTGGCACAATGGTGGTCATCGGCTGCTTGAAATTGCGTTCCAGCCAGCGGCCTGCCGTCTCGGCGACTTCCGGGTAGAGCACCACGTTGAAGGCAGCCTCTGGAATGCGGCGAATGTCGTCTGGTGTTGCATCGAGCGGCGCCACCACATTCACCGTGATGCCGATGGTCTCCAGCAAGCGCACGATCTCGGTGAGGTCGTCGCGGTGGCGGAAGCCCAGTGCGGTTGGGCCCAGGATGTTGCAGGAGCGCGGGTTCACCTCGGCGTCGCGGCGCGGCTGCGCCAGTCCGCGCACGACCTGGTAGAAGGTTTCAGAAGCGCCCCAGTTTTCCTTCTTCTGGTAGGAGGGAAGTTCCAGCGCGATCACCGGGATCGGCAAGGCCAGCGCCTTCGCAAGCCCGCCCGGATCATCCTGAATGAGTTCTGCTGTACAGGAAGCGCCGACGATCATCGCCTGCGGCTGGAAGCGCGCGAAGGCATCCGCGGCTGCGGTCTTGAACAGTTCGGCCGTGTCGCCGCCCAGGTCACGAGCCTGAAAGGTTGTGTAGGTCACGGGCGGGCGGGCATTGCGGCGCTCGATCATGGTGAACAGCAGGTCGGCATAGGTGTCGCCCTGCGGTGCGTGCAGCACGTAGTGCAGCCCCTTCATCGCCGTGGCGATGCGCATGGCGCCGATGTGCGGCGGGCCTTCATATGTCCACAGGGTGAGCTGCATCTCTACACCCCCAACCTGGTGCGGCGGTCCAGCGGGCGCGAGAACAGGCGCGCGAGGTCGCCTGCCTGCTCATAACCATGGATCGGCGTGAACACGAGTTCGATGGACCACTTGGTGGTGAAGCCCTCGGCCTCCAGTGGATTGGCCAGGCCAAGGCCGCAAACCACGAGGTCCGGCTTCGCGTCGCGGCAGCGGTCGAGCTGCTTTTCAACGTCCTGGCCTTCGCTCACCACGGTGCCGGCGGGAAGTTGCCCGATTTCCTGGGCGAGATGTGCGCGCTGCAGGTAGGGCGTACCCACTTCGATGGGCTCCATGCCCAGTTCCTGCGACACAAAGCGGGCCAGCGGAATTTCAAGCTGCGAATCAGGGAAAAAGAAGATGCGCTTTCCCGCCAGCATTTCGCGGTGCGGCTCCAGCGCCAGCTTGGCGCGGATGTGCCCGGCCTCGGTGGCGGCCCGCAGCTTCGCTTCAGGAATGTTGAAGGCATCAGCGGCGGCCTTGAACCAGCCGGTCGTTCCTTCGGCACCCAGCGGGAAGGGGGCGGGAATGTGCGTGGCGCCTCGTTCTTCGAGGGCGCGCGCAGTATCGTTCAGGAAGGGCTGGGCCAGCAGGTATTTCTGCCCTGGCCCGATGGCGGGCATGGCGGCTGCGGTGCGCGCCGGCAGGAAGGCCACATCGGGCAGGCCCATTTCGGCGAAGATCCGGCGGAACTGGTCCTCGGCTACGTCAGAAAGTGCCCCCGCCACAAGGAGCGGGGGCACATAGCCGTTGGCTGGAAGGGGGGAGAAGGGTACCAGCGCGGCCAAGCAGGCGTCTTCACCTTGCGTGAAGGTGGTCTCGATGCCGCTGCCGGAATAATTCAGCACACGGACCTTCGGGGAATGGATCTGCGAAAGGCGCGATGCCGCGCGCTTCAGGTCAAGCTTGATCACTTCGGACGGGCAGGAGCCGACGAGGAACAGCATCTTGATGTCGGGGCGGCGTTCGAGCAGTCGGTTCACCACGCGGTCAAGCTCGGCGTCGATCTCGGAAAGGCCGGCAAGGTCGCGCTCGTCGATGATGGCGGTGGCGAATCGCGGTTCGGCGAAGATCATCACGCCGGCGGCGGATTGGATGAGATGCGCGCAGGTGCGCGAGCCGACGACCAGGAAGAAGGCGTCCTGGATCTTCCTATGAAGCCAGACGATGCCGGTGAGCCCGCAGAACACCTCGCGCTGGCCGCGCTCGCGCAATACCGGAATGTCGTTGCAGCCGGTCGAGGAGGGCGCGCGGAATGGCAGGTTCATGACGCGGCTCCTGCCTGCTGCAGCCTTGCGGCGCGAAGTTTCAAAAGGAATTGCGCGGCATTGGTCACGTATGCCGCGTAGGCCACCAGCGCCAGCCACATGAGCCCCGACTCACTCAGGTAGCCATTCAGCAGGCAGATCAGATAGGCGGTATGCAGCGCGATCACCCCGAAGCTCACAACGTCCTCCCAGAAGAAGGCCGGTGCGAAGAGGTATTTCCCGAATACGTCCTTCTCCCAAAGCGAGCCCGTCACCATGATGGTGTAGAGCAGCATGGTCTTCAGGATGACGGAGGCATTGGCGAGGGCCGCACCCTCACCAGTGATGAGCGTGCGCAGCACGAGCCCAAGACTAATCAGGAAAACGAGGAATTGCAGGGGGGCGAGAATGCCCTGGACCAATGTCCATGGAGAGGAATCGCGGCGCTTGCGCTGGGCATCTGTATAGAGCCCCGTCCGGATTTCGTGCTGACCGCCTAGCACTTGCATCATTTCTCTCCCGGGCCCGCTGCACTCCCGCTGGTGACGGGGTGAAGGATTGCAGCCCTCGGGAGACGCTAGTCCGCAGAAAAAAAAGTGTCAAGGCTTGTTGACGTCCAAAAAATAGTACATAGTGTCTCTCGCTGGGGTAGTGTCCCCATTGCCGTGCGTACTGCCGCCACCGGAAGGAGCCGGAGCGGTGAACCGGGGTCTGGACCAGGAGCTCTTGACGACATCGATGGTCGCTCGAGGGTCTTGCCGTAAAGGGAGGATTAACGTGAACGATGCCTCTCCATTTCGTGTGCCAGCCGTTTCCGCCGAGCAGGTGGAAAGCTTCACCCGCTTGATTTGTGACGGTCATGAGGACGAAGCTCACCGCATGGTGGAAGATCTCCTGTCCGGCGGTGCGTCCCCCGAAGCCCTGATGATGACGTTGCTTGCCCCCGCCGCACGGGTGATGGGCGAGTTCTGGTGCCAGGACATCCGGGATTTCGTTGAGGTGACGCTGGGCATGACCCGGATGCAGCAGCTGGTCCGCCAGTTCCGATTGCCGTCCGTCGCCCCTGAAGAGCAGCATGGACACGCCTTACTTGTGCCGGTGCCAGGTGAACAACACACTTTCGGGGTCAGGATCGTCGAGGAGCACCTTCTGCGCGCGGGCTGGAAGGTCACCGCCCTCCTGAAGGCGGGCGAAGCTGAAATTGCACGCATTGCGGCTGAGGAGCACTTTGATTTTGTAGGGTTTTCGCTCTCATCTGAGCGCTTGCTTCCGGCCCTCCGCTCGGCTATTCGCAGCTTGAGATCGTCTTCACGGAACCGGGATATACGAATCGCCGTTGGAGGTGTCATGTTCGATGGACGTGATATCGCGCCTCGAGACATTGACGCGGATGCCATTGTGACGGACGCGCAGGACGCAGTGCATCAAGCCAATGAATGGTCCGGCTTGGCGGGAGTGGAGTGATGATGCTCCGATCCGCCGCAGCCCATGGAAGGAAAACCACGTGACGCTCAAGAGCGTGCCCTCTCATCCCCGGGATCGGGAGGCCAATCTCGCCGGACTGCTGCAGCAGCTCGATGCGGGGGAGTCTGCCCTCCTGCTGTCGGCTGCCGCCGATATTGCCCTCGTCATCAACCAGGACGGCACGCTGGGCGAACGGCTGTTCACCAGCGCTGACCTGCCGGGCGACATCTTTGCCGCGTGGCCGGGCAAGTCCTGGGCCGATGTCTCGACCATCGAGAGCCGCCCCAAGATCGAGCAGATGCTGCAGGAGGCCTCCATGGGCCTGCCGCCGCGCTGGCGCCAGATCAATCACCAGCAGCCGGACGGCGCCGATATCCCCATCCGCTACTGCGTGATGAAGGCCGGCAACGGCGGCCAGTTCGTGGCCATCGGCCGCGACATGCGCCAGGTTGCCACCGTGCAACAGAAGCTGCTCGCCGCCGAGCAGTCGATCGAGCAGGAATATGCCAGGCTCCGCCACGCCGAGACGCGCTACCGCCTGCTGATGCAGGTGTCTTCCGAGGCGATCGTCGTCGTCGATTCGCGCTCGGGCCGCATCGTCGAGGCCAATTCCGCTGCTGCCAATCTCATGAACAAGCCGCTGAAGCGGCTCACCGGTGCGCCATTCGCCGCCATGTTCGACGGCCAGGACGTTGCCCGCGTCGAGGAACTGATGACGGCGCTGCGGGCCACGGGCCGTGCGGATGACGTTGCCCTCACGCTCGAAGGCCGACAGCAGCAGGCCGTTCTCGGCGCCACCATTTTCCGCCAGGAAAATGCCAGCTTCTATCTCATGCGCCTGCAGCAGATGGCGGCCGGTGGCAGCGGCATCGTCGTGTCCAAGGGGCAGGCGGCCGTGGTCAACGCGGTGCGCGACCTGCCGGAGGCCTTCGTGGTCACCGATCTCGAGCGCCGCATCATTTCCGCCAATGCCGCCTTCCTCGATGCCGCACAGCTGGGCTCCGAGGAGCAGGCGCGCGGCGAACCGATCGACCGCTGGATGGGCCGCGCCGGGGTGGACGTCTCCGTGCTGTTCAACTCGCTCGCGGAGCATGGCGCGGTGCGCCAGTTCCAGACCGTGCTGCGCGGCCAGTTCGGCACGACGGAGGACGTGGAAGTCTCGGGCGTCGCCTCGCCGCCCGCCAATCCCATCTGCTATGGCTTTGCGATCCGCCGGGCCAGCCGCCGCGCGGCGGAGCCCGACGTGGGCAAGCGCAGCCTGCTGCGTTCGGTGGAGGAGATGACCAAGCTGGTGGGCAAGGTGCCGCTCAAGGACCTCGTGCGCGAGACAACTGACATCATCGAGCGGCTGTGCATCGAGGCGGCGCTCCAGATCTCGGAGAACAACCGCGCCAGTGCGGCTGACATGCTGGGCCTCTCCCGCCAGAGCCTCTATGTGAAGCTCCACCGCTATGGCATCGAGGACAAGTCGGGCGGCGACGACAACTAGGGCGGCCGTCCGCCCGTCGCACATCAGACATCAGACACCAGACATTCATCATGCGCGGGCGTGACCCGCGCATCTTTTTGGTGGCGGCAGAGAGCATGTCCGGCAAGGCGCCCCGGCCACGCTGCGTGGGGGGCGCAACGGATGCTTTCGGGGTGCTGTCCGTTGCTCCGCGGATGCATTTCGCGTTGAAAAAATCGATGCCGCCGTAGACATGGCCGTGGCGTTCGGCGTGCAACCGAGGCATGTTGGTGTTGTTGCACTTCGGATGCGGGTGCAAAGCATTGCGAGAGCATCCTGCAAAGCCTGCAATTTTTCCCGAAAATCAGATTGACAGCGCGCGCTGTCAGATTGGTAGGACGTGCCATGTCAGGTGGTGGCGCTGAGCTTGCTCTTGATTTGCGCCCACGCCATGCCACAAGAGGACTGAGGCTGAGGGACTGAGATGATCAACGGGCGGCTCTTCACACGTGACTTCCTGATCGAAGGAATCCGGGACACGGAGAGTTGGAACGCCATCGACGATGCCGCGCTTGCCGCATGGCGCAAGCAGGCCTCGGAGTTGTTCCAGAAGCTGGCGGCGCGGAAGAACCCGAACGAGGCTGAGACCGAAGACCAGCTCATCTATCCGCTCCTCGAAAGCCTCGGCTGGCATGACAGGGACGTTCAGCCCAATGCCTCGGTGAAAAACCGCGAGGACGTTCCCGACGCGCTGCTCTATGGCGATGAAAAGGCCAAGGCGATGGCAGCGCCGCTCGAGGCGTGGAAGCGCTTCCAGCACGGCCTGTGCGTTGTGGAGGCGAAGCGCTGGGGCCGCGTGCTGGATCGGGAATCCCGTGGCGGCAAGGACGATGAGGGCACGCCATCCTCACAGATGCTGCGCTATCTCCGCCGGGTGGATGACCGCACGCAGGGCAAACTGCGTTGGGGCATTCTCACCAATGGGCTTGTGTGGCGGCTCTACTACCACGCCGGCACCGGCACTTCGGAAAACTATCTCGAAATTGACATGGGGCAGGCGCTTGAGCTGCCGGGCAGCACCCCCGGCCTGTTCGACAAGGCGGCAGATGGCTTCACCGATGAGCAATGGCGCACCCATGTGCTGCGCCTGTTCATGGTGGTCTTCGGGCGTCCGGCCTTCTTGCCCACGGCAGCGGGTGAAACCTTCCATCAGCTTGCCCTGCGCGAGGGCGAGAGGTGGGAGGCAAAGGTTGCCCGCAGCCTTTCGGAAAAGGTGTTCGGCGACGTCTTCCCCACACTGGCAGATGCGCTTGCCAAAGCCGACCCCGACCGCACGGACCCATTGACACCCGCCTACCTCGACGAGGTGCGGCAAGGCGCGCTTATTCTGCTCTATCGCCTTCTCTTCGTGCTCTACGCCGAAGACCGCAACCTGCTGCCCGACGAGACCGGCCCCTATGCAGCCTACTGTCTGACGAAGTTGCGCCTCGATGTGGCCAAGCAAGAAGAGCTTGGCATTGCCTGGCCCAAGGGTATCGCAACCATCTGGCCAAGGCTCAACACGATCTTCAAGGCCATCGCGGACGGCAACGACGACCTGGGCATTCCGCCTTACAACGGCGGCCTGTTCGCTTCCAGCGCAGCACCGATCCTGACGCGTGCTGAGTTGTCGGACGTGACCATGGCGAAGATCATCTTCGCCCTCAGTCATGAGCCGGACGCGGGCGGCGGGCGCGGTCCGCGGTACATCAACTACCGTGACCTCTCCGTACAACAGCTGGGCAGCGTCTATGAACGGCTGCTGGAATACAAGCTGACGCCGAAGGGCGCTGACATTGAAGTTGGCCTCAGTCCCTTCGGGCGTAAGTCCTCGGGCAGTTATTATACGCCGGATGAACTTGTTCGCCTCATCATCGAGCGCACTGTGGGGCCATTGGCGGCGGAAGTGGACGCCGCCTTCCACGCCAAGGCGAAAGGCGGGAAGGTGAGCCATGCCGAACTGGCAACACTCGACGCAGCCGAAGCCATACTCCGCCTGAAAATCTGCGACCCCGCCATGGGGTCTGGCCACTTCCTCGTGACGCTGGTGGACTGGCTGACGGACCGCGTGCTGGAGGCGATGGCCGCCGCCGAACTGGCAGCGGAGGGATATGTGTCGCCACTTCTGGCGCGCATCGAGGCCATCCGCGAGCGTATTTTGAAGCAGGCAGAGGAACACAAGTGGCCCATTGTTGTTTCGCACCTTGATACCAAGTCGGTGGTGCGGCGCATGGTGCTGAAACGCTGTGTCTATGGCGTGGACCTCAATCCCATGGCGGTAGAACTCGCCAAGGTTTCCCTCTGGCTCCATTCTTTCACCGTGGGTGCGCCACTCTCCTTCCTCGATCACCATCTGATTTGCGGCAACTCGCTGTTCGGTGAGCGCGTGCGCCCGGTTATGGACTGGGCTTTCGGCGGCAACCTTCTCATCAACGACATGGTACAGAAGGCCCGAGGTGCCGCGCGCGGCATGGAGAAGGTGGAGGAGCTGACCGACGCCGACGTGGCAGAGGCCAAGAGTTCGCAATCGCTCTATGGCGATGTGCAGGCGGTCACGCAGGACCTGCGCGCCTTCATGGACCTGGTGCATGGATTGCGCTGGGCAGCGGGCGACCGCGTGCGCAGCCGCGCCATCGCGGCACTTCAAAGGGGCGACTACGGAAACCCCCTGCAGCTGCTGACGGGTGAAATTGCGCCGCCCGCCGTCTCCGCCGCGCAGCAGGCCCTTTTGACAGGCAAGCGAACCGGACTGAGCGCCGACGACAGACGGAAGCTCAGGGTGGCAGAAGAACTGATCGTGTTGCCCGCCATTCTTGATGCCGTGCGCGCCGCCATCGCGCGTGAGCGCTTCCTTCATTGGGAGGTGGCCTTCCCCGGCGTGTGGAGCGACTGGGAGAGCAACGAGCCCAAGGGCGGCTTTGATGCCGTGATCGGCAACCCGCCTTGGGACCGCATGAAGTTTCAGGAAGTGGAGTGGTTTGCTGAGCGTCGCCCCGCCATTGCAATGGCAACGCGCGCGGAGGATCGCAGGCGCATGGTGGCTGACCTGCTGAAGGCAGCAGACCCCATCGTTGCGGATTATCACACCGCCGTGGCGCGGGCGGAGGGGTCGGCAACGGTTGCGCGTGACTGTGGTGGCTATCCCCTGCTGTCCGGCGGCGACGCCTCTATTCACTGTTCGTGGAGCGGGCGCTGGCGCTCGTCAAGCCCACCGGCATCGTTGGATTGCTCACTCCTTCGGGGATCGCATCCGACAAATCCGCTGCAGTATTCTTCAAGTCGGTTTCCACGACAGGACGGCTTGGAAGTTTGATCGATTTCGAGAATCGCGGAGTCTTTTTTGAGGATGTTCACAACTCTTTCAAGTTTTGCGTGTTGGTGATCGGCAGTGCCAGCCGAAAGTTCAAAGAAGCCCAATGCGCCTTCTTTCTGCATTCGGTAGAGACTCTCTCTGATCGCGAGCGAGCTTTCACGCTGACGCCTTCTGACTTCGCGAAGGTCAACCCCAATACGGGAACCGCCCCGATATTCCGTACCCGGAGGGATGCGGCGATTACCATTGGCATCTATGACCGCCTTCCTGTTCTCGTGGATCGCAGAAAAGCTGTTCCCGTCGCCGTGTTCCCTGTTCGCTATTCGACCATGTTTCACATGACGAATGACAGTCGCCTATTTGTAACCAAAGCGGAATTGACGAAAACTGCTTACCCCGTGGCTGCGGGTCGTTGGAAGCGCGGCGCGGAGGAGTTCGTACCGCTGTTTGTCGGGCGGACCATCAAACAATTTGACCATCGTGCCGCATCGGTTCTGATCAATGAGGAAAATCTGCACAACGCCGCTCTTTCTGGCGATACAACTCCGCAGCAGCACGCCGATCCGGCATTTGCCACCACGCCGCAGTATTGGGTTTCCCGTGGTGCCGTCGACTGGCCGGGCGACATGCCGGCAGTGATCGCCTTCCGAGACATAGCACGCCCCACAGATGTGCGGACCATGATATCTACTCTGGTCCCTTTCTGTGGTGTTGGTAACACGCTCCCACTTATACTCCCGGATCTTCCAGAGAAGAAGGCTGCGCGCGCCGGGGCTCTCGCCGACTATCAGGAAGCCCTGCCACTTATGGTCGCTAACCTGAGCGCCACTCCCTTCGACTACGTCGCTCGTCAGAAGGTTCAGAGCACGCACTTGAATTGGTACATCGTAGAGCAGCTGCCCGTTGTGCCGCCCACAGCCTATGCCCGCGCTTTCGGGCCGAAGACGGCGCGCGACATTGTGCGGGAGGAAGTTCTCGCGCTGACCTATACCTCGCATGACATGGCGCCCTTCGCGCGTGACATGGGCTTTATCGACCCCGCCACGGGTGACGCGAAGCCGCCTTTCGTGTTCGATGTTGCAGACCGGCTGCGCCGCCGTGCGAAGCTCGATGCGCTCTACTTCATGCTCTATTTTCCCAGCAGCACGCCCGCTGACATTGCCGCGCTGCGAGAGACGGCAGAGTATATCTATTCCACCTTCCCCATTGTTGCGCGCGAAGAGGGGGCGGCGCATGGGCGCTTCCTGAGCCGTGACCTGTGCCTGGCCTGCATCAACGCGCTGGCGGCGGGTGACCCGGATGCGGAGATCGTTCTGTAAGGCTTGGGGCACAGCTTGATACGCTCATTCCTGCCGCGATCGCGGGACCCCGGCTTTCGCATGTGTGACGAAATTCGACTGGGCATTCTCTCGCAAGTCCATGAAAAGAAAACTGGATCCCGGCCTTCGCCGGGATGACGGTTGGAGGAGAGGGGTGATGGAGTGGCGGTGAGAAAGATGTCAGGACAGGTTGACATTTCAGAGTGTCAACTATATCGTAATCCCCATGGCAAACCTTGCCTCCACACGCGTCGGACCATCGCTGCCGCAGCCTTCGGCGGTGTTGCAGTTGCTGAAACCCGTGACGTGGTTTCCGCCCATGTGGGCCTTCGCCTGCGGGGCGGTTTCATCGGGGCTGTCGCTTACGGATCATTGGGGCCTGGTGCTGGCCGGCATGGCGCTGTCGGGCCCCCTGGTATGCGCCACCAGCCAGGCGGTGAATGACTGGTACGACCGGCATGTCGATGCCATCAACGAGCCGAACCGGCCGATCCCCTCGGGGCGAATCCCTGGGCGCTGGGGGCTTTACATCGCGATCATCTGGACCGCGGTGTCGCTGGCCGTGGCGCTGGCGCTGGGGCCGGTGGTGTTCTGGGCCGCCTGCTTCGGCATGGCCATGGCCTGGGGCTATTCCGCACCGCCCTTCCGCTTCAAGGGCAATGGCTGGTGGGGCAATGCGGCGGTCGGCCTGTGCTATGAGGGGCTGCCGTGGTTCACCGGTGCGGCCGTGCTGCTGGCCGCCGTGCCGGGCTGGCCGATCGTCATCCTGGCACTGCTCTATTCGATCGGTGCGCATGGCATCATGACGCTCAACGACTTCAAGGCCATCGAGGGTGACACCCGGATGGGCGTGCGCTCGCTGCCCGTGCAGCTGGGCGTGGCCGGTGCCGCGCGCACCGCATGTGCGGTGATGGCGCTGCCGCAGGTGGTCGTCATCCTGCTCCTGTTCAATTGGGGTGCTCCCATCCATGCCGCCGCCGTGCTGGCGCTGCTCGTCGTGGAGCTGGTGATGATGCGCCGCTTTCTCGCTGATCCGGTGCAGCGTGCGCTCTGGTATTCGGGCTTCGGCGTTCCGCTCTTTGTGTCCGGCATGATGGTGAGCGCCTTCGCGCTGCGGGGGCTGGGCGCATGACCTCCTGGCTCGGCATCGCGCGCTTCGGACTCGTGCAGGCAGCCCTCGGCGCCATCGTGGTGCTGACCACCTCCACCATCAACCGCGTGATGATCGTCGAACTCGCACTTCCCGCCATGGTGCCGGGCCTGCTGGTGACGTGGCACTATGCGCTTCAGGTTCTCAGGCCTTCGTGGGGCCACGGCTCCGACAAGGGGGGCCGCCGCACGCCGTGGATCATCGCCGGCATGGGCACGCTCGCACTGGGCGGCTTCGGTGCGGCACTTTCCGTGCACCTCATGCAGCAGAACATGGTGGTGGGTTCCATTGCCGCCATCATCGCCTTCACGTTGATCGGTGCGGGCGTGGGTGCGGCGGGCACCTCGCTGCTCGTGCTGCTGGCCAACCAGGTGGAGGAGAAGCGCCGTGCTGCGGCCGCCACCATCGTGTGGATCATGATGATCGCGGGCTTCATCGTCACGGCAGGACTCGCGGGCCACTTCCTCGATCCCTTCTCGACGGAGCGCCTGATGACCGTCGCTGCCTGCATCTGCGCGGGCTCCTTCCTGCTGACACTCATTGCCGTGCGCGGGCTCGAGACCGACCGCGTGATCGCGAAGAAAGAAGCGGACAAGATCGCCTTCGGCCAAGCCATTGCGGAAGTCTGGGATGACCGCACGGCGCGCCGCTTCGCCATTTTCATCTTCGTGTCCATGCTGGCCTATTCCGCACAGGACCTGATCCTCGAGCCCTTCGCAGGCCTCGTCTTCGGGCTGACGCCGGGCCAATCCACCTCGCTCTCGGGCGTGCAGAACTCCGGCGTGCTGCTGGGCATGGTGCTGGTGGGAGTTGCCTCGACGCTTGCGCCGAAGTTTCTGGCACTGCGGAGCTGGACGGTGCTGGGC
>NZ_JBAXGR010000040.1:0-30728 GCF_037139295.1 Aestuariivirga sp.
CTTGGCCTTGGCAATTGGCTTGGCCTTGGCAATTGGCTTGGCCTTGGCAGCAGGCTTGCCCTTCGGGGCGGCAGCCTTCTTGCCAACGGGACGGGTGCTCTTGGGAGCAGATTTCTTTGCCGCGGTTTTCTTGGCTGCGGACTTCTTGGCGGGCGCTTTCAGTGTTCTGGTCCTTGGTTCCGGTTACGTCTCTGCATGGATGCGAGTGACATGCCTTTTGGGTGGAACAACGAGTCTGACGCTAAAGGGTTCGGCGGCACCGTTCAAGGGCCTCTCTCAGGCGGCGTGCGTCTTGGCGCGCCGCCTGATCGCCGTTGAGCTCTCCGGGCGGAGCGGCATGGGGATGAAGCACCAGGCCGGTGGCGTTGCCGTCACCAGCTTCGGCGCCATGTTGGTCGGGATCTGCGCTTCCGAAAAGCGCGTCGCGGCGGGCCCACCCAGTGCGCGCAGCGAGAAGCCCGGCCGCGCCAGCACGGCGAGCGGCAGGGTTTCGGGGATCTCCAGCCAGTCGTGCCAGCGGTGCAGGCTGGCGAAGCTGTCAGCCCCCATGATCCACACGAAGTGCGCCCGCTTCAGCAACGGCCTTAGGCCCCGCAGCGTCTCCGCCGTGGTGCGGGCCCCCATCTGCTTCTCGACGTCGGTGACAATGAAGCGCGGATGCTTCGCCACCTCACGCGTGTAAGCAAGGCGGTCGGCGTATTCACCGGTCTCGGAGGAGTCCTTCAGCGGGTTCTGCGGCGACACCAGCCACCACACCCAGTCGAGTTCCAGTCGCTTCAGCGCATAGAGCGCCACCATGTAGTGCCCGTAATGGGCGGGGTTGAAGGAGCCGCCGAACAGCCCGATCCTCTGGCCTTCGCCGAAAACGGGCGGTTTGAGGATCATGGGCGTGTCTGCCCCTTGCCCCGCACCTGGTACTTGAAGGTCGTCAGCTGTTCGACGCCCACCGGCCCGCGCGCATGCAGCTTGCCGGTGGCGATGCCGATCTCGGCGCCGAAGCCGAACTCGCCGCCGTCGGCGAATTGCGTGGAGGCATTGTGCAGAACGATGGCACTGTCGACCTCATTCAGGAAACGCTCGGCGGTGGCCGCATCCTCGGTGATGATCGAGTCGGTGTGCTGAGAGCCATAACGGGCAATATGCGCCATTGCCTCGTCCACGCCATCCACCAGTTTCAGCGAGATGATGGCGTCGAGATATTCGGTGGACCAATCTTCCTCGGTCGCGGTCTTTACCCGCGCATCGACCTTGCATGCGGCGTCGTCGCCGCGCACTTCGCAGCCCGCGTCAATCAGGGTCATGATGATCGGCTTCAGGTTCTTCTCCGCCGCAGCCCTGTCGATCAGGATCGTCTCGGCCGAGCCACATACGCCGGTGCGCCGCATCTTGGCGTTGAGGCACACGGCCTTCGCCATCTCGGTATCAGCCGCCTTGTCGACATAGACATGGCAGATGCCTTCGAGGTGGCTGAACACCGGAATGCGCGCATCCTGCTGAACCCGCGCCACAAGGCTCTTGCCGCCGCGCGGCACGATCAGGTCCAGCGTGCCGCCGAGGCCTTCCAGCATCAGCCCAACGCAGTCACGGTCGGCATTGGGCACCATCTGGATTGCGGTGCGCGGCAGGCCGGCACTGTCCAGCCCGCGCTGCAGGCAGGCGATGATGGCGCCCGAGGAATGGAAGGAGTCGGAGCCGCCACGCAGGATCGCCGCATTGCCGGACTTGAGGCACAGGCCGCCTGCATCCGCCGTCACGTTGGGCCGCGATTCATAAATGATGCCGATGACGCCGATGGGCACGCGCACCCGGCTGAAGGCAAGGCCATTGGGCCTCGTCCATTGCGCCATCACCTGGCCCACGGGATCGGGCAGGGTGGCAATTTCTTCCAGCCCCTTCGCCATGGCTTCGAGGCGCGCCTCGTTCAGCGTCAGCCGGTCGACGAAGCTGGCCTTCATGTCCTTCGCCCTGGCGTTCTCAAGGTCACGCCCATTCTCGGACAGGATGTCAGCGGCGGAGCGGCGGATCTTCGCCGCCATGGCCATCAGCGCATCGTTCTTCTGCTGGGTCGGTGCCAGCGCCAGAACCTTCGCGGCCGCGCGCGCGGCGTGGCCCAGCGTCAGCATCAGCTCGCGGTTGGTCATCATCCCGGTCATGTGCGGTCTCCGCCCATCAGCACCATGTCGTCGCGGTGGATCAGCACGTCACGCCCGCGGAAGCCCAGCACCTTCTCGATCTCGGAAGACTTGAGGCCCAAAATCTTTGCCGTGTCACTGGCGTCATAGGTGACGAGGCCGCGGGCAATCTCGCGGCCCCTGATGGTCACGATCGACACGGTGTCGCCGCGCGCGAAGCTGCCTTCGACTTTCTTGACGCCTGCCGGCAGCAGGCTCTTGCCCTTCGCCAGCGCTTCCGCAGCGCCTTCGTCTACCACAAGGTGACCGATGGGCTGCAGCGTGCCGGCAATCCAGCGCTTGCGCGACTGAAGCGCATTCGAACTGGCCACGAACCACGTGCAGCGCGCGCCCTCGTGGATGCGCTTCAAGGGGTGCATCTCGTGGCCCGAGGCGATCACCATGTTGCAACCAGCGCCCAGCGCGATCTTGCCAGCCTCGATCTTGGTGATCATGCCGCCGGAGCCCACGCCCGAGATCGGCTTTCCGGCCATCGCCTCGATCTCCAGCGTGATCTCCTCGACGACAGGAAGGAATGTGGCGCCCTTCTGGTTGGGCGGTGCGGTGTAGAGTCCGTCGATATCGGAGAGCAGCACCAGGCAGTCGGCACTCATCATCGAGGCGACGCGCGCGGCCAGCCTGTCATTGTCGCCGTAGCGGATTTCGCTGGTCGCCACCGTGTCGTTTTCGTTGATGACGGGAACCGCACCCTGCTCGATCAGGGTGGAGAGCGTTGCGCGTGCATTCAGGTAGCGGCGGCGCTCTTCGGTGTCGGTGAGTGTCACGAGAACCTGTGCTGCAACCATGTTCCGTGTACGGAGCGCCTCCGTCCAGGCCTGGGCCAGCGCGATCTGGCCCACCGCTGCCGCTGCCTGCTTCTGCTCGAGGCGCAGCGTACCCTTGGGCAGGCCCAGCGTGCGGCGGCCGAGCGCGATGGCACCGGAAGAGACGATGATGATCTCGGCACCCCGCACCCGCGCATCCGCGAGATCGCCGATGAGCGATGACAGCCACGATGCCTTGATCGTGCCGGTCTTGTCGTCCACCAGAAGCGCGGAGCCGATCTTGACGACGATGCGCCGCGCCTTTTCGAGGCGTGACTTCACGGCCGCCAGTCCTCCGTCGTCACCCCCGGCTCGTCATTGGCGCGATTGGCGCGGCGCGAGGTGTCGATCACCTCGAGCAGCTTCTTCATGGCTTCCGGCACACCTTTGGTGGTGCCGCCAGACATGAGGATCGGCATCTCGCGCACCCGGCGCTTGAAGTCCTTCAGCTTGGTTTCGATCTCGTCGTCCTGAAGCAGGTCGGTCTTGTTGAAGGCGATGATTTCGGGCTTCTCGGCAAGTTCCGGCGAATAGGCCTTCAGCTCCTTGCGGATCACCCGGTAATCAGCGACCGGGTCCTCGCTGGTGACATCGATCAGGTGCAGCAGCACCGCGCAGCGCTCGACATGACCGAGGAAGCGCGTGCCGAGCCCGTGGCCCTCATGCGCGCCCTCGATGAGGCCCGGAATATCGGCCAGCACGAAGCTCTGCATGCCGACGCGCACCACACCCAGCTGCGGGTGCAGCGTGGTGAAGGGATAATCCGCGATCTTGGGCTTCGCGGCCGATACGGCAGCGAGCAGGGTGGACTTGCCGGCATTGGGAAGGCCCAGCAGTCCCGCGTCGGCGATCAGCTTCAGGCGCAGCCAGATCCAGCGCTCCTCGCCCTCGAGGCCGGGGTTGGCGTGGCGCGGTGCGCGGTTGGTGGCCGACTTGAAATGAGCGTTGCCGAAGCCGCCATTGCCGCCCTTGGCGATGCGGAAGCGGTCGCCCAGCTTGGCGAGGTCGGCCACCATCGTCTCGTTGTCCTCCTCGAACACCTGGGTGCCCACCGGCACCTTCAGCACGATGTCGTCCGAGTTGGCGCCGGCCCTGAGCCGGCCCATGCCATGGCCACCCGTCGAAGCCTTGAAATGCTGCTGGTAGCGATAATCGATCAGCGTGTTGAGGCCGTCCACGGCCTCGATCCACACATCGCCGCCATTGCCGCCGTCACCGCCGTCGGGTCCGCCCATCTCGATGAACTTTTCCCTGCGGAAGGACACCGAACCAGCTCCGCCGTCACCGGAGCGCACATAAACCTTTGCCTGGTCGAGGAATTTCATGATGACGCCTTGTAACGCGGGTTGCGGGAAGAGCCTAGCCCCCTGTGGCCCCTGCGCCACGGATCCATCCAGAGGCCGCATTGTAATAATTTGGCCCCTCTCAGAACACATTTGGTAGTTTTACGGGGGGCCGCTCCGAGATGGGCGCCCTTCGGGGGAAGATGATCACAACCAAGCCAAAGATCATCCCGGCGTTGTTTGTGTATAACGAAAGGCAAGAAATGAAAAATAGACTGATCGCAGGAATGCTGTCTGCCGCTGTACTGGCTGGCATCTCCGCTATACCTGCCGAGGCAGCCTGCAAGGGTGCCACTCACTGCTACGGCACCACCACGTCCACAAGCTTCACCTCCAAGCCCAGGGCGGCCACGAAGCCCGCGCAACTGCGCAAGGCGCCGGTCCGCACCACCGCCGCCCACACGCGGCGGAGCACGACGAAGCAGGCCGCCGCCCATCCGCGCAAGCGCGTGCATGTCGCCCATGCCAAGTCGCCTACGCAGGTCGCTTCCAACAGCAAGCGTATCCTTGCCGTCCGCCGCAGCCAGACGGAAGTCGCTGCGCTGGCCGTGCCGGTGGGCGCCAATGCCTCGCAGGGCAACGTCATCTCGCTGATCAAGGCCATGGCGCCGTCGCAGGGTGTTCCCACCTGGTTCGCGCTGCGCATCGCGCATGTCGAATCCAACTACAATCCCAACATGCGTGGCAGCCATGGCGAGTATGGGGTGTTCCAGATGAAGTGCGCCACCGCCAAGGACATCGGCTTCAGCGGCAATTGCGCAGCACTTCTCGACCCGCGCACCAACATCCAGTGGGGCCTGAGGCATCTCGCGCTGGCCATCGGCAAGTCCGACGGCAACCTGCGGCTTGCGGCCTCGAAGCACAATGGTGGCCTCGGCCGCCGCACCCTCGTGGCGAGCTACGTCGCCAAGGTGTTCTGATGATTTGAGGGAGCGGGGGCTCATCGCCGCCGCTCCTTCGCTTCTCTCCAGGCTTGCCGCGTCAGATCCAGCCGCATGATCGGCACCTCCGCGGCACGCGCCCGCGAGAACGCCACGTCCTCGCCCGTTTCCCGAAATCCCAATCCCAGCAGAATGCGCCGCGAGCCATCATTGCTTAGGTGATAGCTCGCCACCATCCGGTCGCGCCCCATTGCTGTGAACGCATGGTCCGTCACGGCGCTTGCGGCTTCCGTGCCGAAGCCCTTTCCCCACTGCGGTTCAGCCAGCCAGTAGCCCAGCTCATCCTGCGTGATGCCGATGCCGCCGACCAGTTCGCCTCCAAACGTAATGAACAGCATCAATTCATCCTGCGGCGTGACCCGGCTTCGGGCGATATAGTCTTCCGCATCTCTGCGGCCATAGGGGTAAGGCACACGCCCGGTCCAGCGCGAGACGTTGAGGTTGCCAAGCCCGTGCACCAGCGCCTCCGCGTCAGCCTCATGCGGCGGGCGGAGCGTCAGGCGGTCAGTCACGAGAATTATCATGGGAGCTATCCAAACGAAAAGCGGAGAGGTGGTTGCCACCTCTCCGCTTCAAATTCGTGCAAGCATACCGGATCGGTGGATCCGGCGGCTTGACTATGTCTGAGCCCGCCGGTTACTCAGCCGCGACGGCTGGGAGCACGGACACGGTCTGCTTGTCACCCTTGGTGCGGCGGAAGCTGACGACGCCGTTCACCACCGCGAAGATCGTGTGGTCGCGGCCAATGCCCACGCCGGTGCCCGGGTGAACCTTGGTGCCGCGCTGGCGGATGATGATGTTGCCGGCGATGACGGCTTCGCCGCCGAACGCCTTGACGCCGAGACGGCGGCCTGCCGTATCGCGCCCGTTGCGGGATGAACCGCCTGCCTTTTTATGAGCCATGGTGTGTTCTCCTGGTTCCTGTCAGCGCTTAGCCGAGAATTTCGCGGATGGTCACCGAGGTCAGGTCCTGACGGTGGCCGTTGCGCCGACGGTAATGCTTGCGGCGGCGCTTCTTGAAGATGATGACGTGGGGGCCACGGTCCTGGGAGGCGATCTCGCCCACCACGGTGGCGCCGGCCACATGCGGTGCACCGATGTTGATGGCGTCGCCATTGGCGATCATCAGTACTTCAGCGAACTTCACCTGGTCGCCCGGGTTGCCCTCGAGCTTTTCGATCTGGATCTTGTCACCGGCTGCAACGCGATACTGCTTGCCGCCAGTCTTGATGACTGCGTACATGGTCTTTCTTCCTTATGTGTCGCGCCCTTTGGCGGCACTGGAAAACCCGTGGTCCAGTGCGCTTCAAGTGTCTGAAAACTCAGACGAAATTGGGTTGCCGGAGGCAGCGCAATACGCGCGGGAGGGGTTAACCCCGCCGCGCAGTGGGCCGGAAATAGTGGAAAGTACAGCGGGAGTCAAGAATTTGGGAAAGCGGCCGACAGATCCCGTAGTATAAAATTGGAAATAATTTCGTGCTTTGATTGTGTATGCTTTTCAACCCGGTCTTCCGCTTGTCGCTTGCCTGGCTGGCCCCTGTGCTGGCGCTTCTGGCATCATCCTTCTCCTCCCCTCTGCTGGCAAACGACAGCGGAGGCGTTCCCGAACTCCGGATGGCCGAGACCGTCGCACCTGTGGTCCCGGCCGACCAACCGATGATGGTCGTCCGCATGCGCGGCACCGGCCGGTGCGGCAGCCTGTGTCCGGAATGGATCATGGCACAAGGTCTCATCACGCCGAATACGCCTGAGCGGTTCCGCCTGCTGCTGCGCCAGATGGGACATGAGAAGCTTCCGGTCGTTCTCGACTCGCCGGGAGGGGATCTCGATGCGGCGCTGGACATCGGTCGCATGATCCGTGCCAAGGGACTCACGACGATCATCGGCCGCAGTGAGGCGCAGGGCTGCGCGCCACGCGATGCGGCGTGCCACAAGGGCCGGCCCGTGGGTCTCGTCTATAAGGGATTTGTCTCCACCCCAGGCGTGTGTGCCAACGCCTGCCTGCTGGTGCTTGCGGCCGGCACACAGCGCATCGGTTACTGGATCACCGAGTCAGCGTTTCCCGCACCCGACTCCTACAAGACGAGCAAAGCCGGGTCAGATGCGGCGACGCTAATCGGCGACTATCTCGCCGACATGGGCATTTCCCCCGGGCTCATGCCCCGCGTCCGCCGCTCAAGCCTGCCGCTGGACAGAGCGGAGATGCTGCATTTCGGATTGAGCACGGGGCGGCAGCGGGTGGAGGATTTCACAGGGTCGAGCATCTGCGCGGGGGCAAGGCCCGCTGCCAACTGCGTGGCCCTTGCGCCCGCCAAGCCACCAGCGCGCATGTCAGCCACAGCGCCTGCAAGAAAGCCGACGATGCCCCGCACAAACCGAGTCATCATCTGGGGCGGGATCGAAGACATGTGAGGCGGCTCATGCCGCCTTTTCGTCCGCCCGCTTCTCGATCAGCGTCACGAGGTCATCCATGATGCGGTTCATGTCGAAGTCCTTGGGCGTATAGACGGCGGCCACGCCCAGCTGCTTTAGCACGTTGACGTCGTCCTGCGGGATGATGCCGCCCGCCACCACAGGTATGGAGAGGCCCGCGGCGCGCAGGCGCTGCATGACCTCGCGGATCAGCGGCACATGTGAGCCCGAGAGGATGGAGAGGCCAAGGATGTGGACGTTTTTCTCCTGCACCGTCCTGACGAGTTGCTCCGGCGTCACGCGAATGCCGTCATAGATGACCTCGAGGCCGGTGTCGGCGGCGCGCACGGCGATCTGCTCGGCACCGTTGGAGTGCCCGTCGAGGCCGGGCTTGCCGACGAGGAAGCGCGGCGTTTCGCCCATGCGCTCGGCCAGGCGCTTCACGCGTGTGCGGAGATCTGCCATTTGCTCGCCGCCATCAGCCCGCATGGTGAGTGCCACGCCGGTAGGCGCGCGGTATTCGCCGAAGATCTCGCGCAGTGTCGCACCCCATTCGCCGGTGGTGACATCTGCCTTGGCGCAGGCGATGGACGGTTCCATGATATTGCGGCCGTCCTTCGCAGCGCTCGCCAGCTCCGCGAGCGCCAGCTTCACTGCCTTCGCGTCGCGCGCCGCGCGCCATGCCTTCAGCTGCTCGATCTGGGCATATTCCACGTCGTCCTTCACCGTCATGATGGCATCGGTGCCAGCCGACAGCGGCGAGGGCTCGGTGGTGGTGAAGGCGTTGACGCCGACGATCTTGGTTTCGCCCGACTCGATTGCGTGCAGGCGTGCGGTGTTGCTGGCGACGAGCTGGTGCTTCATGTAGGCGATTACCTTCTCAGAGGTGCCGCCGCCCAGGCTCTGTACATGTGCGAGTTCTGCGCGCGCCTGATCCTTCAGCGCCTCCACCTTCTTGGTGATCTCGGTCGAGCCCTCGAAGATGTCGCCATATTCCAGAAGGTCGGTTTCATAGGCCACCACCTGCTGCATGCGGAGCGACCATTGCTGGTCCCAGGGGCGGGGAAGCCCAAGCGCCTCGTTCCATGCGGGCAGCTGCACGGCGCGCGCGCGGGCGTTCTTCGAGAGCACGACGGCCAGCATCTCGATCAGGATGCGGTAGACGTTGTTCTCCGGCTGCTGCTCGGTGAGGCCGAGCGAATTCACCTGCACGCCATAGCGGAAGCGACGATGCTTCTCGTCAGTAATGCCATAGCGTTCGCGGCCGATCTCGTCCCACAACTCGGTGAAGGCCCGCATCTTGCAGAGCTCGGTGACGAAGCGGATGCCGGCATTCACGAAGAAGGAGATGCGCGCGAAGACCTCCGGGAAGTCCTTCTCGGCGACGGCACCCGATGCCTTTACGCCGTCGAGCACCGCGATTGCAGTGGCCAGCGCGTAGGAGAGTTCCTGCACCGGCGTCGCACCCGCTTCCTGCAGGTGATAGGAGCAGACGTTCATCGGGTTCCACTTCGGCAGTTCCTTCGTGGAGAAGGCGATGGTGTCGGTGATGAGCTTCATCGACGGCCCGGGGGGGAACACATAGGTGCCGCGTGAAAGATATTCCTTGATGATGTCGTTCTGGGTGGTACCCGAGAGGCTGGTGCGGGGCGCCCCTTGTTCCTCGGCCACCGCCACATAGAGTGCCAGCAGCCAGGCTGCCGTGGCGTTGATGGTCATCGAGGTGTTCATGGTGGCGAGCGGGATCTGGTCGAACAGCGTACGCATGTCGCCGATATGCGATACTGGCACGCCCACCTTCCCCACTTCACCCCGTGACAAGACGTGGTCGGAGTCATAGCCGGTTTGGGTCGGCAGGTCGAAGGCGACCGAAAGCCCCGTTTGGCCCTTGGACAGGTTGGTCCGGAACAGTGTGTTGGATTGAGCCGCCGTGGAATGGCCGGCATAGGTGCGGAAGAGCCAGGGTTTGTCGCGCATCATCATGATGGTCCCATGCTGGCATGGCCCATATTGCACCGCAACCTCGACCTTTGGGCAGTCGGTTCAGCCTCTCCGCGGGCGGGAGAACACCAGCAACACGAGGACCGACGTCACCAGCATCCCCGCCATGGTGGCCAGCAGGGTCTTCTCGAGCAGGAAGTCGAAGGGAGTTCTGACGTTAGTTCCCAGGTAATTGGCCGCCTGAGCGCCCGCAAACAGTGCCAATCCGTTCAGCAGGAAACCCATGACCCCCGAAACGCGGGTGAAGTTGGTGAGTACGAAGGCGCCGACCACCACGCAAATCGACATCGCCACGAAGCCGGGCGTTAGCTCCGTTCCATTTAACATCCCACTCAGCCACTTCATAAGGCGGCTCCTGAGCCGGAGGGCGGATGGACGGAAATGACAAAATCGACCAGCATCTCAACTACTAATTCATCCGTTCCGGTGCCCGTTGTCAAGGTCCAGGACTGAAAAGCTCTCTCCGGACCCCCTCCTTTTGTTGCGGTGCGAGATGCTCTAGCCTCGGTTAATCTGGATGTTGTTCTTAGAGGGAGACGACCACATGAGTTCCGCCGCTGCCAAATCCGCCCCCGCCCCGGCCAATGGCAATGCCACGGTGAAGGACCTCTACGAGGTTGGCGAAATCCCGCCGCTCGGCCATGTGCCGGCGAAAATGTATGCCTGGTGCATCCGCCAGGAGCGCCACGGCGCGCCCGACAGTGCCATGCAGATCGAGGTCGTGCCAACCTGGGAAATCGGCGAGGACGAATGCCTCGTCCTCGTGATGGCGGCGGGCGTCAACTACAACGGCGTCTGGGCGGCCCTGGGCAAGCCCATTTCCCCCATCGACGGCCACAAGAATCCCTTCCACATCGCGGGCTCCGATGCTTCCGGCATCGTCTATGCCGTGGGCGCCAAGGTGAAGCGCTGGAAGGTGGGCGACGAGGTGGTCATCCACTGCAACCAGGATGACGGCGACGACGAGGAGTGCAACGGCGGCGACCCGATGTTCTCGAACTCCCAGCGCATCTGGGGCTATGAGACGCCGGATGGCTCGTTTGCGCAGTTCACCCGCGTGCAGGCCCGCCAGCTGCTGCCCAAGCCGCAGCATCTCTCGTGGGAAGAGGCTGCCTGCTACACCCTCACGTTGGCCACCGCCTATCGCATGCTGTTCGGCCATCGTCCACATGTGCTGGGTGCCGGCCAGAACGTGCTGGTGTGGGGCGCATCGGGCGGCCTCGGCTCCATGGCCATCCAGCTCATCGCCACCACGGGCGCCAATGCCATCGGCGTCATCTCGGAGGATGACAAGGCAGACTTCGTCATGCAGCTCGGCGCCAAGGGCGTCATCAACCGCAAGAAGTTCAACTGCTGGGGCCAGATGCCCGCCGTGGGCACTCCTGAGTACAATGACTGGATGAAGGGCGCCCGCGAGTTCGGCAAGGCCATCTGGCACTTCACTGGCAAGGGCAACAACGTCGACATGGTGTTCGAGCATCCGGGCGAGTCAACATTCCCAGTCTCCGTTCTGATGACCAAGCGCGGCGGCATGATCGTGATCTGTGCTGGCACCACGGGCTTCAATCTCACGCTCGATGCGCGCTATCTGTGGATGCACCAGAAGCGCGTGCAGGGCTCGCATTTCGCCAACCTCCTGCAGGCTTCTGCTGCCAACAAGCTCGTCATGGCGCGCCGCATCGATCCCTGCATGTCGGAGGTCTATTCCTGGGCCGACATCCCCAAGGCGCACATGAAGATGTGGAAGAACGAGCACCGCCCCGGCAACATGGCCGTTCTCGTATCAGCCCCGACGACAGGCCTGAAGACGCTGGACGATGCCATCGAGGCGTCGGGGAAATAGCTTACTTCAGCGATCGCATTCATCATGCCCGGGCTTGATGTTGGGCCCGGGCATCCTATTTTGTGGTCACTGCAAAGGATCGCCGGGTCAAGCCCGGCGAAGGTGGATGAGAGAAGCAGAACCCTAAACCTCCGCATCCTCTCGCGCGAAGCGCTGCATGCGCATGATCCTGCACACAACCAATACCCGGTTCACCTCGCCGCCGAGGATCAGCACCAGCGCTGCGAGGTAGACGAAAAACATCGCCGCGAAGACGCCCGACAGCGACGCATAGGTCGAGGCGAAGGTGTTGAAGTTGACGAGATAGATCGAGAAGGCGGATGACATCAGCACCCACGCCACAACGGTGATCACCACGCCCGGCAGCAATTCCAGCACGTTCAGTGTCCTGGCGGGCAGCACGCGGTGGCACAGCAACACGCCTGCCGTGAGCAGGATAATGCCGATCGGGTAGCGCAGCTGTTCGATTGTCACGAAATGGCCCTTGAGGGCCGGCGCATAGAGTTCCGCCACATGGATCATCACCGGCGCGAAGACGATCAGCAGCGCGAAGGCCAGCAGGAACACCGCCGAGCCAATGACAAACAGCACGTTCTGGAAGTAGAGCCACCACATGCTCCGCGTTTCGCGAATGTCATAGGCACGGTTCAGGCCCACGCGCACGCTGTCCACCCCGCCCATGGCACTCCAGATGGTGATGAGCGCCGAGAGCGAGAGCAGGCCACTCCTCGGCACGGTGAGGATGGAGCGGATCTCCGGCACCAGCGGTTCGACAAGGCGCGGCGGCGCCACGCTCAGCAGGAAGGTAACCACCCCCTCCGCCAGATTGTCGTTGCCGAAGAAGCCTGCGAGCGCGGTCAGAAAGATCAGGAAGGGGAACACCGAGAACACGGTGCGGAAGGCGATGTTGCCGGCCAGCGGAATGGCCTCGTCGGCGAACAGCCGGTAGAAGCTTTCGCGCACCAGTGTGGCAATGGTCGGTCCCTGGTCATCGGGCTTGGCCGTCATGCCCGGTCAATACCGCATGGTGACGGGTCAGGCCACACTCTTCACGGCTTCCTTCTCGATGGCCGCCCTTAGGCCGGGTTCCAGCTTGAGGCGCGAGGCCAGCATGGCGAGGTAGGCCTGTTCAGCCGGATCATCGGGGTCGATCGCAAGGACCGAGGCAGCATAGATTTCGACGGCCAGCTCGGGCGTCACCGCAGCCGCCACCACCGCGTCGATGTCGAGGGGCTTGCGCAGTTCGTCGATGATGAAGGCCTTCTCCTCGGTGTCGAGGTCGTGTTCGTTGAGCTTCGCAAAGATGCGACTGTGCTCCTGCGCATCGATGTGGCCGTCGGCCTTCGCCGCGGCGATCATGGCCCGCAGGATGGCGAGGCTCATGCCGTCGCGCTCCTCGCTGCGGACGGGCAAGAAGGGTGTGCCTTCGGGATTCGGCGTGATGTCCTTCATCGGCTGCGCCGGCTCCGCGACAGGCGCTTGCTGCGAGGCGCGCCAGCTCTCATATGCCTTGTAGGCCAGTCCGGCGAGGGCGGCCGTGCCACCGAGCTTTACCGCGCCCTTGGCCAGCTTCTTCGATGTCTTGCCGCCCAGCAGGATGCCGGCAAGACCGCCTGCCACGCCGCCAGCTGCAAGCCCCTTCATGAAGTCGGGCGAGGTGACGCCGCCCGACTTGCCGTCCCGGGCCGGAGTGTCGCCCCGGCTGCCGCCGAGGAATTGTTCTAGAAGCTTCTGCGGATCGAACATGTCTGCTCCCTGATTTACCGTCTCGCCTCGCCACGAGAATCCGGGCAAATGGCGGCATGGCTCATGCAACGCCCGCTACCCGCGCCCTCATCGCCGCGGCTCCTGTCCTGTTCGTGCTCATGTGGGCAACGGGCTTCGTGGTTGCAAGGCTTTCAGCGCCCCATGCCGATCCGCTCACCTTCCTGACGATCCGTTTTCCCATCGCCGGGGTTATTTTCGCCGCCATTGCGCTGGCGCTCTCCGCGCCATGGCCGGGTCCGCGGGCTGCCTTCCACGCCACGGTGGCAGGCGCCTTCCTGCATGGCGGCTATCTCGGCCCCGTCTACTGGGCAGTGGCGCATGGCATGCCGGCGGGTGTCTCGGCGCTGATCGTGGGGCTGCAGCCGCTGATGACGGCGATCCTCGCCGCCTGGATGGTGAAGGAGAAGATCGCGCTCCGCCACTGGCTTGGCCTCGTGGTGGGCATCCTGGGCGTGGCACTGGTCGTTTCGCCCAAGCTCCAGTCGGGTTTTGGCGGGGGCATCACGCCGGTGACGACGGCGGTCAATATCTTTGGTGCGCTGTCGATATCGTTCGGCACGGTCTACCAGAAGCGCTTCGCCACGGCGCTCAACCTGGCCAGCGGCGGCGCCTGGCAATATGTTGGCGCCACATTGGCCGTCGGGATTCCTGCACTTTTCATGGAGCAGATGCGTTTCGACGGCAGCTTCGATGCGTGGTTCGCGCTTGGCTGGTCCGTCGTCGTGCTGTCGCTGGGTGCCATCACGCTGCTGATGCTGCTGATCCGGCTGGGCGATGTGGGCCGGGTTGCCAGCCTCATCTTCCTCGTGCCCGGCGTCTCGGCGCTGATGGCCTATGTCCTGTTCGGGGAAACGCTCACGCCGGTGCAGATCCTCGGCATGGCCGTCTGCGCCGGCGCGGTGCTGATCGTTACACGGAGATGGGTGCGCCAGCCCTGAGACGGGCGATCGTCTCGCGGGCGCGGCGGCGGTGGTCCTCCGTCACGTGGTTGCGCACCATGTTGAAGGCGGCGAGCAGCACGGCCATGTCGTCGGTGAAGCCCAGCCCCAGCACGAAGTCCGGCAGCGCGTCGATCGGCAAGATGAAATAGGCGAGAGCGCCAATCAGGATGCCCTTGGCCTTCAGCGGCGTCGCCCTGTCGAACGCGGCGTAATAGGCCGCCACCAGCTCGTCAGCCAGCGGCACGCGTGCCAGCACGCGGGCAAGCTTGGGAAAGAACTTCTCCCGCACCCTAAATTCGTCAGCCGTGACAGCCATCGCGATCCCTCCGCCAAACGGGCAGAGAGATGGGGATTCATTGTGGTGAATTCAAGCTCTAGCGGTGGGTGAAATAGAAGGCCGCCATCAGCACCACAATGGCAATGGCCTGCAACCCGACGCGCCAGCGCATCAGCTTCTGGGAGGTGTTGGATGAACCGCCTCGGAACATGTTGACGAGGCCCATGAGCAGCACGACCGCTACGGCCGCCGTCGCAATGTAGCTCAGATATTGGAAGAACAAGTTTCGCTCCGAAGTCCGCATGACCGGGCCAACCCATGGGCCGGGCAGGGGGTTCGCGTCAAGGCGGCATAGCGCGCATCTGCCATCACTGGTCCGAAGCCTTGTCGAGCACGTGATCGAGGATCCGCTGCGGCAGAAAGCGCCGGGCGATCGCCATGTAGTGTGTCGGCCTGGTCACATAATAGCGGGCATGCGGGCGGGGCGACTCCACGGCGTGGACGAGTTTTTCCAGCACCGCCTCGGGGCCCAGTTTGTAGCGCGCAGAACCGCCGCGTCCGAGCCTGGCGCGCTGCCTGGCATAGGCGTCCTTGTAGTGCGAGGCGCCCTCATCAATGTTCTTCTCGAAATTCTTCAGCGAGGTCTCAACGAACTTGCTGGTGATCGGACCCGGCTCGATCAGCGACACGAAGATGCCGCTGCCGCGCAGTTCAAGCCGCATGGTGTCGGACAGCGCCTCGATGGCGAACTTCGAGGCATTGTAGGCGCCGCGCCATTTGAGCGCCACCAGGCCCAGCACCGAGGAGCACTGTACGATGCGGCCCGAACCATTCGCCCGCATCAGTGGCAGGCATTCGCCCGTCAGCTGGTGCCAGCCAAACACGTTGCAGGCGAACTGCTGTTCCAGCACCGCGCGCGTCAGGTCTTCCACCGCACCGGGCTGGCCGAAGGCGCCATTGTTGAACAGTGCGTCGAGCTTGCCGCCCGTGCGCTTCGCCACGTCGCCTGCACAGGCGGAGACGGACGCGGGCTCGGCATAATCGAGATAGATCGCCTCGAGCCCTTCCGCCTCAAGGCGCGCCAGGTCCTCAGGCTTGCGTGCCGTGGCGAAAACCCGCCAGCCACGCTGCTTCATGCCCAGCGCACAGGTCCAGCCGATGCCGGTGGAGCAGCCCGTGATGAGGATCGTGCGGGTCAATTCCCGCCTTCGAGCAGGCGTCTCGCAATCACCTGTGCCTGAATCTCTGCCGCACCCTCGAAGATGTTGAGGATGCGTGCATCGCACAGCACGCGGCTGATCTGGTATTCAAGCGCGAAGCCGTTGCCGCCGTGGATCTGCAAGGCATTGTCGGCCGAGGCCCAGGCCACGCGGGCACCCAGCAGCTTCGCCATTCCAGCCTCGAGATCGCAGCGCCGGCCCGCATCCTTCTCACGCGCGGCGAACAGCGTCAGCTGGCGTGCTGCCATCACTTCCGCCGCCATCAGCGCCAGCTTATCGGCAATGCGCGGGAAGGCGAGGATGGGCTTGCCGAACTGCGAGCGGTCCTTGGCATACTTGAGGCCGATGTCGAGGGCACTCTGGGCCACGCCCACGGCGCGTGCTGCCGTCTGGATGCGCGCGGCCTCGAAGGTTTGCATCAGCTGCTTGAATCCCTGGCCCTCGATGCCGCCCAGCAGGTTCTCGGCCTTCACCTCGAAGTCCTCGAAGCGGATCTCGTATTCCTTCATGCCGCGATAGCCCAGCACCTCGATCTCACCGCCGGTCATGCCCTTGGCGGGGAAGGGGTTCTCGTCGCTCCCGCGCGGCTTCTCCGCGAGGAACATCGAGAGGCCCTTGTAGCCCGTCTCGTCCGGGTTGGTGCGCGCAAGCAGCGTCATCACGTCGGCGCGCACCGGGTGGGTGATCCAGGTCTTGTTGCCCGTCACCTTGTAGACATCGCCATCGCGCACCGCGCGGGTGCGCAAGGAGCCGAGATCTGAACCCGTGTTGGGTTCGGTGAAAACTGCGGTCGGCAGAATTTCGCCGCTCGCGATCCTCGGCAGCCACTTTTCCTTCTGCTCCTTGGTGCCGCCGCACAGGATCAGCTCGCAGGCGATCTCGGCGCGGGTGCCGAGCGAGCCGACCGCGATCCAGCCGCGTGACAACTCTTCCGAAACCACGCACATCGATTCCTTGGAAAGCCCTAGCCCGCCGTGCTCTTCCGGAAGCGTCAGCGCAAAGACGCCGAGTTCGGCCAGTTCCTTGACGATCTCCATCGGAACGTAGGCATTGTCGAGGTGCCACTGGTGGGCATGGGGGGCGACCTTGGTCTCCACGAAGCGGCGCATCGTCTCGCCCATCTCGGTCAGCGTCTCGTCGAGGCCGGATGATCCGAAATTGCCGTCGGCGATCAGCTCCACCAGCCGCCGCCGTGCGGCAGAGGTGTTACCGCGTTCGATCAGGACGAGATCATGCAGCCCCGCCGTCTCGCTGCGCGTCAGACCGAGTTCGGGGAGCCTGAGGAACTCTCCCTGGTTCATCGGAATGCCGCCGGCGACGTGGTTGACGTATTCGCCCGCGGCGATCTGGACTGTCAGCTGCTCCGTCTCGCCGAACTTGCCTTCCGCCTCCAGCCGCCCGGCGAAATTGGCCAGTTCGCGCAGCGTTGCCGCATAGGTCGCCAGCCAGGCGAGGCCATGTGCCGCATGCTGTTCCTCGTCCAGAAGGCTGGAATTGATCTTGCCACCCGGCATCACGCGGGCCGCCACCCTCGCCTTGGCCTTGGCAAGAAGGGTCTCCACGGCAGTTGCGGCCTGGTCGAGATGGCTCACCAGATGGGCCACGCAAACCGTTGATGCCATTTCACTTTCCACAGCCGCCATGATCGAAATCCTTCACAAATGACGTAAAACGCTAGCCGAATGCCTGTTGCGCTGCAATAATCCATCCGGCCAGTCTCGCCTTCTGTCAGCATCTGCCAAAATTGGGCCGGAATCGTCCACCATTGGATTTCCGTCTCGGCCAGGATTAAGGTTTCCGCATGAATCAGTTACGGCGCACGGGTGTCCTTGGGATCACCCTCCTCACCCTCTCCTCGGGCGCAAGCCTTGCGGACAATGAACCCAAGCAGATTGGCGCCTTCGAGGACTGGACCGCCTATTCCTATGAGGCGACCGACTCAAAGGTCTGTTACGCGTCCTCGACGCCCAAGGCGACGGACCCCAAGGGTGTCAAGCGCGACCCCGCCTTCTTCCTCGTCACCAACATGCCAGGGCGCAAGCCGCCGGTGAAGGGCGAGGTTTCCACCATCATCGGCTATCCCTTCAAGGAGGGCGAAGCCGTCAAGCTGACGATCGACGACCAGGCTTACGAGATGTTCTCCAAGGGCGACACCGCCTGGGTCGATACGGGCAGCGACAAGAAGATCGTCGCCGCCATGAAGAACGGCAAGTCGCTCAAGGTGAAGGGCACCTCCTGGCGCGGCAAGACCACCGAGGACACCTATTCGCTGCAGGGCATTTCGGCAGCACTCGCCGCCATCGACAAGGCCTGCAAGTAACATGAGCCGGGCCATCCGGCTCTGGCTTCTCGTGCTTGGCCTGCTTATCGGGGCGGCCCGGGCCGAGGCTGCCTGCACCGGCGAGACCTATGAAGGCAACGACTATACGGTCTGCCGCTTCGACCTCCGGGAGGACCACCTGCAGCTCTTCAGCCTTGATGACAAGGGCGAGCCCTATGGTTCCTTCTCTGCGTTGTCGCTGGCGCTGGCGGACAAGGGCGAGAGCCTTTCCTTCGGCATGAATGCCGGCATGTATGGCGAGGACCTGAAGCCCATCGGCCTCTATATCGAGGACGCCAAGACGCTGCACAAGCTCAACCGCCGCAACGGTCCGGGCAACTTTCACATGAAGCCCAACGGCGTGTTCTTCATCGATGGCGACACGGGCGGGGTGATGGAGACGGAGGCCTTCGCGGCGTCCGGCATCCGCCCGCAATTCGCCAGTCAGTCCGGTCCCATGCTGGTGGTCGACGGCAAGATCCACCCCAAGTTCTCGGTGGACGGCACCTCGCTGCAGCGGCGCAATGGCGTCGGCGCGCCCGATGACCACACGCTGATCTTCGTCATCAGCGAGGACTGGGTGAACTTCCATTCCTTTGCGAGCCTGTTCAAGGACAAGCTCGGCTGCCCCAATGCCCTGTTCCTCGATGGTTCGATCTCCAGCCTGCACGCCCCGGATATGGCCCGCAGCGACGGATTTGCGCTGCTGGGGCCCATCGTGGCGCTGGCCAAAGGACCTTGAAGCCCCTATTTCAGGGCTTCTCTCGCATTTCTGCTCCAATTCATGCTATGGGCCCGGTCCATGACCACGCTGCTCTCTACTGTTGAAGCGCCGCCGCGCTACATTCCGAACGACCCCCGCCCGACGCTGCTCGGCCTCACCCGCGAGGGGCTGGCCGAGGCCATGGGTCGCGC
This sequence comes from Aestuariivirga sp., assembly GCF_037139295.1. Classification (GTDB taxonomy): domain Bacteria; phylum Pseudomonadota; class Alphaproteobacteria; order Rhizobiales; family Aestuariivirgaceae; genus Aestuariivirga. The sequence continues at coordinate 18,976 of NZ_JBAXGR010000040.1, forward strand.
CGGCGTGCCGGAAAAGCAGCGCCGCATGCGGGCAGGCCAGGTCTGGCACTGGCTCTACCACCGCGGCGTCACCTCCTTTGCCGAGATGACCAACATCGCCAAGGACCTGCGCCAGCGCCTGGACGAGACCTTCATCATCGGTCGCCCGGAGATCGTCACCGAGCAGACCTCGAACGACGGCACGAAGAAGTGGCTGCTGCGTTTGACGCCTGATGAGCGCGGCGCGCGCCACGAGGTCGAGATGGTCTACATTCCCGAGGAGGACCGCGGCACGCTCTGCATCTCCTCCCAGGTCGGCTGCACCCTTACCTGCACCTTCTGCCACACCGGCACGCAGAAGCTCGTCCGCAACCTCACCGCCGGCGAGATCGTGGCGCAGGTGATGACGGCACGCGACCGCGTGAAGGACTGGCCGCAGGACATCGAGGCCAACCCCACCCCGCCGCTTGGCGGGCGCTACATCACCAATGTCGTGCTCATGGGCATGGGGGAACCCCTCTATAATTTCGACAATGTGAAGGACGCGATGGACATCGTCTCCGATGGCGAGGGCATATCGCTGTCGAAGCGGAGGATCACGCTGTCGACCTCCGGTGTCGTCCCGGAAATCCAGCGCGCCGGTGACGAGATCGGCACCATGCTGGCCATCTCGCTGCATGGCACGACGGATGAGATCCGCGACAAGCTGGTGCCGCTCAACAAGAAGTACCCCATCGAGGAGCTGCTTGCCGCCTGCCGCAACTATCCCGGCGCGTCAAACGCGCGGCGCATCACCTTCGAGTATGTGATGCTGAAGGGCGTCAACGACACGCCAGCCGATGCCAAGCGCCTGGTGCAGCTGCTCAAGGGCATTCCCGCCAAGGTGAACCTCATTCCCTTCAATCCCTGGCCCGGCACGCAATATGAGTGCTCGGACTGGGACACGATCGAGGTTTTCGCCGAAATCCTCAACCGCGCGGGCTACGCCTCGCCCGTGCGCACCCCGCGCGGCCGTGACATCATGGCCGCCTGCGGCCAGCTGAAGAGCGAAAGCCAGAAGCTGCGGGCAAAGGAACGCCTTGGCCTAAGTTAACTCTTTGCCTGATGCCGAACTTATAACTGAGAGAAGCTGCTTGGCGAGCATGTTCATAAGCAACTCTTCCATCACATCCAAATTCAACTGCTCACCGTTTCTCCAAGCCTCATCGGCATCTTCCAGCGCAGCGAAGTAAGCATTTCGATCTTTTTGGATCTGTTCGGGAATTGTTGGTACGCCAGGCAGCACGTATCCTGTCACTAGGGAAAGCACTACGTAAGACAGAACTCTGCTGGTTCTCCCATTGCCGTCGGCAAATGGATGGATCCAGTTATGTCTCCACATCACGTATGCAGCTAAATGAAACGCTGTTTGGACGTGAAAATTGTCGTTCACATACTCGCACATTTCGGTCACCAATCCCTCAACGAGATGTGCTGGGGGAGGCTGATGAGCACTTCCTTCTATCCTGACTGGAGTTCTTCGCCACTCCCCAGGATTAGACTGAATGCCTTGAACAGCTATCTTCTGTAGCTGGAGAATGAGCCCAGGACGCAATGCAAAGGGCCTGCCGGGTTCCAGATAGTAGCGAATGACTTCAATGCCTTCTTCGAGTTGCCTGAACCCGTTTTCAGCTTCTAGTTTCGCTACTTCTTCGTCATTCATTCTCGGCCCAACAAAAAAGCCACACCCGGAGGGTGTGGCTTATCTACATCTAGTTAAATCGCAATTCAAGCGCGCATGGCATCCGCAATATCATCGACCATCTTCCTTGTGATCGCGGGATTCTCGAAAGCGGTGTTGCCGTACACAAAGCTACGACGCTGCTCTTCCTGCTGCGCTTCCGTCATTTTGACGGCCTTCGCCATCTCTATGAGTTTGGAAATGCTGAGTTTTGTCATCTGTCCTCCTCCGGCAATCGTCTCTTTTCTGATTTGTTGTCCTACCATCTATTAGGGGTGTCAACATTTAACAAGATGTTAACTTTTTCTCGTCGCTTGAGAAATTCGCATTCATCACCGAAAGTTCTACCTCATCAGTCACTTACACTGGTGCGGGCTTGGGCGCTGGTGTTCGCCAAAGAGCCCCTCTTTACGGGTTCTGTCTGCAAATCCAGTCCGCCAAGATTTGTCGCGGTGCCCCCATCCTCTGCGGCGTGTCTGCGTTGGGAGGGCAACATCGAAACCTCGAAAGGCACAGGCCCCACCCGCAGCCCCGGCAGTTGCGGCCCGAAGCCCCGGCGTGATAGGTGGCGGCCAGCAATTCCAACGGGTGGCCCATGTCCAAGCAGAAAGTGAAGAAAGTCGTCCTCGCCTATTCGGGCGGTCTCGACACCTCGATCATCCTCAAGTGGCTGCAGACGGAATATGGCGCGGAAGTCGTCACCTTCACGGCTGACTTAGGTCAGGGCGGCGAGCTGGAGCCCGCCCGCAAGAAGGCCGAGATGCTGGGCATCAAGGACATCTACATCGAAGACCTGCGCGAGGAATTCGTAAGGGACTTCGTCTTCCCGATGTTCCGCGCCAATGCCGTCTATGAAGGCGTCTATCTGCTCGGCACCTCGATTGCCCGCCCGCTCATCGCCAAGCGCCTGATCGAGATCGCCGCCGAGACGGGCGCTGACGCCATCGCCCACGGCGCCACCGGCAAGGGCAATGACCAGGTGCGCTTCGAGCTCACGGCTTACGCGCTGAACCCGGACATCAAGGTCATCGCCCCCTGGCGCGAGTGGGAGTTCAAGAGCCGCACCGACTTGATCGACTTCGCCGAAACCCACCAGATCCCCGTCGCCAAGGACAAGCGCGGCGATGCACCCTTCTCGGTCGACGCCAACCTCCTGCACTCATCCTCCGAGGGCAAGGTGCTGGAAGACCCGTGGGTGGAGGCGCCGCCCTACGTCTACCAGCGCACCATCGCGCCGGAAGATGCGCCCGATCACGCAACCTCGATCGAGATCGAATTCCTCAAGGGCGATCCCATTGCCATCGACGGCAAGAAGATGTCGCCCGCGACGATCCTCACCGAGCTTAACCGCTTGGGCCACGACAATGGCATCGGCCGCCTCGACCTCGTCGAAAACCGCTTCGTCGGCATGAAGTCGCGCGGCGTCTACGAGACGCCCGGCGGCACCATCCTGCTCACCGCGCACCGCGCCATCGAGTCGATCACGCTCGACCGTGAGGCCGCGCACCTCAAGGACAGCTTCATCCCGAAATATGCCGAGCTCATCTATTATGGCTTCTGGTTCTCGCCGGAGCGCGAGATGCTGCAGGCGGCCATCGACCGGAGCCAGGAGCATGTCGAGGGCACGGTGCGCCTCAAGCTCTACAAGGGCAACGTCATCGTCACCGGCCGCAAGAGCCCGAAGTCGCTTTACAGCGACGCCCTCGTCACCTTCGAGGATGACCGCGGCGCCTATGACCAGAAGGACGCCGCCGGCTTCATCCGCCTCAACGCGCTCCGCCTCCGCACGCTGGCGGCGCGCAAGCGCAACACATAAGACTGGAGGCCGTCATGACCATTGCCGTCGTCGGCAGCATCAACATGGACGTGACGGCCTACATGTACCGCCTGCCGAAGCCGGGCGAGACATTGCACGGCAAGGACTACATCGTGGGCCTCGGCGGCAAGGGCGCCAACCAGGCGGTGGCTGCGCGCAAGCTCGGCAGCGACGTGGCCTTCATCGGCCGCATGGGGGCCGATGACTTCGGCAAGGGTGCCGAACGTGCGCTCATCGCCTACGGCCTCGATCTCTCATTGATCCGCAAGGATCATGACGGCGCCACCGGCATCGCCATCATCAACGTGGGCGAGGGTGGTGAGAACTACATTTCCGTCATCGCCGGCAGCAATTTCCGTGTGGATTTGGCCGACGTCGAGAAGGGCCGCGCCGCGCTGGAGCAATCCCGCGTGCTGCTCCTTCAGCTTGAAGTGCCGCTTGAAGCCTCGCTCGCTGCAGCGGCCATCGTCCGCGCACGCGGTGGCACGGTCATTCTCGATCCGGCCCCGGCGAAGGACCTCGACCCGGCAGTTCTGAAGGCCGTGGACATCATCACGCCGAATGAATCCGAGGCAGGCCTGCTTCTCGGCTGGCAACCGCAGTCACCGGAAGAAGGTCTCAGGGCCGCGAAGGAACTCCGCGCGCGTGGTGTTGCCACGGCTGTGGTCAAGCTCGGCGGCAAGGGTCTCGCCGTGGCGGCAGACGGCATCGAGAAGATTCTTCCCGCCTTCAAGGTGACACCCATCGACACGGTGGCAGCGGGCGACAGCTTCAACGGCGGCCTCGCCCATGCGCTGGAGCAGGGGCAGGGCATCGAGATGGCGCTCCGCTACGCCGCCGCCTGCGGTGCATTGTCCACCACCAAGAAGGGCGCCGCCGAGGCTGCCCCCACCAGGGCCGAGGTCGAAGCCTTCCTGTCGCGGGCTTAATCCTCTTCCCGGTAGAGCTGCTGCGACAGCGCATAGAAGATCGACGTGCTCCACGCAAAGGCGAAGAGCCCCGTCACCGCCATGATCACTTCCAAAAGCTGCCACTTCTCCGGCAGCGTGTCATTGGCAAAGCCCACCGTCGTGTAGGTGCTGCCTGCCAGCAGCATGGCATGGTGCGGGTTCGTCATAATGCCCGGCCAATAGAGGAAGGCCGCCCAGATCAGAATCTGGGCAATATGCGACATCAGCAGGATCAGGATGGAGCTGAAAAACAGCAGGTGTGCCATGCCGCTCCGCTGCTGCACCGCCAGCGCCCGCAGCTTCGGCTTCAGCTTGCCCATCACCAGTGCCACCGTGCTGCCCTGCATGGCAACGCACAGCAGCAGCGCTGCGCAACCGACGAGCAGCGCGGGTGCATTCAGGACGTCGACTGGCTGATCCAAGATTCATGGCTCCGTGGAATGTTTTCTCGGCGGTTCTCGTCGGAAATCTGCCGTGTGTTGTCAAGCCTCGGCGTTTAGCCCTGCACCCGCATGGTCAGCGTGCCGTCCACAACGAGATTCGTGCCGGAGATGAAGCTCGCCCGCGGGCTCGCGAGGAAGACCACCGCATTGGCAACCTCCTCCGGCGCGCCCATGCGGCCCAGCGGATTGGCCGCGACATTGGCGGCAAAGCTCTTCGGGTCGTTCAGCCGCACGCGGTCCCAGAAGCCGCCGTCGAACAGCGTCGTTCCGGGGGAGACCACATTGGCGCGGATGCCCCTGGCCGCCACATGTCGGGCCAGTGACTTCACGTAGAAAAACAGCGCCGCCTTCATGGTGCCGTAGGACACCGAGTCATAGCCATAGTCCTCCGAGCCCGAGATCGACGAGATGGCGATGATCGAGCCCGCGCCGGAGCGTTCGAGCCACGGCAGGGCTGCCTCGCAGGCGTTGCGGGTATGTAACAAGTCCACGTCGAAGGCGGCGCGGAAGGCGTCCTCTCCTGCGCCATGGGCAAAGGCCGAGGCGTTGCACACCACGATGTCGAGGCCGCCCAGTGCAGAGGCGGCACTCTTCACGAAGTTCTCGAGCGCCAGGCGCTCGGCCACATCCGCGCTCGCGCCATAGGCGTTGATGCCCGTAGCCTTCAGTTCCGCCACGGTGGCTTCAACACCTGTCGCCTCGCGCGCGCAGATCGCCACATTACAGCCTTCGGCGGCAAGCCCGAAGGCGATGGCGCGGCCGATGCCCTTGCTGGCGCCGGTGATGAGTGCACGCTTGCCCTTCAGCTGCAGGTCCACTTCAAGCCACCTTCACCAGCTTGGGGTCCCAGCCCTTGGGCTCGGGGTATTGCGGATTCATGTCTTCCAGCGTCTCGCGCACGATGCGCGAGATGGCGGCATTCCTCGCCCAGTTGCGGTCGGCCGGGATCACGTACCACGGCGCAGAATGGGTGGAGCAGCGCGTGAGCGCCACCTCGTAGGCCTTCATGTAGTCGTTCCACAGCGCCCGGTCCTCGAGGTCGGACGGTTTGAACTTCCAGCGCTTCTCGGGGATCTCGATACGCTCTGTCAGGCGCTCCGCCTGTTCCTCCTTGGAAATGTTGAGCATGAACTTGAGGATCTTGGTGCCGCTTTCCGAGAGCATCTTTTCGAAGGCGTTGATCTCGTCATAGCGCTTCTCGATCACGTCAGCGGGCGCATAGCCCCTCACCTTCACCACCAGCACGTCCTCGTAGTGCGAGCGGTTGAAGATGCCGATGTAGCCCCTGGGCGGGCACACCTTGTGCACCCGCCAGAGATAGTCCTGGGCGAGCTCATCCGCGTTTGGCGCCTTGAAGGGGGCCACCTTCACGCCGATGGGGCCGCAATGGTTGAACACCGCACGCACCGTGCCGTCCTTGCCGGAGCAGTCGATGCCCTGGAGGATGACCAGCAACGACCGCTTGCCCTCGGCAAAAAGCTTGTCCTGCAATGCGTCGATGGCGGCAGCATCGCGCACCGTGTCCGCCTTGGTGGCCTCCTTGTCGGTGAAGCCGTCTGCGGCCCGCGGGTCGCAATCCGCCAGTTTGAACGGCTTACCGGGCTTCACCATGTAGCGCTCGCCAAAGGCCTTGGGTTTCTCTGCCATCGTTCCCTCCGTCACAAGGATGTCATCCTGTCACGGGGCTTGCGGAAAAGCCACCCTCCGGCGCCACTTGATGCAGACCGCCCGCTGCCCTATCCCTGTGGGAACGCTTCCGTTTCATCAGGAATTCCCGCGCCGTGACCGACTCGAACGAGGCCCAGAAGGCCGCCCCTGCCTACCGCCTTCCCGCCATGGACCAGGACTTCCTGCTGGGTGATACGACGCGGGGTCTCAGGTTCCAGCTCGAGTACCAGAAGGCCGAGGAACATCTGCGCAAGTGGGGCGTGGCCTCAACCGTCATCGTCTTCGGCTCGGCCCGGGTGAAGCCGGGCGAGGCCAACGGCTGGTATGACGCGGCGCGCGACTTCGCCCGCATCTGCTCGGAGGAGGGCGGTGCGAAGCTCGCGCACAATGGCCCGCGCCAGAACGTCATTGCCACCGGCGGCGGCCCCGGAATCATGGAGGCGGCCAACCGCGGCGCGCATGATGCGGGTGCGCCGTCCATCGGCTTCAACATCACGCTCCCCATGGAGCAGGAGCCCAATGCCTATTCGACGCCGGACCTCACCTTCCGCTTCCACTACTTCGCGATGCGCAAGATGCATTTCGCCATCCGTGCGGCGGCCCTCGTCGTGTTCCCCGGCGGCTTCGGCACAATGGACGAGCTGTTCGAGATCCTCACCCTGCGCCAGACGGGCAAGATGGATGACGCGTTGCCCGTCGTGCTCTATGACTCCACCTTCTGGAAGAGCCTCATCAACTTCCAGCATTTCGTCGACACCGGCATGGTGGCAAAGCGCGACCTCGATCTCTTCGGTTTCGCCGACACCCCGCGCCAGGCGTGGGAACAACTCGTCAAACGCGGCCTCAAGGCGCCGGGAGCGAAAGCATGATCCGTATCAAGTTCTATGGCGCAGCGCGCACCGTCACCGGCTCGTGCTACCTGATCGAGACCGACAAGGCGAAGCTCCTCATTGACTGCGGCATGTTCCAGGGCTCGAAGACCGAGCGCGAGCTGAACTACCGGGCCTTCCCTTTCGATCCCGCGGCACTCACCGCCGTGCTGCTCACCCATGCCCACATCGATCATGCGGGCCTGCTGCCGAAGCTGGTCAAGCACGGCTACAAGAACAAGATCCATTGCACCCAGGCCACCGTCGATCTTTGCGGCATCATGCTGCCGGATTCGGGCGGCATCCAGGAAATGGAAGTGAAGCAGCTCAACCAGCGCCGCGCCAAGCGCGGGATGGAGGAGGTGCAGCCGATCTATACCCAGGATGATGCGATGGCCGCGCTCGAGCATTTCGAGGGTCACCCATACGAGACATGGATCAGCCCCGCGCCGGGCATCCGCGCGCGTTTCTGGAATGCCGGTCACCTGCTCGGCTCGGCCTCGATCGAAGTGGAAGTGGATCAGGAGGGAAAGAAGCCGCTGCGCATCCTGTTCTCGGGCGATCTCGGCCCCGGCAACAAGATGCTGCAGCCTGACCCGACGGCGCCGACCGGTTTCGACTTCGTCGTCTGCGAGTCGACCTATGGCGGGCGCGACCGTTTCGAGCGCAGCGAAGAGGCCCGGCGAGTCATCCTTGCCGGCGAGGTGAACGAGGCCGCCAGGAAGAAGGGCGCGCTCCTCATCCCGTCGTTTGCGGTGGAGCGCACGCAGGAGCTCGTCACCGACCTCGTCAAGCTGATGGATGACGGGCAGATCCCCAAGGCCACCATCTTCATCGACAGTCCGCTTGCCTCCAGGGCCACCGCCATCTTCGTCAAGCATGCCGGAGAGATGCAGCATGCGGCCGACCTCAGGCGCGCCTTCACCTCTCCCTATGTGCGCGTCACCGAGAGCGTGGAGGATTCGAAGGCGCTGGCCCGCTTCTCCGGTTTCCGCATCATCGTCGCGGCCTCCGGTATGTGCGATGCGGGGCGCATCCGCCATCATCTGAAGAACCACCTCTGGCAGCCGTCGACGACGGTGCTTCTGGCGGGCTTCCAGGCCGAGGGTTCACTGGGCCGCATCCTGCAGGATGGCGCCAGGACCGTCACCATCATGGGCGAGGAAATCAGCGTCAAGGCGGCGATCCGCGAGATCGAGGATTATTCTGGCCATGCCGATGGCCCGGAGCTCGTGCAGTGGGTGAAGGAGCGCCTGCCCATCGGCCGCTCGATCTTCCTCACCCATGGCGAAGAGGAAGGCCAGCGCGCGCTGGCCGAAGACCTGCAGGACATCGGCATGGCCAGCGACTGCATCCTCATTCCGTCGCTCGATTCCGTTTATGACATGACGGGCGAGGCCTGCGCCTTCGTGGCGGAGGAGACCCACCCGCGCATCGACCCCACCATGGTCGCCCGCTTCGACAGCCACAACGACATGGCCGACCTGCTGCTCGACATCAAGGACACGGTCAGCAAGGCCGGCGACGAGAAATCCCGCGCCGTCATCCTGCGCCGCCTGCGGCGCGCGCTGTCAGGCGGCGATGCGCCGAACCCCGACGCCATGCGCCGCCGCCCCCCGGTTTCGGGCCCGTCACGCCGCAGCCGGGGCTGGGACGAGGGCTGAGCCAAAAACATTTGGAACGTTTCCACTTTCGTGAAATATTCGTTCCAATGACTGAAATCCTCTCGCCGCCGCGTGACTTCGCCGCCCTCAAGGCGCTCATTGCCGAGCGCGCCCAGGCTTTGCCGAAGCGCCTCACCCAGATCGCCGCCTTCGCGCTGGAGAACCCGGACGAGATCGCCTTTGGCACGGTGTCGTCGATCGCCGAGCAGGCAGCGGTGCAGCCCTCCGCACTTGTGCGCTTCGCCCAGGCGCTGGGCTACCAGGGCTTCTCCGACATGCAGGAGATCTTCCGCTCCCGCCTGCGCGACCGGATCCTGAATTATGACGAGCGCCTGCAGCAGCTGCGCCAGCATGCGCCTGACACCTCGAAGCCCAACCTCATCTTCCACGGCTTCTGCGAAGCCTCCGCCAAGTCCATCGCCGCCCTGCAGGACAAGCTCGACCCCGCCGCCCTCGACGCGGGGGTGGAGCAGCTGGCCAAGGCCGAAACCATCTACCTGATCGGCCTCCGGCGCTCCTTCCCGATTGCGTCCTACATGGCCTATGCGCTGGGCAAGCTGGGCGTGCGGGCGATCCTGGTTGATGCGGTGGGGGGCCTCGCGGCCGAGCAGATCAGCTTCGCTGGCCCGAAAGACGCCTTGCTGGCCATTTCCTTCACCCCTTACGCCTCGGACACCGTCAGCCTCACCCGGGCGGCGGCGGACAGGGGTGTGCCCGTGGTTGCCGTGACCGACAGCCCGTTTTCGCCGCTGGCCCAGCTCGCCGGGCAGTGGATCGAGATTTCGGAGGCCAATTTCGAGGGCTTCCGCTCCATGGCCGCCACACTGACGCTGGCCATGACGCTGACCGTGGCCATTGCCGAGCGCCGCGCGCTGGGGGCCTGACTGTTGCCTGACCCGGGGGGCCTGAATTCTGCCGCGAAGTTGGCGGATGAGGCGAGCCCAGCGGCAACCGGGGCACCTTCAGCGCGATGACCACCATTCCAGACCATTACGCAGCCCTGGGGATTGACCCCACGGCCGATCCGGAAGTGATCACCGCGGCCTATCGGGCGCTGGCCAAGAAGTTCCACCCCGACACCGGGGCCGCCGCCGGCACCGCCTCGGCGGAGCGCTTCGACCAGATCCAGAAGGCCTATGAGGTGCTCCGCACCGCTGAAAGCCGCCATGCCTATGACCTCGAACTGCTGGAAGCCACCGAGCGCGAGCTGGCGGAGCATATCGCCGCCAAGCGCCGCGTCGTGGTGCGCGAGCAGGCGCCAGAGCAGGCCGCCCCGCCGCCCGACCTGGGCGACATCCGCCCCGAGCCCGCCATGCCGCCCAAGGCGAAGCCCGCCGGCCGTGCAAGGCAGCCGCGCTCGCTCTTGCCCTTTGCCATTCCGCTGCTGCTGGTGATGCTGGTTGGCGGCGGTGCCGCCTGGACGCTGCTGCCCGCCGGCCCGGAAGCCCCGCCGCTCCCGGGCGCGATGAAAACCGCCAAGCAGGACGTCGTCGTGGCCGAACCCGCGCCAGCGGCACCTGCGCCCACCCCGCAGTCATCTGCCCCGGCCGAGGCGAAGGTCACGCCGCCTGCGCCCGCCCCGCAACCGGATGCAGCCTCTGCCGAACCGCCGGTCTTCGGCTCCACCGGTGCCGAGGAGAACCCGCCGCAGATCGAGGAGGCCGCCGCCACGCCGGAGCCCGTGCCGGTTCCTGCCGCGAGCACTGTTGCAAAATCCGGATCGCCGGTCTTCGGCTCTTCCAGCGACACGCAGCCTGCGGCGGTTGCGCCTGCAGCAGCTCAGCCACAGCAGGCCGCCCCTGCACCGCCGCTTCCCAAGAAGAAGCCCGCGCCACCCGCCAAGCCGGCGCAGAAAGCCGTGGCGCAGCCGAAGCCGAAGAAGCCTGTCCAGCAGCAGGCCCAGCTGCAGCCGCGCGCCCGCCTGCAGTATCAGGATCCGCCGCAATATTATCCGGAGCCCGATGGCTATCCGCCACCCGGCTATGAGCCGCCGGGCTCTGGTGACGAGCCCTATCCGGTTCCGCCCGGCTATGAACCCCCGCCTCCCGGCTTCCGCCCGCCCGGCAACGGCCCCTACAGGCTGGTGATCTGGGAGCGCCAGCCCGGCCGCCAGGCCACCGCCTGGAGTGCGGGCGTCGTCTTCAAGTCGATGGGCAAATGCACCAAGCAGGGCGTCAAGGCGGTGCTCCGCCGCACCGCCGACATGGACCCCTACGCCGACGATGTCCGCGTCTGGTACGAGTGCCAGCAGCTCACCCAGCGCTGAAGCGCGCGCCACCCGCGTCCTCTCCCGCTTCTCCAGCGGGAGAGGACGAGAAGGTCAAGCCCGCGCATGATGAGGGGGGAGCCCCGCCCCTCAGGCCTTCTGCAGAAACGCGGTCTTCAGCACCAGCCCCTTGATGGCCGAGGTCCGCCCCTCGATCTCGCCCGGGTTGCCGGTGAGGCGAATGTTCTTGATCAGCGTGCCCCGCTTCAGCGTCTCGCCCGCGCCCTTCACCTTCAGGTCCTTGATGACATGAACGCAATCGCCGTCCTTCAGGATGTTGCCGTTCGAGTCCTGCACGTCATCGCTCAAGTGAGCCTCCTGCCAGTGTGTGCCGCGCCGTCTAGCACGCCAGCCCACCGCCCGCACGCTCTCTCCGCC
>NZ_JBAXGR010000041.1:0-30659 GCF_037139295.1 Aestuariivirga sp.
GGTTGTTTCGCACAAGATCGCGCGATCGATCCCGCAGCCGCGAACTTGCAGGTCCAATCTCGGCATTGGCACCGGTTCCCGCCGTCACCCAGCCATCGGTGCGTCGGCCTGCTTTCGCTCCCTCATAGGCCCGCTGCATCAGTTGTAGCGCCTGGCGCTGGCGCAATCGCCTCAACGCAACAGCCGGCGCTACAGCCCCGATGGTGCGGTCAAGCCAATTCATCTGGACATTACCCCCTGCCAAAGGACGCGAGACTGCGGCGCGGCGGCTTTTTGCCGGACTGGCTCTGCATCTCGACCTCGATCGTCCGGATGCGGCTCAAGAGATCAACGGCCGATCCATATTCCACGCTCCGGCCTTCAAACGAGACCCTGAGCGTCCCACTGGCATAGGCCTTGCGCAGGGCTTCGAGTTCGGAGAGCGACCAGGGCATTCCACTTATTTATCCAGGATCGCTTTGACGGCACGGACAAAATCCGGGGCCGGATGAATTGACTTTGCTTGCTTTACCTGTCTTGATGCCTGCAGCTGTCCAGGACAGTGGCATGGATACTCAAGCAAGAAGTGAGACGACATTTTGGCTACAGGTAAAGTGAAGTGGTTCAACTCCACGAAGGGTTATGGGTTCATTGCGCCGGATAACGGTGGCAAGGACGTGTTCGTTCATATCAGCGCCGTCGAGCGTGCAGGCCTCGGCGGTCTCAACGAGAACCAGGCGGTGTCCTTCGAGATCGTCAGCGATCGTAAGAGCGGCAAGGAATCCGCTGACCAGCTCAAGGCTCTCTGAGCATGTCCAAGAAAGCAACGAAGACGGTAGCGGCCAAGCCGCCCACCAGATCTGCAGAGACGAAGAAGGCGATTGCCGTCACGTCCGTGAAACCCGCCAAGAAGGCTGTTGCGAAGAAGATCGCCGGCAAGCAGCCTGCCATGAAGACAGCGCGCCGCAGCACGGCGGATGTTGCCAAGCTTCGCAAGTTAGTGATTTCCGGGTCGAAGGCAAAGAAGCCGGCGGAAGTGATTGCCAAGGAACTCGGAATCTCGAAGACCTACGTCTATGCGCTGAAGCGCAAGGCTTGAGCCTGACATCTACTTGATCCAGCCGCGCCTGCGGTTGATCCAGATTCCATCACGCGCTCCTGAAACGGGGCGCGTGCTTTGTTTCGGGGATGAGACGCGTTCACCAGAGCGAAGAGCGCCTGCACCGTCCTTCATTTCCGTCTCCAGTGCTTCCCATCGATCCTCACTCCAGCGATCGACGCCGGCGATCCACGCGGCTGCGCGCGCATACCCAGGCGCGATCTGCCTTGTCCGGGTCAATCGTCCCATCAGGTCCCGTGGTCAGCCTGCCAGAGGCGATGGCTTTCCGCACGCTCGTATGGCTGACGCCGCGATGGGCGGCATAGGCGCGGATGGACAGGCCCATTTATTCTTCCCGACTGGAAGCTTTTCCGCCGCCAAGAGATGCCGAAGGCGGAGGCGTCAAAAGCAATCTGATTGCTCACAATCAACTGGATAACGCCCGCACTCAGAGCAAATGTCCGTTCACCAAAAGGCAAATGAGGAGCCCGAAAGTGAGCACGGAACGCCAAATACCAGCGACCACCCTTGACGCGGAACTGCTGGAGATTGCCCACCGGCACATCGACCGGATCGAAACCCTCGAAACGCGCCGGTCTGACTCCCTCGACTTCCACGATATCGCGGTTTGGGAACTCAAATCGGCGCTCGAAGCGGCTTACCGCGCTGGTCAGGCGAATGTCTGGCGCGGCGCGCGGCGCAGAGGCTCTCCGAAAACACCTAGAGAACGGATAGTGGACAGATTCCTCCCGCACCTTGGAGCAGGTGCGGGAATCATGCCGAAAAACCTTGTGATATCAAATGTGTTCCAAATGCGTGGTGGGCCCACCAGGACTCGAACCTGGAACCAGACGGTTATGAGCCGTCAGCTCTAACCATTGAGCTATGGGCCCCCACGGACCGGGATGGCTACAGCAATTCGCGGCGCCATGCTATAGGCTCAAGCGATGGAAAATGACCTGACACCGGACGCCGCCGTGGAGCGGCTCATCGAGCTTTATCGCCAGGCCACCACCCGGCTGAAGGACTGCCTCGATCGCTATTTCGACACCCGTGAACCGCCCACCATCGAGGAACGGCGCAGCTTCACCTACCCCGAGCTTCGCGTCGAATACCGCTCCGGCGACGTGCAGCCGCGAATCGCCCGTGCCTATGCCAAGTTCCAGGGGCCGGGTACCTATGCAACGACTGTCACCCACCCCGGCCATTTCAGCCGCTACCTGATAGAACAGCTGCGCTACCTGGTGAAGGATTATGGCGCCGCAATTTCGGTGCACCCGTCGGAGCAGGAAATTCCCTACCCCTATGTCCTGGAGCAGGGTGACGATCTCGGTCGCAACGATGTGACGGCTGCTGAACTCACGCTGCACTTCCCTGCCCCGAAGCTTGCCCAGGTCGGAGACGAGGTGCCTGACGGCGACTGGGTGCACAGGCCCGGCCACCCGCTGCCGCTCGCGCTGTTCGATGCCGTGCGCGTCGACTATTCGCTGAAGCGGCTGCAGCATTACACCGGCACCAACTGGCGCGCTATTCAGCCGTGGATCCTGCTCACCAACTATCACCGCTACGTCGACCAGTTCGTGAAGTGGGGGCTGGAGCAACTCTCCAGGGAAAGCCCCTATGCGGTTCTGTATCTGCCGGGTGGTGGGAAGATCACTCGCGGCATGAGCGAGGCCGAAGCGGCGGCCATCATTGCCAGCTCGCAGTGGCACCGCTTCCAGATGCCCGCCTATCATTTGTCACGCGGTGACGGGCACGGCGGCGTGACGCTGGTCAACATCGGCGTCGGCCCGTCCAACGCGAAGAACATCACCGACCATCTCGCGGTGCTGCGCCCGCATTGCTGGCTGATGGTGGGCCACTGCGGCGGCTTGCGCCAGAGCCAGCGCATCGGCGACTACGTGCTGGCGCACGGCTACCTGCGCCAGGATCATATCCTTGACGAGCTCGTGCCGCCGGAAATCCCCATCCCTGCGTTGGCCGAAGTACAGGTGGCGTTGCAGGAAGCGGCAGCCCGCGTGACGGGTGAGCGTGGCGACGCACTGAAGGAGCGGCTGCGCACCGGCACGGTGATGACCAATGACGACCGCAACTGGGAACTCCGCTGGACGCAGGAGCTGCGCCGCATCAACCTGTCACGCGCCATCGCGGTGGACATGGAATCCGGCACGCTGGCCGCCCAGGGCTATCGCTTCCGTGTGCCCTACGGCACGCTGCTCTGCGTCTCCGACAAGCCGCTGCATGGCGAGATCAAGCTGCCGGGTGCTGCCAACGCCTTCTATGACCGGGCAGTGGGCGAGCATCTGCTGATCGGGCTCGAGACCATCGAGCAGCTACGCGGCAATGTCGGCCAGCTCCACTCCCGCAAGCTCAGGAGCTTCGACGAGCCACCCTTCCGGTGACGCCCAACTGGCGCCGCAATCTCTGCCCATCCAGTCACCATCCGAAGGAGAACCACATGCAACGCCTGAGTTTCGCCACCGCCGCCCTGCTGGGGCTGCTCACCGCCGTGTCCCCCGCCTTTGCCGATGGAGGCAAGATGCCCCGTATCATTTCGCTTTCCGGCCATGGTGAAGTGCGCGCCACGCCCGACATCGCCTATGTGACATCCGGTGTCCTGACGCAGGGCATAACCGCCGCCGAGGCGCTGGCCGCCAACACCAAGGCCATGACCGATCTTTTCGTCGCGCTGAAGGATGCCGGCATCGAGGACAAAGACATCCAGACTTCGAACTTCTCGGTGCAGCCGCGCTATGACTTCAACAACGGCCAGGCCCCGAAGATGGTGGGCTACGACGTGTCCAACAATGTCACCGTGAAGCTCCGCAAGGTCGAAACCCTGGGCGCGCTGCTCGACAAGATGGTGCAGTCCGGATCGAACCAGATCAGCGGCATCAGCTTCGATGTGTCGAAGCCCGAAGACGCAATGGACGAGGCCCGCAAGCTCGCCACCCAGGATGCCACCCGCAAGGCGAAGGTCTATGCCCAGGCGATGGGCATCGAGCTTGGCAACGTGATGCAGGTGAGTGAAGGCAGTGCCGCCCAGCCACCGATGCCGATGGTGCGCGGCGCCATGATGAAGGCCGATGCCGCGCCTCCCGTCCCGGTCGCAGCCGGCGAGCAGACGCTTGCGGTGGATGTGAGCGTGATCTGGGAAATCAAGCAGCCCTGATGATTGCAGGCCGGCATGGGCATGATAATCTCCGCCCATGCCGGTTCTCGAACGCGATCCGTGGCGCCTTCAGTATTTCGAGCATGTTCCGTGTCCGGAGCATGTTCAAATCCCCACGGATGACCCCGATTGCTGGCTGCTCTTCCCCGCCCACCGCTGGATCTATGACAAGCTGAAGATTGCGGAGACGCAGGGGCTGGTGTCCGGCCCCCATGGCGTGATGCCGTTGTCTTTTCCAGTGTTCTCGAAGCCCGTCACCAACCTCAGGGGCATGGGCATCGGCAGCCGCGTTATCCGCTCTGGGGCGGAAATGGAGCATCACTACCAGCCCGGCCACATGTGGATGCCGCTCCTCACCAGCGACCATGTTTCGACAGATTGCGCGGTCGAGAATGGCCGCGTTGCCTGGCTCCGGCATGCCACGGGTGTCGCGTGGGAGGGCGGAATGTTCCGCTACTGGACGGTTCACGCCAAGGCTTTCCCCGACCTCGGGGAGCATCTCGCACGGTGGGTGAGCGCACACATGTCCGGCTACACTGGCATGATGAATTTCGAGACCATCGGCGGCACAATCATCGAGGCGCATCTGCGCTTTGCCGACCAGTGGTGTGACCTTTATGGCGCAGGTTGGGTCGAGGCGCTGGTGCGACTTTATGGCGAGGGGCGATGGGATTTCGCAGATGACAACCGTCGCGACGGCTTCTCCATGCCGCTCTTTGCGCGCCACGGCGGGGCCTTCCGCCACCCGCCCGCTGACCTGCAGGAAGACGTGCGCACCATGCCCGGCGTCGCCAGCCTGCAGATCACCTTCCACGAGCACAAGCCGCGCGATGACCATGCTATGCCGCCGGGCGGCTTCCGCCTCGCCGTCATCAACGCCACGTCGCTTGCGGCAGCGCGCAACGCCCGGCTTAGGCTGGCACAAGCATGGGATCCGGAGCAGCTACTCCCTCAGGACTAGCGCTTTCTGGGCGTCTTGCTGGGCACCCCGGCGTCAGCCTCATCTGTTTCGTCGACGTGGAAACGGTGAAGGACACGGTGGAAGACAGGGGCCAGCATCAGCGTCGAGATGCCGATCAGCAAGAAGCCGGAGAAAATCGCGTAGAGTGACGCGAAGATCTTGCCGCCGTCGGTCATCAGCGGCGTGAGGGGCCCCATGCTGGCGAGGATCATCGAGGCATTGGCGAAGGCATCGATCGTCCGCATGTTTTCAAAGTAAATGTAGCCCAGCGTGCCGGCCAACAACGATACCGAGACGAAGGCCAGCGAATAGAGCGCGTTGCGCGTCAGCCGCCCTGCAAACACCGACTGGCTGACCACCGGTTGCCGGCGGGATTCGAAGCTCAGCAGCTTCCGCATGTGACAGTCCTCCCCTGCCACCTGTGTCGCCCGATTTTTGATCCTGCGCAAGGCGGCAAGCTGTGGCAGGGTGTCCTGTCACGCTTTCCATGGAGGTTTCAACATGAAGCGACTGAGCCATAATGCCCGCGTGCTGGTCACCGATGGTGGCCGGGCCACCGTGTTCCGCAATGCCGGCGACGTCGGCAAGCCGGACCTGCAGTCCGAGCGGCACTACCATCAGGACAATCCGCCCAACCACGAACAGGCAAGGGATGCGCCGTCGCGCGTCATGGAAAGCGTGGGCTACGGTCGCTCCACGGCCGAACAGCCGGACTATCACCAGATGACCGAGGACCGCTTCGTCAAGGGCATCGCCGCCGACATGGCGAAGGACCTCACCGCCGGGGCCTTCAGCGAGATCATCGTGGTGGCCCCGCCCGTGGCCATGGGCGTGTGGCGCAAGGCGGTGACGCCGCAACTTGCCAAGGCCACCCTCAAGGAAATCACCAAGGACCTCACCAAGCAGCATGCCTCCGCCATCGCCGACAGCGTCGTCAAGGCGCTTGAAGGCGACTGAGGCCTCGGCTAACGGGACGCCATGAGCACCAAGACAAGCACAAAGACCGCCACCCCCGCCGCGAAAACCCACGACCTGTTCGTCACGAGGCTTTACCGGGCGGACAGGATCCTGCCCGAGAAACTCACCAACGCCATCGAGGCGCTGTCCATGTCGCTGGCGATGGATGATGCGGCGGGCCACAAGTGGGCCGACAAGTATGGCTATGCGGGCTACACCTCCTATGCCTCGCTGAACGACCTGCCGTGGCGCTTCCCGGAATTCGCCAGGCTGGTGAAGGTCATCGACAAGCATTGCCTGGCCTATGCCAAGGAGCTGCACTGGGACCTGCGCGGCACCAAGCCCCGGTGCGACTCGCTGTGGGTGAACGTGCTGCCCGAGGGCGGCCACCACACCTCGCACATCCACCCGAACTCGGTGATCAGCGGAACCTTCTACGTGGCAGTGCCCCAGGGTGCCGGACCCATCGTCTACGAGGACCCGCGCCTCGGGCTGATGATGGCCGCCCCGCCGAAGGTTCAGGCCAAGCTGCCGCAGAACATGAAGCAGCATGTGTCCTTCCGTCCGGAAGTGGGAACGCTCATGCTGTGGGAAAGCTGGCTGCGCCACGAGGTGCCGCTCAACCGTGCGGAAGGCAACCGCATCAGCGTCAGCTTCAACTACGTGCTGGCCTGATCAGGAAAAGACGCGCTCGCCCAGCTGGTCGACGATCTGCTGGCCCTTCATGATGGCGTGGTCGGCCGCAGCCTCTTCATCGGTGAAGCGGTCGGCGCGGATGAAGCGGTGCTGCTTCATTTCGCCATCGATGGTCTTGCTCACCGTTCCGCACGTCTGCCATTGGCCACCCTCCTTGTAGGGCGTGGCTGAGATCAAGAAGCCATTGTACTCGAGCTGGCGCTTCGGTCCTGCCGGAGCAGACTCTTTCGAACCACCGCCGAACAGCTTCTTCAGGAATGACATGACGGCACAACTCCACAAATCGACATGGAACAGAGCCTAACGGGCGCCCTTCCCTAGATCAACCTCAGCCCGGCACCCGCCCCTTCACGGCATTCGCCGTGGCCTTGAGCATCAGTGGCTTGCCATCCTCTGCGCCGAGCAGCGCCTTGAGGTCGGCGCGGAGCGTTGCCAGCATCTCGGGTGACAGGCCCGCAGCTTGCGCCGACATGCGGGGCCCCGTGAGGGCGATCGCCCAAAACTTGTCGAAGTCGGGGAACGTGCGTTCAACGGTGATCGCACGGCTCTCGACGCCGACCAGCCCCGCCCCATGCCAGAGTTCGACCATTTTCTGAATGCGCGACGCCTCATGTGACGGCGGGGCGACCACCGGCAGCCCACGGCCCTCGATCACCTGCTCAACCGCATAGAAGGGGAAGCCCTGGGGCCAGTCCCACATATAGGCGGAGACGAGCCCGCCAGGCTTCACCACACGAACCATCTCGGCCACGCCCTTGGCCGGGTCCGGCACGAAGGCGATGACCAGCGCCATCACCGCCGCATCAACGCTTGCATCGGCGGCGGGAAGTTCCATCGCATGCCCCGCCTCGAAGCGCGCCTGGCCCACATCCTGCCGCTTGCGGGCGTAGTCGAGTTGCGCGGGCGAAGGATCGACCCCGAGGATCGAAGCGGGCTTCACCCGCTCCGCCAGTAGCGCCGTGAAGGCGCCATTGCCGGCGCCGACATCGAGCCAGGACAGATTAGTGGCAGGCTTCAGCCAATCAAGGAACTGCTCGCCCACCTTGCGGCTCCATAGCCCCATGTAGGTTTCATAGGCGGCACCGTCTTCGAAGCGAATCTGCGGCTGTTCGGACATGGGGCGGGTTCCTGTATGAGGCGAAGGCTAGCACGCCAGTGACCTCCCCCCAAATGGCATCTCCCCCGTGTTCATCATTGCCGGGCAATGATCCGGCGATCCTTTGGGCTGCACCAAAAAAGATGCCCGGGTCGAGCCCGGGCATGATGATTGTCGAAACTGGAAACCCCGGTCAGTTGTCGAGGAAGCTCCGGAGCTTGCGGCTGCGGCTCGGGTGCTTGAGCTTCCTGAGCGCCTTCGCTTCGATCTGGCGGATGCGCTCGCGCGTGACCGAGAACTGCTGGCCCACTTCTTCCAGCGTGTGATCAGTGTTCATGCCGATGCCGAAGCGCATGCGCAGAACGCGCTCTTCGCGCGGCGTGAGCGAGGCCAGCACGCGGGTCGTCGTCTCGCGCAGGTTGGCCTGGATGGCGGCGTCGATGGGCAGGATCGCGTTCTTGTCCTCGATGAAGTCGCCGAGGTGTGAATCCTCCTCGTCGCCCACCGGGGTTTCCAGCGAGATCGGCTCCTTGGCGATCTTCATCACCTTGCGCACTTTCTCGAGCGGCATCGACAGCTTTTCGGCCAACTCTTCCGGCGTCGGTTCGCGGCCGATCTCGTGCATCATCTGGCGCGAGGTGCGCACGATCTTGTTGATCGTCTCGATCATGTGCACCGGAATGCGGATGGTGCGCGCCTGGTCGGCGATCGAGCGGGTGATCGCCTGCCGGATCCACCAGGTGGCATAGGTCGAGAACTTGTAGCCGCGGCGATACTCGAACTTGTCGACCGCCTTCATCAGGCCGATGTTGCCTTCCTGAATCAGGTCCAGAAACTGCAGGCCGCGGTTGGTGTATTTCTTGGCAATCGAGATCACGAGGCGGAGGTTGGCTTCCACCATCTCCTTCTTGGCGATGCGCGCCTCGCGCTCGCCCTTTTGCACCATGGCCACGATGCGGCGGAACTCGGGGATCTGCAGGCCCGTCGCGGTGGCGAGCTCGAAGATCTCGTCGCGGATGACCTTGATCGAGTCCTTCTCGTCATTCACGAATTTCTTCCAGCCGAACTTGACGAGGCGACCGACGCGCTTCAGCCAATCGGGGTCGAGCTCATTTGACTGGTATTCCTTGAGGAACTCAGGCCGCGGCACCTTGTAGGTTTCGGCCAGCCGCAGCAGGCGGCCTTCCAGCGCGTTCAAGCGCTTGTTGATGTCGTAGAGCTGCTCCACCAGCGCCTCGATGCGGGCGTTGTTGAGCGAGAGCGACTTCACCTCGGCAACGATCTCCTCGCGCAGCTTCTTGTAGCGGCGCTCCTGGGAGGGCGAAAGCTCGGTGCCTTCGGCCACTTCCTGGTCCTGCAGCTTGCGCAGAGACTTGTAGCTCTTGGCGATGTTGTCGAAAATTTCGAGAACCTTGGGCTTCAGCTCCGCTTCCATCGCGGAGAGCGACACGCCGAGGTCATCACCCTCGTCGTCATCATCCTCCTCGACCTGCGGCTTGTCGAAATCCTCCGGCGAGAGCACATCGCCGAACTCATCGTCGGCCGACGGGCGGCGGACGGCGGCGGCAACGCGCTTGGCCTCGGCGCGCTTGGCCTCGGCCTTCTTCTTCACTTCTTCCTTGGGCGGAACGTAAGGCGCGGGCGTCTGCACCGGGCCCTGCTTCTTGGCATCGGGGCCGGCATAGGTGGCCTCGAGGTCGATGATGTCGCGCAGCAGGATTTTGGCTTCGTTCAGTTCGTCGCGCCAGATGATGATGGCCTGGAAGGTCAGCGGGCTTTCGCAGAGACCTGCGATCATCGCCTCACGGCCGGCCTCGATGCGCTTGGCGATGGCGATTTCGCCCTCGCGCGACAGAAGCTCCACCTGCCCCATCTCGCGGAGATACATGCGGACGGGATCGTCGGTGCGGTCAGCTGGCGTCTTGGCGGCCTCGACCTTGATCAGCGCGGTCTCGGTGGACTCGCCCTCGGCCTCAGCCTCGACCTTGGCGGTGAGGTTCTCGGACTCTTCCTCTGACTCGACGACGTTGATGCCCATCTCGTTGAGCATCGCCATGATGTCTTCGATCTGTTCGGGGCTGGTCTCGTCTGAGGGGAGAACGGCATTGAGCTCATCCAGGGTCACGAAGCCGCGCGCCTTGGCGAGCTTGATCATCCGCTTGACGGCGGCATCCGAGAGATCGAGGATTGGTGAGTCCGAACTGTCGCCCTGGGCTTCCGGGGCTTCGGCGTCGGAGCCTTCGGCCTGCTGGTCCTGGTCGTCCGGGGCGGGTGCGCGCACTTGGGCTCGGGCCATGAAAAAGTCCTTGGAATTCAGACGGGGAGACCCGCCATAGCAACATTGTGATTCGGGGTCAAAGCTAGGAACCTTCGCATTAAGCGCTGATTAACCCAGAGATTGATTCCGAACCCGGTTCAGTGCACCTCAGGTGATGGCGTCAATCTGACGGCCAGAGGCGGCGCCGAAACCCTCGATCTGGGCTTCCGACCCCGCATGGGACGACAATTGCTCGCGCACCGCCTTCAGTGCGTTCAACTTCTCCTCCGTCGGATCGGCAGCAAAAGCGGCTTCTGCCGCCCGGAGCTCCCGCTCGAGGGTGATGGTTTTCCGGTGCAGTGCGATCATCTGACGAAGGCCTGTGCGGGCGTCATCTTGCGCAGCCCCGCTCCCAAGAAACCATTCGTTCAGCCGTTTCGCCTGGGCTTCCAAGCGGTCCAACAAGGGACCTGAGCCCATCTTGATCAGGTGGGCCTTGAGGTCCGTTCCGTCAAGTCCGGACCGCAGGGCAGCGCTATCTATGATTTGTGTACGGAGCGAGTCAAGCTCGGGAACCGCCATTTCGAGGCTGGCAAAGGCGTCAAGCACCTCATGGACGAGCTCCGGGTGGTTGATCAGGGTGAGGACGATCATCCGCTCCCGCCGCTCCGCGCCTGCCTGCAGGCTGGGCTGACCGGCCAGTCGCCTGAGCCCCGCCGAGGGCGGCTGCTGGACGTCCCAGGGCCGCTGGTTGGGCTTGAAGGGGCGGTTACCGCCCGCCCGGGTGAAGGGCTGGCGGCGGGCCCCCGCCCCCCGGTTCCCGCCCATCGGCTGGAACAGCGCGCGCAGCCGGTCGCCGAATTCGGCGAGATAATGCTTTTTCACAGCTTCATCGCCTATGGCACTGAGAAGAATCCGCAAATCCTTCTCGAACTGGGCCCGCCGCTCCGGCGTGGAGCGGTCGTTCTGGCCGAGTGCGCGCTGCCACAGCACCTCGGACAGCGGCTGGGCGCTCTCCACCACGGTGCGCACCGCCTCCGGACCCTGGGCCTTCAGCAGGTCGTCCGGGTCCTGCCCTTCGGGCAACATGGCAAAGCGCAGCGAATGGCCAGGTTCGAGCAGCGGCAAGGCCAGGTCCAGCGCCCGGTTGGCCGCCTTGAGGCCAGCGCTATCACCGTCGAAGCACAGGATGGGTTCGGCCGTCTGTTTCCATAATATCCGGAGCTGGTCCTCGGTCAGCGCCGTGCCGAGCGGTGCCACGGCCTGCGGCAATCCGGCACGGTGCATGGCGATGACGTCGACATAGCCCTCGACCGCAATGATCTGGCCCTTCTCGTGGGCGGGTGCCCGCGCCTTGTCGAGGTTGTAGAGCACGTTGCCCTTGTGGAAGAGCGGCGTCTCCGGCGAATTCAGGTACTTGGCCGGCACGTCCTTGGACATGGCGCGGCCGCCAAAGGCGATCACCCGGCCCCTGGGATCGCGGATCGGAAAAATCACCCGGTCACGGAACCGGTCATAGGCGACGGGAATGTCGTCACCGGAAATCACCAGCCCGGCCTCGGCCATCTGCTCCACCGCCACGCCCTTGTCGGCGAGGTGGCTCCTCAGCGCCGACCGGTCATCCGGGGCATAGCCGAGCCGGAATTCCTTCTGGATCGCGGGTGAAAGCTGCCGGTCGGCCAGGTAGCCCCGGGCGCGGGATCCGCGCGCCGCCTGCAGTTCCGCCTCAAAGAACTTGGCCGCCATCTCCATGACGTCGTAGAGGCTGGCGCGCTGCTGCTCACGCTGCTGGTCGGCCTCGGAAACCACGGGCATGGGAAGCCCCGCCTCCTGGGCCAGCCGCTCGACGGCCTCGGGGAAACTCAGGCCCTCTTTTTCGACGAGGAAGCGGAACACGTCGCCCGAGGCCTTGCAGCCGAAGCAATGGTAAAAACCCTTCCGGTCATCGACGTGGAAGGAGGGCGATTTCTCGCCATGGAACGGGCAGCAGGCCCAGAAGTCCCCCTTCCCCGGGTTGGACTTCTTCCGGTCCCACGTAACCTTTCGGCCCACCACCGAGGAAATGGAGACCCGGTTCCTGATGTCTTCAAGAAATGACGGAGGCACCTGCATGCCTGATCATGTGCGCCGTTTGGAGGGGGAGTTCAAGCCGGGGTGCCGATCACCGCAGCACCGGCACCTCGGAAACCACTTCCTTGCGGCTCCTCAGGTGCCGGTACAGGTGCCCTTCGATGCCCCGGAAGCCCCGCAGGGTGAGATAGGTGAGGATCAGGTAGATGATGCCGATAGTGATGAACATCTCATAGGGCGCGAAGGTGCGCGCGATGACGACACGCGCCGCACCCGTGAGGTCCATCACGGTGACGAGGCTGGCGAGCGACGTGGACTGCAGGATGAACACCACCTCGTTGGTGTAGGCCGGGAACAGGATGCGCGTGGCGATGGGGAACTTGATGCGGCGCAGGATGGTGAAGGGGCTCATGCCCATGGCACGTGCCGCCTCGATGTCGCCGAGCGGCACGTTCCTGAGCGCGCCCGCGATGATCTCGATCGTGTAGGCCGCCGTGTTGAGCGTGAAGGCGAGAAGGCAGCACCAGTAGCCCTCGCGCAGGATGAACCACAGGCCCGACGAGCGCACCGCCTTGAACTGGGCGAGGCCATAATAGATCAGGAACAGCTGGATCAGCATCGGCGTGCCGCGGAAGAAATAGGTATAGGCCCAGATCGGCCCGCTGATGAATTTGTTGGGCGATGTGCGCAGCACGCCCAGCGGCACCGACAGCAGAATGCCGCCCACCACCGTGAGCACGGTCAACTGCAATGTGACCAGCAGGCCGGAGAACAGGTCCGGCAGGCTGTTCCAGATCAGGTTGACGTCGAGCGGCCCCAACATCCTCTCAGCTCCGCCGGAAGCCCGACGAGGCCCAGCGCTCGGCGCGGATGCGCAGCACGTCGGACACCGCCGTCATCGCAAGGTAGAGGAGGCACGCCATGAAGAACACCGTGAAGGGCATCTTGGTCGGTGCCTTGATGAGGTCGGCCTGGCGGGCGAGCTCCGTGAGGCCGATGACCGAAGTAATGGAAGTGGCCTTCAGCAGCGTGAGCCACAGGTTGCCGAGGCCCGGAATGGCCAGCCGCCACGCCTGCGGCAGTTCGATCCGGAGGAACACCTGCGCGTTGGACATGCCATAGGCCTGCCCCGCTTCGGTTTGCCCTTTCGGCACGGCAAGGAAGGCACCGCGGAAAATCTCGGTCGCATAGGCGCCATAGACGAAGCCGACAACCAGGGTGCCCGCCATGAAGGCGTTGATGTCCACCCGCACGTCGCCGCCGCCCAGCGACAGCAGCCACTGCAGCAGCACTGTACCACCGTAGTAAACAAGCAGCATGAGCACGAGTTCGGGGATGCCACGGATGACCGTGGCATAGGTTGAACCAACGGCACGCAGCAAACGGTTCTTTGACAGCCGCGCCAGCGCGCCGAGGATACCGAGCGTCAGGGCCACGACCATGGCCGCCATGCCGACCGACAGGGTGACAAGCGCCCCGTCGATCAGCAGGTGGCCA
Source organism: Aestuariivirga sp. (assembly GCF_037139295.1). Taxonomy (GTDB): domain Bacteria; phylum Pseudomonadota; class Alphaproteobacteria; order Rhizobiales; family Aestuariivirgaceae; genus Aestuariivirga. Next base: position 13,785 of record NZ_JBAXGR010000041.1, read on the forward strand.
TAGCCCTTGAGGTCAAGGAAGGCCGGCAAGGCCAAGGATCAGCCGCCGTAGATGTCGAACTCGAAATACTTGTCGTTGATCTGCTTGTAGGTGCCGTCGGCGCGCATATCCAGGATCGCCTTGTTGATGGCGTCGAGAAGTTCCTTCTCGCCCTTCCTCACGCCGATGCCCTCGCCCTTGGAGCCGAAGGCGGTCTCGGGCCAGGTGTTGCCGACGCGGGCAAAATCATCCTTCGAGTCACCTGCAAGCAGGCCGTTCTTGAGCAGGATGAAGTCGTCGAAGCGCGCGTCCACGCGGCCTGCGGTGGCATCGAGGTCAGCGCTTTCCGAGGTGTCGTAAACGACGATCTCGGCCTGCGGCCAGGTCTTGCGGGCATAGCTTTCGTAGCCCGTCGAACGTTGCACGCCGATCTTCTTTCCGGCGAGTGTTGCCGGGTCGACATAACCATCGGCACCGGCCTTGATGCCGGAGGCGTTGTTGGCCACGAGGCCCGTCGGGCTCTGGTAATAGGGGATGGAGAAGTCGATCTTCTCCTCGCGCTCCGGCAGGATACCCATGGAGGCGACGATCACGTCATACTTCTTGGCGATGAGGCCGGGGATCATGCCGTCCCAGTCCTGCTTAATGATCTCGCACTGGGCATCGAGCTTCACGCACATGGCCTTGGCAAAGTCGACGTCGAAGCCCTGCAGGCTGCCATCGGCGGCAACGAGGTTGTAGGGAGGATAGGCACCCTCCGTGGCGATGATCAGTTTCTTTTGCTCGGCGAGCGATGGGCCGGCGAGCACCGCGAGTGACAGCGCAACGGCAGCGAATTTCAGCAGTTTCATGAGCGTTTCCCTGTAAGTGCACAACAAAGTTAGCGCCCGATTGTGACGGTTTGTCCATAGCCAGTTTTTCGGGCAAACAGGGTCCATGCTGATCGTTGCTTACAACATCCAGTGGGGCATGGGCCGAGACCGACGGATCGACCTCGACCGCATTGCACGCACCGTCGCGGGTGCCGACATCATCGCGCTGCAGGAGGTGGAACGGAACTGGCGGGCGCAGGACTTCCCCGACCAGGCACTGCGGCTGGCCGCACTGCTGCCCGGCTACGACTGGGTTTACGCAGCGGCAGTGGACTTGCATGGCGGGCCGGGCCGCCGCCGCCAGATCGGCAACATGGTGCTCTCCCGCGCAGCGATCGAATCCACCCGCACGCTGCCCCTGCCCGCGCGGCCCGTTGAGGGCTTCGTCAATGACCAGCAGGCCATGATCGAGGCGGTGGCAGGCAATCTCCGCGTCTACAACACCCATCTCAATTACCTCGGCGAGGACCAGCGGCTGGACCAGGCACAGCGCATGCTCGCATTGATCGCCGAGGCGCCAGAGCGCGGCGGACCGGTGACGGCGCCGGGCGTTGCTGCCTTGGGACCGGAAGACGAGTGGATCGTGCTGCCGGATGGCAAGCTGCCCACCATGCCGGAGCCCGCGATGCTGCTCGGCGACTTCAACTGCGTGCCGGGCTCGCCTACCTACCAGTCCATTCGCGCGGCGGGCTTCGTTGATGTGCTGGAACTGGCAGGATTTGCCGCGCATGAGGGCGTCACCTTCCCCGGCAGCACGCCGCCACTCCGCCTCGACCACATCTTCCTCAGCGCCTCGCTCGTGCCGCGCTTCCGCCGGGCGTGGATCGATGACGTGGCAGATGGTTCCGACCACCAGCCGGTGTGGCTTGACCTCGCCTGAGGCATTCGCCAGCGGCATGACGGCCCTCGCGCGCCGCCACTGCCTGCGGCGCGGTTCACCGCTATGGTCCGCATGATGACGTCCAAGAAACCTGTCTGGCTGCTGGTCGCGCCGGTGATCTTCCTGCTCCTGTGGTCCGGTGGCTTCTCGGTGGCCAAGCTCGGCATCAGCCATGCCCAGCCGCTGAGCTTCCTTGCCGTGCGCTATGCCTGCGTCTGCGCGCTGCTGGCGCCGCTGGTGATCATCATGCGGCCGCCGCTGCCGCAGAAGACCATGGACTGGGTGCACATCGCCATCGTCGGCTTCCTGATCCAGACGCTCTACTTCGGCCTTTCCTACATAGGCTTCAAGGCGGGGGTCTCGGCGGGCGGACTCGCCATCATCGTCTGCCTGCAACCCATCCTGGTGGGTCTCATCGCGCCGCGCTTCACCGGCGAGAACGTGAGCCTGCTGCGCTGGGCGGGTCTCGGGCTGGGCATGGCGGGCGCTGCGACCGTCATCATGTCGCGCTCCAGCGTCGAACTCGAACATCCGCTCGGCATCACGGCGGCAGTGGGTGCGCTGTTTGCCATCACGGCGGGTACATTGTGGGAGAAGCGCTTCGGCAAGAACCACCATCCTGTGGTGTCGAATTCGGTGCAATACCTCGCGGGGCTGGCGGGCGTTCTGCCGGTAGCCGTGATGTTCGAGAACTTCCAGTTCACCTGGAACCTGCCCTTCGTGGGGGCTCTGGCCTATCTCGTCATCGGCAATTCGCTCGTCGCCATGTCGTTGCTGCTCGCCATGATCCGCGCAGGCGAGGTGAGCCGCGTGTCTTCGCTCTTCTACCTCGTGCCGCCGATCTCGGCCCTGATCGCCTGGCCGCTCCTGGGCGAGGCGATGCCGCCCCTGGGCTGGGTGGGATTTGCCCTCGCTGCGGTGGGCGTGATGCTGGCACGGCGATGAAGGCTTGATCCGCCGCTGCATCGCATCCAAAATGGCGCGGGGAATTTAGACAACCGACTTTCCAAGGAGACCACCATGCCCATCGCCTATACAGCAAATGCCACCTCCACCGGCGGCCGCGACGGCCACGGCCGCACCGATGACGGCAAGCTCGACGTCAAGCTCTCGCTGCCCAAGGAAATGGGCGGCGACGGCAAGGGCACCAACCCCGAGCAGCTTTTCGCCGTCGGCTACTCTGGCTGCTACCTTGGCGCCGTGCGCTTCGTCGCAGGCAAGGAAAAGGTTGTCGTCACGCCGGATGCCTCCGTCACCGCCCATGTGGGCGTGGGCATGCGCGAGGATGGCGGCGGCTTCGGCCTCGAGGTGACGCTCGACGTGCACCTGCCCGGCGTCGACAAGGCCGTGGCCGAGGACATCGCCGCCAAGGCCCATGTGGTGTGCCCCTATTCCCACGCCACCAGGGGCAACATCAAGGTGACCACCCGAATCGTCTGAGTTCCAAACTCAGCTGAGTGAAATGCGGGGCTGCATGGCGGCCCCGCATTTTTCATGCGTGACGCGCCGTGAGCCGCGACCTAGCCTCACGTGACACTGGAGGACCCGACATGGCGCTGACCGACCGCAAGGTGATGACCTTCGACGTGGTGGGCACCCTCATCGACTTCGAGACCGGCATCCTCGACTATGTGCACGCCAAGGCAAGGGCCGCGGGCGTGACGCTCTCTGACCGCGCCATTCTCGAGGCCTATGCGGTGGCCGAGGACCGCCAGCACCACCAGACGCCGCGCCTGCCCTTCCCTTCCATGATGGCACCCATGTACCGCGAGATGGCGGAGGTGCTGGGCCTGCCGGATTCAAATTCCGACGCAGAGGAATTCCGCCTCTCCATTCCGCACTGGCCGGCCTTCGCGGATTCCATCGCGGCTCTCAAGCGCCTGAAGCGGCGCTTCAACCTGGTGGCCATGACCAACTCGGACAACTGGGCGCTGTCGCATTTCGCCAAGACGCTGGACCAGCCCTTCGACGACCTCGTCACCGCCGAGATGGTGGGCTGGAACAAGCCCGACCCGCAGGTCTTCGCCTTCACGCGCGGCCGCCTCTCGACCAAGGGCTTCGCCTTCAGCGACATCCTGCATGTGGCGCAGAGCCAGTACCACGACATCGCGGTGGCGCGGCGGCTCGGCTACCACACCTGCTGGATCGAGCGGCGCAAGGGCAAGCAGGGCACTGGTGCCACGCCCACGGTGCAGAACGTGGCCATCCCGGACTACCACTTCGGCAGCCTCGTCGAACTGGCGGATGCAGTCGATTTCGGAAAATAATCCTTCCCGGGTATTGACTTTTTTCCTAAACTAGGGTATATGTCCGGCAGACTATCTTCTGCTGATTGACATCGTGAATCTGTTTCGTACGGCCCCATCCCGTCGATGGCCGTCATTCCGGTGAAGACCGGGATCCAGCTTCGGGAGGCTGCCACTTGGCAAGTGGGTCGAAGGGGATTGCCGCCTCCCCAGCTCATCATGCGCGGGCTTGACCCGCGCATCCTTGTGGCCGCCACCAAAGAAGATGGCCGGGTCGAGCCCGGCCATGATGCGTGGAGGGTGGTGCGTGGAGGAAGAACTTCTAGCCCAGCAGCGCCTTCACGATGCCGCCGGCCTTGCCCATGTCCATCTGGCCGGCGAACTTCGCCTTGAGCTCGGCCATGACCTTGCCCATGTCCTTGACGCTGGTGGCCCCAACCGCCGCGATGACGCCCGCCACGGCGGCCTTCGCCTCCTCGTCGGACATCTGCTTGGGCATGAAGGACTGAATGACGGTGATCTCGTCACGCTCCGCCTGGGCGAGTTCGGGGCGGTTTCCCTGCTCATAGGCAGCAACCGAGTCCTGGCGCTGCTTGACCATCTTGGCGAACAGTTCGGCGATGCCGGAATCGGAGGTCAGGACCGAATCATGGCCGTCGGTGCGGCTGTTGATATCCTTGTCCTTGATGGCGGCCTGCATCAGGCGCAGCGTGCCCAGGCGCTTCTTGTCGCCCGACTTCATTGCATCCTTGACTGCCGCCATAATGTCGTCGCGCAGGGCCATTTTGCCGTTTCCTCTCGAAAATGCAGGGTTGGGCATCATGTAGGGCGGATAACGCTGCACCGCAACCTTGACGGCCCGGCCCCCTTCCCCTAACCAGCGTCAAATCCCTGGAGCCTGTCATGCCTAGCCCCAAGAAGCCTGCCAAGGCCAAGAAACCCGCACGCCCCCAGTTCGGCGACTGGGACGCCCCGCGCGTGACGGCCCTTCTGGTTCTGGCCGACGGCACCGTGATCGAGGGCTTCGGCGTCGGCGCCGAGGGCGAGGCGGTGGGCGAAGTCTGCTTCAACACCGCCATGACCGGCTACCAGGAGGTGCTGACCGACCCCTCCTATGCCGGCCAGATCGTGACCTTCACCTTCCCGCATGTCGGCAATGTCGGCACCAACGACGATGACATCGAGACCACCAACCTGGCCGCCCATGCGGGTGTGGTCGGCTGCATCGTCAAGGAAGCCATCACCGAGCCCGCCAACTACCGCTCGGCCAAGCACTTCGACAAGTGGCTGAAGGCCCGCAACATCATCGGCCTCTCCGGCATCGACACCCGCGCGCTCACCGCGCGCATCCGCGAGAGGGGCATGCCCAACGGCGTGATCGCGCACAATGCCAAGGGCAAGTTCGACCTGAAGAAGCTGAAGAAGATGGCAGCCGACTGGCATGGCCTCGTCGGGCTCGACCTGGCCAGCCAAGTCTCCCTCACCCAGCGCATGCACTGGGACGAGTTGCTGTGGGACTGGGAGGACGGCTACCGGACCGCCACGTCCACGCCGTGGAAGGTTGTGGCCGTGGACTATGGCCTGAAGCGCAACATCCTGCGCTGCCTCACCTCTGCGGGCTGCGACGTGACTGTCGTTCCCTCGACCACCAAGGCCGAGGACATCCTTGCCATGAACCCCGATGGCGTGTTCCTGTCCAACGGCCCGGGCGACCCGGCGGCGACGGGTGAATATGCGGTGCCCGAGATCAGGAAGCTTGTGCAATCCGGCAAGCCCGTGTTCGGCATCTGCCTCGGCCACCAGATGCTGGGCATCGCGCTCGGTGCCAGGACGATGAAGATGCACCAGGGCCATCATGGCGCCAACCATCCGGTGAAGGACTTCACCACCAACAAGGTGGAGATCGTGTCGATGAACCACGGCTTCGCGGTGGACCGTGACTCGTTGCCGGCCAACGTCGTGGAAACACACATCTCGCTGTTCGACGGCTCCAACGCCGGCATCGCGCTGAAGGACAAGCCCGTGTTCTCGGTGCAGCACCACCCGGAAGCCTCGCCCGGCCCGCAGGACTCGCATTACCTGTTCAAGCGCTTCGTAGGGTACATGGAGAAGGCGAAGCGCTGAGGCGCTGACGCGGACAAGTTCTCTACATTCATCATGCCCGGCCATGATGGAGGTGAGGGGCGCACCCTGATCGAGAGATGTTTCCTTCGCCGTCCATTCCTGTAGTCTCCACCCATTCGCTTGTGCTTGGGAGACCGACTTGGGCCGCTATTCCACCAGCTATCGCATGAACCGCGTGTTCCGCCCCGACCGGGCGGCCCTCGTGGTGCCGATCGACCACGGGCTGGTGTGGGGGCGCGTCAAGCAGCTGGAAGCGCCGGTGCAGGTGATGAAGCGCTTCCTGACGGAAGACGTGACGGGCTTCATGGTGTCGACCGGCATCGTCAAGGCCTCGGAAGTCGAGATGGCGGCAGCCCCGCAGATGGCGCGCATCCTGGCGATCGACGCCTTCTGGCCGACATCGGCACCTGCCACGGGAACGGGCACGCTGGTGGCGAGCGTGGAAGATGCGGTGCGCCTCGGCGTCGACTGCGTGAAGCTGCTGCTGCCGTGGAACGTGAATGATGCCGAGAAGGTGCTCTATTGCCAGCGCATTGGCACGGTGGTCTCGGAAGCGGCCAAATGGCAGATGCCGGTGATGGTGGAACCGGTGTTCCTCAACACGCCGCGCAGCCCTGAAATCGTCGAGGCGGAACTCGAGGTGGCGCGCGTTGCCTATGACCTCGGCGCCGACATCATCAAGATCACCTTCCCCGGACCGGATGCCACGGCGAAGCTCTGCGCCGAACTCGACATTCCGGTGGTGGTGGCGGGCGGCCCCTTGAGCGGCGACGCGAAGTCGACGCTGAAGGACGTGACGGATGCCATCGCGGCGGGCGCGCAAGGTGTGGTCGTCGGCCGCAAGGTGTGGCAGCGGCCGGAAGACGAAACCAGCTGGCTGATCGGCGAAATGGCCAAGGCCACGCGTTCGGCCTTTACGCGCCGCTGGTAGCTGCATGATCGTCTGCGGCCTCGACATCGGGAGCACCAATGTCAAGGTGGTGCTGGCGGACGAAGCCGGACGCACACTTTGGGTGAAGTCCGTGCCCACCCCGCATGTGAATGACGGGCTGGGCGTCACGACCGATGCCACCGTGCTGATGGAGCTGCTGGAAGACCTCGTCATCGAGGGCTGGCGCGAAGCGGGCGGCGGGAAACCGCTGGCAGCGATTTCATCGGCGGGCGTGGGCGAAGATGGTGTTTGCGCGGGTGACGACATGCAGTCACTGGGCCTCGTCATCGCGTGGCATGACAAGCGGGCACTGGCCGAAGTGGCGCGCTTCCGCGAGCGCTTCAACTTCACGCGCGTCGATTTCCACTCGACGGCGGGCAAATGGATGTGGATGCGCCAGCATCGTGCGGCCGAGATTGGCGCGGCCCGGCACTGGATTGCGCTTGCTGATTATCCAGCCGCCCTGTGGTGCGGCCAGCCCTTCATGAGCGAGACGCTTGCCGCGCGCACCGGCTGTTATGACCTCGTCAACCGGCGCTGGAGCGAGGAAGCCCTCGCCTTCGCCGGAGCGCCACCGCTGCCGCGCCTGCTGAAGACGGGTGAGGTTGCGGGGACGGCGGGGCCCGGACGGCTGCGCGCGGCGGGCGTGGTGACGTCGAACACGCTGATCGTCGCCGGCGGGCACGACCACCCGATCGCGTCCTCGGTGATCCTGCGCCTGAACGACCAGGCACGGATCGACTCGCTGGGCACGGCGAATGCCATCTATGGCGAGACGCGGGCTCACCATCCGATGATCGACGACAGCCTCGAGACCACGATCCCCGCCATGTGCGGGCCGGGGCTTGCCGTGGTCGGCGTCACCGAATTCACGCTGACGCTGGAGAAGCACTTCAGCCGCGAGGCGGTGCGCGCGCTTCTGGCCCTGCCCCGCTTGCCCGGCGCGCCCGACCCGCAGGGCGATGACGAGGCATCGCGCGTCCGCCGCGTGCTGGAAGAGATGGCGCTGCGCGGGCGCAACTTCCTGCGCTGCTTCGACCGGGCGGGCGTACCGCGCGGCATGATCTATGCCACCGGTGGCTGGGCGCGTTCCACTGCACTGATGGAACTGCGCGCCTCGGCATTCCGCGAGCCGATCACCGTGGTGGACGAGCCGGAACTCGTCGGCCTCGGCGCGGCACTGCTGGCGCTTGAGGCGGCGACCGGCGAGGCGGCCCACTTCACCCCGCGCGGCCTGCAGGTGATCGACCCGCTGGGGCGCTGGTCGGAAGCCTATGCGGGCTTGTGAGCCGCCGCCCGGCACCATAAATCTCCATCTCCCGTGATTTGAGGACTCTCCATGTCATTCGCCGAACTCGACCATCTTTGCCGCCGCCTCGAAGCCCTGAGCCATGCCCAGTCCATGCTGGGCGTGGACGAAGCTGTGAACATGCCGGATGGGGGCGCCGAGAAGCGCGCCGAGGCCATGAGCGTGCTGGCCTCCATGGCGCATGAGATGGCAACGGCGCCGCACATCGCCGACTGGATCGACAAGGCGGAGAATGAAGACCTCGACGCCGCACAGAAGGCCGCCGTTGCCGAGTTCCGCCGCAGCTACATCAACCGCACCTGCCTCTCGTCCGATTTCGTGGCGCGACAGGTGAACGCGGCGATGCGCTGCGAGCAGCTGTGGCGACAGCTGCGGGCCAAGAACGACTGGAACGACTTCCTGCCCTCCTTCGAAAACATCGTGGCGCTGGCGCAGGAAGAAGCGGCACGCCGCGCCGAGGTGCTGAAGCTCTCGCCCTATGACGCGCTGGTCGAGCAATATGATCCCGGCAGCCGCTCCGCCGAGATCGCCCGCGTCTTCGCCGACCTCAAGGGCTTCCTCAAGAGCTTCATTCCGGAGGCGCTGGAAGCGCAGGCGAGAAGGCGGGCGAAGCACCCGCTCAAGGCCCTCGCTGGCCCCTTCCCCATCGAAAAGCAGAAGGCGCTGGGCCTCGAACTGATGAAGGCCGTTGGCTTCGACTTTCATCATGGGCGGCTGGACATCTCGCACCACCCCTTCTGCGGCGGCGTTCCCTCCGACGTGCGCATGACGACGCGCTACCGGACGGACGAGTTCCTGTCCTCCCTCATGGGCATGCTGCACGAGACGGGGCATGGGCTCTACGAGCAGAACCTGCCGCATGACCTGTCGCACTGGCCCTCGATGCGGGCGCGCGGCATGGCGATGCACGAGAGCCAAAGCCTGTTCCAGGAGATGCAACTGTCGCGGCGGCCGGAGTTCTGGGAATTCGCGCTGCCCAAGGCGCGGGAGATCCTGGGGCTTGACGGCGTGACCATCGACGACCTGCTCGGCCATGTTCATCGCGTCGAGCGCGGCTTCATCCGCGTGGATGCAGACGAAGCCACCTACCCGCTGCACGTGATCCTGCGCTTCGAGATGGAGCAGGATCTGGTGACAGGCAAGCTCGCCGCAAAGGACGTTCCGGACGCATGGAATGCAAAGATGACGGAGTATCTGGGGCTCTCCACCACCGGAAACTACAAGGACGGGCCGATGCAGGACGTGCACTGGCCCTCGGGCGCCTTCGGCTATTTCCCGAGCTACACGCTGGGCGCCATGATGGCCGCCCAGCAATGGGCCGCAGTGGAACGCAGCATTCCGGATGCAGCGGCACAGATCGCGAAGGGTGACTTCTCAGGCATCAATGCGTGGCGGAAGAAGAACATCTGGTCCAAGGCCTCGATGTTCTCGACCCCCGAAATCATGCGGCAGGCCACAGGCCAGCCGTTGAATGCCACGTATTTCGAACAGCATCTGCGGTCGCGCTATCTCGCGTGATGAAGCACATCACGGATCTGTGAGGCGTGGCGTCACACAACCGTTAAGGGGGCAATTTAGCGGCGCAAGGCTGCCATTTTTCCAAACAAGGAGAACCCGATGCGCGCCTTCCTGCTCAGCACTGTCTTCGCCCTTTCTGCGACCGCCGCACTTGCAGCCGACGTGACCGTTTCCGAATTGAAGCTCGACGACCTGCCGCTTGGCCAGGTGGCCTATCCCGGCGGCAAGACGCTGACGCTCGTCCGCGGCATCGGCTCGGCCGCTTTCCGTGACCCGAGCGACCCGGCTGGCGTTGTCTGGACCCTCACCGACCGCGGCCCCAACCTGGACTGCGAAGGCATCGAAGAACTGACGGGCCTCGGCATCGACACGCTCTGCGCCGGTGACGACAAGGCCAAGAACTTCCCCATGCCGGACTTCAACATCACCATCCAGAAGGTCGAGACCGGTTCTGACGGCACGGCCAAGGTGACCGAGACCATTTCGCTCAAGGACAAGACCGGCAAGCTGGTGGGCGGCCTGCCCTTCACGGCCGATGGCATCAAGATGGAAGCCGCCTTCGACATGAACGGCAAGCCGCTCACCCGCGTCAACGGCCTCGACAGCGAGGCGTTGGTGCGCCTGCCCGGCGGCGGTTTCCTGATTGCTGACGAATATGCTCCGTCGATCGTCGAAGTGGCGGCGGACGGCACGCTGGTGAAGCGCCATGTTCCGGCGGGCCTCGAGACGACCCTCGCCAATGACGGCGTCGAGGTGGTCGGCACGCTGCCCGCCATCATGGCACAGCGCTACATCAACCGCGGACTCGAGAACCTGGCGATCTCCCCCGACGGCAACACCATCTATGCGTTGATGCAGAGCCCGCTCGCCAACCCGGACAGCGATGCCTACAAGAAGAGCGCCAACACCCGGTTGTGGAAGATCGACCGCGCCACCGGCAAGGTGCTGGGTGAATATGTCTACGTGATGGATGACGCCGCTTCCTTCGCTGCCGACAACAAGAAGGAACCGCAGAAGCAGAACGCGGTGCGCATGAGCGAAATGGTGGCACTCGGCAACGACAAGCTGCTGGTGGACGAGCGCATCAGCAAGACCACGAAGTTCTATGTGATCGACCTCGCCACAGCGACACCGGTAGACGCGTCCTTCGACGATGCGAAGACCTCGCCGTCGCTCGAACAGATGAGTGCTGCGGACATGGAGGCAAAGGGCCTCAAGCCGGTCGTCAAGACTCTCGTGCTGAATTCCGACGACGTGGACGGTCTGCCGAAGAAGATTGAGGGTGTGGCAGTCATGAGCCCCACGGAGATGATCGTGTTCAACGACTCCGACTTCGGTATAGAGGGCGATGCCAACAAGGCGTTGCGGGTAACCTTCGCGGCGCCCGTTCTTCAGTAAGGAATAACGTCAAAATCATCTGGGGGCTCCGGCGGAATGGCCGGGGCCCTTTCTCATTCCGCGCGGGTGGTTCTTTCTCCCCGCCTCAGCACCGCCTGTGCGATGATGAGCAGCACGAAGGACGTGAGCAGGACGACCGAGCCCACGGCGTTGATCTCCGGTGTCACTCCGCGGCGGATCGAGGAGAAAATGTAGATCGGCAATGTCGTGTCTGGACCTGACACGAAATAGGCGATGATGAAATCTTCAAACGAGAAGGTGAAGGCCAGCAGGAAGCCGGCGAGGATCGATGGCGCCAGCAGCGGCAACACCACCTGGCGGAACGTCCCCATGGGCGTTGCATAAAGATCCTCCGAGGCATCGACGAGGCTGCGGTCCATGCCCTGAAGCCGGGCGCGCACGAGGAGCGCCACCACCGCGATATTGAACAGCACATGCGCCGCGATCACCGCCCAGGTGCCCATCTGGAATTTGATGCCGAGCCCCGCGAGCGACGGATTGACGAGATCAAAGAAGGACACGAAGGCAATCAGCGTCGAGATGCCGATGACGATGCCCGGCACCATGATGGCGATGTAGATCAAAGCATCGAAGGTAACGCGCAGCCAGCCCTTGAGACGCTCGAGGCCCAGCGCGGTGAGCGTGCCGATGATGGCGGAGAGAATGGCCGTCAACAGCGCAATGATGACGGACGTCTTGAGCGCACCCATGATGAGCGGATTGGAGAAGGCCTTGCCATACCAGAAGACCGAGAAGCCTTCCCACGACATGGCATATTTGCCGGCATTGAAGGAAAAGAACACGATCAGCGAAATCGGCAGGTAGAGGAAGATGTAGATGCAGATGGCATAGGCGCGGAGCATCATTCTACCTCACACCAGCGCCGCGCGGCGCGTGTCGGTCTTCGACAGCACGAAGCGCATGTAGAAATAGATGGTGACGAACATGATGGCCACGAGCGCCACGGAAACGGCCGCGCCATAGGGCCAGTTACGCGACTGCAGGAAGAGATCGACCAGCGCGTTGCCGATGAAGAACACCTTGCCGCCGCCAAGGAACTGCGGCAGGATGTAGTCACCCATCAGCAGGATGAAGACCAGCATGGAGCCGGTGGCCACACCGGGCAGCGCCAGCGGCAGCGTGACCTGCAAGAAGGTGCGGGTGGGTGTTGCACCGAGATCGGCAGAGGCTTCGAGCAGGCGCTTGTCGAGCTTTTCGAGTGACACGTAGATCGGCGGCACCATGAGCGGCAGGAAGCCGTAGACTGCGCCAATGAGAACCGCCCAGGGCGTGTTGATGATGCGCACGTCGGTGAGGCCGATCATGGCGAGCCAGCTTGGCAGGCCCTTGTTGCCAAGGATCATCATCCAGGCGTAGTAGCGCAGCAACTGGCTTGTCCAGAACGGGGCCATCACGAGAATGAGCAGCGCCACGCGCCACTTGGGGCTGGTCTTCACCGCCAGGAAATAGGCCATCGGGAAGGCAAAGAGAGCGGTGAGCAGCGTGCCGAGCGGCGCCAGCGTGAGCGTGTTGAAGAAGGCCTTTCCGCGGGCCGGCAGGTCCATGTAGTTCTGCAGCGTGAAGGCCGGCAGATAGCCGCCCGCCGGCGCCCGCTCGCCGAAGGAGAAGATCAGCACCACAGCCAGCGGCACCAGCAGCAGGAACACGAAGAACAGCCCCGCAGGCGCAAGCAGCAGGGCCGTCACGAGTTTCGGGCGCGGTGTCGAGGTCATCTAAGGGTTCATCATGCGCGGGCTTGCCCCGCGCATCCTCTTTCCGCGGGTGAAAAGCATGGCCGGGTCAAGCCCGGCCATGACGTGTGTGTGGATGATGCCGATCACGCCGACTTGAAGCGCGCCATCAACTCGGCGCGGGCCGGGTTGGTGAGGGTTTCAGCCGCACCATATTCCAGCACCGACAGCTGGTCGGCCGCCGGATAGAGGATCGGGTTCTCGAGGATGTCCTTGGGCAGGAGCTTGATGACCCGCGCGTCGGTGGTGGGCGTGCCGTGGGCCTCGATTTCCTTGGCGTTGATGTCCGGCGTCAGGATGTAGTCGAGGAAGGCATAGGCCGCATCACGGTTGGGCGCGCCCTTGATGACCGCATAGTGGTCCACCCAGATCTCGCCGCCGTCCTTACCGAGGCGATAGCTCATCTCGGGCAGGTCGCGGTGGAGCTGTGCGGCATCATTGGTCCAGCACATGGCCATGGCGGCATCGCCATTGCGCATGGCGGGCTGGTAGTCCGATGTGATGCCGAAGAGATGCGGCTTGGTGGCGATCAGCAGCTTCTCGACCTCGGCCAGTTCCTTCGGGTCGACGGTGTTGAAGGAATAGCCAAGCGACTTGGCCGCGCTGCCGATGGTGGTGAGCTGATAGTCATGTACCGTCACCTTGCCCGACAGCGGACCCTGGGTGAGCGCGAAGAAGTCCTTCCAGCTCGTGGGATTTTCCGTCGTCGACTTGGTGTTGACGATGAAGCCCGTGGTGCCCCAGTCCTTCGGCACGGCATAGGTCACGCCATCGATGGTGCCCGGGCCAAGGAAGCGCGGGTCCTGCGCGGCCGGATCATAGCTGGGGAACAGCTTGAGATCGAGCGGCTCGATGAGGTCGAGGCCCTTGTAGGTGGAGATCGTGTAGTTGGTAGGCACCAGCACGTCCCAGCCGGTGGAACCCGCCTGCAGCTTCGCCAGCATCTCTTCGTTGGAGCCAAAGACGTTGATGTTGATCGGAACGCCCGTCTGCTTGGTGAAGTTGTCGTAGTTTTCCTGCGAGAAATAATTGGGCCAGGTCGTGACATTCAGCGTGCCCGACAGGCCGGCATAGGCCTTGCGCGGACGAAGGCCCGGCATGGCGGTGCTGAGCACGGCGGTGGCAAGGCCAAGGCCCGTCACACCGAGGAAGTGGCGGCGGGTGACGCTGCCCTTCTGGAAGCGGCGGAGTTCGGCCAGGAATTTCTCGGCTGAGATATGGTCAGGTGTCTTGCTCATGCGTCTTCTCCCTATGTGTTTTGTTATGTCGTTCACGTATTCGGCAGGATACGCTCTGCCTCGGGGCGCCATCCCGCGGCGATCATGTCGCCGATGTCATAGACCCCTGCGTCGCGCTCCGATTTCCGCGGGGCCATTACCATGAACTCGCCGAGCTTCTCGCTCGCCACCACATATTCGGTGTGCTCGCCGAGGAAGATGCGGTTCAGAACCTTGACTGGAAGCCTGGCCATGAGCCCTTCCGGCAGGGCGTTGAGATTGGCGGCGATCTCGATCTGCTCCGGACGCACGCTCAGTACTTCAGCCGAGGACGGGCCGGCGAAGAAATTGGTCTTGCCGACGAAATCCGCCACGTAGCGGTTGACCGGCTGGTCATAGAGTTCGCGCGGGGAGCCTGTCTGCACGATGCGGCCCTCGCGCATGACGCAGACACGATCCGACATGGAGAGCGCTTCTTCCTGGTCATGCGTGACCAGCAGGAAGGTGATGCCAACGTCGCGCTGCAGGTTCTGCAGCTCGATCTGCATGTCGCGGCGCAGCTTGCGGTCAAGTGCGGCGAGAGGCTCATCCAGCAACAGCACGGCCGGACGATTGATGAGGGCACGGGCCAGCGCCACGCGCTGCTGCTGGCCACCCGAGAGTTCATAGCTGCGGCGCTTGCCGTAGCCTTCGAGGCGGACCATGGCGAGCGCTTCGTCCACGGCGCGGTCAATCTCGGCCTTCGAGGGCTTCGGGTTGCGCTGGCGCAGTCCATAAGACACGTTGTCGGCGACCGACAAGTGCGGGAACAGCGCATAATGCTGGAACACCATGTTCACCGGCCGGCGATAGGCCGGGACGCCGGTGACATTCTCGCCACGGATGAAGACTTCGCCCGTGCTCGGCTGCTCGAACCCCGCCATCATGCGCAACGAGGTGGTCTTTCCGCAGCCGGACGGGCCCAGAATCGACAGGAATTCGCCGGCTTTCACCGCGAGATCATTGTCGGCCACGGCGACGACATCGCCGAAGCGCTTGGTGACCTGGCGGAATTCAATGACGCTGCGAGAGTCGCTCACGATACCCTTGTAAAATCTAATCCAGCAGAGGTTCGGACGGCAGGCAGGAATTGTCAACCTTACGCCAAGGGATGGCAAAACGAGTGCCCTGTAACTGCAGCCTCGCTCTGGCCCAGCCGGCGGCTCACGACGGGTCGGCGGCTACGCCATCTCCCGCCATCAGTTCGCGCGCGATCTCGAAGCCGCCCTCAACATATTTCGGGTCACCTTCATCAGTTGCCAGATACCCGTAGATGTGGCGGTTATCGAAATACTGCAGAATGCCCGCCTTGCGCGCGCTGTGCGAGAAAATCACGTATTCATAGCGTTTGGTCTCATCGATGTAGGTGAGCTGATCGATCACATCGTGACGGATGAGATAGGTACAGTGCACGACAGGCATCTCGTTGACGCCGCGAATCCAGCGGTTGAGCACCCAGAAATATTGGTCGATGCGAACATAATAGCCCTTGGCATCAACCGCTGCATGATAGTTGGAATAGGTATCGGTTGGTGTGATCGAGCGCAACAGCGGCGCAACGATTGGCAGGTTGAGGTTCACCAACTCCCACAGCGTGCAGGGCCGGATGAAATTGTCGACGTCGCAAACGAAATAGAATGCGCAGTCATGCGCCGCCGTCTTCTGCAGGCTGACGTTGCGGATACGGCCCAGCACCTTGAAGCGGGTGGCGTTCCATTCATGGACACCGAAGTCCTGCACGCGCTGTTCGACATCCGCCGCGTCAAACTCAACCGCCGCATACTGGCTGCCCACCCGCGCCACCCACGCGCGCAAGATTGCCTCGGTTTTGTCCGTGTTGTTATTGGTGCGGATGTAGAGAACGATTGAGGACTTCGGATAGTCAAGTTCCTCGATGCACTGCAGGTAGAGCGGTAGCGATTTTTCCTTCTGCTTGGCGAGGATGGACAGGAGCACACGCGGAGCCGGGGCAACAGGGTTGCGTGGCGGCGGGGGCGGATCAAGCCGGTGGTTTGCCACATAGCTGGTGCCGCCGAACAGACCAAGATTGGCGGGCTTCACCACCGCCCCCAACTTGTCGCGCGCGCGGGTCGCGTTGCCGGCAATGCGCGTAACCTGGGCGGTGTTGAGTTTGCCGGACTGGAGCAGTTTCAGGCACGCATCAAGGCTTTCGGCATGGCGGCCGACCCAATACGCAGTGACCGCATATTCATCCAGCAGGCCGGTGTCATATATCCAATCTTGAACAAACAGACCGTCGCGAGGGCGTGGAACATCAAGCCCTCTTGTGGCGAACTTATGCCCCATTTCGTGGAGGCCTTTCAGGCGACAAAATCTGGCTGCACCGTGCAAGGCCTCGGCGCGGCTGGGGAGCAGATCAGACGCCTTGACATAGGCATCAATCACTTCTTCGTCCGGATAACCAAGCTTCTCCATCAGCTTGGCAGCGTTGTACAGACTGGCGAATCTCTCTTCGATCCATCCGCCCACAGCGGCTCGCTTCTGGTACTCAATAATGGCTGCTTCGCCTTTGTCCGCATCTCGAAGGGTGTTGGCCAGCCAGGCGCAATCATCGCCTTGCGCTCGTCTCTGCTCATCGCTTGAGCCCGTT
>NZ_JBAXGR010000042.1:0-30504 GCF_037139295.1 Aestuariivirga sp.
GGCCAGGTTCCAGGCAGATTGTCGATGGCGCGGAAGCGCTGTTGACGACTGCACAACATGGTTTCTGCGATGAGCCCATTGACTGTTCAGATTCGATCCGGAGCCCTTTCGGTTGCCGCTTGAACCAACCAAAGTACGGCAACAACCATCAGAAAATGGTAATTACAATCAATTACTTATCGCCGCCGTACTTTTTCCGCGCAGTCAGGAGGTATGGAGAATACCGGGCTGAGAGAGACCAAAATCGGCCCGGCCGCCATTCCGGCAGTCAGGAGCTTTTCGCAAAGAAGCCCGCAAATACTGGCGATTTTGAGCGCTCGGAATTCGAGGAGAGAGCTTTGCCCAAGGGCTAAATGGCGGAGGGAAAAGTGCTGGCAGCCAACTCTCTCTACCGGCAAGCTATTGATATTAAATACAGAAAATTTCCGACGTTTCAAATCCCGCGCCGGGATCCGAACGATCCTCGGAGGAAACCTTGAACTTCGGCTCCCCGGCTCCCGATCAAAGATACTTGCGGATCCCATTGCGCGACAGTCCAGTTCGCCGCTCGATCTCCCGGACTGGTATCTGCTTGCGGAAATGCCAGCGCCGGATAACGCTCAAAAGTGCCATGTCGATCACTCCGTGATCCCCCGGTCAAAATGCCAGGGGGAAGATCAGAGCATGGGTTACTTCTCAGTGGAAACTTGTGTCCCTCCCAGATCAACTCTCAATGCAAATCAACAGACATAGGACATACTTAAGTCGAACCACTTCAGTGGGGGCGGATCAGTTTGAAACACAAAAGGGCTGGCCATGTCAGTCATAAATCCCTCCGGGAGCGTGTTTGAAAGTCCGCCAGAGGTCGGGGTCGTGGCCCGTTACAACCATCGCCTTGGTCTTTTCGGCAATCGCATGGAGCTTGCGCACAGACTGCGCAGCATCCACCGAAGAGCATACAAGTCCTGGCAGGGCCCGCTCTTCCCAGTGGTCCAACGTATAGGCGGCATCGATCGCCAGCAGGATTGGGCCGGTATTTGGCAGGGTGATCAGAAAGGACTGATGCCCCGGCGAATGACCGGGGGTGAAAATCATACGCACCACGCCGTCATTGAAAAGATCATAATTGTCTGAATCCAAGCCCTGCAGGTATTTCCACCTCAGGCCGGGCTTGTCGAAATCGGCACGGATATACGCCCCAGAGGAAAACCAATCCGGGTTGAACGCATAGCTCCATTCGATGCGTTGGACAAAGTGAATGGCATTCGGGAATCGTCCGATGGCGCCGGAATGGTCCAGATGAAGGTGCGATTGCAGGACATAAGCCACGTCTTCGGGGCGCACGCCGATGGTGGCAAGTTGGTCGACGCAGTTCTCATGCCGCCCCATTACCGGATCATAGGCATCAATCACCGCACCCCAGTGTTTACGCTTGTCGATCGCCACTTCGGCGGCATTGCCACCGTCGATCACGATATTGCCGCGCGGATGGCTCAAAAAGAACCAAGGCACCGGAATCTCAAAATCCGTGTCAGCACCCTGATTCATCTTGATATACTTCGTTTTGGTTTTCAGCGTGCCGGTCTGAAACATATAAAGTTCGATGCGCGAAGACGCGCCTTTCGCCGCCCCCTGCCGGGCTGCACCAAATGGGTTGTCGTCGCCATTGAACTCCACGATCTTCATCTTGCTGTCCGTCTTTCGCGAATGGGGGTCAGGCCCGGATCCTGGATCCACTATGGTCTTTTACGGGCAAGGATAGGCTTCAGACAGGCTACGCGCCACGAGGACAGATGCACCTTCGTTGACGTTGTCGGGGTGATCGCGCATCCAAGTCACGAACACCTCGAAGATCTGGCCGACTGTTCCCCCTTCGGGATGCCAGTGGCTGGACCCACCGACCATGTTGCCGCACAGCGAAGCATCGGAAACGCCGTTGATGTAGCCGGCGCAAAGCGAGAAGTTGGTGAAATATACCATCGAGTCACTTTTGGGCGTATCACAAAGCGCCAAAAGTTCCGCACCATTCAGGCTTTCGGCGCGAGCTTCAGATGCCGCCCCACCCAACATCAAGATTGAAACGGCAAAGGCGTTGAAGCGCATTTGGGTCTTCATGTGTTACGACCTGGCGGCACGATCTCACCACGCTCTTGCTTGAAAAGCTCAGCCTCGGCCTGCGCCAATTCGAGCGACGAGAACACCTTGTCTTCAAATAAAATGAATGGCTTGGCGCGGTCAGCATTCAACTGGGCCACGCACCACTCTTTTTCTGGCTTGGTGCAAATGACCATATAGGCTCCAGCAATCGGTCCGTAGCGACGGTTGTTCAGCGTGAACAGGCTTTCGCCAAGATCATTCAACTTGTCGACATCCAACCCCTTAAGGACTGCCTTTTCCAACTCATTCGGCGGGTCTGCCGATGCGCCCAGCGTCGGTTTGCCATCCGGCCGGTCGACCATATTGGCAAAGGTTCTCTTGCCCAGATCAGACATCTGGCACACTCCTTTTCATTTCGACCACGGCTTGACAAAAGATTTATGGCAGCGGTCCATCTTTCAGGAACCCTTTCAGAGCATTGTGCATGATGGTCGATACGTTGTTGTTGTAGTTGTTGTGCGAAAGACTGCCACACCACGACAACGAGCCGGGCGCAAAAACCGCTCCGTCCTGTGGCGTCTTGTAATAGACCATATCGGCACGGACCATCGGGTTTTCCGTTCCTCCACCATAATAACCCCGAACCGAGAAGTGGATTTCCTCGTTCACCTGCAACATCAGGTTAGTGTGCCCCTCAGAGCGGGCCAACAGGTAGGCGTTGTGCGGCGTGCCAAAATCCAGATCATATCGATCAAGTTCCAATCCTGCGGCACCCCCGCCAACAAGCCCGAAATCGCCGATAATCTCATCCTCGCCGATTCCGTTGAATATCCACTTGCATTCCGGACGATTACTGTCCTTGGAGCGCCGATAATAGGACGATACGTCAAAGCCGTAAGCAGTGAAGGTTACGCCACAGAGCTTGCTTGGAATCCGCCCGCGTGCGCGCCACATCCCCCCATACTTGCCATCGAACGCGTTGTTGTATTCACCGGGATTAGATGTCCATGCGCGGGTTCCAGCTTCACCTTTGCGCACCTCGATGATGTTGAAGTTGTCCGGGTGGAATTCGCTGATCCAGTAAAAGCCGTTGGCCCCCAGATACATCCACCGCCCGCCCTGAAGCTGGTAGGACTCGTAAGCCGTAAACATCCTCTCCGATGTATATTCGGGGTGGCTGCCAGTTAGCACCACACGGTATCGCTTCAGCAAGTCCACGCCTTCGCGGTGCAAGTCCTCATCGGTAAGCACATCAAATTCAAAGCCCTCATGCTCCAGCCAGTCGGTCAGATGCAGGTCGCCATTCATCTGCCACAATGAGGGCGACAGCCAATGCCGATACTTCGGGCGAAGGTTCAGGATAGGGCGCAGGCGCGAGGAATAACTAACTCCGGTGCCGTCGGAATGCAGCGAATAGGTGGAGAGTCCGTATTCGCGATGCTCGTTCAGGAACAGATCAGATGGGTTGAGAACGGGAACCTTCCCCGCCAGCAATTGCGCAACCACCGAATTGGTTCCGAGATTGTCGTTCGCATAGGCCATGTAAGCATTGTTGGGCATGATAAAGGCAATTTTCGATGTTGCCTTGCCGACCGGAGGGCGCACAACAAACGGGATATAGTCTTCGGTATCCGCAGAATCCTCGCTGCCAATACGCAGGCGCGCGGCATAGATTCCGCTGCGCAATCCTTCAGGGATGGTCCACTCGAAATCCACATCCCAGCGGGCATCGTCGATGTCGTCGTCGTGAAAGTGGATCGCACCATATTCATCGGGGGCATGATGATAGATCATTTCATCCCCGGTCCAGTTGTGGCCGGTCATTGCGCGACATGGCATATTAATGCTGTGCCCATTCAGCATGTTGGCAGACGTATCGATCACATAGGTCGATGCGATATGCTTGGTGATGTTGGCCTGAAAGTCCCAGGCCCCTACAACATCGCCGCGTAGATCGGCGGTGCATCCGCGATAGCTTTTAGCCAGATTGGCAATCTCGGACCGTGACAACGCGCGTTTCGACAGGCGCGGGCGATCAATCTTGCCGTTATAGACGTTGGCCTGCTCCGGAAGTTCCACCGGTGTCTGGGCTTCTTTGTAATGCGCACCCGAAATCTTTCGACCGCTGCGCTCCACCTTGGTCGAGGCCGCGAACAGGAGGGGCGCATCATTGATGGCCGGAGATGTTCCATTGATCGTTTGAGTAATTGCCGTGGTCTCATCCGCCGGATGGAGAACCGCCATGCCAAGGCCGCCATTGGTCGCGGTGACGACGGGCATCTGGTAAAGCATTACTTTGCCCGAAGCCGCATCATAGCTTGCTGCTACAAGATACCATACCTTCGCCAACAACTTCTTGCCACTCGACAATACCGTCACCTGTCCATTGGCACCGCCGATCATGACCGAAAGGCAACCCTTGTCGTCGATAAACAGACCGTAGCCGCTCTTCTTGACCTCGTTCCACTTGGTCAGCAGACCCTGCCGCCCTTTTTCTGGAGTGGTTGGAAAGATATAGGCCTGCAAAGTGAAGCTTTGCACGTTCAGCCGGTCGTCCTGCGGGATCACCACATATGAGCCACCGTGGATACGTTGGTTGCGGCCCTTGAAATTGCCGTTGCAAGAGGCGTTGATCACCTCCTCCTTGTAGCCTGGTCCTTCAGGGTTAGTATCTCCATGGATCAGGCGGACCATTTGCATCTCATAGTCTTCGCCATGTTCGGAATTGACGTAGAACTTGACCTGCCCGCCTGGCGCAATCGAATATTTGTCGCTGTACCCTGTGATTCGTAGCATCGTTGTTTCCTCTGAACTTCATTCAAACCCGCAGGTTTGTTCGCGGACGTTGGAGTACAGGTCAGTACCCGTATTGTTTCAAAATTGCGGCGATCCGTTTCAGAAATATTGCGTGCTCCGCAGCCTCTTCCGATGAAAACGAACCTTCGAGAAACTTCAGCGGCTCACCTCGCACGCCGCTGCACACCGCTATGCGGTAATCGGCAAAGTACTTCTTGCACACCGTTACCAACTTACCAACCATCGGTTGACGGCGGAATTTGTCCAGCACTCGGATCAAATCCTCACTATGCTCAATCGCTGGTCGGCCATTCCTCGGCGGGGTTCCCACCGGGTTGGCCCGGTGTTCGGCAATCAGGCGGTTGCGCGTCGCCTCGTCGCGCAAGAGCGGCAGGACATAGGTCCGCGTGATAAAATCATCCGTGGCCATCTTCCCTTCATTGGTCTGAACGCCTGTTGGCTCACTCATTCTCCGACACTCCTTTGACGACAGAATTTGCTAATTGCGACTCCAGCTTCGGTTCTGGCAACACCGACATGCGCATCTTCACGGCCAGAAACCACACAAGACCCACGCCCAGCACCCACCAGAGCAGGCTCCAAGCCCAGATGGAAGGTACGCCGAACACCCAGACCTCGATCCCGCCTCCAGGGTCGCCAAACATCGCGTTTCCTAATACGGCCCCGGGGCCAGCAGCAAAGAAGGCCCAAAATAGCAACAAGATCCAGGCGACGGTCTTGGCGCGGTTGCTGACTGGCCTTCCCGAAGCTGCGTTCAATGCATTGTGAAGTACCTGCCGCCGTTCATCATCACTATCGTGCCCCGAGAAGGAGGCGGTCAGCACGCAAATGACCAGATTGAAGAACATGCCCCAAACACCGGAATGCACGGTGAACGGCCATTTGCCCCAAGGCAGCTGATAGCCCGTCAGTATCTGTCCCAATGGCTCGGTCAGAACCACCACGACCATTCCAACGATCAGGCCGAAAGCCACCGCGCGCCGGGAAACCCAAGGCAACCAGAGCGCAGCCATCAGAGCTGGCAACAACTGGAAACTCATCGGAATGGCCAGCGCTGCCAATACCACGGCCACCTTTGTTGCAAAGCTGGCCAGCATCAGGGCGGCCAAACACAGCAGCAACATGAGAATTGCGCTTGCCCGTTTTTGATCGCTCCAGTCTGCATCTGGCTGGAACTGACGCTTGTAAACATCCCGCGCCAATACATTGCCGGAGCTGGCCAAAAGGATAGCCGAAGTGGACTGTATAGCCGCAATTGCCGACATCGCCAGCAGGCCCATCAGCCAGGGGTAATGTGCCCCGATGGCACGGATGTATTGCTGGACCAGATCTCCCTGCCGCGCCTCTGTCAGTTCTGGCAGGACGGCAGCTCCTCCGACCCCAAGCAGATGGGCGCCGACTCCCTGAAATGTAGAAAACAATAGAAGCAGCAGTCCAACGCAAAAGGCACATCCCCAGATCTGATGAATGGAAAATGCACGAACTCCGCGGCTTGCAATGCCAATGGTCGTAAAGCCGGGGGCAAACTGGATGCCCATCATTGAGATCCCGAACGAAAGGCCCATCATGGCCGTCCACGGTCCACCAAACGCCTGTTCCAGACCAATGCCAGAGACCCATTGCACCACGCCCGGTACTACCAGCATACCGGGATAATCGCCGCCGCCAAACCCGTGGGTGCGCATATCCTCCGTAGCGGCTGCCCCGGTTGCCGCGAGGCCCTGCCCTAACGCGGTTATCCCTCCGATCTGCTCAAGTGCGAAGACTCCAAGGATCATGACAACCCCGGCAAAGAGCGCCCCTTGCACCACTCCCACCGCCGCCGCCGTCCGGATACCGCCAAGTGCTGAATAGACCAGCATCAGACCTGCCAGCCCCCACATCGCAACTTCGCGCGACACGGCCCCATCACTGAGGCCCCACATCAGAGCCCCTGCTGCACTAAGCAGGATGGCAAGGAAGGGGATAGCAAAGACCACGGCGATCAGTGAGGAAATCATCGCGATCGAACCCTCGCCAAAGTAATGCGAGTAAAGATCGCCTGCTGTAACATAGCCATATTTTTTCGCCATCAACCACTGGCGTTTTTGCACCAGAACTCCCGCCAGCGGTACGGTGATCACAAAAAGCGTCGCGTTCACATATTGAAACCCATCCCGAAACACCTGTCCGGGGTGTCCGGTTACCGTCCAGCCAGCGAACATCGCCGCCGAAACAGCAATCACAAAGACCCAAGTGCCTATGCCCCCAGTCGGGGCAAAGAACTCCTTGGGGTCGGTATGGATGCGCGAGGCCCGGATGCCCATGAAAAGGCAAAATGCCCCGTAGGCCAGTAAGAATATGAACATCCATACGACGGTCTGCGACATGTCAGATCGCCTCCTTGTGCACAGCGGCCGTCATTTCGATGTGCGTTCCCGAATGATGCGCAATGCTTCTTTCAAGTAGATCCGGAACACCGGGTAGTTCTCACTCATCGGGAAATGGCCAATATCTTCCATTTCGATATAGACCCCGCCGGGAATCTGCCGGGCGGTGGCCTCGGACTCCTCCGGAGTAGTCAGATAGTCGTAGGTCCCTGTCATCATCACCACCGGGCAGCGGCGGCCGTCTATATTCTTGAGCTCATCTCGCAGATCGTGATCGACAGAGTAGAAATACAGGTCGCCTTTGAACGCCTCTGACCCTTGGGTGTAGTAAAACCAGGTCAGCCAGCGATCCATGTCGGGCGACTGCGGGGCCATCAGATCCCACACGCCGCTGGCACAAACCTGTGCGGCATTGGCATGCGGATGGCGCCACCAATCGAGGTAGAAGCCCGGTGAATTGGCTGCCGCCTCGACCGGGATCACCGCCTTGAAACGGTTCGGCCGCCGCAGAGCCAGTTGCAGAGCAACATTGCCGCCAAAAGACGAGCCCATGAAAATCGGGTCCCGCAAATCAAGCGCATCGCACAGGGTCACGATGAAATTCACATAATGATCAGCGGTCAGCCTGTACTCCTGCTTCCACCATTCCACGTTATGGGGCGGATCGGATTTGCCGTGCCGCGGCAAGTCGTAGGCTATGACGTTATGATGCCGCGTTATCTCTTCATCCTCAAGCAACCCACGCCACTGATGGTTGTGGCAACCCGCAGTGTGCTGGCAGACCAGCGGGGTCCCCGTACCGTTTTGCAGGTAGAATACCTTGTATTCCATCCCGTCCACGTCAATCGTGACATAGCGCCCCGTCACCGGTGAGTGTTTTACCATGACCCGCTCCTAAACATCCTATTCCCAGTCCACATCTCAAACCGGCACTCCGCTCTTGCGAAGCAACTCGAACTGAACCGTGAAGTTGCGCAGGTTTTTCATCAAGACCAGATGGTTGCCCTCGATCTTCAGATCGCGGCGGAACGAGGCGGACCAGATGCCGTGATACATCGGCAGAGGAATGGGGCGTGAAAACTCCCGCCACGTTGCCGCCGAAGCCTTCAGCAGAAAGTCGCAGGCATCCATCGGACCGGCATTCGTTTCGATCCGTTTGACCTTGCCGTCGTGCATCTCAATCAAGATTCTCGCATGCTCCATGTCGAAGATGAAGCTACAGGTGTAGTAAAGGGCCATGGCGGCGATAGTCTCGTCATTGTTAGTCAGGCTTTCATATTTGCGCGCCCATGCCTTGATGTCCGGCTTCATATTCTATCCCCAAGCATCGCATCTGTGCCCCAAAGAGCTTTTGGTGTGGCGGGATCAGCCAACTCGCTCCAGCTGGCATCGACTTCATTTGCCATCGGGTATAACGCCTGCTTTGCGGGCATCGCCCAAAATGTTGCGCACATTGCCGATCTCACTAGCGGACATCCCAATCTCTTCGAGAAGGTTGTCCACGAACGGCATCTGCGCCCGGTAGCGCAGCGCTGAATTCACAACATTCTCGGCCAGGTTCCCGCCTGGGCCACCATTGGTCTGCTCGCCTTCCGCGCCGCTCTGCGCACCTTGGCTAAAGCCCGGCAGACCATTGACCTCGATGATCTTGATCGAGTCAATACTCTCCATCGGCCGCACACTCTCGCGTATGATCGCATCCAGATTGCGGGCCAACTGCATCCGTACCTCGCTGGTGCGGCTGGATTCTGAGCGCATGTTCTCGGATTCATTAAGCTTGAGAGCGCCATCCGCATCGATTTCGTAGCGGATCTTGGCGGCCAGAGAAGCATATTCGTCCGCCAAGTTGCGCTGATGCGCCACTTCGGTTTCTGCCGTTGCCAGTGTGGTCAGCTTTATCGCGTTAGCTTGGGCGCTGGCGTCGGCAAGGATCAGGTCCACCTGTTTCTTGCGATCTGCTACGGCGGATTCGCGGGAGGTTGAAACTTCTTCCTCGGCCTTGATGGCCATGGCGTGGGCCTGTTCTTCTTTGACCTTGGCCTCGTAGACCACCTTGGACTTGGCGCTTAGCACCAGATCGCGCTCGTACTCTTCCATCTGAATAGCCTTGGAGCGAGCGATATCTGACAGACGGGTTTCCTGTTCGGTGGCGATCCGCACAAGGTCGAGACTCTTTTGCTCTATCAGATCGGCTTCGCGGACACGCTCTTGCTCCTCTAACTGGGCAATCTGCGAAATTCGCATATTCGCAGCCTCTTCCATGCTGACGACCGCACGCTCTTTGGCCACACGCATCGCAATATCGCGCTGCTGTTCGATGCGGGCAAACTCGATGCCCTTGTGCAGGTCCAGAATGGCCATCTCGGCCTCAAGGTTCTTCTTCTCGATCTCTATAGCCGTGTTACGCTCGATCTCGTTCTGCTCCATTTTCCGCTTTTCGATCTCGGCCACCAACCGGGTTTCGGTCATCTTGCGCTCAACATCAATCACCTGCTTTTGCGAGATGCGGAACACCTCGATCGCTTCTTGCGCGCGGATCTGCACCTCTTCGGCATCACGCTCGCGCTCTGCCCGGTCTTTAAGGATGGAAGAGCGTTGCAATGTGCGTTTTTCGGAAATCTCTTGTTCCTGACGCAAGCGAGCCATTTCGCTTTCCTTGTCGATCTCCAACGCAAGTTTCTCGGTTTCAAGGTTCTTGTCGCGGATCTGGATAAAGGTTTCCTGTTCGATATCGTTGCGAGCTTTCTTTCGGGCCTCGATCTGCTGGGTAAGTTGGGTCAAGCCTTCCGCGTCGAACGCGTTCGAAGGGTTGAACATTTCCAGCGGGGCCTGATCCAGCCCGGTCAGCGACACGGTTTCCAACTCCAAGCCGGTTCGCGACAAATGATCTTCAGCCAGGCCCTTTACCTGCTTTATGTATTCGCCACGCTTTTCCTGCATCTCGTCCATGCTCATGGTCGCGGCCACTATCGCCAACGCATCGATAAAACGTCCTTGAACCAGTTCACGTAGGCTATCTGGCTCCATCGTGCGTTTGCCGAGTGCTTGTGCCGCGATTGAGACGGATTCTTTGTTTGGCTTTACCCGCACATAGAATTCTGCGACTAGTTCCACCCGCATCCTGTTGCGGGTGATCAGCGATTTTTCGCCACTGCGACGGATCTCGATGCACAGCGTTCGCATACCCACCATCGTCACGTTATGCACGATGGGCAATACCAATGCGCCCCCGCTGAGCACAACTTTTTCTCCGCCCATACCAGTGCGGACAAAGGAAACTTCCTTCGAAGACCTCCGGTACAGCCAGTGGAGGAGGTAGACGATTATCGCGATCGCGAGTGCGATCAGAATGATAACCGCAATGATATCTGCGCCTGTCATGGTGTTCTTCGCTCCTTACATTCCCGCCGTTATGCCAGTCCGGGAATGTCGTTATCTGAGGATGGCTCAATCTGCTTACTGTAGCTGTTTAGGGACGCTGTCTTGGTTTGCCGCTGTCGATTGCGGCCTTGTATATCACCACGCCGAAGATGAGTTTGTTGAGCACATCGGCAAAGTTGTAAATCACGTTCAGCGTGTTCACATCGACGCCGCCGCCCAAGTGCTGCATGAAATAGCCCAATGGATAGATCGCCCAGCCAATGGTCACAATTAGGCGCAGCGAGGTAAATGCGATCTGCATCCGCTCGTTATCTTCTGCTGCGACCGAAATCTCGCCCAGGTACAATTCACCCAGCACGTAAAGCCAACCGACCATCCCTATAAGAAAGCCAAGCGTGGCACTCATGTATCCCGCGCTTCCAAGAAACTCCGCTACCACGGTCAAAAGTGATCCAACGAGCAACCGCCAAAACAATGGCGTCGAGAGTTTGGTCAGCGCCGAAAGCAGCACATAGATCGCGATGATTTGAACGGGGCGCGATATCGCCCAATCGACATATCGTAGCACCAGCGGGGCTTGGCCGGTCGTCACCCAAAGGTCCTTGAGGTAGTAATACTGCGCCGCCGCGACCACCATGACTACACCAACCAGAGTGATCGCAGTTTCCCACTTGCCTTCGACCTTGCTTTTTTCGGCAAAGAAAAAGAAAACAGCGGCAATCATTGCGATGGATAGCAGCCAAAATGAGCCGCCGACGATGTCCGTTGGGGATATTTGCTGGTTCATTCTCTCATCATTCTCTTTGCTGTCTTCGTGTCAGTTTGGGCTTCAGTCAGTTATGTCAGATTTGGCTGCGGATGTGCGGAGAACGCCCATAGATTGCGACCATGGGCAGGATGAGCAGGCCAAGGACAAATTGCTGCGCCTGCCAGCTAAGCCCGATACCCACCAGAAAGGATGTCAGAACCTGCAACAACAAGACGCCGATGACGGTAAAACCATAACCGCCTCGCCCGCCAAGCAGAGAAGTTCCACCGACAACGACCGCAGCCAGCGTCATGAACAGATAGGGATCGCCGACTCCGATGAAGCCGCCGCCGCTCCAGCCCAATAGCAGCGCACCGGTTATCGTAGAGAACACGCCACTGATCATGTAGCAGCCGATCCAATAAGCACGCTCGGAAATCGACAGTCGCTTGGCCGCCATCCGGCTGCCGCCCAAGGAATACAGATTGCGGCCATAGGTCGTGTTCCTCAGGCCGTAGATCAGGATGATAGAGACCACCAGCCAGATCAGGATAACCGGCGGGATCTTAAGCCCAAATGTAGTGCTGTTCATCGTGGCCAGATTGACCAGCCAGTTCGGAACGACACCAAACACGTTACCGCCAAACTCGGTGCCAATTGAGGTCAGGATCTGCGTGCCACCCGATACGGCAAATCCGACGCCAAGGGTGACGATCAGTGCCTGCCCCTGCAGCCGATAGCTCAACACGCCATTCAGGAAGCCAATCGCAGCACCCAAAAAAAGCACGGCGATTGCAGCAATCCAGGGCGGAATACCCAGCGAGATCAGATAGAGCAGCCCGATATTTGAAGAGCCGATTAGGAAGGGGATCGACAGATCAAGTCCGCCCAGCAACGCCACCAGAGTTTGGCCGACGCACGCCAGCCCGAGGAAGGACGCAAAAAGGAACATCGTCTTGATATTGACCGAAGACGCAAAGCCATCAATGACGAAGGATCCCGCGATGAACAAAGCTAGCAGGATCGCGCAGCCGATGAACGCACTCTTGTTCTGTTTAACGAATGTGCTGAGCCAGTATGCGAGCACAAGGAAGACGATCAACGCCAAGAAGATGAAGCCATTTACCCAGTTGAAAAAGCCATCCAGCGCGAACGAGAGCACGGCAAACAGCACGACCAGAGCAATCGCCACACCAACGATCCAGCGGTTTTTGCGGATCAACTGGCTCAAATAGCCGGTCTCGTGCGCTTCTGCTTCGGCGGGTTTCGCTGGGGCATCATCCGTATGATCCGTTTTCTGCCCATACGTCCACTTCACCGAAAAGAAGTGCCAAGCCCAAAGGATCAACGAAAACGTGGCAATGGTATAGAAGATAATCAGTTGGCCATCAGCACCCTGAATATACCCAATGATGCCACTCAACAAAG
This sequence comes from Aestuariivirga sp., assembly GCF_037139295.1. GTDB lineage: Bacteria > Pseudomonadota > Alphaproteobacteria > Rhizobiales > Aestuariivirgaceae > Aestuariivirga. The sequence goes on from NZ_JBAXGR010000042.1 coordinate 12,820, forward strand.
CTACGGCGGCTGAAAACAGAAGTCCCAGAAATTTGTAGAAGGTAAAGGTCGAACTGTTCACCTGCGTCCCCCCTCGAGCGACAAGCCCTTGGCAAAGGTTCTGAACCCGCGCCAGACGAATGTGGACGTTAGGACGCAAACCACCACGACTGCGATGATATTCCAAAGCGATACGCCGATGCTGCAGAACATCGCCGACCAAGCCCCTGCAGCTCCGACAACAACCAGCATATAGGGCCAGAAATCACGGATCAGCACGCCGCCTCGCATAGCCAGCCATACGGCGAATTGAAATCCCACGATCACAAGGATCGAATACGACCAAGGCCCGATCTCCAACAGCGACCCCCCGGCCACGTCCAAGTGCCCCGGAATGGCATAGGTCACTTGGGCCTGAGGCAAGACAGACGCCAATCCGAATACCGAAGGCGCATAATCGGTAACCGCCGAATGAGCGCCCACGTCCCCTTGCGACGCCTGGAAATAGACAAAGCCCACCGCAATCAGTCCCAGCGCCGAGATGTAGATGCTTGAAAGATATGGAATTCGGGATTGAATGGGCGAAAAGACCATGATGAATAGACCCATGGCTATCAACAGCACGATCAGGGTCTCGCTACCGAACATTCCGCTGATGTCGCCGGCCTTGATGACGACAACCGCCAACAGCGCAATCCCGGCAAAAAGCAGAGCCCCAAGGGAAACTGGTGCCGAAGTTCCGGCCACGCGCCTTGCGGGCATGTTGAAACCAATGAGCAAAGTTGCAAGAAGCGTTACGCCAAGAGCAACGATGATCCCATGGCCCGCATTCTGCAACGGGGCCATATACACTCCCACACCCGAGTCAAACGCCGAACTTTCCAGCGCCATGTACTCCAAACCGGTTCCCATTCCACTGTGCGCAGGCAGCACAGCAATAGTCGCTTCCGTCACGGCCGCGGGATCCGGGTTGAATACCAAGCCAAGAATGGTCACAATCACCAGCACAAGAAACGCGATCAAAGGCGGTCTTGGGTATTTAAAAAGCAAATTCACCAAATAGATCACCGCCGCAATGCCGAGGATCACCAGCAGAATGATGGTCCCTGTAGGCTCCAGCGGGGCACCCTCGACAGGTATGATTTTCTGTACCGCAACGCTCACTGCGGCATCCAGCGCCTCGGGCAATGTGCTGACGTCCATCACCGCATGCAGGATAACACCTCCGGCGATGCAGCCAAGAATTGCAATGAAGCGCCCTGGCGGCAGATAGTGGGCGGCGCGCTGGATATGCGGCAGAGCCAAACTGAACAACAGCGAAAGCACCAGGATCGAGCCATAGGACAGGTCTGTCACAAAGCTCTGGAAGATGCTGAAGTTGAAGGTGCCCAGCAGATAGGTGATCAGATAGATGTTCATGGCTCCGAACAGCGATCCAATTGCGCCGCCGCGCCCCCCCGCAAGATTGGCACCGCCCAGTACCAAAGCGGTGACTGCCAGAAGAGTAAAAGTTGTTCCTTGGGTAGGGTCGCCCGAACTAATAAGCGATGTGAAACAGATAGCGGCCAGCCCGGCGTAAAGCCCTGCAATCCCGTGCGCGCCCAGACGCACATAGTTGATCCGAACGCCGCTCGTATAAGCCGCCCGTTCGTCCGACCCCATCAGACGCAAATGGCCAAAGAAGGCTGTTGTTGCCAGCAGGTACCAAGCCGCAGTCGCGATCACCAGAATTGCCAGCACCGGCGAAAAGATCGACGTGCCGCTGCCCCAGTTTAGCATCCAGTCAGGCGCCACTCCGCCGGGGCGCGGCAAGATGATCAGATTGAGGCCGACAAGCGCCAGATAGCCACTAAGCGAGACAATGATCGGCTGGACCCTAACAAAGATGATAATCAGGCCCAGCAACAACTGGTAAGCGACTCCGACGCCCAGAGCATACAGAAAGAAAGCGATAGGGGATTCAATATATCCCAGCGTCTGCAACTGGATCATACCGACGTTGATGAAACCGATCAGCGGGCCGATGGAAAGATCGACCGCTGCACGTCCGGCCATCACGATGATTGTCAGGGCGTAGGTCGCCAGAATAAGTGGCGCCGCAACAATGATCGCCGAACCAAGACCGTTGCTCGAAATCAGGTCGGGCCCGCGCATCGCTGCGGCACTCAGCAGAATCGAAAAGATGAATATCGGCACCATAAGGTGTGTGTTCGGGCTGGTCGCTTTGGCGGTTCCGTCGCTCATTTGCTCGGTCGCCATTTCTTGCCGACGACATCACTGAACACGATCTTCATCGCAGGTCGCTCGGCGGAGAAATACAGCCGTTCCTTGCCACGTTCCGCGTCTGCATCAACAACCTTGATCCCGAAATAATCCTTTGGATTTGGGCGTTGCGGCGGATTGTAGCGCGGCGCGGCATTGATTTCGGGCATAGTCGTTGGCTTTTCATCCTGTCCGGCGGGTTCCCCGCCCAAGGCCGCAAAAGCTCTAATATCACTGGCCTCATACTTTGGTCCGACAACCTCTGCAGCAGGTCGGGGGCGTTTGGGACTCTTGAATGTCGAATTGTCCTCGATCCCAATGATAATCCGATCAAAGCTTTGCTGATCGTCAGCAGTATAACTGCCTTCGGTCTTTTGATGGTCGCCCGTTCGGGGTGGCCGAACCGGCGGGTTGTGCTTGCCATGAGCCGCCGCACGTTCGGAGTCGGTACCATCGAAGGTCATCAAACGGTCAAACTGTTCCTTGTCACTTGGCAGATAGTTGGTCGCGCCGGAGATGGGCTTGCGCACATCACTAGGCGATCCCGTGGAACCAAAGTCCATCAGAGCGGCCAACGCCTGCATATCGGCTTCAGTGTATTTGCTCATGCCCGCCCCATCTAGAAATACCTGATCTTGATGGGCCGTCCCATCGGATCCAGAGCCGGGGCTTTGGTCATTGGGGCCTTTTCCGACGTCACGATCCGGATCGCGGATGCAGATTGGCTGGGAAAACGCGGAACCTCAGCGGCAAGGGCGCGCGGCGCCGCCTGCACCGGGGTGACCCTGTTGGCCTTTGCTGCGGCCTTGGTTCCCCTCGTCTGTCCAAACATAGATTCAAGGATCAAGCGCGGGTCCACATCTGCGTCTGTCAGCGTGTCAAAGATGCTGCCGTTCCGGAACACGGCAACGCGCGAGCACAGGCCAATGAACTCTTCCAACTCGCTAGACATGTAGACCACAGAATTGCCCTCGTCGGCAAAATCCCTCAGATGCTGATAGAATTCGCGCTTGGTCCCGACATCGATTCCACGTGCCGGATCGTTTAGGATCAGAATCTTGGGCCTTAGTGAAAACGCTCGGCCAATCAGCACCTTTTGCTGGTTCCCGCCGCTCAGCGAGGTGATTAGGTTACTTCGCGGACCGGTCTTGATCGACAGGCGTTGTACTTCATAGTTGAAAATACCCTCCAACTCGGGCCAGTTGATCAGGTTCAGCTTGCTGCCAAATTTGTGTTTTGGATAAAGCGCGCACAGCAGGTTTTCAAAAATGCTGAGGTTCGGCAAAATGCCTTCTCGCTTACGGTCGCCCGATACGAATTCGATCCCATTGGCCTTGGCGCTTTGCAGATCTCGGATCTCGGCTGCGCTGCCTGATCCGCCTGTTTCGGCAATGGGATAGCTTTCCACCGAATCCGCCGTACCGGCCAGAATACGCACAAAGGGATCCTGACCCTGACCTTCCAGTCCGGTCACGCCAATGATCTCGCCCCGGCGCAGGTCAAAATTCACCGGTTCAGCATTCGGCCAGACTTTCAGGTTACTGGTTTTCAAAACCACCTGGCTGGCCAACGCCTGGTACCCTGCAGCCTCGGGCGTTTTGCGGGTTTCGGTCTTTCCGGCCATAAGACCTAAAAGATTGGACTCAGTAATCTCGGATTTGGACAGAACGCCTACATTTCTACCATCCCGCATCACAGTTGCCCTGTCGCAGATCCGGATTAGTTCCGCGATCCGGTGCGTCACAATCAGCACCGCAGTACCATTGTCCCGCAGCTCGCGGATCTTAGTGAACAACCGTTCGGTAGAGTCGAAATCCAGTGCGGCCGAAGACTCGTCCAGGATCAGTATCTTCGGTTTGCTAAGCAACGCGCGCCCGATGGTGATCCATGCCTTTACGCCCAAGGACAGCCCGGCAGCGAGCCGTTGCGGATCAACATCCGAGCCAACAAGTTCTCGCATCAAAACGCGCGAACGAGCGATCTTCTCACTGTTGGGCATTGCCTTTGCCCAAAGGCTGTCAGCTCCGGCATAAAGATTCTCGGCAATGGTCGCCTCGTCCGCCACCATCACTTCCTGAAACACCATCGCCACGCCCATCTTGCGGGCGTCAGATGGCGTGGTAGGGGCATGACCCATGATCGACACTTCGCCACTGTCAACCTTCAGCACACCAGCAAGAACCTTGGCCATCGTGCTTTTTCCGCAACCATTACCGCCAATGATCGCTTGAATTTCCCCAAAACTCGCACGGAACGATACGTCGTTCAACGCTCTGGTCACACCAAAAGATTTGTTGGCGTTCTTCACATAAATCGCGAGTTCCTCCTCGGGCGGCGCGGTGCCCGAGGAGGATTTCGTTATGCTCCGGTTTGAGGCAATCATCCTCGGTATTCTTCCTTATCGAACAAGCTTGGGTCTAATTAGGGCTTGTAAGATTCCGGATCAGCCGGACGAAGGAAGAAGTTGTCTAGGTAGGTCTTGCCACCCCAAACTTCGATCCCAGGCATGTACCATCCGGTCGAGTTGCGGTCACAGTTCTCGTCCAGCAATGCCTTGACGTCTTCATATTTGATTGTCACTGGCGGAACGAGGATCGACTGGATCTTTGGACCTTGACCCATCATCGTACGCAGCATGATGTTGAAGCCAAGCTCGATATCATCGCCCGGCGGCCAGGTCTGGATAGCCGCGCTGATGTAATCAGGATTGTTGCGCCAATAGCAAAGCGCTCCAAGTTCCCCACCAATCGACAACGGCGGTAGGTCGCGCCCAGACTGCAGGAGCGCTTGCAAAACGCCGGTTTCGCCCGAAGATTGCGCGACTACCCCGTCAAGCTGGCCGGGGTGCGTCGAAAGCCACTTCTGGGTTTCGGCTTGGCCAACTTGCGAAGTCCACATATGGGCGATCTGGCCCACGATAGTAATATTGGGCGATTCTGCCAGACCGGCAAGCACGCCCCGGTTCTGGGAGTCCGAGGCAGAGGCGCCGGGGATACCTTCGACCACCAGGACATTGCCCTTTTCACCGATCTCCTTGGCCATCCAACGACCGATTTCATAGCCGGCCAGCTGGTAGTTGACCGACGAGTTAACCGCATATTCCGAGGTTACAAAGCCAGTGAACGAGAATGTTGGCACGCCCTTGTCATAGGCATACTTTATCGATTGATTCAGAGCGGTCGGGTTAGAGCAGCAAATGATGATTGCATCTGCGCCCTGATCGACAAGCTGGCGGATCTGCTGGATTTGGGTTGCGTCCTTCAGATTCGACTGGGTGACGATCACTTCCTTCACCAGCCCAAGCTTTTGCCACTTCGGCACAACCTCTTTCATCAACCGGTCCATGGCAGCGGCCCGCCAGGTGTTCCCAGCATAGGTGCTTGCGTAGCCAATGGTCCACGGTGGCGGATTGGGTGCTTTCCAGTCGCGATATGCGCTGGGGCCAAGCGGCTGTGCCGGGTCCAACAGGCTTGGGCTGTACACTTTCGCTACGACATCGGCCGGAAGTTCGTCCAATCCCGCAGCAAACGTCTCGCCACCGACCAGTAGCGCCGCAAAAAGTGTCAAGAGTCCAGTAATCTTCTTCATCGTTTCCTCCTTGGTTAGCCTCAAGTCCCCTTGGGAATTTTTTTTTCCTCTCATTATAGATAAATCTCGGATTCGCCATCCTGTCAATTGTGTTCCTTCTTCTAGCTTCCGGTGTGGGCGCGATTTTGCCGCATGGCTCGGCCTGGTCCCACGCCAATTCTCCTCCGACGGCAAGGAACGGCTCGGGCGAATATCCAAGGCAGGTCAGTCTGACATCCGCAAGCTGCTGATTATCGGCGCGATGTCGCGGCTGAACTGGCTGGGTCGGAAGTCGATCCCGGAATCTTCATGGCTGGCGCGCATGGTAGCGCGAAAGCCGAGGATGCTTGTGGCGGTCGCGCTTGCAAACAAGATGGCGCGGACGATCTGGGCCTTGATGACAAAAAATGAGGATTATCGAGTTCCGGCGCAGGCTGTGGCGGCATGATCGAAATGCCGCAGAAACTGCCTGACGCCGGATAAAGGGGGTGTGAGAAGGCGACGACCCGAATGGGCAAAATGATCGAACAGATCTGGATCAGGAAAACCAGTTTAGAGTCGTGAGCATAGCAGCTCGACGGACAGATTTGGACCTGATCCGCAGATCACCATACCGGCCAGCGGCTTCTGTAAATGCCGCATTTACAGGCCTTACAGAAGACCGCACTCGATCACACGCCACATCGGTTTTGAAACTTCTTGCATCATGGGCGGCAACCACAGAAGATACTAAGATGGCTCACGCCCTATGAGCACATCTGCAAAATCTGGACAAATGAACCCGAACCATTCAGATTAAATTCAATCCATCAAATTTCGGGACTAAACAATACTAGCGTGGTAGCGATAGGGGCGAAGTTTGCTTGACAACGATTTGTATAATCAGGAACTCTAGCCGCCAGGGTGAAGGTTTGGCTACCCCTGCAATTGTGGCGTAGGTCTTGGCAGGGGTAGAGGCGGAGGACAGCAAAAATCAGAGCACGGGGTAAAGCGTTTGGGCGAGAAAAGTGGCCAGGATATCAACAAAAACAAAGAGTCAGGCCGCCTGAGCTACCCGTCAACGGTATTCATGGCACAGACTGTGTCAGAGGCGTTGGAAGTTCTTTCGGATCAAGACGCCGGTGCCGTCATTGTCGCAGGTGCAACCTGGGTCATGCGTGCACAGGTTCGGCACGCCCCCATACCGCGCATGTTTGTCGCGCTGTCGAATATTCCGGAGCTTGGATTTATAGAGATAAATCGGCTCGAAATCTCGATCGGCTCCCTGGTTACTCATGATGTCCTATCAAAAGCCCTTCTCAACCTACCCGCGTTGCGGGCTTTGCGGCAGGCGGCGGCGTGTTCGGCCAATCCGGGCGTACGCCAAATAGCAACCATCGGAGGCAATATATGCGCGGAGGATTTTGCGGCAGCCGATCTGGTTGCGGCGGCACTTTGCCTTGATGCCACGGTCGAGTTGCACCGAACAAATGGCACCCAAACCGTTGCCCTCGCCGATTATCTGGAATTGCGCACTCATAGGAGGACCGCTGAAATACTGACCCGGATCATAATTCCGATGTCCGATAAGTGCAGCGCCCATGCTCGGCTGACTATGCGCAAAGCTGGAGATTACCCGGTGGTGATCGTTAGCGTCAGTGCTGCAAGGTGCAGCGACAATACCCTGCGCGATGTGCGTATCGCGGTCGGCTCAGTAGAAGCAACAGCGCGCCGCTGGACCTCGTTGGAATCTGCACTGGAGGGACAACTTCTCGATCCGGCTGCCATACAATCGCTGGCAGCAACGCACATCGCTGATTTCACGCCACGAGAAGCGGCAGGCGCGCCAGGCTGGTATCGCATCCAGGTCTTGCCGTATGTGCTTCACAGTGCGTGTGTCGATCTGCGTGGTCAGCTTGAAGGAAATGTCGCATAGATGACTGTAAATCTGACTCTGAATGGCGAAATCCGAACTTTCTTCGGCGACCCGCGCACCTCCCTGCTTGATGTTCTCCGCGAGACTTTCCGGCTGACCGGCACTAAACCTGTCTGCCGTGAGGGGTTCTGTGGGGCCTGCGTCGTCCATATCGATGGGTTGGCCGTCCCATCCTGTCTGCGGCCGATCGGGCTTTTGCAGGGCGCGTCTGTAACCACGATCGAAGGTCTGGCCCAAGTCGATGCGCTAAACGCGCTGCAATTGGCGTTCAAAGATCAGGATGTCGTTCAATGCGGCATGTGTTTTCCGGGCATGGTAATGACCCTGAGCAAATTTCAGGAAACCAATCCTACCCCCAGCCGGGCTGAGATTAAGGCGGCAATGATCGGCAATATCTGCCGCTGCACCGGATATGAACGGATCGTCGATGCCGTCCTTTCCATGCAATCGCGGGAGAACGCGCAATGAACACCGATGCCAGACACCCCGCGGTGATGGATTATCCGCGCCGCGATGCCAGCGACAAACTTCAGGGGCGAACCCGCTACACCGCCGATCTGGGCGGCCTCGAAACCCTGCACGCCGTTCTGGTGCGCGCCGAAGTGGCCTCAGCGCGCATCCTGCGCGTCGATGTCACCCGCGCCCGAGCAATGCCCGGAGTGCGCGCGATTGCCATCGCCCACGATGGACCCGGGCTGCACGGCATCGGCATCGCCGACCAGCCAATCTTTGCTGGTTCGGTGATTCGCCACCACGGCGAGCCGATTGTAGCTATCGCAGCGGATACGCTGGTTCAGGCGCAGGCCGCAGCTCGTGAGGTCCTCATAGATACCGAACCAATGCGCGCCGTGTTGACGATGGCTGAGGCCTTGGCCCCCGGTGCACAACTGATTCATCCCGACTGGGCCTCTTATGAGGTTCTGAAAGAGGGGGCGGAGCGCGGCGGCAACATCGCCTGGGAGGCGAGCGTGCAGCGAGGCGATACCAAGTCTGCTTTTGCCCGCCCCGACGTCGTTGTGGTAGAAGGAACCTATGAGGTAGGTCGCCAGAGTCACGTGCCTTTCGAGCCGCGCGCGGTGATCGCTTCGTTCGAGGATGGCCGCTATCACATCCAGACGTCGACCCAAGTGCCCTGGACCGTCAGAGCTGTCACCTCAAAGGTGCTGGGCATCGCTCCTTCGATGGTCAGAGTAACCGTCCCTTCGGTAGGCGGTGGCTTCGGACTGAAATTCGATTGTACACTGGAACCCTACGCTGCCATTCTGGCGCGCAAATCGGGCCGTACGGTATCGCTGGTCAACTCGCGCGAAGAAGAACAGATGACCTGTCTGTGCCGCGAGAACGCACAGATCCGCATACGCTCGGCAGTAACAGCCTCGGGCGAGATTGTCGCACGCGAAGCAGAGGTCCTGATGGATTGTGGAGCCTATGGCGGCGAGCAGGTGTTTCTAACGACGATGACGGCGCATACCCTGATGGGCAATTACCGGCTCGGTTCAGTGCGGCTGACCACAAAGGCCGTCTACACCAACACGCCCCCAAACGGGGCCTTCCGCGCCTGCAACGGCGTCTACAACACCTTTGCGCTGGAACGGCATACCGACGAGATCTGCGGCAGCATCCGGATGGACCCTCTGGAGTTCCGCCGCCGGAACGTCGTGGGCGACGGGTCCTTGGGTGCCACAGGGCAGGTGTTTCAAGGCGATGTCTTGCGCCCGATGCTGGACCGCCTGGTGCAGATGCGGCCCGCCAAGGACCCTGCCGTGCCGGACGGACTGCTTTATGGGCGCGCGACCACGGTGGGGACATGGTTTGTTTTCGTCGGTCCCTCGACCGCGACGGTCAATCTCAATGCCGATGGCAGCGCCACCCTGGTCACCGCAGGGGTCGAGATCGGATCGGGGACGATGATGCAATCGCTGCCGCAAATTGTGGCAGCAGAATTGGGGATCCACCCTTCGGCGGTGATCGTCAAATCCGCCGATACCGATGCGTCCGGCCGCGACATGGGAGTAGGCGGCGGGCGAACCACGGTGTCCATTGGAGCGGCCAGCGCGGCGGCATGCGCCGAGGTGCGTGCCAAGCTTCTGGCCTCAGCCAGCGAGTTGCTGCAAACCGAACCCGCGAAACTGGTGCTGACCGGCGGTCGCGTCGAAATCATGGGCCGGCCCGGGTCGGGTACCTCAATCCAAAAAGTTATCCAGCATGCCGAGATGGTTACCGGCCCGATCTCTGGTAGCGGTTCCTTTACCGCCCCGGGAGTTGCCGCGTTGCCGGGCTGTGCTGCAGGCCATTTCATCGATGCCATCGATATTCCGGTGTTTGCCGTGCATGAATGCGAACTGACGGTCCACCCCGCTACGGGGCATGTGACCATCCTTGCCTACCGCGTCGTGCAGGACGTGGGCCGTGCCTTAAACCCGCGAGCAATCCGCAGTCAGGTGCAGGGAGGAGTTGTGCAGGGTTTGGGATATGCTCTGCATGAGGAAATCACGATCAACACCAAAGGTTCCTTTGATCAGCGCGGCTTCGAATCCTACCTTCTTCCATTGGCTGAAGATGTAGTGCCGGTCGAAGTTGATCTTTTCGAGGGCGCCCCCTCACTTGGCCCTTTGGGGACAAAAGGGGCAGGCGAGGTGCCAATCCTAAACGTGGGCGCGGCGGTGGCTTGTGCTGTAGCGAATGCTATTGGGAAACCTGTGGCACAATTGCCTTTGACCCCACCCCGCGTTTTGGCGTTGTTGACAGGAAGATTGATGCCGCAGGCAGCAACGGCAGTTTAATCCTTCAAAAGGTTACCTGTTTCGCTTTTCAGGGGGACTTGTCAAACGTTGAATCAGTGTTGACTAAAGATTGCAAATGGCAAAACCCGACTGTTTATGTTGATTTCTAAGCTTCATCGTCTTCCACTCCTCCCAGCCAGGGAGATTACCGCGGAAAACTCCAGTTCAAAATGCTCCAGTTTCTGGGGAGCAGAGCGACCAATTATGCACTAACATTCAAATCGGACCACTCGTTGGGAGCAGATCATTCGCGCTGGCTGTTCTTGTTGCCCTTTCCTTCGGTCGTTGAGAGTCACCATGATCCCCACCTTCTCCTTCAACACCACACCCAGCATACAGTTTGGCAACGGCGTCGTTTCACGGCTTGGCGAATTGGCCAGGGTACGAATGGGCGGGCGCGTTCTGGTGGTTACCGATCCCGGGCTCGTGGCAACGGGGATTATTGCGCAGGTCGCAGGTATACTGCGCGCTGCATCTGTGGACTTCAACATATTCAGCGAAGTGGAAGCCGATCCGCCTGAGGCGGTCATCATGAAAGCTGTTGGTGCTGCGCGCGATGCCGGCGCGATGGGCGTCATCGGTGTCGGTGGCGGTTCCTCGCTTGATGTCGCTAAACTGGTGGCGCTGCTGGCAGTGGGTAAAGAGAAATTGAAGAATATCTATGGCGTTGGCAACGCCAAGGGTCCGCGCCTGCCGCTGATCCTTGTTCCCACGACCTCGGGAACGGGATCAGAAGTAACGCCCATCTCGATCGTGACCACGGGCGCTGCCGAAAAGATGGGTGTTGTCTCGCCGGTGCTGATCCCCGATCTGGCGCTGTTAGACCCAGAACTTACCTATGGGCTGCCGCCACATGTGACGGCAGCCACTGGAATCGATGCGATGGTTCATGCGATCGAAGCCTTTGCGAGCGCCTCCGCCAATAACAATCCGGTGAGCCGCACTCTGGCTTTGCAGGCGCTGACGCTGATGGGGCGCTCAGTGCTGGCGGCCGTGCAGGACGGAAAGAACGTGGCGGCTCGGGGCGAAATGCTACTCGGATCGATGCTCGCCGGGCAGGCCTTTGCCAATTCCCCGGTCGCGGCTGTTCACGCACTGGCCTATCCACTGGGTGGGCATTTCCACATTCCGCACGGACTGTCCAATGCCCTGGTGCTGCCACATGTACTGCGCTTCAATTGCGTCACGGCACCCGATGCCTATGCGGAAATGGCGCCCCATGCTTTCCCGGACCTCGCGCGTTTCGAGGGGCAGGAACGCGCCGCCGCGTTCTGCGAGGCACTGGCGGACCTTTCACGTGACTGTGATCTGCCTCAAACTTTGCAGGCCATGAAGATTCCGCAGGATTGGCTTCCACGGCTTGCGCGCGATGCGATGAACCAGAGCCGATTGCTGGTGAACAATCCGCGCCCGGTGGCGGAGGCGGACGCACTCGCCATCTATACCGCCGCGTACTGAGCATCGCATGTCGAGAGCACTGTTACTCGATCTCAGGGTCCGGGTCACCCGGCGCGAGGGCCGCGCGGCGCTGGCAATTGATGAAGTTATGGGATTCGAACGATATCTCGAATCCGAGGTCTGCTTCCGCCTGGCGGCGGATCGGCTCGAGGAGGGTGATGTCCGTTCCTAGAACCCTGAGCTTGCGCCGCGCCGCAATGGCCGGCGCTGCCATCCCCCCTGGTGCTTTCCCGTTCATGGCACCTTGTTACCATTTCGGCGGCGAGGCCTCAACGTAGGAAGAAAATACGCCCTGCGCGCTGCGGGCCGCCTTCATCCTGCCTACCGCTTCTTGTGGGTGATGACGTAGGAGCCGCTGACATCGAGCGTCGCGGTCCACCCCGGCTCGATGACGATGGTGGTCGTCACCTCCTCGATAATGGCGGGACCTGAAACGCTCGCGCCCGCGCCCAGTCTGGCACCATCATAGATTGGTGTCTTGGTCGACTTGCCGGACGCCTCGAAGATAGCCTTGCGATGGCCCTTCAATGCCTTGGGAACGGGCACGCCCTTCTTCAGTTTCGGCGCCTTGGGCTTGTCGATGCGGCCGAAGAGCGTCGATTCGATGTTGACCACCTCTACTGCATTGTGGCGCTCCGAGTAGGTGTAGAGCTCCTCATGGCGATGATGGAAGGCATCTTTCACCTTCTCAATGGTCTTCGCGTTGATCGGGAAGGTGCCGATGTCCACAGTGCATTCGTGCACCTGGCCGACGTAACGCATGTCAAGGCTGCGCTTTATGTCGATCTGCCCAGTCTTGAAGCCGTCGCTCTTGAGATGCGCCACACCCTGCTTCTCATTTTCGCCGAAGAGCGTGTCGATGCGCTTGTAGGCCGCTGCATTGTCGAGGCGCAGGGGTGCGGTGGCCATGTAGTTGTACTTCACATCCGAGATGATCTGGCCGAAGGCGCACAGTCCCGAGGCAAGCTTCGACAGGATGATGGTATCAATGCCCATCTCCCGGGCAAGGGCGGTGATGTGAGCGGCTGTGGCGCCGCCTGCCCCCACCAGCACGAAGTCGCGCGGGTCATAGCCACGCTCCACTGAAACGCGACGGATGCCGTTCACCATGTTGTTGTTGACGATGGTGTACATGCCATAAGCGGCGCGCTCCACCGAGATGCCGAGCTTGTCCGCAACCTTGGTCTTAATTGCCTTCTTCGCCTTATCGAGGTCCAGCGGCAGCTTGCCGCCCAGCAGGCCATCCGGATTGAGGTAGCCCAGAACGAGGTTGGCATCGGACGTCGTCGGCTCCGTGCCACCCTGACCGTAGCAAGCTGGGCCTGGCTCCGAGCCCGCCGACTGCGGGCCCACCTGGATGAGGCCCAGCGAATCAATCCATCCGATCGATCCGCCACCCGCACCCAGCGTTTCGACCTGGATCATCGGCACGCCAATGCGATAGCGCAGGAAGTCGATATTCTTGTTGAGGTTGGTCTGGCCATCCTTCGTCAGGGTGATGTCGAAGGAGGTACCGCCCATGTCCACCGTGATCACGTTCTTCTTCTTGAACGGCGCACAGACATAGAGGCCGGCCTGGGGTGCCGAGGCCGGGCCGGAGTTGATGGCATAGACCGAACGGTCCGTCATCGCCTGGCCGATGGCAAGCCCGCCGTTGGACTGGAAGTAGCGTACCGGCTGCTTGGCCCCCAGCGAGCGGAAGTAGGCATCCACCGCCTTCACGTATTTGCGCATGACGGGTGCCAGGTAAGCATTCACCACCGCCGTCGAGGTACGGGTGTACTCGCGCACCTGCGGATAGAGTTCCGAGCCCACGGTGAGGATCGCATTCGGCAGCATTTTGCGCACGATCTCTGCCGCGCGGCGCTCATGCGCGGGGTTGAGCACCGACCAGACGAAGGAGATGGCGATAGTTTCCACGCCCTCCTTGGCGAAGGCCTCGCAGGCCGCACGCACATCGGCATCCTCCATCTTGAGGCGCACCGAGCCATCAGACAGCACACGCTCACGCACGCCCTTTCTCAGATAGCGCGGCACCAGCATCGTGGCAGCCGGATATTCCGGATCATAGCGAAAGCCGTCTTCCTTGTGGCCGTTGCGGATCTCGATCGAGTCCTCATGGCCCGAGGTACAGATGAGACCCGTCTTGCCACCGCGGTGGGTGATCAGCGCATTGAGGCCAACGGTGGTGCCGTTGATGCACAGGTCGCAGTCTGACACGAGATCCGATGGCGTGATGCCGAAGTCATCAGCGATCAGTTTCAAGCCATTTTCGATGGCCTTGGTAGGGTCGGATGGCGTCGAAAGCGCTTTGAACAGCTTGACGTCGCCCGTGTTTCGGTTGGCGACGACGAAATCCGTGAAGGTGCCGCCCGCATCGATGCCGAGACGATAGGTTGTGCGCATGGTCCTCACTCCCTCTCTCAAGCTGCAGACCGCAGCCGCCGGGTGGCAGCCATGTCGACATCAAGTGTTTGAGGATTGGTGATCACCACGCCATAATCTTCCTTGGCGCCCTTCACCGAGACGAGACCATTCTTGACGTCCCACACCACCTTCTCGATGGGCCGTTCAAAGGGGTTGCCGTAGCCGCCGCCGCCGGGATTCATGTTGGTGACGGTCTCGCCGGGTTTGATCGTCTCCATGATATTGGTGCGCTTGACTTCGGGCTTTCCGCCGCGCGTCAGCATCACGCGGCCAACCTTGGAGTCGATGTCCGTCGACTTGGCGCCGGCGGCGCCCATCGCGGGAATACGGCGGCCTTCGCCGAAACCGATGCACAACATCTCCTTGTCAAGGGGTTCCACCTCCCAGGCGGTGCCAGAGCCGCCTCTAAATTTTCCAGCCCCTCCTGAATCGGTCATCAACGAATACTTGTGGATGATGATCGGGTAGGAATACTCGAGCAGTTCAACGTCACCTGATGTGAGCGCGCCGAAGCAGCATTCAGGGCCAACCGCGTGCCAGCCATCCTGCTGCGGCGTGGCGCCGCCGCCCGAGATGATGGTGGCGAGCACCATGGTCACGAATTCCTCGTTGGTGCGCGAGTCCCAGCCTGCGATGTTGAGGCCGTTCGCATGACCCCAACTCGCCGCCACCTTGGAGGGCATGGCCTTCTCGAAGGCCAACCGCACCGCGTCGGTGAGCGTCTCCATCGGCGTGGTGGTGCAGTTCATGTGCGGGGCCGGTTCCTGCGCATTGCAGATCGTGCCCTTCGGCCCGAAATCGAGCGAGACGCAGCGGTAAAGCCCTTCATTGTAGGGCGGCGGCAATGCCGCGAACATCATCAGGCCGAGATAGACGCCTGAATGCGAGTTGCCCTCGTAGGAATTGATAAAATAAGGGATCTGCGGCGGCGATGTGATGGCGATGTGGCAGGTGTCGCCCTTGATCTTCACCTTGGCCTTGATCTCGAAGTCGCCGAAGCCGTGACCTGCGTCCTCGAGGATGGCGACACCCTCATAGGTGCCGTCCGGTACGGTCTTGATGAGGCCGCGCATGTGGCGGTCGGCCATGTCGAGAAGCTCGTTGATGCAGGTATCGACCGTCTGCTGGCCATACTTGTCCAGCATGGCGATAAGGTTGCGCTCACCCACCTGGCAGGCGCCGATGAGCGCGTTGAAGTCACCCTCCTGATCACGCCGGGCGCGCATGTTGGTGAGTATCATATTGAGGACGTCATTGCGCGGCTTGCCGCGGTCCCAGATCTTCACCGGCGGAATGCGCAAGCACTCGGCGTAGATGTCCTTGGCATTGGGGTTGTAGCCGGCAGGAACCGGGCCGCCGATGTCGGTCAAGTGACCCTTGCAGACAGTCCAGTAGACCAGTTTTCCCTTGTAGAAGACCGGCTTGTACATGCAGGTGTCGATGGCGTGGCTACCGCCGAAAGCCGGGTCGTTGTGCAGGATGAGGTCGCCCTCGTGGATGTCGCCCTCGAAGAACTTGGCCACCGACTTCATGGCGGGGATGAGCGAGCCCAGATGGATCGGGATATCCTGGCCCTGCAGGATCATCTCGGGCTTGGCGTTGAACAGTGCCGTCGAATAGTCATGCGCCAAGTTGAACACCGAGGAACGCGCCGTCTTCTCCAGTGCCAGCGTCATCTCGCGCTGCGTCGTCTCCAGCACGCCGCGCACCACGGAGAGAGTGATAGGGTCCACCTTAACTGCCGATTTGCGGGTGGGTTTCTTCGCTGTCTTGGCCATAATACTGTCCTCGCTGTTGCGGGGAGCGCAAGCAGTCGCGCAGTGGGAAGCAAGCCCTGACCGAGCCTCATCCTCCCCATCGCGATGTCTTGCGCACCTTTCCGGGCATGGACCTTAGTTGTGGTCGACCCCTCACGTCTTTGCAGTCTCGGCACCCTCATTTGACTTGTGGCGCACAGCGTGAGGAACAAGTTGCAAGCCAAGGCCCCCCTGCCTAAGCTTCGGGCAGTTGACGGGAAGCGACCATGAAGACGACGATTACCACGTCCGAAACGCCTGCCCATGACCGCAGCCGCCACTGGCATGATGCCATCGCGACGGCCTATTTCCCGCTCGACCTGCAGTTCAAGAGCCCGGACCATTTCGTCGGCGACCTGACGTTGTGGACGCTGGGCGATGTCTCGCTCTCGCGCCTGACCTCCGAGGCGCTGCAGTACCGCCGCCTGCCGCAGCACTTCAAGGCGGAGCGCGAGGAGCATTTCCTCGTCACTGTGCCTGCGCGGTCCGAGGTGTTCTTCTCGCAATGCGGCAAGGACGTGCGCTGCAACCCGGGCGGCTTCATCCTCGAGCGCAGCCACGAGCCCTATGAGTTCAGCCACGCCGAGGCAGCCGACCTGTGGGTGATGAAGGTTGAGGCCAAGGCGCTGGGTGGCCGCATCCGCCAGCCCGACCGGTTCTGTTCGCTGCAGTTCAACGCCACCGAAGGGGCGGGCGGCCTGTTCACCGACATGCTGCACCTGATCCCCAACCGTTTCGATGCCATGAGCCCGGAGACCCGCTCCACAGTTGGCCAGCAGCTGATCGACCTTCTCGTGCTGGCGCTGAAGGCCGACGAGCGAACGCTCACTACCGGCAATTCCACAGTGCGCGAGGCACATTTGACGCGCATCGAAGCGTTCGTCCGCCGTAACATGGGCAATCCGGAATTGGACCCGGAGGCCATCGCGCGCGGCTGTGGCATCTCCACCCGCTATCTGCATGAGTTGTTCCGCGACACCAACCAGACGCTCGGCAGCTGGATCCGCGACCAGAGGCTGGAGGCCTGCCGTGAGGCGCTGCGCGACGCTTCCAACCGCCAGACGGTGGCCGAGATCGCCTATCGCTGGGGTTTCAGCGACCAGGCCCAGTTCTCTCGGGCCTTCAAGGCGCATTTCGGCGCTCCGCCCAAGGAATACCGTGAGCAGGCCAGAGTGAAGTCTCCTGCCCACGGCTGAGACCATCAGCTCTTCGCTTTGTTCCAAGCAGCGGTGAGGATAGCCGTGCCAAGGGTCAGCTTGAGGATTTCGGCAGGAATGAAGGGCAGGAGGCCGGCGGAAACTGCCTTCTGCGTTCCGATCAGGGCAGACAGCCAGCCAAGGCCCAGGGCATAGATCGCCACCTCGCCCGCCAGCAACATGGCGAGCGCGGAAAGGATGGTGCGGCCATGACCCTTGTCCGCCAGATGACCGACGATGACGGCGGCCAGCAGGAAGCCAGCGAGGTATCCGCCCGTCGGCCCCACTATGTAAGCGATACC
>NZ_JBAXGR010000043.1:0-30243 GCF_037139295.1 Aestuariivirga sp.
GGGCAGGGGCGGGCATGCGGCGATTCTCACGCAATGGCTGGACCGGCTCGATGCCACGGGCCGCTGGGCGTTGCTGAAGTTCCTCAGCGGTGCGCCGCGGGTGGGCGTTTCGGCGCGGCTTGCAAAGCAGGCGGTGGCTGATGCCTTCGGCAAGAACGTCGATGACATCGAGGAACTGTGGCACGGCCTTGAGCCACCCTATGCCGCGCTGTTCGACTGGTTGGAGCAGAGGACGGAGCGACCCTCGCTTGCCGCCACGCCGATCTTCCGCCCGCTTATGCTGGCGCATGCGCTGGAGGAGAACGACTGGCAGGCCATGAACCTCGATGACGTCGCCGCCGAATGGAAGTGGGACGGCATTCGCATCCAGGTGTCTGCCAAGGGCGGCACCACGCGGCTGTTCTCGCGCACGGGTGACGACATCGGGCAAAGCTTTCCGGAGCTCGTCGACCATTTCAAGTTTGATGCCGTACTCGACGGCGAGCTTCAGGTGGTGCGCGATGGCGAAGTTGCACCCTTCAGCGAACTCCAGCAGCGCCTGAACCGCAAGACCGTGACGCGCGCCATGCTCACCAAGTATCCAGTGCATGTTCGCTTCTATGACGCGCTCGAAATCGACGGTGAAGACCTGCGCGCGCTGCCCTTCACCGCGCGGCGAGAGCGCCTCGAAGCCTGGCACCGCGAACATGGCCCTGCCCACAGCGACCTCTCCGAAGTTCTCGGTTTCGCCAGCAAGGAAGACCTGAAGGCGAGCTGGGAGGCGACGCGCGAGCAGGGCATCGAGGGCCTGATGCTGAAGCGCAAGGCGAGCCCCTATCTCGCCGGCCGACCCAAGGGCCACTGGTACAAGTGGAAGCGTGCCGCACTGACCGCTGACTGCGTGCTGCTCTATGCCCAGAAGGGTGCTGGCAAGCGCTCCTCGTTCCATTCGGACTACACCTTCGGTGCCTGGACAGAGAAGGACGGCCAGAAGCTGCTTGTGCCTGTCGGCAAGGCCTATTCAGGCTTCACCGACGCGGAGCTCGCCGAGATCGACCGCTTCGTTCGCCAGAACACAGTGGATCGCTTTGGCCCCGTCCGCGCGGTCACACCGAAGCTCGTGCTGGAAATTGCCTTCGATGCCATCCAGGAGTCGAAGCGCCACAAGTCCGGCATCGCCATGCGCTTTCCCCGCGTCTCACGCATCCGCTGGGACAAGCCCGCAGAAGAGGCGGACACGCTGGAGACGCTGAAGGCGCTGATAACGTCCGCGAGTTGAGGGCTGGTTCAGGCGAGCCCAGCCAGCGCCTCCCGCGCCACCCGGCACACCACCGTGAAGGCCGGGTTGAACACATTGGCCACGTCATAGCGCACGCACTGCCCCATCACGTGGCTCGCGGCCACTGCGTCGAGGCCATAGTCGGACATCAGCCATTCGAGCATTTCGGTTGTCGCGTGTTGCAGCGCCTGGTCCAGCGGGCGTGCGTTGCCGATCGTGAAGATCTCCGTCTCGTTCAAGCCCCGCGGCCAGCCGATCTTGCTGCCCTTCAGCACGCGCGCGGTGAAGGTGACGTCCGCTGCCGTCTCGATGCCGGTGCCCACGATTTCGCCGTCGCACTGCTGGGCATGCACGTCGCCGAGGAAGAACAGCGCACCCGGAACGGCCACGGGGAACATCACCTCCACTCCCGGCTTGAAGCCGCGGTAATCCATGTTGCCGCCATAGCGCCCGCTGGTGGCGGTGGAGATCGCTTGCCCCAAGTCCGGCGCAACGCCGAAGCAGCCGATCATCGGCTCCACCGCGACGGACCATGTGGCAAGTGACGTTGGCGGTTCGGCCAGCCAGGCGCGGCCCTTGTCCGCGTCGATCACCCACTCGGTCTTGTGGCGCTCGGGGAAGCGATGAACGGCATTGGGGTCCACCACGTTCGGGCTCAGCACGTCGAAGGTCCATCCGGTCTTCCGCGTCATGCGAATGTCGCGGATGGTGATGAACAACGCGTCGCCGGGTTCTGCGCCTTCAATGAAGAACGGCCCGGTCATCGGGTTTGGCCGCTCGGCGATTTTTTCGCCGCGCCAGTCGAAGCCGTGCGCGTCGGCGGTGGCCGCCGTCACCGTGTCGCCGCTGGCAATCACGAGTGCAGGGGCATGAATGCCGATGGTGTTGTAAAGAGCCTTGGGCGTGAAATTGTGGGTCGTCATGGGCGGAAGTCTCGCCGTAACGCGCGGCGGATGCAAGCTCAGACGAGGGCTTCTGCCAGCAGCTTCTTGGCCAGCACCACGGCGGCGGGGCCATTGGCGGCCGTGCCGTCGGCACCAACCTTGGCGACGAGTTCGGGGTCACGCACCACCGCTGCGCCACCGATCATGATTCCGACTTTCCGGTTCAGCGACCGCTTGCGCACCAGGGCGATGGCATCCCTCAACGAGTCCAGGTGGATGTCGGAGCTGAGCGAGAAGCCGACCACGGCCAGCCATTCGCGCGATGCGATGTCTGCTGGCTCCGCGATGCTCGTCGAGAGGCAACTCCACACATGCCAGCCGCCAGCGCGCAGGAACTTCTGCACGATGGTGGTGCCGAGGCTGTGCTGTTCGCCGGGCGTTGCAGCCAGGAGCACCCGGCGCTTCTCGTCGAAGTCGGGAACCTGTCCCAGCCCCTCGAACACATGCACCAGACGCTGCAGGCGGGAGATGCCGATCGTCACATCAAGGAAATCGGCCTTGTCATCTTTCCACAATTCGCCGAGCAGCCGGGCTGCAGGCTCCAGCAGTTCAGCGTGGAGGTCGTCCAGCGACACGCCCTCGTCCTTGAGTTTCAGAACGTAATTGGCTGCGTCCTCGTTTTCAGGGCCCAGAAGCAACTGGGCCAACTCGGCGATCTCGACAGAGCGCAGTGGCGCGGCAGGCTGCTCTTCGGCAGGCGGCACATGGAGCGCCACCAGGTGCGGCAACACATGTTCGGAAACGATCTTGCTGAGCTTGGTATGACGGAAATCGGGGACGTCGACAGTGACCTCCAGCGGCGGCAGAAAGCCGCCGTCGGCCCCGGCATCACCGCCGGAGAGATAGTCAGGCTTCACGGAAGCCATGCCACCCGTTTCGTCCTGTTCGTCAGCCAT
This sequence comes from Aestuariivirga sp., assembly GCF_037139295.1. Taxonomy (GTDB): domain Bacteria; phylum Pseudomonadota; class Alphaproteobacteria; order Rhizobiales; family Aestuariivirgaceae; genus Aestuariivirga. The sequence goes on from NZ_JBAXGR010000043.1 coordinate 3,099, forward strand.
CCCATCCCCGTCGGGCCGCCTCTTCTGAACAGCGGGCGGCCTCGGTACCGATGACGGATGATATGTCAGCATTACACTCAGCGCAATCCGGCAGTTTGCTGTGGAAAACACACGCAGCCGGTGACCGAGAAACATGGCGCGCCTGGCCGGCCTTCGGCCGGTCGCGGCCTGCCGCGCGTCAGGCGTTGCGACGTTGTTCGTCTACTGGCACTCGTTGATCGGGAACTGGTGCCCGTAGAGCGCCTGTGTCAGCACGCGGCCGGCACCCGGGGGCGAGCCCACGGGGATGATGGTGCCGTTGCCCACTTCCTGGTTGCACACCGAGAGCGCGCTCGGCTGGCAGGGATAGGGGCCGATGAACTGATAGCCCACCGGCAAGCTCGTTACGGTGGGCTTGGTGACCGGGCAGGAGCAGATGATCTGGTTCTTGGCAACGAAGCCGACGCCGGGGAAATACTTGCCGCTGCTGCTCTTGAAGCAGATGCCGCCGTCGCATTGTCCATAGGAACCGGTGGAGCCGCCGGGGCAGGTGTAGAGTGCCTTGTTGCCGCCCTGCCTGACGTCGAGGGGCAGGCTGAAGGTGCTCACCATGTAGCCATTGCGCACGCCGGCGGCGTTCACGTCGCAGATGTCCGCGGTCTGGCCGGTGCGAGTGGTGAAGCTGAGCGGCGGCGCGCTGATGCTGTCGCCCCGCTTGATGACGCATTTGGCGTAGCTCACATCATCGTAGACGAAGGCGGAGGCCGCGGCGCACAGCGCATAGGTCTGGTTGGAGCAGATCGCATAGGCGTCTTCGGCCGCTGCAGTCTGGGTCATGAAGGGGGTGCTGAGGCCGAACAGCAGGACGGCCCAGAGGGCTGCAAGGCGGCGGGTCATGGCAGGACTTCTCCCCAGACGAGTTGTCATTACGTTTCAGGCACCGATCTTAACGTTTCAGGCACCAATCTTAAACCTCTGCGGCAGTCAATCACATAAGCAAACGCCGCAGCGGGCTTGTGTTCATACTGGCAGCGATACCGAGGTGGATATAAAGACAAGTTATGGTTGAAGAATAACGGCCTGTACCAGTTGTGAAGCGGCCGTACCCTTTGATATTCCTCTCGCTTTTTCCTCTCGAAAGTCTTAATTTCCAAGCTTAGCTCGTGTAACTTGCCGGTTGTGGATCGAACCTGCGGACGGTTCTAGGTTGCCGTACCGGGCATGACGGTTCGGATCAGCTGAAAGAGACGGGCATTCCCTGCGGGGAGAGGGCGTCGAAAACTGAGGCTCGTCTTCAAGTTCGGCCTGCTGGTCTGCCTGCCCGTCACCGGCTATCTGTTGGCCGTTACAGGGATTTCGCCGCAATCGATCGCGCTGACGGCCTTGAGCGTCATCATGGCGCTGGGCGCGGAAGGTCTTGTATCTGTTGCCGAGTCGCGGCTTTCCGGCCTCCGGGAGCAGGAAGACTCCGCCGAGAAGGTCTTCAGGGCAGAAGCCCATACGCGCGACGAGAAATTGCGCCAGATGGACCGCATCGTCGAAACACTCTCCAACCAAAACCACGACCTGCGCGGCAAGCTCGTCTCCATCCATGGCGAAGTGCATCGCGTGCAGGAGGAGACGGCGCATATGCAGGCTGAGGCGCAAGCCGAAGTGGTGGAGGAGGCGAAATCCGCCGACGAGGGCAGCGCCGACGTCACCGACATCACCTCGCTGCGCCGCCGCTGAAGGCCCGCGCCGGTTCACCGAACCGCCGTGGGGTCGCCTCATGGGTTGACAAGTGGCGCTACCTTCAACAAACGACAGGCCCATGTTCACCAAGTCCATCAAGACCCTTTTCGCCGCCGCGCTGGTTCTGTCGCTCGCCGCCTGCGGCACCAATGTGCCCCGCCTCGATGATGCGCCGGTCAACGCCTATGCGACGCCGGTCGGCTACAAGGGCATCCGCTACTGGGGTGATGCCGAGCTGAAGAAGCTGAACGAGGCCTCGGCCGAGCGCCTCGCCCAACTCAAGGTCGCGCACAAGGCCGACCCCTCGATCCCGCTGGACCATGCCTATTATCTTGCGATTTCCGGCGGCGGTGGTGACGGCGCCTATGGCGCGGGTATCCTCAATGGCTGGACCAGGGCCGGCACGCGCCCCAAGTTCGAGGTGGTCACGGGCATCAGCACCGGCGCACTCTCCGCGCCCTATGCCTTTCTCGGCTCCGCCTATGACGATGAGCTGAAGCAGATCTACACCACCATCGACGACAAGGACGTGATGAAAAAGAAGGGCCCGATCAGCGGCGTCTTCGGCTCATCCATGACCGACAACAGCCCGCTCAAGGCGCTGGTGGCGAAATACGTGACGCAGGACCTGATCGACAAGATCGCCATCGAACACGGCAAGGGCCGCCGCCTGCTGGTGGGCACCACCAACCTCGATGCCCAGCGCCCCGTGGTGTGGGACATGACGGCCATTGCCGCCAGCGGCAACCCGGACCGGCTTGCCCTGTTCCGCAGCGTTCTCGTCGCCAGTGCGGCCATTCCGGGCGTGTTCCCGCCGCAGCTCATCAAGGTGACCGCCGATGGCAAGGTCTACGAGGAACTCCACGTCGATGGCGGCACTACCACCCAGGCCTTCCTCGTCTCGGCGCAGAATTCGCTGAAGGAGGTCGACAAGGCGCTGAACTTTCCCAGGAAGCGCAGCCTCTACATCATCATGAACGGCAGCTTTGCGCCGCAAGCCGAGAAGACCGAGACCAAGACGCTGGCGATTGCCGCGCGCTCGATCTCGACGCTGATCAAGAACCAGTCCATCGGCGATGCCTACCGCATGTATGCCCAATGCCAGAAGGACGGGGTTGCCTTCAACCTGACGTCGATCCCCAACGACTTCACCATGAAGTCCAAGAGCGAATTCGATAACGCCTACATGCGCGCCCTCTACGAGCGCGGCTACCAGGCGGGCCAGACACCCGCCGCCTGGGACAAGGAACCGCCCGACTACGACCGCTGAGGCTCGGGCTCGTCCGTTATTGCCGCGGACGGGTCGGTGGCATGGGCCAGGCCCAGGCCGCTGGCTTGCGCAATCTGCATGATGTCGAGGTACAGCTTGTGCGTTGCCTCGCGCGAGGCGCGGCCGCTGCGGGTTTCGACCATGGTCGAGATTTCCACGTCGATGCCCTCGGTCCAGAAGCGGACGATGTTGACCTCCGCCCACTTGTCTTCGAAGATCGGATCATCGGCGATGCGCTTCCGGATGCCGTTGGTGAAGGCCTCCATGCGCTCCGGCGTGGCACCCGATGTGACGATCACGGTGGCCGACAGGCTGCGCCGCCGCCGGGCACCCAGATTGTTGACGACAGCGTCGGCAAGCTTGGCATTGGGCACCACGAGCAGGCTGTCATAGAGGGTTCGGATACGGGTGGAGCGCAGGCCGACCGCCTCTACCCAGCCGTTGACGTCGCCCGCGATGATGCGGTCGCCCTTGCGGAACGGTCGATCGCCCAGCAGGATGCCCGCGCCGAAGACGTTGGCGATCGTCTCCTTGGAGGCGAAGGCCACGGCGAGGCCGCCGATGCCGAGGCCGGCCAGCAGCCCGGTTGTCGGAAGTGACCACAGATAGCTCAAGCTCAGGATCGCAGCGACCACGATGGCGACCTTGGCCAAGCCCGCCGCGAAGGTGAGGAGAATGTTGTCGAAGGCCGTTTCGGTCCTTTCGGCAAGTTCCTGCAGCACCGAGAGCGCGAAAATGACGAGCTGCCACAGCGCATAGGCGAAGATAAGAATCAGGATCGTGCCCAGCACCGGCACGGTGTATTGCCGTGCCGCCGCAGGAAGCCCGATCATCACGATCAAGCGCGAGCCGATGAGGAACGAGAGACCCAAGGCAAGTCCCGTCGCGAGGCTCCTGGCATTTTTGACGTGGCGCTTGAGGAAGGAGCGATTGAGGATCCACAGGAATGCTCCCCGCAGCACGGTCGTCAACAGCGCGATGATGCCAAGCGCCACGAAGCTTGCCAGCGCCTGCCAGTATTCGAGATGCCCCGGCCCTGGCAAGGTTTTGAGCAGGAAGGGTGCGTGGCGCTTCACAAGGTTACGGACCGCAAACATCGGCGAGAAGGGAATGAAGCTCGGGTCGAGTACTTCATTGTCAGGCAGTTGCTCTGCCCCGCGATAGAGGCTGCGGATGGTCTGCGCGGTGTCGGCGGAAAACTTCCAGCGCGTGTCCGCCCCCGTGCCCAAGGGCTCGATGGCGACCCGCCCGGCAGGCAGCTCGAAGAGCACGAACGGCTCACGGCTTACGCCGGAATTCGGCATGTTTTGCAGCGTGCGGTGGCCGATATGGTTTATGATACGGACCAGATACTGCGCCACGACGTTGCCTTCCGCATCGCGCAACACCTCCGGCACGTGGGACAGGTCGATCGTGGCGAGGGCCTGCTCCTCGCCGCCCATCTCCCAGCGATGCATGCCGTCGAGGAAGGCGCGCAATGTGTCGCGCGGGCTCTGAAGCATCCGGAAGTCGTCGGCCGCCTGCGGCTTGCCGTTTTCGAGCTGGGCGCGCAGCGCATCCGGCGACGGAATCACAATGCGCCAGTTGCCATCCGGACCACGCGCCATGTTGATGCCGATGGCGGCTTTTGAATCGTAGATCGGAAGGCTGAGTGTCAGATTGCTGTCTGATGTTGCGGCAGGGATGGTCGACATGTTGAAGGTGGCGAGGTCGATCAGCTGGAACAACTGCTGCGCGCCGGTGAAGCGCTGCTCGCGCGATTCCCAGCCCATAGCATCGCCGAAGTCGATTGCGTCGATCGCCGAGGCGAGCGCATAGTTCTTGTCGGTCTGCGCCAGATTGGCGGCAACAAGAAAGCTGCGCAGTGCCGCGCGCGGCGTGCTGAGGTCGATCTTCACATCGACTGCCTGCCCATCACCGGCGGCCATGCGCGTGCCGCTCAGCCATTCACCCGCCTCGGTCGTCCCGGCGAAGCTCGCCTGGTCGCTGCTCAGCGTGGCCGTGATGTTTTCGGCGTCACCGTTGTAGATGATCTGACCGTCGAAGCGGTTGTCATGCACGGTGCCCTTGATCGTGCCGCTGCCGAAGCTGCCGTTCACCGAAGTACCGTTCTGCTGCAAGCTTACCAGGGCGCCGCCATTGCCCCAGACGATCTCCCAGTTGCCGCTCCACGGACTGTCGGCCGCTGCTGCCGTGCCTGCGGCGAACACCGCCCACAGGAGTATCATCACCAGCCGGATCATGCCGCCGCCCATCCTCATCATTGCAGCCATAGATGCACCTGCGGCAGCCTGCTGGCAACAGCCCTGCCGGGTTCACGGCATCGGCGAAATTACCGATATGAAGCGCCGGAAAGAGTGTGCTGCATGTGGTTCTGCAATTGTGCCGAAGTGCCCTCAGCAACTCACCGCGAGCCACACCCGGTAGACGATCCACACCACGCTTACGATGTAGAGTGCAAACAGCACGCGGCCCGTCGTCAGGGCGGCCGTCCACAGGCGGCGCTTCCTCAGCACATGCACCACATAGATCATCAGCATGGTCAGGAACGTCACGGTGAAGGCCGTGAGCTGGAAGGCATCCGCGAGGCTGAATTCGGTGGTCGGCGGAAGGCCACTCTGCAGGATGTAGCCCGAGCCGACTGTCGAGAACAGCGCGCCCGTGGCGATGGCCAGCTGCGCGCCGATGTCGATCACCTCGCTCGAATGGCGGAAGGCGCTGCTGGTGAGCACGATCCCCGCCAGCGCGATGGCCAGTCCGAAGCCGATGAAGGTCGACAGCATCAACCGCCAGCCAAGGCGCTTCACGTCGATCTCCACGGTCACGCGCGGATAGATGCTGGGGCCCACGGAACTCATCGACGGGTCGCCATAGGCGGTCTCGTAGAACTCGTTCTCTGCGGAGATCTTCATGCCCTCGATCGTCCAGCCGGCCAGCGTCAGGTCGCGCCGGAGCTTGGTGCCTTCGATGTCGGGCTCGAATTTCAGTGATCGCGCATCGGCCGTCGCGCTCTCGATCACGATCCTGATCTTCTGCCGGTCGAAGGGATAATTCGCGACGCTCCAGTTTTCGTTGAGAACGGCTGAAAACTTCACCTGGTCCCAAAGGCCCTTGCTGCCGGCATCGGTGCGTGAACTGCCGAGCACATCGACCGACCGGGCGTTGACGATTTCAACGTCCTTCTTCGGGTCAAAGGACGCATCGTCGTGGTTGAACCACACCCAGAACTGCGCCTCGACGTCCTGCTGAGCAAAGTCGACGTCAAACAGGTTGGTGATGAACAGGCCGACCCTGACCGTCCGTGGAGCGTCCTCGGCACGTGCCGTGCCTGGCGCTGCAGCCATGAAGGCAAGCACCACGATCATCGCAAAGAGCCGGAAGAATCGCATGAAGTTCCTTTGTCGCAAGGGACGGCATGCGATATTGCACCGCCATGTGCTCCGTCAACTGACGGAAAGCCGTGAAACCACCCAGTGCCAAGCTTCATCCTGTGGGGGCCTGGTGGAGCGAAGGGGGATCGAACCCCTGACCTCGGCATTGCGAACGCCGCGCTCTCCCAACTGAGCTACCGCCCCTTTTCAGGTGGTGTCCACAGGCGGAGCGGTTTCTAGTCCCTGGCCGGGACAGCGTCAAGCTTGCTTGGACGGCGCCCCGCGCCTACATCTGCTCAAACATTTCAAGAGGGCTGCCTGTCCATGATGACGCCGATGAACCCGATCCTGTGGCTGCTCCACACCGTGATCAACATCTACTTCTGGATCATCCTGGCGATGGTCATCATGAGCTGGCTCATTGCCTTCGGCATCGTCAACCGCTCCAACCCCTATGTCCGCCAGGTTGGCCAGGTGCTGGACCGGCTCACCGAGCCGCTGCTCCGCCCCATCCGCCGCTTCCTGCCGGACCTGGGCGGCATCGACATCTCGCCCATCATCCTGCTGATCGGCCTGCAGTTCCTCGGCATTCTGGCAGATAATATCTTCTTCAATCTCGGCTGGGCGTGACGTCACCGCTGCGGCCGGGCAAGGGCGGTCTTCTCCTCGCTGTCCGGGTCACACCCAAATCCTCCCGGGACGAGGTTTCGGGCCTCCATGTGGCCTCCGACGGCACGGTGTCGCTGGCCGTGAAGGTGACGGCGGTGCCGGACAAGGGGCGTGCCAACAAGGCGGTTATCGAGACCCTGGCCAAGGCCTGCCGGATGCCCAAATCCGCTTTCGAGCTCGTGTCGGGCGAGACGGACCGCAACAAGACCATTCTGGTCACTGGAAATCCTGCGGAACTTGAGGCATTGATTGCCAGGAAAGTGAATGCAGGGAAGGAAAATTGAATATGGCGAAAGTAATTGACGGCAAGGCCTTTGCCGAGGGCCTCAGGGGGCGGATCGCCACGGCCGTGGCAAGCCTCAAGGAAAAGCACGGGCTCACCCCCGGCCTCGCGGTCGTTCTGGTGGGCGAGGACCCGGCCTCCAGGGTCTATGTCGCCAACAAGGCCAAGCAGACGGTCGAGGTCGGCATGAACTCGTGGGAGCACAAGCTGCCCGCCGAGACGCCCGAGAAGGACGTTCTCGCCCTCGTCGAGAAGCTCAACAACGATCCTGCCGTGCATGGCATCCTCGTGCAGCTGCCGCTGCCCAAGCACATCGATTCCACCAAGGTGCTCAGCGCCATCTCGCCGGCCAAGGACGTCGACGGCTTCCACGTGGTCAATGTCGGCAAGCTGTCGACCGGCCAGGACTCGCTCGTGCCCTGCACGCCGACGGGCTCGGTGATGCTGGCCAAGGACGTGCTGGGCTCGCTCGACGGGCTGGAAGCCGTGGTGATCGGTCGCTCCAACATCGTCGGCAAGCCGGTGGCACAATTGCTGCTGGCCGAGAACTGCACCGTTACGATCGCGCATTCCAAGACCAAGGATCTCCCTGGCGTCGTGCGCCGCGCCGACCTCGTCATCGCTGCCGTGGGCCGCCCGGAAATGGTGAAGGGTGATTGGCTGAAGCCGGGCGCCACCGTCATCGACGTCGGCATCAACCGCATCGAGCGTGATGGCAAGGGCAAGCTCGTGGGCGACTGCGACTATGCCTCGTGCGAGAAGGTCGCGGGCGCCATCACGCCGGTTCCCGGCGGCGTCGGCCCCATGACCATCGCCTGCCTGCTCTACAACACGGTCAAGGCCGCCTGCGCAGCGAAGGGCATCGACCAGCCCGCGATGTAAGAATACGGCGAAAAGGCCGGAATGGTAAAATGGCCGGGCAATGCCCGGCCATTTTCGTTAGCGATACTGCCCCGGCAGAAGTGTGCAGTTCGACGTCGCGATGAGACCGAGAAGTGCCTGCCGATCGACATCGTTGGTGTAGCCGTCGCGGTTCAGGTCCCACCAGGTGGATGTGTCGCTGGTGATGTTCCGCCACTCGGCCTGGTCGCCTAGGTCGGCATTGTTCACCAGGGCGTCGAGATTCGCGTCGCCCGTGCATGCCTTCTGCGAACTGAGCGTATCGTTCAGGCTGGTGACCAGCGCATCATAACTGGCCTTCAGGCGGCCCTTGAGCTGGCTGCTGCCTGCGCCGGGGCCGGTACCCGGCGCCAGCAGGTTGTTCGCCTTGACGCCGGTCGGATGATCGATCGTCGGGGTCTTGGGCTTCTGGTCAATCCTGTAGAATTCGTCCGTCGTCACCGACAGGCAGTTCGAGCCATCCGCGGTGAGTTCCGGATTCTGCAGGTCAATGTTGGTCGCGGTCTGGCGAATGAGCTTGTAGCGCTGGTTTCGCATACCAAAAGACGTGTCGGGCAGGAGTGCTGCCAGCGTCTCATTGACCGAGTTGCGATACTGGTTGACCTGGCAGCAGGTGGTCAGGCCGTTGCCGCTCTTGTAGGGCTCGGGAATGGCGACGTCCGTTCCCGCACCATACCAGATGCCGCCATAACCATTCTCACAGAGGTCCTTGGTCGGGAACAGGGTGGTGCATGTGTTGACGGACTTGATCACGCAAGCGCCATCGACGTGGCTGGTCGAGCGGGTGTTGGTGCCATACTGCGTGAAGTTCGTGGTGCGGATGGGCGATGCGCCCTGCCGCGGGTTGACGAGATAGGGAAGCAGGGGCTGTGAATCGAGCCCGTGGGTCGGCGGCACGGCCTGCCTGACGTCGATGCCGGCCACGTCGCCGAACAACTTGAAGAGATCGACGATGTTTACCATCGCGTTCACCGCCCTGTTGGGCTGCTTCACCATCGGCCCCGCCACGATCAGCGGTACCCACACGCCGGTCTGATACACGGTGCCCTTTGAAAGTGCGGGATCGAAGGGCAGCCTGACATTGTTGGCGAAGCTGCCATTGTCCGCGACGACCACGATCACGGTGTTGGCGATCTTGGCGTCATAGATGAGCACGCCGTTCTTGTTCTTCGTTGCAATTCCGGTCTCGATAAGAACGCGCTGCAGTTCCGTGTCGATTCCTTCGACCATCTGCGTCATCAGCGCGCGGGAGTCGGTTGCATTGTCGGAGCAATCGTTCCCGAGCTTGGTGGATGTGGTGGAGACAAGCCCTGGCGCTGCCGGCTGATAGGGCGTGTGCGCGGCGGAGAAGGCCAGCGTGACCATCCACGGCCTGTCCTTCGGCTGGCTGTTGATCCAGTGGATGGCGTAGTCTGCCTCAAGCGTAGTGCGGTACCCGCGGCTCTCCGGATTGTCCGGGGTCTTCACCACGGCGGCTTCACCCCGGCCCGGGTTCTCGACGAGTTCGCTGACGTAATAGCCGTTCTGCAGGCTGAAGTTCAGGTTGGCCGGCGGTGTCCCGCAGGAAGCATTGGGCTGCAGGATGCCGCCCGACGCAAGGCAGGTCAGCCCGGGCGATGTATTGCCGGCGCCGGTGCTCATGTAGGTGCAGTCGCCGTTCGCCTTGTAGCAGGCCCCGCTGTCGGCGCCGTGAGTGGGATCGATTGCTGTGGTGGGGACATAGCCGCACTTGTAGGTGCCCGTGCTGGCGACGCCGCCTGCGGTGGTGTCGATGTCGCTCGGACCGCCGTCATACCAGCCCTTGAAGTAGTCCCAGCCAAGCTGGGTGACGGCAGTGCCACCGTATGGATTGGTTGACGGATCCTGCGGGTATGTCGGCGCATTTGTGAAGTGGGACTTGCCGAACAGGGCGCTTGTGTATCCGGCTTCGCGCAGGATGTTCGGGGTCGTCGTTTCGTAGGGCGACTGCTGGGAGGCAGCAAGGTCGGGCGGCAGGATTGCGGCCATCACATTGTGGCGCAGAGGGTAGCGACCGGTGAAGAAGCTGACGCGGCTTGGTGAGCATTCCGGCGTGGCCCAGGTGTTGCGGAACAGCACGCCTGATTGCGCGATCTCGTCAAGGGTGGGCGTCTTCGGCGGTCCCAGCGGGCCAGCGCCGCGGCCGCCGTATCCGAACAGCTTCATCTGGTCGATGCCGACGTCATCCATGATCACAAACAGGATGTTCGGCTTGGAGGCGGACATTGCTGGCGTCAATCCCGCGCCGGCCAGCATGACGGCGGCGATCATGAGGATTTTGGATAGCTTGTTCAGCATGTCGATTTTTCCTGTTGCAGTACCGGCAAACGCCGGGCCAAGACATGGCCTGCCACTTTGCGGCATCTACGGATGCCGAATTACATGTATGACCACGTTTACAGGAATGCATTCGCCGAGCGAAGTCAACCGTTCTTGATTTTACAATCTAGGTTAGAAGGCTTGAATTCCAGCCGGAATCCTTCGCGGAAACTAAGCATCCACGACGCGGAACTTCGCCAAGGGGGGCGCCCGGTTTCAAACCCGGGCGAGGTCACAGCACCCAAGGAGGCGTGTCAGTCCTTCGCGTTCTTGGCGCGTTCGATGGCGTCGAGGATCATCTGCTCGGCTTCCGCCGCATTGCCCCAGCCAACGACCTTCACCCACTTGCCGGGCTCGAGGTCCTTGTAGTGCTCGAAGAAGTGCTCGATCTGCTGGCGGGTGATTTCGGGCAGGTCGGTGTAGTCGTGCACGTTCTCGTAGCGGCGGGTGAGTTTGGGCGTGGGCACGGCGATGATCTTCTCGTCGTGCCCGGCCTCGTCTTGCATTTTGAGCACGCCCACGGGCTTTACCGCGACCAGCGCCCCCGGAATGATGCCGCGCTGGTTGGCGATCAGCACGTCGATCGGGTCGCCGTCATCCGACAGCGTGTGCGGGATGAAGCCATAATTTCCGGGATAGCGCATCGAGGTATAGAGGAAGCGGTCGACCACCAGGGTGCCAGCCGCCTTGTCCATCTCGTACTTGATCGGCTCGCCGCCGACCGGCACCTCGACGATGACGTTCACTTCCTTCGGGGGGTTCTTGCCGATCGAGATGGCGTCGATACGCATGGGTCTTCCTTCGGAATTGGCTCTGTGGCAGCCTCTCTGCCATGAGAAAGGCGCTCTGGCTATCCCTCCTTCTGTCTGTGGCCCATGGCCGCCCTGGCGGGCGAGAATACCAGCGTTTACACCCCCTTCGACCTCGAGAAGACCTGCCTCCATGTGGAAAAGGGCGATGGAATGGCCTTCGCCGGCACCTGGACATGCGCCGGCTTCAAGGGCAACGACATCGTCGTTTCGGCCGATGACGACCGGAGCTTCGTGGGGCTGGGGACCAAACCCACCGAATCCTGCGGTTACCGGAAAACCTTCCGCCACTTCAACACCGCCCTCTCTCCCGTCGAATGGCGCCTCCGGGAAGGCAAGCCGTTCGCCGCCATCCAGCGCTGGCGGGTGGTGACGGATGATGAGGGCAACACCGTCACCTGGCTGGTCGTATCGGCGCTGAAGGGCGAGGAGGCCTGCCCCGTCCACTATGTCGCGGGTTCCTATCCCAACGCCAATGAGCAGGCCCGCCAGGCGGCCGACGACCTTGCGGAGGATTTCGACTGCGCGCACGACACGCCCACGGTGGATTCGACGGTGGGTGCGGACGGCATCGACTTCGTGAGCTGCGACGAGGCGAAGGAGGATTAGCGCCTCTCACGACGTGACATCACAAAAAAGATGCCCGGGTCGAAGCTCGGGCATGATGACTTTACGGAGGTGAGCTGGATGCTTACGCCTCGCTGGCGGCTTCCTTCTGGCGGCTCACCTTCTTGCGCTCGTTGGGATCGAGGATCGCCTTGCGCAAACGGATGGACTTCGGCGTCACCTCGACGAGTTCGTCCTCGCCAACGTAAGCCAGTGCCTTTTCCAGTGACATGCGGATCGGCGGGGTGAGCACCACCGCCTCGTCCTTGCCGGAGGCGCGGACGTTGGTGAGCTTCTTGCCCTTGATGACGTTGAGCTCAAGATCATTGCCGCGCGTGTGCTCGCCGATGATCATGCCGGCATAGACCTTGGTGCCGTGCTCGATGAACATCGGGCCACGGTCCTGCAGGTTGAAGATGGCATAGGCCACAGCGTCTCCGTCGCTGTTGGACAGCAGCGCGCCGGTGTGGCGGCCGGGGATCTCGCCGAAATAGGGCGCATAGGCGTGGAACAGGCGGTTCATGATCGCCGTGCCGCGCGTATCCGACAGCAGTTCCGACTGGTAGCCGATGAGGCCGCGCGTCGGCGCGTGGAATACGATGCGCTGGCGGCCAACGCCTGACGGGCGCATGTCGCGCATTTCCGCACGGCGCTCGGAGAGCTTCTGGACGACGACGCCGGTATATTCCTCGTCGACGTCGACGATCACTTCCTCGACGGGCTCCAGCTTCTCGCCGGTTTCCTCGTCGGTCTTGAACACCACGCGCGGGCGGCCCACGGTGAGCTCGAAGCCTTCGCGGCGCATGGTTTCGATCAGGATGCCAAGCTGCAACTCGCCGCGGCCGGCCACTTCGAAGGCGTCGGTCTCGTTGACGGACGGCGTGACCTTCAGCGCCACGTTGCCTTCGGCCTCGCGCAGCAGGCGGTCACGTATGACGCGCGACTGCACCTTGTCGCCATCCTTGCCAGCCAGCGGACCGTCGTTGATGCGGAAGGTCATGGTCAGCGTCGGCGGGTCGATGGGCTGTGCGTAGATCGGCTCGGTCACGGTGGTGTCGCAGATCGTGTCGGCAACGGTTGCCGTGGTGAGGCCGGAGATGGCGATGATGTCGCCTGCTTCCGCTTCGTCCACCGGCACGCGCTCGAGGCCGCGGAACGCCAGCACCTTGGAGATGCGGCCCTGTTCGGCAATCGAACCATCGCGTGACAGCGCCTTCACCGACTGGTTGGCCTTGATGGAGCCGGAGCGCACGCGCCCCGTCAGCACGCGGCCGAGGAAGGGGTTGGCTTCGATCGTCGTCACCAGCATGCGGAAGGGGCCTTCCTCCACGACCGGCGGCTGGAAGTGCTTGACGATCAGGTCGAACAGCGGCGCCATGTTCTCCTGCGAGCCCGTGGGCGTGTCCGCCATCCAGCCCTGCTTGGCGGACCCATAGATGATCGGGAAGTCGAGCTGCTCTTCATTGGCGTCGAGGTTGGCGAACAGGTCGAACACCTCGTTCACCACCTCGTTGTGGCGCTCGTCCGGGCGGTCGATCTTGTTGATGCAGACGATGGGGCGAAGGCCGATCTTGAGAGCCTTCTGCAGGACGAACTTGGTCTGCGGCATCGGGCCCTCGGCGGCGTCCACCAGCAGGACGGCGCCATCCACCATGTTGAGGATGCGCTCCACCTCGCCGCCGAAATCGGCGTGGCCGGGGGTGTCGACGATGTTGATGCGGGTTTCCTTCCAGTTGAGGGAGGTCACCTTGGCCAGAATGGTGATGCCGCGCTCACGCTCCAGGTCATTCGAGTCCATGGCGCGCTCGGCGACCTTCTGGTTCTCGCGGAACGAGCCCGACTGCGACAGCAGCCGGTCGATCAGGGTGGTCTTGCCGTGGTCGACGTGGGCAATGATGGCGATGTTGCGCAAATTCATGGGGCGCACTGACTTTCTTCATGCGTGGAGATGAGTTGGGGGGCGCTTAGCATGCGCAGCATGGAAACGCAATTTAACGGTTGGTTCACCCCGGGTGATATACTCAACCTTCGAGGGAATCACGATGTTCAACGGACGCGACGACAAGATTAACCGAACTCAGGTCTTCCTGACGCTCACCGACGGTTCGGTGCTGACCGTCTCGATCCGCCTGCCGCTGTCCAACCGGCTGGGAGATGCCTTGAACAATGGCGACGGGTTCCTCGACGCCCTGACGCCCGCCGGCCAGCAGCAATTCATCGCCAAGACCAGCATCAGGTCGGTGCGGTCCGCCAATGTGCCCAAGGCCGACCAGCTCGATAGCGAGGGCCGCGCCCCCGGAACGCCGGCCTTTGATCCTTATGCCGTCCTGAAGGTTGCCAGGGAGGCGAGCCCGGAGGAGATCCGGCATGCCTATCACCGCATGGCCAAGCTCTATCACCCGGACCGCATCGCTTCCTTCGACCTGCCCGACGAGGTGATGGACTACGTCCGCGCCATGCTGGTGCGGATCAACCTCGCCTTCGAGCAGATCGGCGGCTAGCTCAGGCCGGCAGGAAACTGTCGAGTGCGGCAAAGAACTGGCGGCGGATCATGTCGCGCTCGCCGAGAATCTCATGATTGGCATCAGGGATGAAGGCCAGCGCCACGCCTGGCACCTTGCGGGCCAGCCGGCGGATGCCTTCATTTCCCACCACGCGGTCGGCACCCGCCGCCACGATCAGCACCGGGGCGGTCGGCTTCTTCATGCGGCGAGTTCTGGTAATCGATTGTCGCGCGGCTCCCAGCCAGCCGAAGGTGGGCCCGCCCAGGCCCAGCTGTGGCGCCACTTCCAGCGTCTTGCTGTCGCGGTCCCAGCGGTGGCGGTCGGAGGTGAGCGGATTGCCGGGAAAGTCGGCGCGGCCCATCGGTTCCTTGCGCACGCCCGGCAGGAAGAAATTGGCAAGCCCGGTGAACCACATGGTGTTGAGCAGCAGCCACGCAACGGGCCGCGGCCACGGGCCATAGATGATTTCGATGAGCGGCGACACCAGGATGGCGCGGGCGAACCATTTTTTGTTGCGCAGCAGCCGCAGCAGCACATGTGCACCCGTCGAATGGCCCAGCGCATAGTAGGGAGCTGGGCAGGAGGGGATGACGAGGTCGTCCATCAGTGTACGGACATCCTCGTCGAAGCCGGCGAAGCTGCGCGTCCGGTCGCGGAAGGGCTGCCGCTTCGGCCGCTGCGACCCGCCCTGGCCGCGCATGTCGAGCACCGCCACCGCGAAGCCGCGCTCCATCAGCTCGCGTGCCGTTTCGAAATAGCGCTCGATGAAGTCGCCGCGCCCGCCGAGGATCACGAATGTACCGCGGGCATTTTCCGGCACCGCTCGCATGGCGCGCAATCGCGTCTTGTCGCGCGTCACCAGTTCAACGCACACTGCACCCGGCGGAGCTGGGTTCTCGTCAGTGGGATGAAGGATCGCCTGCACGTCGCTCAGGGCAGTTTCTTGACTTCGGTCAGCTGGCCCGATGACGGGTCAAGCTTGATGGCGAAATTCTTGCCGCCCCGTTTGGCGTTAAAGGCATAGAACTTGCCGGCACAGATCGAGGCCTCGACGCTGGAGAAGCCGAATCCGCTCACGACCTCAGTTGCCTTCTCGCAGCTCAGCGGGCCCTCTGCCAAAGGTGCCGCCGGCGCGGTGGCAGCGGTCTTCTGCGGCAGTGCCGGATTGGTGGTGGTCTTCGTCGTGGCAGGTGCGGTGGCCTTGGCAGGCGGCGGCTTCACCGCCTTGGGCTTGCCTGAAGGCACGGGCTGCGGCTCGTAATAGGTCTCGTCGATCTTCTGCTTTTTCTTGTCGGACGGGTTCTCGCCCCCGGTTCGGTCGCCGAACAGGATGCGCAGGCCGGGGATGTTGCGGATGATCGGCGGCCCGGAATAATCCTGTTCATAGACGGGCGGCGGCTCGCCGTGGTTGCCGCCGGCGTATGCGCTGTTGCCCATCGCTGCCAGCGCAAGAAGCGCCACGCCGGAGAGGCTCAATCCGCGAATGATCGATGATCCGAACATGTTACTCCACCTTTGCGGTTCCGGGCCCGCGCCCATAGTGAAACAGATGACAGGGTGATCCGCAACCGTGACGAGACCAATCCTGTGTCGGGAATTTTCATGGCCATTCTGCGGCGGGGAAGGCGACGACCTGCCACCCTCCCCAGCGCGCGTCATGGATCAGTAGATGCGGCGCAGGCGATTCACGTCGCCCCGCGCATCGACGGCCATCAGGAACTGCTTGCCGTTGCGCCATGCGGTGTAGCGGTAGTAGCCATGGCGGCAGCTCTGCACCTCGATGGCGGAGTAACCCGAGCGCGACAGGATGCGGCGGCCGTCGCGGCAGGTTACGTAACCGTCATAGACCGGGTAGGCGCGGCGAGGGGCATAGCCACCTTCATAGCCGCCATAGCCACCGCCATAACCACGACCATATGCGCCGCCGTAGCCACCTTCATAGCCGCCGTCATAGCCACCGTTCCAGCCAGCATCGGCTGGCACGGCCGGGTAGACGCCGAAGCCGATGCCCACCGAAACATCGGCGTTGGCAGCGGGGGCGGGAAGTGCCGCGACGAGCCCAAGGGCCATTGCGCCGGCAGCGAACAGGGTCTTCAGCGAAAGCGACTTCATGGCGGTACTCCTCATCATGATGCCGGTGATCGGTCATCGTTGGAGTGACACTAGCGGGCGCTGCTTGAACCCAGTCCGAACCGCGCGTTCATCCACCGTTCAGCTTCGGGCCGCCCTAGTCGGCGAGGCGCACGCGGTTGATCTGTCCGCTGGCACTCATGCGGATGTCGAAGCGCGCCCCGCCGCGCGAGGCCGTGTAGCGATAGTTCGGGCCACGGCAATTATTGGTCTTCACGTCATAATAGCCCCGCTGGAACAGAAGTTCCTTGCCCTGCCCGCAGGTCATCCAGACGGTGATTTCTTCGGATTCCGCGCCCCACCATACGGGCGGGGGCGGGTAGGGGCGGCCATAGGGACCGGGATAGCGCGGCCGTCCATAGTCGCCGCGCCCATAGCCACCACGATAATATTCATCTTCGAACGATAGCTGCGCATCGCGGCCATCGTCGATCCAGGGCTGCGGGATGCGGCGCTGGTCGGCGGATGCCTCGGATGCGGACAGGATGGCCGAAAGGCCACATGCCACGGCAACGGTGGCGAGGAAGAATCTGGGCTTCATCATCTCACTCCATTCAACCGGAGCCACCCCGGCACCGATATGGTGGAATTAACAACCTTCCATTGAATGTGAACTGAATCGACCGTTCATCGGCCGTTCATCGGAACGACGCCCCGGACTTGAAACGGCAAGACCCGCACCTATCTCTCAGAAACGCGGACGCCCATCCGGGGTTCGCGGACTTCAATCAGCCCGGCCATTGCGGCGGGCGCCACTTGTGACATTGCTCAAGGAGAATGTGACGATGTTTGATCTCACCCCCCTCTATCGTTCGACCGTCGGCTTCGACCGTCTGGCCCGCACGCTGAACGAGGCCTCGGCCTTCGACGCGCCCACCTATCCGCCCTACAACATCGAGAAGCTCTCCGAGAACGACTACCGCATCACCATGGCGGTGGCCGGCTTCGCGCCCGAGGACATCACGGTGGAAGTGAAGGGCAACGCCCTGAACGTTTCGGCCAAGAAGACCGAGAAGCAGGAGCAGACCGGCGAGTTCCTCCACCAGGGCATCGCATCCCGCGCTTTCGAGCGCCGCTTCCAGCTCGCCGACCACATGCATGTGCAGTCGGCCGACATGGAAAACGGCCTTCTCCACGTCGCGCTGAAGCGCGAGGTGCCGGAAGCCTTGAAGCCGCGCACCATTCCTGTGAATGGCGTCGAGGGCACAAAGGTCATCGAAGCCCGCAAGGCTGCCTGATCTGGCATCACGTTGAATGAACGAGGGGCGCTCCCGCAAGGGGGCGCCTTTTGTGTCTGTGAGCCTAGCCCTGCGCCACCAGCTTCACGAAGGCGTCCACCTCCTCTTCGGGCGTCGCGAAGGACAACACGAAGCGCGAGAACACCTCGCCATCTGAAATCCCGTCGCCAAGGCTGTCGGGCATCCAGTCATAGAACTTGGCGCCGCTCGCCTGCAGCCGGTCGAACATCGCTTTCGGCAGCACCGCGAACACCTCGTTGGCCTCGACCGGGTTGGGGATGCGCACCTTGCCGCCTGCCGTCAGGCCCTTGGCCAGCTTCTTCGCCAGCGTGTTGGCGCGCTTCGCATTCTCCAGCCATAATCCGCCCTCGAGATAGGCCAGCATCTGCGCACCAAGATAGCGGCTCTTGGACAGGAGCTGCCCGCCACGCATGCGGCGGTAGGCGAAGTCCTCGGCAAGGTTCAGGTCAAAGAACACCACCGCCTCCAGCATCATCGCGCCGTTCTTGGTGGCCCCGAAGCTCATCACGTCGACGCCCGACTTCCATGTGAGTTCGGCAGGCGTGCAGCCAAGCCCCGCCACGGCATTGGCGAAGCGCGCGCCATCCATGTGCAGCTTCATGCCCTTCGGCCGGATGAGGTCGGAGAAGGCCTTCACCTCTGCCGGCGAATAGACCGTGCCAAGCTCGCTCGCATTGGTCAGCGACACGCCCTTGGGCTTGGGGTCATGTTCGCCACGGATGAAGCCCTTCAGAGCCTTCTCGACCTGTGCCGGCGTGATCTTGCCCGCCGGGCCATGCAGCCCGATGATCTTGGCGCCGCCAGTGAAGAATTCCGGCGAATTGCATTCATCGACCGCGATGTGGGCTTCCGAATTGCAGAAGATGGCGCCGAAGCCCGGCGTCATCGTCGACAGCGCAAGCCCATTGGCAGCCGTGCCGCTGGTGACGAGGAAGGCGCGCAGATCGCAGCCGAATACTTCCTTCAGCTTTTCCTCGGCGCGCTGCGTCTGGTCATCTCCACCATAGGAGGGCGCGGTGCCGCCATTCACTTCGCCAAGTGCTGCGAGGATCTTCGGGTGCACGCCATAGACATTGTCGGATGCGAAATTCATGAGGTCTCAGCCCTTGAGAAGCACTTTGAGTTGAACGGATGCGTCGGCCAGTTGCTCAGCCGTTGGTGCGGCACGCTTGCCGATCAGCATCTCGGCCAGCTTCACGTCGCGCGCGATGGAGTTTCCGGGCCCGATGCCTGATGCACCCACGAGGCGGCCCTCATGGTCACGGTGGAACATCACGAAGGAGTGTTCGCCCGTCTGCCGCCGCACGATCTCCGGCCCGTCCGCCGGGTTGCCGGCGATCTGCAGCGACAGGTCATACTGGTCGGACCAGAACCACGGCACGGCCATGTAGGGCTTCGATGCGCCAAGCATGTTCTCGGTGGCCACGTTGGCCTGGTCGGTGGCGTTGCGCCACGCTTCCAATCGCATGCGCTTGTTGCCGAACAGCCCATGCGGGAAGGAGCAGCAATCACCGGATGCATAGATGTCGGGGTCGGAGGTCTGCAGCGTCGCGTCACAGGCGATGCCGTTCTCGATGGCAAGGCCTGCCGCCTGCGCAAGGGTGATCTCGGGGGCGGCGCCAATGCCTGCCACCACGATTTCGGCACTCACCTTGCGGTCATCCGCCAGCCGCACGCCGTCGGTCTCGACAGCCTTCAGTGCGGTGCCCACCTGCATGGTCACACCCGCCTCCACATGCCGTGCGTGAACGACCCTGGCGATCTCCTCCGGCACGCCGCGCATCAGGATGCGTGGCTGCGCTTCGATGAGCGTCACGTCGAGGCCAAGCTTGCGGGCGCTGGACGCCACTTCAAGCCCGATGAAGCCGCCGCCGATGATCGCGGCAGATGCGCTCTGCCGCAGGCGGTGGCGCAGATGGTCGCCATCGGCAAAGTCGCGCAGCGTGTAGGCGAGTTCGCCGCCTTCGATCGACAGCCGGCGCGGCTTGGCACCAGTGCAGATCAGCAGCTTGTCATAAGAAATCGCCCGGCCATCCTCCAGCACCAGCGCCTTGGCCTTGCGGTCAATGCCAATGGCCTTCACGCCGCGCACGAAGATGGCGCCAAGCGAGGCGATCATGCCTTCGTCGAGAAGCAGCACCGGTTGCGGCTCGTTCTCGTCCACCAGCATCGCCTTGGACAGTGGCGGCCGGTCATAGGGCAGCAGCGTCTCCTCGCTGACCAGCGTGATCGGCCCCTGGAAGCCATTGGCGCGCAGGCTCACGATGGCCCGCGCCCCCGCCATGCCACCACCCACGATCACCATTCCAGCGTCCGACATCCGCTTTCCCTTTCACGTTCCTGGCCGAGGTGGTTACCCCACCCGGACGGGCATTTCCAGTGCGGGCCATGCTGGATTGGCGCAAGCGTGCCAGCCATGCTCCGGCATTCATCCTGCGGCACTTGACGGCGGGCCACCTGTGGCCGGACAAGAGTTCCTCGAGAACGGGGAGGAGACGATGACCCAGAACAACATTCGCCGCCTGTGGGCTGCGGGGAAGCCGGTGCTGAATGGCTGGCTGTCGATCGGCAATGCCTTCACCGCCGAAATCCTCTCCCAGCAGGGCTATGACTCGCTCACCATCGACCAGCAGCATGGCTTCCTCGGCTATGATGCGCTGGCCCCGATGCTGCAGGCGCTCAAGGCCGCGCCGGTGACGCCGATGGTGCGGGTGCCGTGGAATGCGCCGGGTGACATCATGAAGGCGCTGGATGGCGGTGCGCTGGGCATCATCTGCCCGATGATCAACAGCCGCGAGGAGAGCGACCAATTCGTCTCCTGCATGCGTTACCCGCCCAATGGCCAGCGCAGCATGGGGCCGACCCGCGCGGTGTTCGCGCATGGCGCGGACTATGGCAAATGGGCCGATGAGCAGGTCATCGCGCTGGCCATGATCGAGACGGCGGACGGCATGAAGAACCTGAAGGACATCGTGAATACGCCCGGCCTCGACGGCGTCTACATCGGCCCCGCCGACCTGACGCTGGGCCTCACCGGCCGCAAGTACCCGACGGGTTTCGACCGCGAGGAGCCGGAGATGATCGACGCCATCAGAGAGATCCTGGCGCGCGCCCACGAGGCGGGGATCAAGGCCTGCCTGCACTGCGGCAACTCTGCCTATGCCGCGCGGGCCATCGGCTGGGGCTTCGACATGGTGACGCTGCTGAACGACGTGCGCCTGCTGGCAACCTCTGCCAAGGCCAGCGTCGACCAGGCGAGGAAGCTGATCGGCGAACAGGTGGCCGATGCCGCGGCGCCGAAGAACGCGGGCTACTGAGATGCCGCACATCCTCGTCGCGGGAAAGCTGCACCCCGCCGGAATCGCGCGCCTGAAATCTGCGAAGGACGTGAGCTACACGCTGGTCGATGACATCTCGCTCGAGTCCTACCTGCCACACATGGGCGAGGCCGATGCGGTGGTGCTGCGCACGCAACCGATGACGGCGGAGGCTGTCGCCGCCGCACCGCAGCTGAAGATCGTGTCGCGCCATGGCGTGGGTTATGACGCGGTGGACGTTGCCGCGCTGAACGCGCGCAAAATTCCCCTCTGCATCGTCGGTGACGTGAACTCGCGCGCCGTGGCCGAGCACACGCTGATGCTGATGCTGGCGGTGGCGCGCAAGGCAGCCCAGCACGACGCGGCCGTCCGCCGGGGCGGCTGGGACGTGAGGAACCGCTTCGAAACGGTCGAACTCGATGGCAAGAACCTGCTGCTGGTGGGCTTTGGGCGCATCGGCCGGCGCGTAGCGGAACTCGCCAGGGCCTTCGGTATGACGGTGACGGCCTACGACCCCTTCGTGAAGCCCGACGTGATGGCCAAGCACGGCGTGCGCCCAGCGGCCGACCTCATCAAGGCGCTGGGCGAGGCCGACTATGTGTCGCTCCACATGCCGGGCTCGACCGCGGGTGCGGTGATCTTCGAAGAGGAAATCAGGGCCATGAAGCCCGGCGCCATCCTCATAAACGCCGCGCGCGGCGGCCTCGTCGATGAAGTGCTGCTTGATCGCGCCCTGCGCGAGGGCCGCCTCGGCGGCGCAGGGCTGGACGTTCTGAAGGCCGAGCCGCCGGAGCTTGGCCACCCGCTGCTCACCAACCAGCGCGTGGTGCTGAGCCCGCACGCGGCGGGTCTCACCGCCGAATGCGCCGCCCGCATGGCGGTGGCCTCCGTCCAGAACGTGCTCGACCACTTCGCCGGCAGGCTGGACCCGGCGCTGGTGGTGAACGCATCGGAGGTCGGCTACAGGCGCTAAAGGCGCCGTTGCCGGTGGCGCGGGCGCAGGCCTAGACTGATCTCATTCCGAAAAGCTCGATATGGAAACTTCATTCCATATCTTGAAAAAATAGACGAAATGTTCCAGAACGAAACGTCTTTGGGAGGCTCCGCCATGTCCACCGTCCGTTTGACCATGGCACAGGCGCTCGTGCGCTACCTGTGCAACCAGTTCACCATCATCGACGGGAAGAAGGAGCCGCTGTTCGCCGGGCTGTTCGGCATCTTCGGCCATGGCAACGTAACCTGCCTGTCGGAGGCGCTGGAGGCGGTGCAGGACACGCTGCCGACCTGGCGCGGGCAGAACGAGCAGTCGATGGCGCTGGCCGCCATTGGCTATGCCAAGGCAAAGCGGCGGCGGCAGATGATGATCGCGCTGTCATCCATCGGACCGGGTGCCCTCAACATGGTGACGGCGGCGGGCTGCGCGCATGCCAACCGGCTGCCCATCCTGATCCTCGCGGGCGACATCTTCGCCAACCGCCGGCCAGACCCGGTGCTGCAGCAGGTGGAGCACTTCAACAACCCCACGACCTCGGTGAACGACGCCTTCAAGGCGGTGAGCCGCTACTGGGATCGCATCACACATCCCGAACAGATCATCTCGTCGCTGCCGCAGGCGATTGCCACCATGCTGGACCCCGGCGACTGCGGCCCCGCCTTCATCGGCCTGTGCCAGGACACGCAGGAACTGGCCTTCGACTATCCGGAAGCCTTCTTCACGCCGACCGTTCACACCGTCCCGCGCCCGCGGCCCGACCGCGACCGCGTGGCTGCAGCCGTGGCGCTGATCAAGTCCGCCAAGCGGCCGCTGATCATCTCTGGCGGCGGCGTGCGCTATTCGGACGCCAACAAGGAGGTGGCCGACTTCGCGCTGAAGCATGGCATTCCGCTGGCCGAGACCATTGCCGGCAAGGGCGCGGTGACGCATGACCACCCGGCCCATGTCGGGCCCATCGGCGTTGTCGGGTCCACCTCCGCCAATGACATGGCGGGCGCGGCGGACGTCATCATCGCGATCGGAACGCGGCTGCAGGACTTCACCACGGGCTCGTGGACGGTGTTCGCGCATGATGCGCAGTTCGTGTCCATCAATGCCGCGCGCTATGATGCAACAAAGCACCGTGCACTCGCTGTGGTGGGTGATGCGAAGGAGACGGTGACGGAACTCGAAGCAGCACTTGGCAATTGGAAGGCCGATGCGGCGTGGACGCAAAAGGGCAAGACGGCCTTCAAGGCCTGGAACGACCTGATCGATGCGCACCAGAAGCCCACCAACGAGCCGGTGCCGACCTATGCGCAGGTGGTGGGCGTGGTGAACACATGGGCGGCCCCCAACGACACCATGGTGACTGCCTCCGGAGGGCTTCCTGGCGAGACGGCCAAGGGCTGGAAAATCAAGAACCCCAACACCTATGACCTGGAATTCGGCTTCTCCGCCATGGGCTATGAGATTGCCGGTGGCTGGGGCCATGCCATGGCCAAGAAGGGCGACGGTGAAACCATCGTGATGCTGGGCGACGGCGCCTACCTGATGATGAACTCCGACATCTATTCAACCGTGTTGACGGGCCACAAGATGATCGTCGTCGTCTGCGACAATGGCGGCTACGCGGTGATCAACCGCCTGCAGAACTTCAAGGGCACGCCCTCCTTCAACAACCTCATCAAGGACAGCCGCGTGAAGGAGCCCTTCGCGGTCGACTTCGCCAAGCACGCCGAATCGATGGGCGCGCTGACGCGCCACTGCGAGAGCCTTGCCGACCTCGAGGCCGCGCTGAAGTGGGCCAAGACGACGGACCGCACCACGGTGATCTCCATCGTCACCGACGCCTTCGCCTGGGTGCCGGGCGACGCCGACTGGGACGTGGGCGTGCCGGAAGTCTCCGACCGGCCCGAAGTCAACAAGGCGCGCGCCCACCACGAGACCATTCGCAAGAAGCAACGTATTGGAGTGTGATTGAGATGAAAGCAAAGCTGGGCATGTCGCCCATCGCCTGGTGGAACGACGATCTTCCGCAGCTCTCGGACGACGTGTCGCTGGAGGAATGCCTGCGCCAGTCGCGTTCGGCCGGCTTCACCGGCATGGAGCAGGGCCGCCGCTTCCCGACCACCGCCGCCGAAATGCTTCCCGTTCTGAAGAAGGCCGACGTCACGCTGTGCGGCGGCTGGTTTTCCGGCGCCATCGTCAACGAGTCGATCGAGGCTAACAAGCAGCGCATCCAGCCGATGATCGACCTGTTCAAGGCGGTGAACGCGCCGTGCATCGTCTATGGCGAGGTGGGCCGCTCGATCCAGGGCGACCAGTCGAAGCCGCTCGCCACGAAGCCGAAGCTTTCGGACGCCGAGATGAAGGACTACGCGAAGAAGATGTCGGAATTCGCCTCCTGGGTGGAGGCGCAGGGCATGCCGCTGGTCTATCACCACCACATGGCGGCAGTGGTGGAGACAGAACCAGAGCTTGATGCCTTCATGGCGAATTCGACGATCTCGCTGCTGTTCGATGCGGGCCACATGGCCTTTGCGGGTGGCGACGTGCTGCGCTGCATCGACAAGCACCATGGCCGCATCAAGCACGTTCACACCAAGGACGTGCGCATGGATGTGATCAACAGGCTCGACCGCTCGAAGGAAAGCTTCCTCGACGCGGTGATCAAGGGCGCCTTCACGGTTCCCGGTGATGGCTCGCTGGATTTCGAGGCCATCGTGAAGAAGCTCGCGGGCTATGGCTATGAAGGCTGGTTCGTGGTCGAGGCCGAGCAGGATCCGAAACAGGCGCCGCCGCTGAAGATGGCGCAGGTGGGCCACAAGGAACTGATGCGGGTGATGACGGCCGCTGGCTACGAGGTTGTGGCGTGACGAAGGAGCTTGCCGCGAAGGAATTGGGCATCGGCATCATCGGCACGGGCTTCATGGGCAAGGCGCACGCCTTCGCCTATCGTGTAGCCCTTGCCGCCTTCCCGGACATTCCGGTGCCGCGGCTCGAGATGATTGCCGACGTGAACGAAGCCTCGGCTGCCAAGGCCGCGCATCAATATGGCTTTGCGCGCGCGTCCGGTGACTGGCGGGCGCTGGTGAATGATCCCCGTGTCGACGTCGTGTCCATCACCACACCCAACACGCTGCACAAGGAGATGGCGCTGGCGGCGATTGCCGCGGGAAAGCACGTGCATTGCGAGAAGCCGCTGTCGCCGTCGCTTGCTGATTCACTCGAGATGGTGGAGGCGGCGGAGAAGAAGGGTGTTTCCACGCAGGTGGGCTTCAACTACATCAAGAACCCGCTGCTGAAGCAGGCGCGCGACATGATCGCCGCAGGAGAATTGGGCGAAATCACCGGCTTTCGCGGCATTCATGCCGAAGACTACATGCATGACCCGGACAGCCCCTATAGCTGGCGCATCGACCCGGTGGGTGGGCCGGGTGTGATTGCCGACTTAGGCTCGCACATCATCGGCATGGCCCGCTTCCTGCTAGGGCCGATTGCCGACGTGAGCGCTGACATGCGCACCGTGGTCAAGTCGCGACCTGTCTCGCGCGGTGCGAAGGAGCGGAAGGGCGTGCTGGTCGACGACGTGGCGCGCATTCTCGTCAATTTCGGGCGCGGCTGCGGCGGGACCATCGAGGCGAACTGGGTGGCCACCGGCCGCAAGATGCAGCTGGGCTTCGAGATCAGCGGCGACAAGGGCTCGCTCGTCTTCACCCAGGAACGGCTGAACGAATTGCTGTTCTACCGTGCCGGCGGTGATGCGAAGACCAATGGCTATGTGAAGATCGAGTCCGGCCCGCAGCACCCGCCCTATGGCGAGTTCTGCATCGCCGGTGGCCACCAGCTGGGCTTCAATGATCTCAAGACCATCGAGATGGGTGAGTTCCTGCGCGCCATCGGGCAGGGCAAGACGTCGACGCCCGACTTCCGCGAGGCCTATGAAATCCAGAAGGTGGTCGATGCGGCCATTGCATCGTCGAAGACAAGGAGCTGGGTGGTGGTGGGCTGAGGCGGCGAACAGCGCTCATTCAGTAAACAGCACTCATCATCGCCGGGCTTGACCCGGCGATCCTCTTTGGTAGCCGCAAAAGAAGATGCCCGGGTCAAGCCCGGGCATGATGAATGCGTGTGAGTGAATGCTGGACTAGGCCGCCACACCCGTGCCGATGGGGCAGGAGACGCCGGTGCCGCCGAGCCCGCAATAGCCCGCCGGATTCTTGGCAAGATACTGCTGATGATAGGTTTCGGCGAAGTAGAAGGGGCCTGCCTCGGCGATCTCGGTGGTGATGGGGCCATAGCCCTTGGCGGCCAGTGCCGTCTCGTACATTGCCTTGGCGGCCAGCGCGGCATCGCGCTGGGCGGGTGTGGTCCAGTAGATCGCAGAACGGTACTGGCTGCCGACGTCGTTCCCCTGGCGCATCCCTTGGGTCGGGTCATGCGACTCGAAGAACACCTTGAGCAGCTCCTCGTAGCTGACCTGTGCCGGGTCATAGACGACGAGAACCGACTCGGCGTGGCCGGTCATGCCTGAGCACACCTCCTCATAGGTCGGGTTGGGGCTGAAGCCGCCGGCATTGCCGACGGCAGTCACCCACACGCCGGGCACCTGCCAGAACTTGCGCTCGGCGCCCCAATAGCAGCCAAACGCGAAGATCGCGGTCTCGAAGCCTGCGGGGTAGGGCCCCTTCACCGGATTGCCGTTTACGTAATGTCTGTCGGCGGTGGGAATTGCCTGTGCCCGGCCCGGAAGCGCCTCGGCGGGCGAAATCATGCGGCTTTTCTGGCGGCTGAAGAGCATTGGGCTGTTCCTTCCTCTGTTACCGGCCAGATATAGGAGCACAATCTTCCTGTCACCATTCAACAAAGCTTGATTTAACGGAGCGATGACGATATTCCCGGCCCCACTTCAAGGAAGGGTGGCCGAGTGGTTTAAGGCACACGCCTGGAACGCGTGCATACGTGAAAGCGTATCGAGGGTTCGAATCCCTCCTCTTCCGCCAT
>NZ_JBAXGR010000044.1:0-30153 GCF_037139295.1 Aestuariivirga sp.
CGCCTCACCCCCCTTTTCGACCAGCTGGCCGATGCCACGCGTGAGGCGGCTGCGGTCGGCGACGTGCGCCAGCTGAAAGTCAGCGTCGAGCCCTCCATTGCCTCGCGCTGGCTGGTGCCGCGGCTCGGCCGCTTCAACGACCTTCACCCGGACATCGAACTGTCGATCGACCCCACCAGCAAGCTCGCCGACTTCCGGTCCGGCGAGGCCGATGTCGGCATCCGCTACGGCACGGGCCAGTGGGATGACGTTGAGGCGAGCAAGCTCACCGATGCCATGATCTTCCCGGTCTGCGCCCCGAAGCTGCTGAAGGACCGGGCCGAGCTGAAGCCTGCCGATCTCTCGGATTTCAACCTGCTCCATGAATCGCGCAAGCAATGGTGGGCCGATTGGCTCGCCGCGGCGGGCGTCTTGGGCGTCGAGGACTGGCGCGGAACGCTGTTTCAGAACCACCTCGCCATCGAGGCCGCCGAAGCCGGCCAGGGCTTTGCCCTCACCGATCAGGTCCTCGCAACGGACGCGCTGCTCGAAGGATGGCTGGTGCGGCCCTTCAATTTCGACATGAAGGACCACTGGCATTACTGGATCGTGCGCGGCAAGGGCCAGAAGGAGACGGTTCCCGTCCGCGCCTTCCGCGAATGGATGATGGGCGAGATAGCAGATACCAACAGGAAATTTGCCCAACTGAGCGGCCAGAAGCCGCCAGCCGTTGCAGGCAAGGCCACATCGTCCTAGCGTCCAGCGCGACAACGCTTCTGGAATCGAGACCCATGGCCCGCCCGAAATACGATTGCCTCAAGTGCCCCGGCTACTGCTGCTCCTACCCGGTCATCGAAGTGAAGGACAAGGATGCCGAGCGCATCGCCAAGCACTTCGGCCTGAGCCTGAAACAGGCTGAGAAGAAGTATTTCAAGTCGGCGCATGGCTACAAGCGCGTGATGCGCCGCCAGAAGGACGAGCACTACGGCAAGATATGCCAGTTCTTCGACACCACCGAGCGCCGCTGCACCATCTATACCGCGCGCCCTTCCACCTGCCGGATTTTCCCGGGTGAAGGCCACTGCGGCTATTATGACTTCCTGAAGTTCGAGCGTGCGGGCCAGGAGGACGAGACCTACGTCTCGACCACCAATCACTCCGGCAACTGACGTTTCGCCAGAAGCTCGAAGCGCCAGGCCAGCAGCGTGCCGGTGAAAGCGAGGCCTATGGCCACGCCGCCCCACAGTCCCACTGCGCCCCAGCCGAAGTGGAAGCCGAACAGGTAGCCGCTGCCGAGGCCAATCAGCCAATATCCGATGCCGGCGATGATCAGCGGCACAACCGCATCCTTGAGGCCGCGCAGCGCGTGCGATGCGATGGCCTGCAACCCGTCGAAGACCTGGAACACCGCGGCGATCAGCAGCAGCGTGGCCACCAGCGCACCGATCTTCGCGAAATTCGGATCAGACGGGTCGAGGAAGATGCGGCTGATGAAACCGGGAGCGAAAACCGGGATCGCCACCAGAAGGAGCGGGATTCCGACACCGACGAGCATGCCGAGATTGCCGGCCTGCCGTGCCGCTGCAGGATCACGCGCGCCGACGAAATAGGCCACGCGCACCATGGCCGCCTCCGAGATGCCGAGAGAGATCACGAAGGGAATGGCAATCCAGCCCATCACGATCTGGTAGGAGGCAAGTTCCACCGTGCCCATGATGCCCGAGAGCAGTGACGTCGCCGCGAAGAGCCCGGACTCCATCGCGACGATCCCCGCCACGGGAAGCCCGAGTCGCACCAGGGGCCCATAGGCGCGCGGGCCGCCGATCGTGCCCTCATGCAGCGGCAAGCGGTTCCGGCGGATGATGATGACGGTATAGACGGCGAGGCACAGGAACTTGAACCACATGGACACGGCCCATGCGAAGCCCGCACCGGCAATGCCCATTCTGGCGAACCCGAAACTGCCGTGCACCAGCCCCTGCATGAGGAAGTAGTTGAGGATCACCGTCACCACGGTGACGGCGAGAACGACGCCCGTGTTCATCATCGCTGCAGCGAAGCTCCGCAGCACGCCGAACCACACGATGGGGAGCATGGCGAAGGCAAAGCCGGTGTAATAGGGCCCGGCGAGTTCGATCACCTGCGGCTGCTGCCCCAGCGCCCGCAGAACAGACCCCAGGTTCAGCACGACCACCGTGACCACCAGGCCGAGTAGCCCCGCGAGGATCATGCCCCGGACCAGTTCCGGCACGATGCGCTCGCGGTTCAGCGCACCCCGCGCCTCCGAGACGAGCACGCCCACCACGGAAAAGAAGCCCATCAGGATGATGCACATCTGGTACGACAGGTCGGTCGAGATCCCCGCCGCGGCCAGGTCGATGGCGCCCAGCTGCCCCACCACCATCTTGGCAGTGATGATCATGATGACATCGGCGAGATAGGCGAAGATCAGCGGCAAGGCGACGATGATCAGCGCCTTGATTTCGAGCAGGCGGGGTGGCTTCACGATTCGAATCCTGACGTTGCGATAGGCTTAAAGGTTGCCCTCAAATTAGGCAACGCCGCTGTCCTGACGAACGAAATTTGTAATCTCCGCGAGAAACACCTCGGCAAACTGCTGGAGCTTGGATTCGCCCACGCCATTCACCTCGCCGAAATCCCAACGGGTGAGCGGCCGCTTCGCGGCCATGTCGATCAGCGTCCGGTCGGTGAACACCACATAGGCTGGGACGCGGCGCTCCTTCGCCAGCTTCGCCCGCAGCGACTTGAGCCGCTGCAGCAGCTCGTCGGAAACGCCACCCTCCTCCACTGCTGCCACAATCTTGCGCGCGCGCTCTGCCTTGCGTGAGGTCCGCACCGGATCCTGCCGGCAGCGGAAGCTGCCTTCACCGCGCGCCAACGCCTGGCCCTTGGGCGAGATCGCAAGTCCGCCAAAGCCAGCCACGTCGATGGCGAGGCAACCGCCGCCCACCAGCTGCCGGATCATCGACTGCCAGTGCGGCCGCCCCTGCGCCTTGCCGATGCCGAAGACCGCGAGCTCCGTATGCCGCAGCGCCTCAGCCTTGTCGTTGCTCTTGCCCGCCAGGATGTCCGCCACATGCGCCGCGCCGAAGCGTTGCCCCGTGGTCTTCACCGCCTCGATCACCCACAGCGCCTCCGCCGTGCCGTCGACGAGGTGAACCGGGTCGAGGCAGACGTCGCAGTTTCCGCAAGGGGCTGAGTCCTCACCAAAATAGAACAGCAGGTTCTGGCGCCGGCACTCCGGCGCCTCGCAATAGGCAACCAGCGCATCGAGCCGCTTGTGCTCGCGCCGCCGTCGCTCGTCGCCGCCCTCCTCCTGGTCAATGAAGCGGCGGCGCATCTGGATGTCGCCGAGGCCATAGACCATCTTCACATCCGCCGGATTGCCGTCACGCCCGGCGCGCCCGATCTCCTGGTAATAGGCATCGAGCGAGGACGGCAGGTCGGCGTGGAAGACGAAGCGCACGTCCGGCTTGTCGATGCCCATGCCGAAGGCGATGGTGGCACAGACGATCACGCCCTTCTCGGTCATGAACAGGCTCTGCGCCTCGGCACGATCATCAGCCGTCATGCCGGCGTGATAGGCGATGGCGCGGAAGCCCTTGGAGGCGAGGAAACTCGCCCACTCCTCCGTCGATTTGCGCGACAGGGCATAGACGATGCCGGACTGCCCCGCCCGGCCATCGAGAAAATCGATAAGCTGCTGCTTGGCATTGTCCTTGGGCGCCACGGCCAGCTGCAGGTTGGGCCGGTCGAAGCCCGCGACATAAACCTCCGCCTCGCCACCGAAGATCTTGCCCACGATGTCGCGCCTTGTCGCTTCGTCGGCCGTCGCCGTGAAGGCGCCAATGGGCACGCCGGGGAAGGACTGCCGAAGCGTCTGCAGCATGTCATATTCGGGCCGGAACGAAGCGCCCCACTGCGAAATGCAATGCGCCTCGTCGATGGCGATGAGTTGGACGTCGAGGCGGGACAAGGCCCCCACCATCCGCTCCGTCATCAGCCGCTCGGGCGAGAGATAGAGCAGGCGCACCTCGCCACCCGCCACGCGCCGCCAGATGGCGACATTCTCCTCCCGGTCCTGCGCCGAATTGATGCTCTCGGCGGCCACACCCGCCAGCTTGAGAGCCGCCACCTGGTCCTGCATGAGCGCCACGAGCGGCGAGACGACGATGGCGAGACCGCCGCGCGCCAGTGCCGGCACCTGGTAGCAAAGCGACTTGCCAGACCCTGTGGGCATGACGGCCAGCACGTTGCGGCCCTCCAGGAGCGTGGAGACGATGCCCTCCTGGCCGGGCCGGAAGCTCTCGTAACCGAAGGTCTTGCGCAGGATGTCGTGTGGTTTCACGCGGGCACGTCTAGCGGCCCGCGCCTGATTCGGGTGAGGCTTATCGTTTTCGTTGCCCCAGAGCCGAACTGGACATCGCCCGCCATCGTACTCACTCCAAAGCTTCCTGCGTCCTTGCGGACGTTCCCTTTTTGATCTAGTCGAGAGCCTATGCCAGAGCAAAAGAAAGTCCTGTCCATTCAGGGTGCGCGTGAGCACAACCTGAAGAATGTCTCGCTGGAGCTTCCGCGCGACAAGCTGATCGTGTTTACGGGCCTGTCGGGCTCCGGCAAGTCGTCGCTCGCCTTCGACACGATCTATGCCGAAGGCCAGCGCCGCTATGTCGAGTCGCTCTCGGCCTATGCCAGGCAGTTTCTGGAGATGATGCAGAAGCCGGACGTCGACCAGATCGACGGATTGTCGCCCGCCATCTCGATCGAGCAGAAGACCACGAGCCGCAACCCGCGCTCCACCGTTGGCACCGTGACCGAAATCTACGACTACATGCGCCTGCTCTTCGCGCGCATCGGTGTGGCCTATTCGCCCGCCACCGGCCTTCCGATCGAGAGCCAGACCGTCACGCAGATGGTCGATCGCGTCTTGGCGCTCGACGAGGGCACGCGGCTCTATCTGCTCGCCCCCATCGTGCGCGGCCGCAAGGGCGAATACCGCAAGGAACTGGCGGACCTCCAGAAAAAGGGCTTCACCCGCGTCAAGATCGACGGCCAGTTCCACGAGATCGACAGCGCCCCGGCGCTTGACAAGAAGTTCAAGCACGACATCGACGTCGTGGTCGATCGCATCGTGGTCAAGCCCGACATCGGCACGCGCCTTGCCGACAGCTTCGAGACGGCACTCAAGCTGGCCGATGGCCTCGCGGTCGCGGAATTCGCCGACAAGCCGCTGAAGGCGTCGGAAACCTCCGAAGAGGGCGCCAACAAGTCGAAGAACGACACGCATGAGCGCCTGCTGTTCTCCGAGCGCTTCGCCTGCCCCGTCTCCGGCTTCACCATCGACGAGATCGAGCCACGGCTGTTCTCCTTCAACAATCCCTTTGGCGCATGCCCCAAATGCGACGGGCTGGGCACCGAGCTTCACTTCGAGCCGGAACTTGTGGTGCCGGACTCCTCACTCTCCATGAAGGGGGGCGCCATCCTGCCGTGGGCGCGCACCGGCAACACCTCGCCCTATTACAACCAGACGCTTGAGGCGCTGGCCAAGCACTTCAAGGTGTCGATGAACACGCCCTGGAAGGACATTCCGAAGAAGGCGCGCGAGGCCATCCTCTTCGGAACGGGCGAGGACGAAGTTACCATCACCTATGATGATGGCATCCGCGCCTACAAGACCAAGAAGCCCTTCGAGGGCGTGATCGGCAACATCGAGCGCCGCTGGCGCGAGACGGATTCCGAGTGGATGCGGGAGGAGCTCTCGAAATACCAGTCGGACCACCCCTGCTCCGAGTGCAACGGCTACCGCCTCAAGCCGCAGGCCCTCGCCGTGAAGGTGGACCGCAAGCACATCGGCGAAATTTCCGCCATGTCGATCCGCGAGGCCAATGAGTGGTTCGTTACCCTGCTGGCCAAGCTGAAGCCCAAGGACCAGGAGATCGCGGCGCGCATCCTGAAGGAAATCCGCGACCGGCTGAAGTTCCTGGTGGACGTGGGGCTCGACTACCTCAACCTGTCGCGCACCTCCGGCACGCTTTCGGGCGGCGAAAGCCAGCGCATCCGGCTTGCCTCGCAGATCGGCTCCGGCTTGACCGGCGTCCTTTACGTTCTGGACGAACCGTCCATCGGCCTGCACCAGCGCGACAATGCGCGCCTGCTGGAAACCCTCGTGCACCTCCGCGACCTCGGCAACACCGTGATCGTCGTCGAGCATGACGAGGACGCGATCCGGCTGGCGGATTATGTGGTCGACATCGGGCCGGGTGCCGGCGTGCATGGTGGCGAGATCATCGCCCAGGGTACGCCCGCCGAAGTCATGGCGAACCCCAAGTCGCTGACCGGGCAATATCTCACCGGCCAGCAGGCCGTTCCGCTCCCCGGCATCCGCCGCAAGTGGGAGAAGGGCCGCTCGATCCGCGTCAAGGGTGCCCGCGCCAACAACCTGAAGAATGTCAACGCGGAAATCCCGCTCGGCGTCTTCACCTGCGTCACCGGCGTCTCGGGCGGCGGCAAGTCCACCCTGCTGATCGACACCGTCTACAAGGCCGCCGCGCGCAAGCTCATGGGCACGCGCGAGGCACCGGCCGAGCATGACCGCATCGAGGGCCTCGAACTCCTCGACAAGATCATCGATATCGACCAGAGCCCCATCGGCCGCACGCCGCGCTCCAACCCCGCCACCTACACCGGCGCCTTCACGCCGATCCGCGACTGGTTCGCGGGCCTGCCGGAGGCGAAGGCGCGCGGCTATGAGCCGGGCCGCTTCTCCTTCAACGTCAAGGGTGGCCGTTGCGAAACCTGCCAGGGCGACGGCGTCATCAAGATCGAGATGCACTTCCTGCCGGACGTCTATGTGACGTGCGACGCCTGCCACGGCCACCGCTACAATCGCGAGACGCTGGAGATCAAGTTCAAGGACAAGTCCATCGCCGGCGTGCTGGACATGACCGTCTCGGAGGGTGCGGATTTCTTCCGCGCCGTGCCGAGCGTGCGCGACAAGATGGAGACGCTGGAACGCGTGGGCCTGGGCTATATCAAGGTCGGGCAGCAGGCCACCACGCTCTCTGGCGGTGAGGCGCAGCGCGTGAAACTCGCCAAGGAACTCTCCCGCCGTGCCACCGGCCGCACCCTCTACCTGCTCGATGAACCAACGACGGGGCTTCACTTCCACGACGTGAAGAAGCTGCTTGAGGTGCTGCATGAGCTCGTCGACCAGGGCAACAGCGTGGTGGTGATCGAGCACAATCTCGAAGTCATCAAGACAGCCGACTGGATCATTGACCTTGGCCCCGAGGGCGGCGACGGCGGAGGCGAGATCGTCGTGGCCGGAACACCCGAAGACGTGGCGCGCGAGAAGCGCAGCTACACCGGCCACTTCCTCAAGGACGTGCTCCGCCGGGGAAAGAGACAGGCCGCGGAGTAGTGTTCCTCTACTTCGCCTATGGTTCCAACATGTCGAGGCGGCAGATGACAGAGCGCTGCCCGGACCATGAGTGCTTAGGCGTTGCGGTGCTGAAGGACCATGCCCTTTGCTTTCCCCGCCACTCCCCCATCCGCAATTGCGGCGTGGCGGGTCTGGCGGAAACGCCGGGGGCGGAAGTCTGGGGCGTCATCTACCGGCTGCATGACGAGGACCTGGCGGCACTCGACAGGCGCGAGGGATATGATCCGGCGAAGTCCGCCGATGTGAACCGCTACAATCGCCATACCGTCCGTGTGCTGATGAATAGCGACATGGTGGAGTGCCTCACCTATTTCGCGCGGCCGGAGCCGGGTGAGCATGTTCCGAGTGTCGAGTATCTCGCGACCATCCTCGAAGGTGCGGCGGAGAATGGGCTGCCGGCGGACTATGTGGCGAGGCTCAGGTTCTTCACACCTTAAGCCCGTCATCCCGGCGAAGGTCGAGATCCAGCTTTCCACGCCGCCGATGCCCGAAGCTGGACCCCGGCCTTCGCCGGGGTGACGGCGGATATCGAGCGCGAACGACTGCCCCGTAATGAGCTTCGTAACGATTGTTTTCCTGCGTTAGGATCTATTCGGTAGGGCCCTAGCGGGCCACCTCAGTAAGCCGCCCCACGCCCTCCGCACAGCCTCTGGCGCCGATCTGCCGTGGCCAGCACGGCAAGCGGGTCACGGCTTTCACCAAGATGACGGGCCTAAGTGGACCCCCGTTCCTTCCTGAGCTTCGACCAATATTCCAGTCGCCGCTTCACCTCGCGTTCGAAGCCGCGCTCGACGGGGTCGTAATAGGTCTCGCGGCCCATTCCGTCCGGGAAATAGTTCTGCCCGGAAAATGCATCCGGCTGGTCGTGGTCATAGCGATAACCGGTACCGTAGTCCTGCTGTTTCATCAGCTTGGTCGGCGCGTTGAGGATGATCTTGGGCGGCATCAGCGAGCCCGTCTGCTTGGCGCGCTCGGTCGCGGCCTTATAGGCCTTGTAGACAGCGTTCGACTTTGGCGCGGTCGCCACATAGACGACGGCCTGCGCAATGGCGAGTTCACCCTCGGGGCTGCCGAGGAAGTCATAGGTTTCCTTTGCCGCCAGCGCCTGGTGAAGGGCCTCGGGGTCAGCCAGTCCCACGTCCTCGATCGCCATGCGCACCACACGGCGCACGATGAACAGCGGGTCCTCCCCCGCCACCAGCATGCGCGCCAGATAGTAAAGTGCTGCATCGGGGTCCGAGCCGCGCACCGCCTTGTGCAGCGCTGAGACCAGGTTGTAGTGCCCGTCCGCCGCCTTGTCATAAAGCGGCATGCGCTTCTGTACGGTGCGCGCCAGCAATTCCGTCGTCAGCGGTGCTGCTCCCTCCGGAACGGCCGCGAAGACCTCTTCCAGCATGTTGAGGAAATAGCGCCCGTCGCCATCCGCCATGCCGGTCATGGCTTCGCGCGCGGCAGGGTCTGCCGGCAGCGGGCGGCGCTCGAAAATTTCCGCACGGCCGATCAGCGCCTGCATGGCGTCATTGTCCAGCCGGTTCAGCACCAGCACCTGGGCGCGCGACAGGAGAGCCCCGTTCAGCTCGAAGCTCGGGTTCTCCGTCGTGGCGCCCACCAGGATGATGGTGCCGTCCTCGACGAAAGGAAGGAATGAATCCTGCTGGGACTTGTTGAAGCGATGGATCTCGTCGACAAACAGCAGCGTGCCCCGCCCCTGCTCCCGCCGGATGCGCGCCTGCTCGAACACCTTCTTGAGGTCGGCAACGCCAGAAAAAATGGCGGAGATCTGCTCGAAGGCAAGGCCTGTCTCGCCGGCCAGAAGCCGGGCGATGGTGGTCTTGCCGGTGCCCGGCGGCCCCCACAGTATGATCGAGGGGATGCGGCCCGCGGCCAGCATCCGGGTGATCACCCCGTCGGAGCCCACGAGATGGTCCTGCCCCACGACATCCGCCAGCTTCGCAGGGCGCAGCCGGTCCGCCAGCGGGCGCGGTGCGTCCTTGCCGAAGCCGGCGGAGTCGCAGAGGCTCGCCATCAACCGCCGATGGCCAGTTTCAAAACGCGCCCGCCGCGGTTGATGGCGATGCGCCACATGTTCCGCTCGTCTGCAAGCGCCGCCTTCAGCGTGTCTACGTTGTCGATCTTGGAGCCGTTCAGGTCCAAGACCACGTCACCGCGCTTGAAGAAGCGCATCGCAGGACCCTTCTCGATTTTCGAGATCACCACGCCCTGTAGTTCAGCCGGAAGGCTCAGTTCTTCCGCCACTGCAGGCGACAGGTTGGTGAGGGTGGCTCCGCTCAGCGGGTTCGGCCCCTTGATAACCGTATCGTCGCGCGCCACCGTTTCCGGCGCGGCGATCATGGTCATTTGCGTCTCCTTGCGGTCACCTTTGCGCTGGTACTCAACAATGATCGTCGCGCCGATCGCCGTTGTCGCTGAACGGTAGCCAAGTTCCTGCGCCGTCTCGACAGGCTTTCCTTCGAGCGCCAGCACAATGTCCCCACGCTTCAGGCCGGCCTTCGCGAGCGGGCTTTCGGGATGAAGGTTCACGATCAGCGCACCCTCCGGCCGCGCCATGCCGAGCGACGTTGCGATATCGGGTGATACGTCCTGAAGTTCCGCCCCAAGCCAGGGGCGCTTGATGGCAGCCCCGCCCGTCTCGGCGGTTGCGACCACGGTCTTCACCATATTCGTCGGGATGGCGAAGCCGATGCCAATCGAGCCACCGGACCGCGAGAAGATCGCGGTATTGATGCCGACCAGCTCGCCGTTCATGTTGACAAGCGCACCACCCGAGTTGCCAGGATTGATGGCGGCATCCGTCTGGATGAAGAACTGGTAGTCACTCACACCCACCCGGGTGCGGGCAAGGGCGGAGATGATCCCGCTCGTCACCGTCTGGCCGACGCCGAAGGGATTGCCGATGGCGAGCACGAGATCGCCCACTTCAAGCGCATCCGAATCGGCGAGCGCAAGAGCGGGAAGCTGCTCGTCCGGAACCTCGATTTTCAGCACGGCCAGATCGGTGCGCTCGTCGGCGATCAAAACCTTGGCCTCAAACTCTCGCTTGTCGGCCAGCGCCACCTTGATGTCAGTTGCATTGGCAATGACGTGGTTGTTGGTGACGATCAGTCCGTTCGGATCAACGATCACGCCGGAGCCCAGTGAACTGGCAACCCGTTCGCGCGGGCGGCCAAAGCTGCCGCCATCTCCGAAGAAGCGGCGGAAGAACGGATCCTCCATGAGGCCGCTCTTGCTTTGGTCCTCAACCAGCTTGCGCTGCGAGTAGACATTGACGACTGCGGGCGCCGTCTTCTTGACCACGGGCGCAAAGCTGAGCTGCATGACGGCAGATGAGCCCGGCACGACCTTGCTGTCGGCTTGAACCATGGGACTGGTTGCGCACAAGATGAGTGCGGAGAGAATGGCGGGAATGAAACGCATGTGACTCCTCATAGGGCCGCTTTCTGCAGCCTATCTGCGATCTAGCTTTGTCGACAAAATGACCGAGGTCTCGATCCGCGTTATGCCGGGGATCTGGCCGATCTCGTCGATCAGCCGGTCCATGGCCTCGGAAGACCCCGTCTTGACCTGGGCAATCAGGTCGAACTTACCGCTCACCGTGTGCAGCGTCTCGATTTGGGGGAACCTGGCGAGCATGCGCCCCACCTCGATCTGCCGGCGGGGCTCCACCGAGAAGGTGACGAAAGCCCGCATGCCGCCCTGATCGAGTTCCCGGGACAGACGGATCGAGTAGGCGGCGATAACACCGGACTCTTCAAGGCGCTTCAGCCGGTCCTGCACCGTGGTGCGCGACAGGCCGAGTTTCCGGGCCAGCGATGCAACCGGCTCCCGCGAATCGACCTTCAGGAGGGCAATGAGCTCCTCGTCCTTGGGGGTGATCTGTACCATCGGCGAATTGGGGTCCGTTTTCGTCGGAATGACGACTCAGTCGTCACAATTCAGCACAACGCCGTGTGTAAACCAACAGGAGCTGGCGTTATCTATCGCCTTCGCTTTTTCCTGTCCTCACGGAGGTTTCGATGGCCCTGACTGCCCTGAACGTGGTGTCCGATCCGATTTACGCCGATGCCGCAGACGTAGCCAAGGCCATGCAGCCTGAGGAGGCCCTGTTCTGCTTCAGCGCAGACCGTCTGAAAGCCCGCCTCGCACTGTTCGCCGATGGATTTCCCGGCACGGTCAGCTATGCCGTCAAGTCCAACCCCTCGCGCGAGGTAGTGACCGCTCTGTCGCAAGCCGGCCTCACCCATTGGGACGTCGCCTCGGTGCATGAAATGGCGCTGGTGCACTCGATCCAGCCCGCAGCGCATTTCCACTACCATAACCCGGTCAAGTCGCGCCGCGAGATCCTCGACGCCTACAGCAAATACGGCTGCCGCCGCTTCGCCGTGGACGCGCGCGAGGAAGTGGCCAAGATCGCCGCCATCGTGGGCGATGACCGTTCCGTCGAACTGGCGGTGCGCTTCGTGCTGCCGCGCGACCGCGCCACTGCGGCACATGACTTCTCCACCAAGTTCGGCGCGCCCGAGCACATCGCTGTCGAACTTCTGCAGGACATCCAGCGCCGCGGCTACGTACCCGTCATGACTTTCCACCCAGGCTCGCAGTCGCGCGACCCCAATGTCTATGTCCGCCACATCGAGGCCGCACACCGCATCGCCAAGGCAGCGGGCGTTCACATCAGCAAGCTCAATGTGGGCGGCGGCTTCCCGGCCAGTTACCCGCTGAGCAAGCCTGCTCCGCTCCAGAGCTACTTCTCCCTCATCGCCGAGGCCACCACGCGATTCTTCGGCAAGGGCACGGAGCCGGCCCTCGAATGCGAGCCGGGCCGCGGCCTCGTCGCCAACTGCATGTCGCTGCTCACCCGCATCAAGCTCGTCTGCTCGGATGGCGATGACATCTTCCTCAACGACGGCATCTATGGCGGCCTCATGGAATTCATGCAGGCGCCCGTGCTGCAGCCGCCCTACCGCGTCATCCGCGGCGGCAAGGTGCTGGAAGGCCCTAGCAAGCCGTGGAAAGTTTTCGGCCCGACCTGCGATCCGCTAGATGTTCTTCCCGCCAAGCTGGACCTGCCAGCCGGCATCCGTGATGAGGACTTTATCGAATTCGGCACACTCGGCGCCTATGGCATTGCCACCTCGACGATGTTCAATGGCTATGGCAACCACGCGGTAATCCCAGTGGATGAAGTGTTCAACGGCTGATTTTCGGCCACACCATTGACGCCGAACAAGAGGGTCCAGTCACGACAGGGCCCCTTGTTTGCTGCACTTCATTTACGTTAAGTCAGCCGCGCAATCCTTTTCGTGTTACTCTGATGCTCTGCATGCCCCATTGGAGTAACCACAACGCATGGTTCAAACGTTTTCATTCAAATTCTTGACAGTTTCCGACTTCCCACAACTCTCGCTACACTTATGTTGCCAACTATTCATCATGCTTGCCCAGGAGCATGAGCAAAGAGCAAGGCAACATCATTCGAGCAAGGGGCTACATCATGTCGGAAGTTCATTTGAAGGGCGCTCTGGCGCTTCTGGCCTCAACGGCACTCCTAATGCCCATTGCCGCAAACGTGTCTCTGGCGCAGGAAAGCCTCAGAGCTCTGAGCCTCTCGACAGACGGTCTACGAGGAACTGCTGCCGTTAAGGCGCTTAGCAATAACATATCAGCGGTGGCAGCCCAGCATGGCAAGACGGGTCAGGAACTCCGGCAACTTCTGCTGCGGGACAATACGCTCAATGTCGCGCGAAATGGCCGGCTCTACTATCAGGAAGCCGCTCCCTCGCTGCCCCGGAACGCCCCAGCATCCAGCGCCATCAATACCGGTCAGCTCTATCCTCTGGACCAAACCTTCAACCTGCACAGCAAGCCTGGCGCGCCGAAGCGCATCATCCTGCGATTCCGTGGCGCCACCATCACCGGCACATACTGGAACACGCAGCGCGGTGGCGCACCAATCTTGGCTTATGCCTATGATACCGACAATGCGCCTGCCACCTTCAGCGATGCGGAACGCACCAACATCCAGCAGATTTGGCAACGTGTAGCCGAGGATTATGCGCCATTCGACATCGACGTGACGACGGATGATACGCTGATCACCACAGCGCCAGCAGTCAGCTATGCCTCGGTGGTGATCACCCACCAACGGGTTTTCAGTTCGTCTTCGCCTGGCATCGCCTTCGTGAGCACCTTTGGTAATCCGGCCTATGAGCCTGCCTTCGTCGCTTTCGACAGTTTTTCGGGGAATGGCAAATACATCGCCGAAGCGATCTCGCATGAAGTCGGCCACCGTCTCGGGTTAGATCACGATGGCACGAGCAGGTCAGCCTACTATGCCGGTCATGGCTCCGGCGCGATGACGTGGGCGCCCATCATGGGCAATAGCTATCGTGCCAATATCAGCCAGTTCAGCAAGGGTGAGTACAACGGAGCCAACAACCGTCAGGATGACTTCGCGCTCATGTTGAGCTACTTGAAATTGCGCGAGGATGAGGTTGGCAGCACACCAGCCACGGCATCAGCATTCCCCGTCGCCTCATCTGGAGGAATCAGCGGTGGTAGCCTCGATGGCATGCTCCAGCTTATCGGAGATGAAGACGCCTACTCAATCACCGCTGGCCCTGGTGCTTTCACCGCGTCGGCCACACCCGCCGCGTTGAGCCCTGACGCCGATCTCGTCCTTACCCTGACGGATGACGCGGGCGCAGTCATTGCGACAGCCAATCCCGCCACGTCTCTCAGTGCCTCCATCTCGGCTACGCTGCCAGCGGGCGGGGTCTACTACCTCAAGGTCTCCGGCACAGGTTATGGTGATGCCCGCTCAAACGGATATTCGAACTATGGCGTGCGCGGCAACTACCGGCTGACGGCCTCTTACCCAACCTCGAACGTTTCGGTTCCCAAGGCGGTCATCACTGCGTCAACAACGGCAGGTCCTGCGCCTCTGTCAGTCAATTTCGGCGCTGGATCTTCCTCACCAGCGGGTTCGATCACAGCCTATTCATGGGATTTCGGAAACGGCACCACTTCGAGTCAACCGTCAACCACGGTACGGTTTGACAAGGCGGGGCGCTATACTGTGCAACTGAAGGTCAGAGGGGCCGCCCGCTACAGCAATACAACGTCCACGGAAATCGTGGTTGGGAAGACCTTCACCGCTGGTATCCTCATGACGCGGAATAGCAACCTCGACGGCTCGGTGAACGTCACGGCCCTCACCTCGGCTTATGTTGACAGCGATGGCCAAGGCTTCAGAGCCAGCAAGATCTATGGCACGTGGAGTGGCGCAGTCAGCGCAGATGTTACCGGAGCGGGCATGACCAGGAACGGGCCACTCTTCACGTCTCCCACCGAGCGCAGCAGCAATGGCTGCGTGACTTTCACTGTGACAAAAGTGGAGTACACGGATGCTACGACCGCGGCGGCGGAGCAGACGGCAACAACATCCACCTACTATCCCGCCAATCCGATTAAGGCGACGAGTTGCCCGGCCCAGCAGGCGTCGCGCTGATGGAGTCATCAACGCCATGAAATGCAAACGGCCGGTCTTGAGGACCGGCCGTTTGTTGTTCAGTTGGGGAGAATGTCAGTTGAGCATCGAGTTCCGCACCGCGATCGCAACCGCCTGGGTCTTGGTGTGGGCGCGCAGCTTGCTCATGGCACGTGCAGCGTAAAGGTTTACAGCGCTGGTGCTGAGCTTGAGGATCTGCGCGGTCTCGCCAGCGGTCTTGCCTTCGGCCGCCCACATCAGAACTTCGCGTTCACGCGGGCTCAACTCGAAGCCCTCGCCCATCGGGCGCTGCTGTACAGCAATGAGCTTCTTGACGCGCTGGTGATAGTAGTGCGCGAAGAGATGGACCTCGTTAACCAATTCCCGGCGTACATCCGTCCACTGGCGATCATCACAATCAAAGTTGATGGAAAACATCGCATCACCGACACCAAGTTCCCGGATCGGGATCGAGATGCCATGGCGCCCGATACCATAGCGCTCGGCGATCTGGTGGATGTCCTTCACCGTGTCATCGCTGGTGCGGGCTTCATCCCAGTCCAAAGGAAGCAGGCGGCTGAAGCACAGGTGGAAGGCACTGTCCTTCAGCGGCGAGTATTCCTTCATGTAGAGTTGGGTGTAGTTCTCATCATAAGTGGAGAACCACGTCATCCGGTCGGGGACGGCACGCGACGACCCGAGGAACCAGTAGGAAAGGTTCAGGACGCCGAAACGGTCACGCGCCGTGCGGAGGAAGCTGGCAGATTCCTTCTCATCCGAGAAGGGTTCCTGCGTGGCGTTGAAGATGTCAAATCGGCTGGTCAGGTTCATTGCAATCGTTGTCCAATCTTAGGGTCACCGTGTCTCAACGGCGAACACACGACTCAACGAACGCAAGGAACGGGCCAAGTTTTGACTGAATAATCGGGCCGCGCAATGGCAAAGGGGCAGCTATTTCGCTGCCCCTGTGTCAGAATGGTACTATAGCAGAAATTAGGCGGCTGCTTCCGCGGTCTCTTCAGACTTATGGCTCGGGCCGGAATCCTGGCCGCGGGCGTTAACGTCCCGGTCCACGAACTCGATGACAGCCATCGGAGCCTGATCGCCGTAACGGAACCCGGCCTTCATGATGCGAATGTAGCCACCGCTGCGCGAGGCATAACGCTTGGAGAGCACGTCAAACAACTTCTTGACCTGGGTCTCGTCGCGGACCTGAGCCATCGCCTGACGGCGAGCGTGAAGGCCACCCTGCTTACCGAGTGTGATCAGCCTTTCGACCACCGGACGCAGATCCTTGGCCTTCGGCAGAGTCGTGACGATCTGCTCATGCTTGATCAATGCCGCAGCCATGTTGGCGAACATCGCCTCGCGATGCTCTGCCGTGCGGTTGAACCGGCGGCCCCTGAAACCATGACGCATAACCGTTCTCCTTCAATTCCGGCGCAGGCTTCAAGCCGCGCCGTGCGGGTTCTCAATAATGTTGTTCGTACTTCTTGGCGAGTTCTTCGATGTTCTCGGGCGGCCAGTTCGGCACTTCCATGCCGAGGTGCAACCCCATCTGAGCCAGAACTTCCTTGATCTCGTTGAGCGACTTGCGGCCGAAGTTCGGCGTGCGCAGCATCTCGGCTTCCGTCTTCTGGATCAGGTCGCCGATGTAGACGATGTTGTCGTTCTTCAGGCAGTTGGCAGAGCGCACGGAAAGCTCCAGCTCGTCCACCTTCTTGAGGAGTGCTGCGTTGAACTCGAGTTCGGGGCGCGACTCCTCGACGATGGCCTTGGAGGGCTCCGAGAAGTTGATGAACACCGAGAGCTGGTCCTGCAGAATGCGCGCGGCATAGGCCACGGAATCCTCAGGGCTCACCGAACCGTCGGTCTCGACGTTCATGATCAGCTTGTCGTAGTCGAGGATCTGGCCCTCACGGGTGTTCTCGATCTTGAAGGAAACGCGCTTCACCGGGCTGTAGATCGAGTCAACCGGGATGAGACCGATCGGTGCATCTTCCGGACGATTGCGCTCGGCAGAGACATAGCCCTTGCCGGTGGCGACGGTGAATTCGACGCGGATCTCGGCACCCTCGTCGAGCGTGCAGATCACGTGCTCGGGGTTCAGGATCTGAATGTCGCCGGAGGTCTGGATGTCGCCAGCGCGAACGACACCCGGGCCATCCTTGCGCAGCATCAAGCGCTTCGGGCCTTCGCCCTGCATGCCGATGGCGATTTCCTTGATGTTCAGGATCATGTCGGTGACGTCTTCGCGCACACCGGCGATCGAGGAGAATTCATGCAGAACGCCGTCGATGTGAACGGAGGTGACGGCGGCACCCTGGAGCGAAGACAGCAGGATGCGACGCAGAGCATTGCCGAGCGTCGTGCCGAAGCCACGCTCAAGCGGCTCGGCCACGAAGGTGGCGACGCGGCGGCGGTCACGGCCCGGCTGAACATCGAGCTTCGACGGACGGATCAATTCCTGCCAGTTCTTCTGGTTGAC
The DNA here is from genome assembly GCF_037139295.1 of Aestuariivirga sp. Lineage (GTDB taxonomy): Bacteria > Pseudomonadota > Alphaproteobacteria > Rhizobiales > Aestuariivirgaceae > Aestuariivirga. The sequence goes on from NZ_JBAXGR010000044.1 coordinate 17,437, forward strand.
TTGCATCTTGTATGCTTCCTGTCGAAAATCCGGCTCCCCGTCAGGGGAGCCATGTTTTCACAAAGATAACGGTGAACCGCCCTGAAAATGTGGGGCGGCGGCGAGCAGCGTATAGTTAGACGCGGCGGCGCTTCGGCGGACGGCAGCCGTTGTGCGGGATCGGCGTCACGTCACGGATCGACGTCACCTGAAGACCACAAGCCTGCAGCGCGCGCAGAGCGGACTCACGACCCGCACCCGGACCGCAAACCTCGACCTCGACGGTGCGCATGCCATGTTCCATGGCGGCGCGGCCAACCTGCTCGGCAGCAACCTGGGCCGCATACGGCGTCGACTTGCGCGAGCCCTTGAAGCCCAGCTTGCCAGACGACGACCACACAATGGCGTTGCCCTGAACATCGGTGATCGTGATCATCGTGTTGTTGAACGACGAGTTCACATGAACGACGCCGGAGGAGATGTTCTTGCGCTCTTTGCGGCGCGGACGTTGAGCTTCCTTAGCCATGTTCTTTCAGCCTTTACTTCTTCTTGCCGGCGATCGCCTTGGCGGGTCCCTTGCGGGTGCGGGCGTTGGTGTGGGTGCGCTGGCCGCGGACCGGCAGGCCCTTGCGGTGACGCAGGCCGCGATAGCAGCCGAGGTCGACGAGACGCTTGATGTTGATCGAGACTTCGCGACGCAGGTCGCCCTCGACCACGTAATCGCGGTCGATAACTTCACGGATCGCCAGAACTTCAGCGTCCGAAAGCTCGTTAACGCGCTTGGTCTGATCGATCTTGGTCTTTTCGCAGATCTCGACTGCGTTCACCGGGCCGATACCAAAAATATAGCGGAGCGAAATCGCCACCGGCTTGTTGGTCGGAATGTTGACGCCTGCAATACGGGCCACGCCTGTTCTCCTAATCACTTCAACGGTTTAAGCCGCTGACTTCGCATTTGTTTTCAGCTTCGACCGGTCACTTCCAAAGGCATAAGGCCGTACCCCAAGAGGTTATTCCCCCTGAAGCCAGCCTGTCCTCGACCGAGATTGGATCGGTGTCTAGAGGGGAATCGCTTGCGCGTCAACTCCAGAACCGCCCTATTTCGGATCTCAAACGCCCTTCAGCACACCTTCGATCTGGCGGGTCACTTGCGTGATGTCCGCCATGCCGTCGATCGTCTTCAGCGCACCGCGCTCGCCATAGTACTGCACCAGCGGCGCGGTCTGCTTGTTGTAGACAGCGAGGCGGTCACGAACCGTTTTCTCGTTGTCGTCGGCGCGGCGCGTGAACTGGGTTCCCCCACACACATCGCATACACCTGAAACCTTTGGTTGTTCAAACTGGTCGTGATAACCCTTGCCGCACTTGGCGCAGGTATAGCGACCCGTGATGCGCTCGACGAGCGCCTCGTCATCCACCTTCATCTCGATCGCGGCATCGAGCTTAAGCCCCTTGCCAGTGAGCATCGCGTCCAGCGCTTCGGCCTGGGCCGTGTTGCGCGGGAAGCCGTCCAGGATGAAGCCCTTTTTCACGTCCGGCTGATCCAGCCGGTCGGCAATGATGCCAACCACCACGGCATCCGGCACGAGTTCGCCCCGGTCCATGATTTCCTTGGCCTTGCGGCCCGTCTCGGTTCCGGCGGCTACGGCAGCACGCAGCATGTCTCCGGTGGAGAGCTGCTTCATGCCATGTCTGTCTTCGATCAGCTTGGCCTGCGTGCCTTTGCCGGCGCCGGGAGGGCCGAGAAGAATGATGTTCACCGCTTGCTACCCCTGAGCTTGGACTTCCTGATCAGGCCCTCATATTGCTGGGCCAGAAGGTGTCCCTGCACCTGGGCAACGGTATCCATGGTCACGCTCACCACGATCAGCAGCGAGGTGCCACCGAAATAGAAGGGAACGCCCGTGTAGCCGATGAGAAGTTCAGGCAACAAGCACACCAGCACCAGATAAAGCGCACCGATGAGGGTAATGCGAGTCAGCACATAGTCGATGTATTCCGCGGTCCGTTCACCCGGGCGGATGCCCGGAATGTTGCCACCATACTTCTTCAGATTGTCAGCCGTCTCGACCGGATTGAACATGATCGAGGTATAGAAAAAGGCGAAGAAGATGATGAGCAGTGCATAAAGAAGAAGGAAAAGCGGCTGGCCGTGGCCAAGCATCGCAGTGAGCGAGTTCAGCCACTCAGGACCCTGGCCCTTGGTGAAGTTGGCAACCGTGATCGGCAGCAGAAGCAGCGAGGATGCGAAGATCGGCGGGATCACGCCAGACGTGTTCAGCTTCAGCGGCATATGCGAGCTTTCGCCCTGGAACATCTTGTTGCCGACCTGACGCTTGGGATACTGGATCAACAGCCGGCGCTGTGCACGCTCCATCAACACGATGAAAGCAATGACCGCAAAAGCCAGCAGGATGATACCGAGGATCACGAAGGTCGAAATCTGGCCGGTGCGGCCCATCTCGAACAGAGCCGCGATCCCGTGCGGAAGATTGGCAACGATGCCAGCGAAGATGATGAGCGAAATGCCGTTGCCGATGCCACGCGAGGTGATCTGTTCGCCAAGCCACATCAGGAACACCGTGCCGCCCGTCAACGTAATGACGGTCGAAATGCGGAAGAACATGCCTGGATCGACGACGAGTCCACCCTGCCCCTCGAGCCCGACTGCAATGCCGTAGGCCTGGAGGGAGGCAAGCAGCACCGTGCCATAGCGGGTGTACTGATTGATCTTCTTGCGGCCCTGCTCGCCTTCCTTCTTCAGCGCTTCGAGCTGTGGCGAAACCGAGCTCATGAGCTGAATGATGATCGAGGCCGAGATGTAGGGCATGATATTGAGCGCGAAGATCGCCATGCGACCGAGCGCGCCGCCCGCCAGGTTGTTCACCCAGCCCAAAATGCCGTTGGAGTTCTGTGCAGCGAATTTCGCGAGCTGGATCGCGTCAACCCCGGGAATGGGGATGTAGCTGCCGAGGCGATAGACGATCAACGCGCCAAGCGTGAACCAGATCCGCCTCTTCAAGTCTTCCGACTTGGCGAGCGCACCGAAATTCAGGTTGGCGGCAAGTTGTTCTGCGGCTGATGCCATGTCTTCGTCCTCGCAACGGTCTCGGGGCCCCTATGTGGGGCCCCTAACCAGTGCCTGCAAGCTTACTTAGCGTCCGGTGCTTTCTCGGCAGGCTTCAGCAGCTTGACCGAGCCGCCTGCCTTCTCAACCGCCGCAATGGCGCCGGCCGTCGCATGGTAGACCTCAAAGGCAACCTTTGCCTTGATTTCGCCCTTGCCGAGGAGGCGAACACCACCCTTCGGAGCGGAAATCACGCCAGCGGCGAGGAGCGCCGCGGCATTCACAGGCTGCTTCGGGTCGAGGCGCTTGGAGTCGATGGCGGTCTGCACCAGCGACAGGTTCACCTCGTTGTAGTCAACCTGGTTCGGCTTGTTGAAGCCGCGCTTCGGCAGACGGCGGTAGATGGGCATCTGACCGCCTTCGAAGCCGGCCTTGGCGCCGCCCTTGCGGGCCGTCTGGCCCTTGCCACCACGACCCGCGGTCTTGCCGAGGCCGGAACCGATGCCGCGTCCGACACGCTTCTTGGCATGCTTCGAACCGGGATTGTCGGCGATTTCATTGAGCTTCATGGTCGCTCTTCCTTATTCCACGATGCGCAAGAGGTGCGCGACCTTGGCGATCATGCCGCGAACCGCCGGGGTGTCCTGGAGGGTCGAGGTCCTGTTCATCTTGTTGAGGCCGAGACCAATCAGGGTCGCGCGCTGCTCGCCGGGACGGCGCTGCGGGCTCGAAACCTGCTGGATCGTGACCGTCTTGGAGGCTTTCGCCATGGTTCAGTTTCCTTCTTACTCGGCCACGGCCGAGCCGCCACGGCGACCCAGCACGTCAGCGACCTTCTTGCCGCGGCGAGAGGCGACGGCACGCGGGCTCGTCTGCTTCTTCAGCGCGTCGAAGGTGGCGCGGACCATGTTGTAGGGGTTGGACGAGCCCTTGGACTTCGCCACGACGTCAGCCATGCCGACGGACTCGAAAACGGCGCGCATCGGGCCGCCGGCGATGATGCCGGTGCCGGGAGGAGCGGTCCGAAGGGTAACCTTGCCCGCACCCCAGCGACCATCGATGTCATGGTGCAGCGTGCGGCCTTCTTTCAGCGGCACGCGGATCAGGCCGCGCTTCGCCGACTCGGTGGCCTTGCGCACGGCTTCCGGCACTTCACGCGCCTTGCCGTGACCAAAACCGACGCGACCCTTCTGGTCGCCAACAACGACGAGTGCTGCAAAGCCGAAGCGCTTGCCGCCCTTCACCACCTTGGCGACGCGGTTGATGTGAACGAGCTTGTCTATGAACTCGCTGTCCCGCTCTTCACGGTTGTCACGGTCCTTGCGGTCACCGCGCTCCGAACGTTCCTTAGCCATATTGCTTTCCGCCTATCTTTCGCCGGAGATTAGAAGTTGAGGCCGCCCTCACGGGCAGCATCTGCGAGCGCCTTGACGCGCCCATGATAGAGGTAGCCGCCGCGATCGAACACGACGTCCTTGACGCCGGCCTTGATCGCGCGCTCGGCGATGAGCTTGCCGATCGCAACAGCGGCATCCTTGTCGGCGCCGGTCTTGATCTTGCCTTTCAGATCCTTCTCGAGCGAGGACGCGGCGGCAACCGTCACACCCTTCGTGTCGTCGATGATCTGGGCATAGATGTTCTTGGACGAACGGAACACCGACAGCCGGGGACGCAGTGCACCGCGCGCGGCGAGCGCCTTGCGGACGCGGGCCTTGCGGAGCGATTGAGATTTCGTAGCCATGGCCATCACCTGTTACTTCTTCTTGCCTTCCTTGCGGAAGATATACTCGCCGGCGTACTTCACGCCCTTGCCCTTGTAGGGCTCGGGTCCGCGGAAGTCGCGGATTTCAGCCGCAACCTGGCCGACGCGCTGCTTGTCGATGCCGGTGATCACGATCTCGGTCGGCTTCGGCGTCTTGATGTCGATGCCATCCGGAACCGGATAATTGATGTCGTGGCTGTAACCGAGCGCCAGGTTCAGGGTCTTGCCCTGAGCCGCCGCGCGATAACCCACGCCGGTGATTTCGAGCGTCTTGGAGTAACCCTCGGTCACACCCTTGATCATGTTGGCGATCATGGTGCGGGACATGCCCCAGGCTGAACGAGCCAGCTTGGTCTTGTCCTTCGGGTCCACCTTGATGGCGCCCTCTTCCATCTTGGCGATCACCTGGTCGGTGAGCACGAACTTGAGTTCGCCCTTGGGGCCCTTGACCGCGACATTGCTGCCAGCAAGGTTGACGGTCACGCCGGCCGGTACGGGAACTGGTTTCTTTCCGATACGAGACATGTGTGCGACCTCAGAACACGGTGCAGAGAACTTCGCCGCCCACATTGTGGGTGCGTGCGTCGGCATCCGACATCACACCCTTGGGCGTCGAGAGGATCGAAATGCCAAGTCCATTGTAAACAGTCGGCAGCGAGCCAACCGAAACATAGACGCGGCGGCCAGGCTTGGATACCCGCTGCAGCTCGCGGATAACCGGAGCGCCGTCGAAGTACTTCAGCTCAACCTCGATTTCGGCCTTGTTATTGCCAAGCTGCACCACGGCAAAACCGCGGATGAAGCCCTCGCCCTGCAGAACGTTCAGCACGTTCTCGCGCAGCCTGGAATGCGGCGTCGAAACCTTCGACTTGCCGCGCTCCTGCGCGTTGCGGATACGAGTCAGCATATCGCCGATCGGATCATTCACACTCATTCTTCTCTCCTGAAGTCCGTATCTGTTACCAGCTCGACTTGACCATGCCCGGGATCAGACCCAGGTTGGACATCTCGCGAAGCGCCAGACGCGACATCTTGACTTTACGATAATAGGCACGCGGTCGGCCCGTAATCTCACAGCGATTACGGATCCGGTTCTTGGCGGAATTGCGCGGAAGCTCGGCAAGCTTCAGCTGCGCCGTGAAGCGCTCTTCCATGGTCACGTCCTTGCTCTGGACGATCGCCTTAAGCTTCGCACGCTTGTTGGCGTACTGTTTCACCAACTTGCGGCGGCGGTTGTTCTTCTCTACCGAGCTCGTCTTAGCCATATGGGCTTTACCTCAGCTTGAACTGTTTTAAGCGGCCTTACGGGCCGGCTTGCGGAACGGGAAGTTGAAGGCATCGATCAGCGCGCGGGCCTCGGCGTCATTCTTCGCCGTGGTGCAGATGATGATGTCCATGCCCCAGACACGATCGATCTTGTCGTAGTCGATTTCCGGGAAAATGATGTGTTCCTTGATGCCGAAGGCATAGTTGCCATTGCCATCAAAAGAACGGTCGGTAAGGCCGCGGAAGTCGCGAACGCGCGGCAGTGCGATGTTGATGAGCCTGTCGAGGAACTCGTACATCCGCACCTTGCGAAGCGTCACCTTGGTGCCGATCGCAAGGTTCTCGCGGATCTTGAACTGCGCGATGGCCTTGCGGGACTTGGTGATCACGGGCTTCTGGCCGGCGATCTTCTCAAGTTCGGACGCGGCAACGTTCACCAGTTTCGAGTCCGCCGTGGCTTCGCCAACACCCATGTTCAGAACGATCTTGGTGATCTTCGGAACCTGCATGGCGTTGTCGTAGCCAAACTGCTTGATGAGAGCCGGACGCACGACCTCGTCGTAGTGCTTGCGCAGACGCGGCACGTAATCGGCAGGAGCGGACTCCGAACCCGGAGCAGCCTTGGCGACCGGCGCGGCCTTTTCGGCCTTTGCCGTCTTCGGCTCAGCCTTGCCTTCGGCTGCGGGCTTCTTCGCCGCTGCCTTCTTTGCCTCTTCCTTAGCCATCGATCACTTCTCCCGAGCGCTTGGCGACGCGCACCTTCTTGCCGTCACCGAGGGTCTTGTAACCCACGCGGGTCGGCTTTCCATCCTTCGGATCGATCAGAGCCAGGTTCGAAACCTGAATCGGAAGCTCCTTGGAGATGATGCCGCCTTCCTGGGCTGCAGTCTGCTTCTGGTGGCGCTTGGCCACATTGATGCCGCGCACCACAGCGCGGTTTTCGGACGGGATGGTGCGAATGACTTCGCCCTGCTTTCCCTTGTCCTTTCCGGTGATAACGACAACCTTGTCGCCCTTCCGGATTTTAAGCTTCGCCGACATCAAAGCACCTCCGGTGCAAGCGAAATGATTTTCATCTGGTTCTTGGCGCGCAGTTCACGCGGCACGGGTCCGAAAATACGGGTTCCGACCGGTTCGCCCTGCGCATTGATGAGCACCGCAGCATTGCGGTCGAAGCGGATCACCGAGCCATCCGGGCGGCGGATGTCCTTGGCGGTGCGCACCACGATGGCCTTCATCACGGTACCCTTCTTCACGCGACCGCGCGGGATCGCTTCCTTGATCGACACCACGATGATGTCGCCAACGGAGGCATACCTGCGCTTGGAGCCGCCCAGCACCTTGATGCACTGGACCCGGCGGGCGCCGGAATTATCCGCCACATCGAGATTTGTTTCTTGCTGGATCATCTGATCACCCGTTCACTCATGGAACCCGAAGGCCCCTGTTCTCTTTAAGCCTGACCCGCGGCGACCTTCTCGACGAGGGCCCAGCGCTTCTGCTTAGAGAGCGGACGGGTTTCCTCGATGCGGACGATGTCGCCGGCCTTGGCTTCGTTCTTTTCGTCGTGCGCGTGGTACTTCTTCGAAAGACGGACCGTCTTCTTCAGAACCGGGTGACGCAGGCGGCGCTCGACCAGAACCACGATGGTCTTGTCGTTCTTGTCGCTCACCACGACGCCCTGCAGGATGCGCTTCGGCATTTATCTCTCTCCTACTTCGCGGCGGACTGCTGCGACTGCACCGTCTTGAGACGGGCTATGTCGCGGCGGATCTGGCGGATGCGCGCGGTGTTCTCGACCTGGCCCGTCGCCCTCTGGAAGCGCAGGTTGAACTGCTCCTTCTTGAGCTTCAGGATTTCGTCCTGGACCTGGTCCTTGGTCATGACGCGGATGTCGTTAGCCTTCATGGCGTTCACCCTTCTTATTCGCCAAGGCGCGCAACAAAGCGCGTCTTGATGGGGAGCTTGGCGGCCGCGAGCGACAGCGACTCTTCCGCGACTTCGCGCGGAACGCCGTCGATCTCGAACAGCACACGACCGGGCTTCACGCGGGCCGCCCAGTATTCCGTCGAACCCTTGCCGGAGCCCATGCGGACTTCGGCCGGCTTCTTGGAAACCGGAACGTCCGGGAACACGCGGATCCAGATGCGGCCGGCGCGCTTCATGCCACGCGCAAGCGCGCGGCGGGCGGCCTCGATCTGACGAGCGGTAAGACGATCGGGCTCAACGGCTTTGAGGCCGAAGGCGCCGAAGTCCAGCGTGTTGCAGCTGGTCGACTTGCCATGGATGCGGCCCTTGAAGGCCTTGCGGAACTTGGTACGCTTAGGTTGCAGCATTTTTGCTAACTCTCAATCCTCAAGCCGCGTCGCGGTCGCGGCGGCCACGGGACTGGCCCGCATCGGCCGGTTCGTTCATGCGCTTGTCCTGCGCCATCGGATCATGCTCAAGGATTTCACCCTTGAAGATCCAGACCTTCACACCATTGGTGCCGTAGGTCGTGAAAGCGGTCGCCGTGCCATAGTCCACGTCGGCGCGCAGCGTATGCAGCGGCACGCGGCCCTCACGGTACCATTCGGTACGGGCGATTTCGGCACCGCCGAGACGGCCCGAACATGTGATCTTGATGCCCTCGGCACCCATGCGCTGGGCGGACTGCACGGCGCGCTTCATCGCACGGCGGAAAGCCACGCGGCGTTCGAGCTGCTGGGCAATGTTCTCGGCCACCAGGGTTGCGTCGACTTCCGGCTTGCGCACTTCAACGATGTTGAGGTGAACTTCAGAACCGGTCATGTCCTGCACCTTGCGGCGCAGCTTTTCGATGTCCGCGCCCTTCTTGCCGATGACAACGCCCGGACGAGCCGAGTAAATCGTCACGCGGCACTTCTTGTGCGGGCGCTCGATCAGGACCTTAGAGACACCAGCCTGCTTCAGTTCCTTCTTGAGGTACTCGCGGATCGCGACGTCCTCATGGAGAAGCTTGCCGTACTCGCGTGAATTGGCGAACCAGCGGGAATCCCAGGTGCGGTTGATACCGAGGCGCAGGCCGATCGGATTGACTTTCTGACCCATCAGGCTGCCTCCTTGCTTTCTTCGCGCACTTCGCGGACGATGATCGTCAGTTCGCTGAAGAACTTCTGGATGTGGCCAACACGACCGCGAGCGTTGGGCATCCAGCGCTTCATGACCAGGTTCTTGCCAACCCAAGCCTGGGCGACCATCAGATTGTTGATGTCGAGATCATGGTTGTTCTCGGCATTGGCGATCGCGGACTCAAGCGTCTTCTTGATGTCCTTGGCGATGCGACGGCGCGAGAAGGTGAGATAGGCGAGAGCCTTGTCAACCTTCATGCCGCGGATCTCCGAGGCCACGTCATTGAGCTTGCGCGGCGAGATTCGGATCGACCGGGTTACGGCCTTCGCCTCGTTGTCCGGCAGGCCGCGCGGGCGTGCTTTCTTGCTCATGGCTTACTTGCCTCCGGCTTTCTTGTCGCCGGCGGTGTGGCCATGGAAGGTACGGGTCGGCGAGAACTCGCCGAGCTTGTGACCAACCATTTCCTCCGACACGAGGACAGGAATGAACTTGTTGCCGTTGTGAACCTGGAACGTCAGGCCCACGAACTGCGGCAGAATGGTCGAACGGCGAGACCAGGTCTTGATGGCCTGGGCGCGTCCACCGGTGCCGCGAGCGGCGTCCGCCTTCTTGAGGAGGTACCCGTCAATAAACGGGCCTTTCCATACAGAGCGTGTCACGGTCTACCTCTTACTACGACTTCTTGCGGTCATGGCGCGACCGCACGATGAACTTCTGGGTCCGCTTGTTAGAGCGGGTCTTGGTGCCCTTCGTCGGCTTGCCCCAGGGTGTTGCCCAGTGCTTACCACCGTTGGTGCGGCCGCCGTTCGGGTGATCGACCGGGTTCCGCGCAATACCGCGCGAAATCGGACGCTGGCCCTTCCAGCGATTGCGACCGGCCTTGCCGATCACTTCGTTCATGTGGTCGGGGTTCGACACCGCACCGACGCTCGCCATGCAGGTGGCGTCGACCATGCGGGTTTCACCCGACTTCAGCTTCAGGAGCACATAGCCCTGGTCACGACCCGCGACCATGGCATAGGTGCCAGCCGAGCGAGCAAGTGTACCGCCCTTGCCCGGCTTGGTTTCAATGTTGTGGACAATGGTGCCCACCGGCATGGAGCCGAGCGGCATAGCATTGCCAGGCTTCACGTCGACCGACATGCCCGAGATCACCGAGTCGCCAACGGCCAGGCGCTGCGGCGCGAGGATGTAAGAGAGCTCGCCATCGGCATACTTGATCAGCGCGATGAAGGCGGTGCGGTTCGGATCGTATTCCAGACGCTCCACCACCGCGGCGATGTCGTGCTTCATGCGGCGGAAGTCGACCATGCGGTAGGACTTCTTGTGTCCGCCGCCCTGGCCGCGCGTCGTGATGCGACCCGTGTTGCCACGGCCACCGTTCTTCGCGATGCCTTCGACAAGCGACTTAACGGGCTTGCCCTTCCACAGCTGGCTGCGATCCACCTGAACAAGGTGGCGGCGTCCGGCGCTGGTGGGATTGAAAGTCTTGAGTGCCATTTTCTTATCTCACCACTCAGAGGCCAGTCGTGACGTCGAGGCGCTGGCCCTCTTCGAGGGTCACATAGGCCTTCTTCACGTCGCTCAACATGGCCAGCTGGCCCTTGAAGCGACGCTGCTTGCCCTTGCGCACCAGCGTGTTGACCGACTTCACCTTCACACCAAACAGACCTTCAACGGCCTTCTTGATGGCAGGCTTCGTGGCGTCGCGCGCCACGTTGAAGACGACCGTGTTGTTGTCGGAGACAAGCGTCGCCTTTTCGGTGATCGCCGGGCTCTTGATGATGTCGTAGAAGTGCTCTTTGCTCACTTGAACCGCGCCTCCAGCGCTTCGACGGCCGCCTTGGTCAGAACCAACTTCTTGCGGCGCAGGATGTCGTAGACGTTGATGCCCTGGATCGGCAGCACATCGATGTTCGGGATACTGCGGGCAGCCTTGGCGAAGCTGTCGTTCACCGCGGCGCCGTCGATGATCAGCGCGTTCACGAGGCCGAGCTTCTCGAAGGCGTTGACCAGCGTCTTGGTCTTGCCGTCGGACGCGGCCTGGTCAAGGATCACCAGCGACTGGTCCTTTGCCTTCGCCGAGATGGCGTGGCGCAGGCCGAGGGCGCGGATCTTCTTGTTCAGCGACGTCTCATGGCTCCGCGAACGGGGACCGAAGGCCTTGCCGCCACCGACGAAGATGCCGGCCTTGCGCGAACCGTGACGAGCACCGCCCGAACCCTTCTGCGGGCCAAGCTTCTTCGTCGTACGGGAAATCTCGCCACGCGACTTCGCCTGGTGCGTACCCTGCTGGCGCTTGTTCATCTGCCACTGGATCACGCGATGGATCAGGTCGGCGCGGGGCTCAAGACCGAAGATGTGGTCGGCGAGCTCGATGCTGCCGGCCGTCTGGGCCTCGATGGTGTGAATATCGGCTTTCATGTCCGTCAACCCTTACTCTGCTGCCGGAGCCGCGGCGGCTTCGGGAAGCTTGAACGCGCCCGGCTTCGGAGCGCTGTCGGGAAGCTTGCGCTTCACGGCATCGCGCACGGAAACCCACGCACCCTTGACACCCGGAACCGAACCCTTGACCAGGATCAGGCCACGGTCGAGATCCGTCTTCACGACGACGATGTTCTGCGTCGTGGTGGTCTCGGCGCCGAGGTGACCAGGCATCTTCTTGTTCTTGAAGACCTTGCCCGGGTCCTGGCGGTTACCGGTGGAACCGATGGAACGGTGGCTGACCGACACGCCGTGCGTGGCGCGCAGACCGCGGAAGTTCCAACGCTTCATACCACCGGCGAAACCCTTACCCATCGAGGTCGCGGTCACGTCCACGAACTGGCCGGGAACGAAATGCTCGACAGTGATTTCAGCACCAACCGGGATCACGTTGTCCGGAGACACACGGAATTCCTTCAGCTTACGCTTCGGCTCTACCTTGGCCACGGCAAAGTGGCCACGTACGGCCTTCGTAAGCCGCTTGATCTTCGGGATGCCAGCACCAAGCTGCAGAGCAGTATAACCATCCTTGTCGCTCGTCTTCTGTGCGACGACCTGACAGTTATCGACCTTCAACACGGTCACGGGAACAACAACTCCCTCTTCCGTGTAGACGCGGGTCATGCCCAGCTTCTGTGCGATGAGACCAGAACGCATCGCTTCACTCCTTCAAAGCTCTAAGAGTTAGAGCTTGATTTCAACATCGACACCGGCGGCCAGATCGAGCTTCATCAAAGCATCGACAGTCTGCGGGGTCGGATCGACGATATCGAGCAGCCGGCGGTGGGTCCGAATTTCGAACTGCTCCCGGCTCTTCTTGTCCCCGTGGGGCGAACGGTTCACGGTGAAACGCTCGATCCGGGTCGGAAGGGGCACGGGGCCCCTCACCTGCGCACCGGTCCGCTTCGCCGTGTTCACGATCTCGCGTGTCGACGTATCGAGTATGCGATGATCGAAGGCCTTGAGGCGGATACGGATGTTCTGACGTTGCATTTCTTTTTCCGCCCTTAGTCAGTGATCTTGGCGACGACGCCGGCGCCGACGGTACGACCGCCTTCACGGATGGCGA